>NZ_LCTZ01000002.1:0-703750 GCF_001413955.1 Flagellimonas eckloniae | reverse complement strand
ACTACGAACACCTGAACATTTTTCATATGTAAAGTCCAACTCATCAAATTGGGCATTTTTGGTAATATCTATCAAAACCGGCCCTGGTCTTCCTGATCTGGCTATATAAAAAGCTTTTGCCATAATTTCGGGAATCTCATCAGCATGGGTAATTTGATAGTTCCATTTGGTTACTGGAGTGGATATTCCTACAATATCAGTTTCTTGAAAGGCATCCGACCCCAATAAATGCCTTGGTACCTGACCCGTAATACAAACCATTGGAGTTGAATCTATTTGGGCATCGGCCAATCCCGTTACCAAGTTCGTCGCACCCGGTCCTGAGGTTGCCATGGCCACACCCACTTTTCCGCTTACCCTTGCATATCCCTGAGCAGCATGTGTTGCACCTTGTTCATGTCTAGTTAATACGTGGGTTAATTTATCTTGGAATTTATAAAGCTCATCATATATTGGCATGATTGCCCCTCCGGGATATCCGTAGATCAAGTCCACACCCTCTGCCAATAAACAATGTATAACTGCTTCTGCACCACTTATTTTGAGTGTGGTTGAATTTTTGGCATCCTTTTTTTGTTCTTTCAGTGTTTCCATAAAACAACTGTTTTAAATCAAATCAGTAACACAACCCTGAGAGGCGGATGAAACCGTTTTGGCGTATTTGTACAAACTTCCTTTTTTAACTTTTAACGGGGGTTGTTTCCAGTTTGTTCTTCTTTCAGCTATTTCAGAATCGGTTAGATCAACTGAAATCTGGTTCTTCTCTGCATCAATGGTAATAACGTCACCATCTTTCAACAAACCGATCAACCCTCCTTCTTGCGCTTCCGGACAAACGTGTCCCACAACAAACCCATGAGTTCCTCCGGAAAATCTTCCGTCGGTAATCAAGGCGACATCTTTTCCAAGGCCAGCTCCCATAATCGCAGCTGTCGGTTTAAGCATTTCCGGCATGCCCGGCCCTCCTTTTGGCCCTTCATACCGAATAACCACAACATCTCCTTTGCTTACTTCTCCCCTTCCAATTCCGGCATTAGCCAAAAATTCATCGTCATATACTTTTGCAGGACCTGAGAAATGCAATCCTTCTTTACCTGTAATCTTTGCAACCGCTCCATCTTCTGCCAAATTCCCGTAGAGAATACGCAAGTGGCCCGTCTCTTTAATAGGGGCATCAATAGGTTTTATCACATCCTGACCCGATGAAAGTTCAGGGAGATCTGCTAGATTTTCAGCAATTGTTTTTCCTGTGACCGTAAGACAATCGCCATGGAGCATTCCGTTTTCCAACATAAACTTCATTACCGCTGGGGTTCCTCCCACACGATGAAGGTCTTCCATCAAATATTTTCCACTTGGCTTTAAATCGGCCAAAAATGGTGTGGTATCGCTAATTTTCTGAAAATCATCAATTGTAAAATCAACTTCAGCAGCTTTGGCGATAGCCAAAAAGTGTAGAACGGCATTCGTAGAACCACCAAGAAGGGTCAGCAAACGAATTGCATTTTCAAACGATTTTCTTGTAATAATATCACTTGGTTTAATATCATTTTCAATCAAGTGCCTTAATGCAAAACCAGAGTTTATAGCATCTTTTTGCTTTTCCTTTCCAATTGCAGGATTGGATGAATTGTATGGCATTGCCATGCCCAAGGCTTCAATGGCTGATGCCATTGTGTTTGCCGTGTACATACCTCCACAAGCTCCTGCACCCGGACACGCATTTTGAATAACACCTTTGTAATCATCCTCATCCATGGTTCCAGCCACTTTCTCACCCCATGCTTCAAAAGCGGAAACAATATCCAATTTTTTATCCTTGAAACAGCCAGAAGCAATAGTTCCTCCATACACCATGACAGAGGGTCTATTTAAACGAATCATTGCCATAAGTGCACCGGGCATATTTTTATCACATCCCACAACAGTGACCAATCCATCATAATTCATTGCCTGAACAACGGTTTCCATGGAATCTGCAATAATATCTCTTGATGGAAGTGAATAACGCATTCCATACGTGCCCATTGAAATGCCATCACTAACGCCTATGGTATTGAACACTAAACCTACCAATCCACCCTTGTTTGTACCTGATTTGACTTCTTGAGCCAAATCATTCAAATGCATATTACAGGGGTTCCCCTCGTAGCCCGTACTGCCAATTCCAATCAGCGGTTTTTTAAGATCCTCCTCATTTAGTCCAATGGCATAAAGCATTGCTTGTGCCGCGGGTTGTGTTGGGTCTTGAGTGACATTTTTACTAAACTTGTTCAGCTCCATTAATAGAATTATTTCAAATCTTGGATTTCTTTAGATTTACTTCAATATTCAAAGATAAATGTTTAAAAAGGCCAATAATTTTAACACATTTATTGTGTTTAAATTCATTTAAAATAATATTGACCCATATTGCTGTATGTCAGCAATTTAACGTCAAACAAAATATCATATTCAATCATTTTTTAGGCATGTGGAGAAGTGAAATATTACCTTATCTTATGGGTCACAAATCAATTTTGGAATTGAATAAAAGGTATGCGCTGGATAGGTGTCTTCTGACCCAATTAGAAAATTTCATTAATAGTGTACCTAAAATCTGAAGTCTCTAAGTAAGTTTAAAATTGATGAAGTCTCCAAATTTTTTCTGTGCCAAAACGCAAATTGAGGTTTCGGAAAGTTGTAAGATTCTCGGGTATCCACCTGTGGTCTGACCGTCTTTCATTAAAACAATCAACTTGCCCGCTGGTGTAAGTTGAACAGTTCCTGGTAAAGTGGCAGAGGTCAACATAGAATATGAATGGCCCTCAATTTTCTCATCCAATTGATACGCCATTCGGTTATTTTTTTTCGAGATTGTAAAATCTTTGGAAAAAAGTGCCTCCAAATGATTGTCCGTTAAAATATTGAACTCTGGTCCTCTTTGGACCTCCAAAAAGTCAAAATCTAAATAGGTATCCATCTTTACTTCTGATATCTTGGGTTCAAATAAATTACAAACTTCATACTGGATTTCTTCATTCTCCGAAATGCATTTTTTTGAGGTTAATGGAACATATTGCGAGTAACTCCCCAATATTTTTTCGGTTTTCAGTCCGCCTTTTACCGCTAAATAACTTCTAAAACCTTTTTCAAGTCTACCATAGGAAAGGATATCCCCCGAAGAAACTTTGTATACTTTATAATTTTCAACAGGCTCGTTGTTCAATGTTGGTGAAATCAATGCTCCTGCCAAACATACATATGTATTTTCCTCAAATAACAAAGTTGGCCCGGTCATCGTAATTTCGAGTACCGCTGCGGAAGATTCATTTTCAAGCAATGTATTAATTCTTTCTACGGAAATAGAATCCATCACCCCGGAAATGGGAACTCCTTTATTTCTGAAACCGAATCGGCCAGCATCTTGAATGGTAGTAAAAAAACCAGATTTTAATATTTTAAGCATTCAAAACGATTTTTTCTGGCGTATATATTCCTACTTCCCCTTCAATCTTATGCAGCTCGTATTCTGCGCGGGGTATTGCTTCAAACTTAATCTTATCTCCAACACTTACAAAACAGGGTTCTTCTGATTTTAAATTGAATACTGGTATTGGACAATTTCCAATTATGTTCCAACCACCAGGAGACTCTTGCGGATAAATGCCTGTTTGTTTTCCTGCCAATCCAACTGCACCTTTTTCAACCTTTAGCCTAGGTTCACTTTTACGCTGGGTTTCCAAACTTTTTGGCAACCCTCCCAAATACATGAAACCTGGTAAAAAACCTATTCCATAGACTATATATTCATGAGAAGAATGCATCTTTATAAGCTCCTCGATTGACATCTTTAACTCTTTCGACAATTCTTCCAAGTCTATGCCGAATTCCAAATCATAGCAAACAGGTAACTTCCATAGGTAGTTTTGCCGCTTTGAAGTACTGTCTGAATCTTTGTGCATTTTCAACAGTTGTTTTTCAATTGTTGAAAAATCTATTTTAGTTTTAAGATTGATAAGGGTTAATGAATTATAGGCTGGTATAAATTCCCAATCATTTTCAATTTCTAACTGCAGAAATGCCTGGAATCTTAGTATGTCATCCAAAATTACTTCTTCAACCTTATTGGGCCATTCTATTAAAACAGCGTTTTCACCAAAAGGTTTTATGGTAATGGGGTACTTATTCACTTGTTTGGTTGTACTTGGTGATTTGGCAATTCTTGTGAAAGATACATCAATATTTTCAAAGCCGAAGGTGTATCTCCATGGATACATAAGGTATCTGCAAGAATTTTTGGGCTTTGACCTGAAACCGTATTTACCGTATTTGTTTTTATTATTTGCACTATATGCATCAAAACTTCCTCAGGATCTTGTATCGAAGCATTCTCTTTTGTTCGTGACACCAAACTCAAATCAGGGTTATAATTTCTATCTCCAAAGGCTTCAAACTTTATTTTAAAATTTTGATTATCTGCTTCCTTTGCAATTTTCGAAGCATAGGGAGCATACAGATATACCTGCTCTTTATACTTTTCTATGGCTTTTAAAAAAATGATTGCCAATTGTCTGTCCTTTGCTATATCATTGTAAAGTGCCCCATGAGGTTTGATGTGGTGCAAATGGACATCTTCTTCTTTTACGATTTTAACAAAGGTATCCAGTTGTTCCTGAATGCTCTTTTGAAGTTTTTCTGGGGAAATATCCATAGTCTTTCGACCAAAATTTTCCTTATCTGGATAGCTTGGGTGTGCTCCTATTTTGACCTTATGTACTTTTGATAATTTTAGTATCTGTCTAATGGAATTTTCATCACCTGCATGACCCCCACATGCAATATTGCACGAAGTAATATATGGGAACAACTTTGTTTCGTTGCCAACTCCTTCACCTACATCAGAATTAATATCAATGTACCAGCTTTCCATTTAAAACAACCCAATTACTTTAAAGATACTTTTTGCACCCAAAATTAAGGATAGTATAATGATAAGGAAACCAAAGATGTTTTGAATCAGCGTATTCCGGAACTTCCCCATAACACTGGTCTTATTTACCATCCATATTAAAAGTATTGCGATTACCGGTAGTAATATGCCATTGGCAATCTGAGCGAATTTGATAACTTCAATGGGCTTAATATTAAATGACATGAACAAAACTCCCAAAAGGAGTATTGTACCCCAAACAACTCTATAGCGTCTATCCTTCATATCCGCATTCCACCCAAAACAGCTATTTGCTACATAAGCTGCAGCTAAGGGCGCAGTTATTGAAGAGGTAATTCCAGCCGCGAACAACCCAATGCCCATAAAATAAACTGCGGCATTACCAAATAGGGGTTGAAGTCCCATTGCCAAATCCATTGCCCCAGTTACATCTTGAGTTGGAATTGCAGTCGCTGCAATAACAATGGCCATAGAAACCAAGCCTCCCAATCCAATTGAAATCATGGTATCCCAACGTATTGCTTTAAGGTCGCTTCTTGACTTCCATTTCTCATTGACCAAAGAAGCATGTAGAAATAAATTATATGGAACCACAGTTGTTCCAACCAAGGCGATAACCGTAAGCAAACTATCCTTTGGCAGTAAAGGAACAAAAAGACCTTTTGCAACTTCTATTAGGTTAGGCTTTGTCAAAACTGCCGTTACAATAAAGGAGATACTCATTAAGGCAATCAATCCCACAAACGCTCGTTCCAGTATTTTATAATTACCAATCCAAAGTAGTATAAAAGCAAAGAATCCCACAATAAGCGGATAATACTGTTTATATGTATTTCCAAACAATGCTTCCATACCTAAGGTCGCACCTCCAATATTTCCTGCTTCATAGGCGGCGTTTCCAACTAATATAGCCCCTAAGATAATTGTGATTACGGCAATTCTAATCCATTTTGAAGTGATTTCGGATTTAATGACATCGGCCAATCCTTTTTGGGTAATGATTCCCAAACGCGCTGCCATTTCCTGTAAAACAATAGTGGCGAAAATGGAAAGCAGTAAAGCCCAAAGTAATGTATAACCAAAGGTGACCCCAGCTATAGTGCAGGCTGCAATTGTACCGGGGCCTATAAAAGCCGCGGCTATCAGTACTCCTGGTCCCATTTTTTTGAACATAGGCATCTATTTTATGGTTAGTCAAGGTAAGTGTTTTGCCACAAAAAATGCATTTCATCTAAAAAAATGCATTTCGTCTAAAAATAGGATGTTTTACATCGACATTTTATACGATTCTAAAAATGTCAAAGTTATAATAGTCCCAAATCGTATAATTGACCTAAACTTGACCAATACTTATGACGTGCAAGGATTGTGACAAAGCAATCGGGTATAAACAGCATAAAGAATCTATGGATTCTTTAGGTGTTGAACTCTGTGAGAGACATACTCGACTTATCAAAAAAATTATTCTCGACAACGGCACCCCTGTTGAGGCCATTCAACTGTTTTATGCATTGAAAGAAGCCGGCGCCCATCCCATGTTAGAATGGTGGGATGGAAAAAAATCTGTGGATGTAGCTATTTCAAGAGTAAAACTCAATATTGAAATTGACAAGGATTATAACATGATAACCCATGAACAAGCCATCAGTGATTTAGAAGAAGCTATGCATTCCTTTAAAAATGGCTTTACCACCGTTAGAATTCCTCATTTGGCAATTAAGTATTACTTAGATGATACTGTGCAAAATATTTTGGGAATAATTACCGGTCTAAAATCCAATATTAAAGCGATTTAATCGGAAAACAATAACTGTTTTCCGATGTTGTTTTTTTTGTATTCCAAAATATTGATGAGAATAGATTCCTCACCAATGTTTTCCAAATCATAGATGTGGTTTTTTCCCTCGAACTCAAAATATTCGGTATCGCCAGGGTTTATTTTTACCATAGATATCTTGCCATTACCAGAACGAGTGAGGGTCAAGCCGCCAGTAGTACATACACAACTAAAATTTGTGAAATGTTTTCTGAATGGAATACGTTCGCCTGGAATTAGCTTAATGTCCCAAAGTTTGACGCTCTCGTTCTCAAACACCAATCGCCCACCTAAAGATGGTGAAATCTCTTGGTGAAACAATTCATCTATCATTTTTTGCTCCCACGGATCAAAATTTCCAACTGGGTTTAACTCTACACATTGCATGGGTATTTTTTTAAAACGGCCGCAAAAGTACTCTAAAACAGCTCTTTAAGTTCAATTTGATGTAGGAATTAACTTATTTTTAAACATTTTGATAGTAATTTTCTCTTTTACTTAAGAAATTGAAGATGAAATACTTAAAAAATAATTTAAAATTAAATGATTGTGCTATCCCAACCATCCTTCCCTATCCAAACTTCTATATTGAATGGCCTCGGCAATATGGTCTCCAGAAATATTATCAGCCCTTTCTAAATCGGCAATCGTTCTTGAAACTTTCAAAATCCGGTCATAGGCCCTAGCCGAAAGATTAAGCCGTTCCATCGCATTTTTCAATAATTCTTTTGATGTAACATTCAACATACAAAACTCCCTAATCTGTTTTGTGTTCATTTGTGCATTGTAATGTAGATTTTCAATTTGTGCGAATCGCTTTGTTTGAATATCTCGTGCCCTGGTCACCCGTTTACGTATTGTCACACTGTTCTCAGCCTTATTATCATCAGATAATTTTTCAAAAGGCACTGGTGTTACTTCAATATGTATATCAATCCTATCCAACAAGGGGCCAGATATCTTTCCTAAATAACGCTGCATTTCAATTGAAGATGTGCTCACCGGGGCATCTTTGTCATTAAAATAACCGCTAGGGCTTGGATTCATACTCGCAACCAACATAAAGCTGCTTGGATACGTAACTGTAAATTTTGCTCTCGCAATGGTCACTTCCCTATCTTCCATGGGCTGACGCATGACTTCAAGAACCCTACGTTCAAATTCTGGCAGTTCGTCTAAAAAAAGAACCCCATTGTGCGATAAGGAAATTTCGCCAGGTTGGGGATAACTGCCCCCGCCAACAAGAGCAGCACTGCTTATTGTATGGTGCGGATTGCGAAAAGGCCTTTGACTCATTAATCCCATATTCTTCACCTTGCCAACCACACTATGTATTTTGGTCGTTTCCAATGCTTCATTCAAAGTCATTGGGGGTAAAATTGAGGGCAGTCGTTTTGCAAGCATTGTCTTCCCTGCTCCGGGAGGTCCTATCAGGATAATATTATGGCCTCCTGCAGCTGCAATTTCCATACAGCGTTTTATACTTTCTTGCCCTTTTACATCAGAAAAATCAAATTCAGGAAAATCCAACCTCTTATAAAACTCAGCCCGAGTATCCACATGGGTCCTTTCCAGTGGCTTTCCTAAATCAAAAAAAGCTATCACCTCTTCAATGTTCTCTACACCATAAACTTCTAAATCCCCAACTATTGCCGCTTCTTTCGCATTTTGATTTGGTAGAATGAACCCTTTGAAACCTTCCTCTTGGGCTTTTATGGCAATGGGCAGAGCTCCCTTTATTGGCTGAAGACTTCCATCCAAGGAAAGTTCTCCCATAATCAGGTATTTTTCTATGTCCTCTGATTTAATTTGATTGGAAGCGGCCAATATTCCCAACGCTAAGGTAAGATCATAAGCAGAACCTTCCTTTCGTAAATCGGCAGGAGCCATATTGATGGTGATTTTCTTTCCGGGAATTCGATATCCATTATTTTGAAGTGCCGCGGCAATACGGTAATTACTTTCTTTTATGGCATTATCGGGAAGGCCGACCAAATGATATCCTATTCCCTTGTCTACATTTACCTCTACAACAATTGTGGTGGCCTCTACCCCAAAGACGGAGCTACCAAATACTTTTATGAGCATATAGTTTTTTTAAGTCCAAAATGTTTTGAGGTAAGAAACGAAGATGGAGTGTTCTTATTTTTATCTAAAAATCAAGACAATAAAAGTATAATTATTTCACAAAACAATGTAAAACCCAAAATTACTTAATATTTTTATTTGCCCTTTAATCAGATTTATCCTACTTTATGAAGATTCTCATCATTGAACAAGAGTCAGAATCCTTTAACTCATTAAGAAGGGGTTTAGAAGAATCCTTCGCCTCTATACAAGTATTGGAACATGCCGATACCATTGAGCATGCAGTAAGTCTTATAAAAAAAATTAATCCTGATATTATTTTTATGAGTTTTTTACTTAAGGATGGTGACGTATTTGAGGTTTTAAAAAGAATTCGGGTTTTTGACTGCAAAATATGTTTTACCAGTGAATTCAATAGACACATTAACATGGTTTCGGTAAAGTCTTTAATTTCTTTAATGCTAAACCCAACTAATGGTTCAAAAGTTCAAAAACATACATTGTCCAATAATCAATATTTTAATAATAACAAAAATGGTTCTTATTCATTTTATAATCCTAACGCCAAACTATTTTTGCCTAAAGGTGGTGAACATGTTGCAGTAAAGACTAGTGAGATAATAAAATGTGTAGCAGATGGAAATTTTACTTTTTTTTATTTAACTGGACAAAAACACTATGTTTCACAACCTATCAAATATTATGACATGTTGTTGTCTGATAAAGGATTTTTTAGAATTAACAGATCAGTTTTGATTAATATAAATTATATAAAATCAATTAGTAAAAAAGAAGCTATTGTACTGACCAATAATGAAAAATTAATGGTTTCAAGACGAAATAAAGAAAAGTTAAAAAGACTTATTGAGCATTTTTCCTGAGTTACTTGCCGTTCATCAAAAAAGTAAGCTTATTCCTACTTTTGTATTCGCCTTTTATCAGTTTTGTCTAGTATTGTAATAGTGTATCTTTTACTTTAGATACCAAGCCTACCAAATTCAGTTCAAAGCCAATACAACTAACAACCCTAAAAACAGTATATGTTAGATGGATTTAGCTTTGTATTTTCTAATAAAAAGGTTTCTTGTTAATCAAAATTATCCAATAAATTCTGAAGAGTTAAAACTTCAATTACTGAGCCACCCTTCATATCCCAGCCTGCATTCGGTAACAGGTTTGTTAAATCATCTTGGAATAGAGAATATTGCATTAGAAGTACCTAAGGACATTGAAACGTTGAAAGAACTTCCAGATATATTCTTGTCAATCACTTCAACTCAAGAATACATACTTGTCCAAAAACAAGAAGAACATATCGAGCTTTTATTTGACAGTAAGGATAAAAAGAATGTTGCCACAAGTGAATTTTTGACTATCTGGAGTGGTATTGTAGTAGCCATTGAAAAAAAAGACTCCAATGAAATAGGTGAAAGTAGTCCTTACACAAAAAAAAATATCCCTTATTATCTTTTAGCAATTATAGTAATAGGTCTTTTCTTTTTTACGAAGCCTACGTTTTTCAATTCTATTCACTTCATATTATCATTAATTGGTTTGACCATAAGTGTCCTTATTGTAAAACATGATTTGGGTTATAAATCCAATACTATAGAAAAGCTATGTAGCTCGAATAAATCTTCAAGCTGTGATGCTGTTTTGAATTCTACTGGAGCATCAATATCAAAATATGTTAAACTTAGTGATGCATGTCTAATCTATTTTGTCTCAGTTACACTTTACTGGCTCTTAACGCAATCTTACTCCATACCACAATCAATTATAGCAGTACCAAGTATTTTATCCATTCTAGTTACCCCAGTCTCAATTTACTATCAATCCAGGGTAATTAAAAAATGGTGTCCATTATGTGTTGGTATAACCGGGGTGCTTTGGTTACAATTCTTTAGTTTGTTTATTAATATGGATATCTTCCAAAACCTAAATTTCGAGCTATCGGATAGTCTTTCACTTTTAATCAGTTTTCTGTTTGTTTCCGTTGCTTGGAGTTTTATTAGGCCCTTTATTAATAGGAGTTTGGAACTAAATAAACTCTACATATCCCATTATAAATTCATAAGGAATTTTGACTTGTTTGCATCTGCTCTAAATAAGAACAAAACTATAGATACGGATATTCATGAAATTGATGGGATGGAAATAATTTTAGGTAATAGAAATGCCCCATTGAGTATACTTCTGGTAACTAATCCACAATGCCACTATTGCAAGAAAGCACATTTTGATTTAGAAAAGATTTTAAATAAACATGCTCAGGACATCTCTATTATTATCCGTTTTAGTGTACATACCGAAAAGGACAATCTTGGTTTAAAGATATCACAAAGACTTCTAGAACTATATAATTCTCCTCAAATAGAACAATTTAAAAGTGCCATGCAAGAAGCCTATTCGGAAGAAGCAAATCTAGAGAAATGGATTGAAAAATGGGAAGCACCAAAGATTGGCTCTCATTTGAACGTGTTAGAAATGGAAAAAAAATGGTGTCTTGACCATGAAATCAATTTTACCCCCGCGCTATATGTAAACGGCAAAGAATACCCCAAGGAATATGAAAGAGAGTACCTCTCTTATTTTATTGAAGAACTAACTGAACTTTCCAATACTGTATTAGAAAACATAGAACATTTGGAAATGGTGGACAGATAACAATACTACCGATCACTCTCTTTTGGTGAGTAAAATTGTGAATTGAACAATTCACTTTCTCCAAAAAAGGACATAAACCTTGAGTGTCCTTAAGTGTTCAAGGAAAGTATAATTCTAAATTAATTTATCATGAAAAAGTTAGCAAGTTTAAAAGGTGTAAAAATGCTTAACAGAAATGAGCAAAAAACTATTACTGGAGGTGCTAAATGCTATCAAGGAGGTCATCCGGAATGTTGTGGAACAGGCCCACATCAATGCGGAACAGGTCCAAATGGTGGTGGCCTACTTGAAGGCTATCTAGATGGCAATCCTATTTGTCTTTGTTTCTAGAAAATAAACCTCAAAGTATCGACCCGTTTTAAAGTGGGTCGATGCTTTAATTATCCCAAATGAAAAAATTCCCACACTATAAACAAGCAGACCAAAAAGATTGTGGCCCTACTTGTCTTAAAATCATATCCAAATATTATGGGAAAATCATCAATATCCAAAGCTTACGCAATCTAGCAGAGACAACTCGGGAAGGAAGTAGCCTATTAGGTTTAAGTGAAGCCGCAGAACAAATAGGTTTTCACACTATAGGCATTAGGGTTAGTTTCTCAAAATTTCTGGAAGCAACGCTACCGTGCATAGTACATTGGAACAAAAATCATTTTGTAGTAGTCTACAAAATTAAAAAGGATATAATCTACGTGTCTGACCCGGCACATGGGCTAATTCAATATACAACAAAGGAGTTTTTAAAGTTTTGGATAGGAAATAATGCTACAAAAGAAACGGACGAAGGCATTGTACTTCTTCTTGAACCCACTCCAAAATTTTATAACGATAGTTTGGAAGATTTGGAAGACCCGAAATTTGATTTTGCCTTTGTCTCACGCTATCTTTTAAAATATAAAAAATTTATAGTACAACTATCTATTGGGCTTTTAGCTGGCAGTTTATTACAATTAATAGTTCCCTTTCTTACACAGAGCATTGTGGACGTTGGTATTCAAAACCAAGATATTAATTTCATTTTTTTAATACTCTTTGCTCAGTTATTTCTTTTCTTGGGAAGAACCTTGCTTGAAGTCATACGAGGATGGATTTTATTGCATTTGAGCACTCGAATCAACATTTCATTGATTTCTGATTTCTTTATTAAGCTCATGAACCTTCCCATTTCATTTTTCGACTCTAAAATGACGGGGGATTTATTACAACGTATAAATGATCATAAACGAATAGAAAAAATACTGACAACATCTTCCCTTAACGTATTATTTTCAATGGTAAACCTAGTTATTTTCGGAGTTGTTCTCGGGTATTACAGTTTGCAGATTTTTGGAATATTTCTTTTGGGAAGCGTACTGTATTTTGGATGGGTACTTTTCTTTTTCAAGCGACGAAAAACATTGGATTACAAACGCTTCTCTGAAGTAAGCCAGGAACAAAGTAAAGTCATTGAACTCATTAATGGAATGCAGGAAATTAAATTGCATAATGCAGAACGTCAAATGCGTTGGAATTGGGAATTTGTCCAAGCAAGGTTATTTAAAGTTGGCATTAAAAGCCTTGCTTTGGAACAAACACAGTCTGTAGGTTCCTCATTCATTAATGAACTGAAAAATATATTGATTACTGTAGTCGCTGCTAAGTTGGTAATCGATGGAGAAATTACCCTGGGCATGATGATGGCCATCACCTACATAGTTGGTCAATTAAATGCACCTGTTATGCAATTAATTAGTTTTCTGCGAGATGCACAGGATGCCAAAATATCCTTAGACCGTCTGGGAGAAATTCATAATAAAAAAGACGAGGAAAGTGCTTCTGATAAAAAAGTGACAAATATTCCAGATGATTCTGATTTCAGTTTACGGAATGTTTCATTTCGTTATACTGGTGGGTTAGAACCTGTTATAAAGAAATTGGATTTGGTGATTCCTGCGAACAAAGTAACTGCTATTGTCGGAGTAAGTGGCAGTGGCAAAACAACGCTTATGAAGTTACTTTTAGGCTTCTACAATATAGAAAAAGGGGAAATAGCAATCGGCAATCACAATCTTAAGAATATTTCTCAAAAAACATGGCGCTCCCACTGTGGAGTGGTTATGCAAGAGGGATATATTTTTAATGATACCATAGCAAAGAATATTGCTGTTGGAACTGATTTTATTGATGAAGAAAAATTATTACATGCAGTAAAGGTTGCAAATATAAAACCCTACATAGACGAATTACCATTGGGGTTCAACACCAAAATAGGAATGGAAGGCAGTGGACTCAGCACAGGGCAAAAACAACGTCTTTTAATTGCTCGTGCCGTATATAAAAATCCAAGATTCTTGTTTTTTGATGAGGCTACATCAGCCTTAGATGCAAATAATGAAAAAGTAATCATGGAAAATCTCGATGAGTTTTTTAAAAATAAGACCGTTGTGGTCATTGCCCATAGATTGAGTACAGTGAAAAATGCCAACCAAATTGTGGTTTTGGATGATGGTAAGATTGTAGAAGCAGGAACTCATAAGGAATTGACCAAACAACAAAAGAATTACTACAACCTAGTAAAAAACCAATTGGAACTGGGCAATTAAAATATTTTTCGCGAAGGATGGACACAAGCCATGAGTGTCGTTAACTGTTCGTGGTATTTATTAATATAAATTTTTAATAATGAAAAAGTTATCGAATCTTGAGAATTCAAAAATTCTTAACAAAGCTGAACAGAAATCAATAAAAGGAGGCTATCCTGGTGCTCCCTGTTATCAAGCTGTGGACTGTCCTGATTTAGGAATTCCAAAAGCCTGTAAAGTAAATTATCCTGGAGCTCTTGGATACTGTATTTATGCAAATGTCTAACAAAGTTAAATACGAGGTGGGAGTGAAAATTTCCACCTCTTTAAAACATGCCGAATAACATAGAATTACGTAGCGAAGAAGTTCAAGAGATTTTAAGTTTTGTCCCCAATTGGATGATTCGCTGGGGCAATACCTTAATTTTTATTCTTTTTATTGGATTATTGTTAATGTCTTGGTTCATTAAATATCCAGATACTATTCAAGCAGAAGTAATAATCACTACAACGCTACCACCAGAGAAAGTATATGCGGCCAGCGGTGGTCAGTTAGAAGCAATCTTGGTCAAAAATAATGATTTTGTTACCAAAGGAACTTTCTTGGGAATCATTGAAAATACATCCAATTATGAAGATGTGCTCTTACTAAAGCAAATTGTGGATACTTTGAAAATTGACTATAAAGATTTTTACTTCCCAATAGAACAGATTCCTATCCTCTTTTTGGGGGACTTAGAATCGGAATATGCCTTATTTGAACAGAGCTACACGGAATACATTCTAAACAAAGACTTGGATCCTTTTTCCAATGAATCTTCAACCAACAAATTGTCTATTCAAGAAGCGAAAACAAGATTGAATATTCTAGTATCTCAACAGGCTTTGAATAAAAGCGAACTCAACCTTAAACAAAAGGATTTTGAACGGTTTAAACTATTGTTTGAAAAAGGAGCGATATCCGCACAAGAACTAGATCAAAAACAACTGGAATATCTACAAGCCCAGAGGTCTTTCCAAAATATAGAGGCATCCATCTCCCAGCTGCGTGAAACTATTTATGCTTCACGGAACAGTTTGAAAAACACCGAATTCAAAAAAACTCGGGATGAAAGTAGCTTGTTAAAAAAAACAATTCAATCTTATAATCAGCTTAAAAAAAGTATTAAAAATTGGGAGTTGCATTACGCTTTAAAATCTTCGATTTCGGGACAAGTCTCATTATTAAACTTTAATAATGAAAACCAAACTGTAAATGCCGGAGATTTAGTTTTTACAATTATACCTCAAGGCTACCAAAACTACATTGGAAAAATAAAAGCTCCAGCCCAAAACTCCGGTAAAATAAAACCAGGACAAGATGTAAAGATAAGATTAGCTAATTACCCATATACAGAGTTTGGGGTTTTGGAAGGAAACATCAAAAACATATCAATGGTTACTGATGTTGATGGAAACTATCTCATTGATGTAAGCTTACCCAAAAAACTGATTACCACATATAACATTGAAATTGATTTTAAACAAGAAATGATTGGATCGGTTGAGATTATAACGGAAGACTTAAGATTAATTGAGCGATTTTTTTATCAATTTAAAAGTATTTTTACCCGATAAAATAGTTGACCAAGTTTTTATAAAACTCCGCTCAAGTGTTATTTTGAAGTGCCGCGGCAATACGGTAATTACTTTCTTTTATGGCATTATCGGGAAGGCCGACCAAATGATATCCTATTCCCTTGTCTACATTTACCTCTACAACAATTGTGGTGGCCTCTACCCCAAAGACGGAGCTACCAAATACTTTTATGAGCATAAACCTTTAAAAAGAAAGTCTTGTTAACATTTTCATCAAGATATTTAATCTCATCTAACAACAAAACTCTTTTTGACGGATACTGGTTTTCCAATTGATGTAAACCCTTCTAGAATCAACTCATAATCTCCTACAACATCAGAAGCATAAAAAACAAGCTCTTTGTCTTCATCTGACAAATCTAGATTTGGCTCCCAAAGTAATTGATATCTAAAATCTGGTATTCGCTTTTGCAATTTATTCCCTGAATAGTCTTGAGCATGATATTCTTTTTGGGGTAGTGGCTTAAACAAGTCTACGTCTATGATATATGGGGCATGAAAATCATTATAAAAATCACCTTCTATTGTTTCAAAAGAAATCACACCTTGGAATAGTTGCGTCCCTAAAAAGTACTTACCCCGCGAAAAGCTTATGGTCTTAATCTTTTTTGCACTATAATCCATAAAATCTTCGTGCCTTTTTATAAAAAGACCATCTACAAAAACCATGGGCTGGAGGTTGGTATCTGTAAGTCCTTCTTCAGGTCTAATTTCAAAAACCCGGTCTTTGTTATTTAATTTTCTAATTGAGACCTGATTTACAACTTCAATAATCGTCTCTTGTAGGCTACTAAACCGAGTGAAATCATCTAAGTTATATACCGTAGTATACTTCCTGTAAAAAGGTTCCTTATGACTTGCTTGCTTGATAGAATCTGTTTTAATTTCTCGATATACATTTTCTATCTGATTCTGAACACTTCTTTTCAGTATAAAATTCTCTATCTCCTTTGAAATGAAAAAATTACTGAAACTCAGTCCATCGTAATCAATTTGTTGGCCATCAATAATAATCTCATAGTTCTCCCAATCATCGGACAGTACCTGGATGGCCGCCCTCATATTTGCATATTCCTCGCTAATGTTAAACCAAAACTTTCCCTCATCAGTAGAAGTAGCAATCTTAAATAGAAAATTATTGCCCGGTAAGGATATTGATATCTTTTGATTCTTGACCGGACTTCCTGAGCTTTTCTCTTTTATAACTCCTGAAATGATCTCTCCCCTAAGTTCGGGCAAATTGATGTTTGAATCTTTCAATGGAATTTTTGTAGTACTTCCATTCTGAAAATTAGCATAAAAATCTTTAGAGGTGGCGTACATCGGCATACAAATTGAATCAATCTTTCGAACTGAAATCCCATAAGTACCCCCGGAAGCAATTTCGTTTAAAGTAGAAATAGTAACACTTATTTTTTCACGCTTTTTGAAATCCATTTTATTCAACTCAACTTTTACCAAATTCCCTTGGCTCAAGGATGTAATTCCATTTTTATGTTTTGCATTCACAATCTCATGAATGGTTGATTGGGAAGAATCTATTGACTGTTTTAGGTATGATTTCGGTGTGGTTTGATAAGGGTTGATGATATGGATATCGGATTGAAAAAAATGCTTTATTCCAAAATTCTTCATCCATTCCGTGTATCCCACAATTTTATAACTTCCCGTAGAAACTGATGTTGGTATAAAAAAATCTCCGTAGCCGGTACCAAAATTCAAACGTATCTTTTGTTTTACAATTACGGTTCCATCCCTTCCAATAAGAGCCACATAGGCTATCTTACTTAAACCACTGATCTTTTTTGTATCGTTATTAAAATTATACAACTTGTATTTTAAATATTCGCCCGCAAACAATAAGCCTGTGTTGTACTGAACATAAACACTTTCTTGGGGAATAACTTCCAACGCTTCAGAAAAATTGGGCTTATCCGTACCGCTTTGGGCAACTACAGTTGTTGCTATCAAGAAAACTATTTTAGCTATGTTTTTAAATTTTCCCATTTTTTCTCTGTTATTCGACCCAAAAACTTGGTATTTCTGTTTTTCCCAATAAGGTGCAATCACCACAGACTCTATTAACAATAAAAAAAGGGCCTTCTTGTGGTCCAGGTGTCGGATTATCTGCCCAATACCGAGCTGATTTATCTTCAAATATTGGACGAAGCAGACAGCCTCCCAGTGCATCTACCAGGGGGGGCGAGTTATTATTACAAGGATCTACATATGGAGGCAATGGCTCATTTGGATAAAAGTCGGTATAATCAAAAAAGATACGTTTCTCTGAAATGGATGAGACATCAAAAAAGCCCAATACCTTCTCGTTTTCATCTTGATCAGATGTAATATTGCCTTTTAGAAATCCAGGTTGCGTTTCCGAAAAAAGACTTTCACTCTGGGAAAATTGATTCAAATTATCATAAAAAATATAGGCTTCATTGGATTGTATATATTGCCGAACAAGAATTGAATATCGATGGGATATGATATAATTGTCCCTATTGATAAAGCGAACCACAAATTCCGCTACCCGATCTTCTGCTAAATCGCCTGTGTTGGTCAATATAATTTCATTGGAAAAATCCGTGTTGTAACATATTTGTTCATCCCGTACATTTCTTATTTTAACAAGCCCACAACCTCCGGCTGGGTCTCCTTCCAAATCTATCGCCGACCATTTGGGAGCAATTATTTTATAGGTTTCTTCGTAATCATAGCGGTAGTTTACAGAACTACCAGTAGGATCAAAGCTGTCCGCCAAAATTGCAATACCGTCAATACCATCGTCATTTGTAATTCTTCTGGCCGTAATGTTATCCAGTTGGGTTGCCTGTGTTAATTGCATTTCACTTGAACCATACGATTTTCCATCTTGTGTACTAATGGAAAGTTTATAGTTTCTGTCCGGTAATGCCGAAAATGTATCAACCGAAACATAGATACCCGGTTCGGATTCAAGAAAAGTAAAGGTACTACCGGTATCATCGGTCACTTCAACACTTGCATTTCTAACTGCTGTAGTGTTATCGACCTCAAACTCAAAAGTCCGGGTCAAATAAACTTTTTGTTGCTTTGTTTCATTGGTAATGGTGGCTTCAATTACCAAAACACTTTCAAAGCCGACAAATTCCGTATCAAAAGGTTCAATACAGCTATTCATCAAAAAAATAAGCAGTGCAGAAAAAAAAAGATTTTTTTCAAATAGTATGCTTCCAACTTTTATCTCTAGCATGTTCAAAATTTGAAATTATATGTTATTGTGGGCACCGGTATGGAGAAAATAGAACTTTGAAAGGCCTTTATCCCTCCATCTTCTGTAACAAAGAATACTGAATACGGGTTATTTCTTCCCAATACGTTATAGATGGAAAAACTCCAAAAACTATGGGCAAACTTCTTTATTTTATGATTTCCCTCTACATTAAAACTCAAATCCAATCGATAGTAGTCTGGAATTCTGAACTTATTCCGGTCACTATATAACACAAACTCAGAATTATTGAACGTAAAGCTTCCTATGGGAAAAGTTACAGGTCTTCCTGTTTGGCATACAAAATTGGCCGATGCACTAAACCTCTTGGTAAACTTGTAGTTGGCCACGACACTTATATCGTGTGGTTTATCATAATTTGATGGAAAAAAATCACCGTTGTTCACTACTTCTTCATTGAATTCACTATCCAATTTCACAAATGATCTTGAGTATGTATAACCCAACCAACCGTTTAGCCTTCCTTCGTTTTTCTTTAGTAAGAATTCGACCCCATAGGCTTTTCCATCTCCTTGTAACACCTCTGTCTCAATAGCTTGATTAAGCAGTAGTTGGGCCCCAACCTTATAGTCCAACAAATTTCTTTGCTGTTTATAATAACCTTCAATGCTTAGTTCATACTTATTACCTTCTAAGTTTTTATAAAAACCTAAAGAAGCTTGATATGCTTCTTGGGGCTTGATGTTTAAATCGGATAATTTCCATGTATCTGTTGGAGATGCCGTGGTATTATTGGATAACGTATGAATGTACTGAAAAGCATTATTAAGGCTTGCTTTCACTGAAAAGTCAGGCTTGATGAAATACCTTGCGGAAAGCCGTACTTCCGGACCTCCAAATGTTTCTATTACTTCGTTTTTATCAAATTCCTCTATTTCTGTTAAAGTGGCGCTACTTCGAGGTGCGTTGTCTTCATAAATCCGCTGTGCTGAAGCACCAAGCGCAGCATAAAAGGAATACCTGAGGCCCATATCCACTAACAACTTATCGCTTACTTTATACCTGTCAGATAAAAAAATAGCAGACTCCAGACCTTTTTCTTCAGCCAGGGTCAAAGTTGAAACATCAGAATCTGAAGTTAGCGGGGCAATTTCTCCAGGGTTTACAACATAAAGCTTACTGGATAAACCATAATCAAATTTGTGTTTATCACTATGAAGGTATTTTATCTTAATCTTAATCTCGGTTTCGTTGTTTTTATACCCTAAATCAAAATCATCGTTGGATTCACCATCAAACTCAATCCCAAATTTATATTCGCTATTGGAAAGTATGAGACTTCCTGTGTTCTTTTCATTAAACTTATGGTCCCATTTCAATGAAACCAATCTATTGCTGTAATCAAATATGGAATCTGATGTAATGCTAAAGGCATCTCGACTAAAATAGCCCGTAGCTTTTATTTCGTTATTGTCATTTATGGTATGGTTGTACTTAGCGATGAGGTCGAAAAATGAGGCTGTACTATTACTCAGTTGCTCATCATCCAATGCGCGTAATATCCAATCTGAATAAGTACCCCTGCCACCAATAAGCAATGCCGATTTATCTTTTAGTATAGGGGTTTCAAGTACAATATTGCTTGTTACCGGTCCTATGGAAGCCTCTCCTGCAAATTTTTGTGTGTTTCCATCTTTGGTGGTAATATCAAAGACCGAGGAAAGCCTTCCTCCAAATTCCGCAGGAATATTTCCTTTGTAAATCTCCGCCAACCCTGTACTATATGGGTTAATTGCAGAAAAAATGCCAAAAAAATGAGATGGATTGTAAATAACCCCATCATCCAATAAGATTAGATTTTGGTCTGCTCTCCCTCCTCTTACATTATAACCTGCGGCCCCCTCACCAGCAGTGGTAATACCAGGTAAAGTAACTGCTGCTTTCAATACATCCCTTTCCCCCAGTACCAAAGGAATGTTCTTTATTTTCTCAACTTCAATCAAGGTTACCCCCGTCAATGCCGTTTCTACATTTCTATCTCTATTTGCCTCTACAATAACCTCGTCCAATACCTCTAGACTTTCATTCAGTTGAAAATTAAAAACACCATCATTATACAGAATAATTTTGGTTCTTGAACCTTGAATACCAAGTCCTTTGGTTTCTAAAATGTTTTCACCTGCAGGAAGGTCAATGCTATAATTTCCATTTACATTAGTAGATGTACCAACATCTTTTCCTTGAAGAATAATAGCTAAATCTGGGATAGGCTGCCCTTTAGCATTAACAGCTTTTCCAGTCAGTGTAAATGTCCTTCTTCGATTGCTCTTATTTTCTTTTCCAATTTTAACAACTTTTAATTCTTTGTTTATGTCATTCTCATCTGTTTCCACAAACAAAGGAGCTAAATTTTCTAATTCTTCAAACTCAATTTCGGAGTCGGTCAGCTCTTCTTCTTTTCCAAAAAAAACCTTCGGCAAGGAATTGTATATTTGGTTATTCTGCAGTAGAAATATTCTTTGTTCGTCCATGATGTGGAAATTGAATGCCGTATTCTTGAATAATTCTTCCAGGACTTCATCAATTCTTAAATCTGTATATTCTCCGGAAACCTTTACCCCTTTTAACCATGATTCGATATAGAAAAAACTGTATTCTGTTTTCTCTTCAATAGCAGAAAGTGCCTCTTTTAAATCTGTATCGTTGAAAGACACCGAAATCTTTGGAATCTCCACTTGGGAATGTACATATTGCATGCTTGCTAAAAGCATGAGGCTCACTAGGATTCTTTTCATTTCACCAATGGTTTTTTCGTATTGGACAATTGTATTTCTATACGCTTCATAAGGCCAATATGAAACCCATCAGTATCCGTTTTGGTACGCCAATTTACCTTTCTATAATATTCATTAATATCATTTTTAAATTCTGGAAATAGACCTGTTATGCTTTTTTTAGATTTTAGTAAAACATACTTGTTAGTGTAGCATAAGACATATTCACTTCGTCCATCTAAAAACTCATCAAAAATGAATGTATCTTTTCTTTCAAATTTCTTTTTTACCCGCTTTGCATAAAGTGTGAAAAATGCGTTTTTCACCAAAACTTCATAGAATCCTGTCGGTAAACTTTCTGCATAAATTTGTTCAAATACCCTTCCTTCTATTTCAAAACTTTCAATGTTTTCTTTGAACAGTTTAATTGTTCCTCCGCCTGCTTTCTGAATTATTTTCAGCAATAATTCATCGTTATAGACGTCATACTTTAGATCAAGGTCAAAATACATCTGTCCATTGTAATCTATAGAACCACTGAGGAAATCATCACTTCTAAAAAACTGGGTGTTTTCGTTGATGGTTCTATACTCTTTAACATATAGAACTCCTTGATATAAGTTAGTGTTATCGACTCCGATAAAATCATCAAACAATAAGTAGTAGTCCCTCTCCTTCTCAGAGATTTGACCATGACATAAAACAAAATTGAGCAGGAACCCAACTAGGAAAGAAAACAGTTGAAAATAGCTATTAATGAAAGTTTTTTTGGAACAGTCCAAAGCAAAACATTTAAATTCAAAAAAATAGCTATCAATACTAAAATATATATTTAAAAATAATAAAGCAGTATAACCAGCGGAATATTTTTAAATTAAATTATTTCTTAAGATTAACTACTTGATTAATAATAAGTAGTGTTTTAAAATGAGAAGTTTGAAATGGCTTACTCCTTTGAGGGTTTAAAAACAAGTAATGAGGCTGCGGTCTCCTCGATCTCCTCCTTGTTCATCATCATTTTTCTAAATTCTCCATTTACAAAAAGTTCCGCTTGATCCTTATAGTATTTGCTCAGGGGGTTTCCTGATTGTCCTGTTGGCAAGATGCTTATACTGTTTTCCACGTCTGAAAAATCAATTATACGACGCGTAGATGGTCCAGAACTTACACGATAGAGACCTGTACTATCATATTTAAAGCTCATATTGTTGATTACTTCTTGTGTACCCTCTACCGGGTATGGGCCTACATTAAAAAATTTACGCAAGGATTCCACTTGACCAATAGGATGTGGGTGTTCCAATGTATGGGCTTTATCCCAGGTCCATTCACTTGGGTCTGGACCAAAATCAGCAACCAATGATTTCCATGCATCCGCAAATGATTTTAATGCGATTTCATCCCTGGTTTCAACTTTATCCTTAGTTGTAATATTATCCCACCATATTCCTTTTTCCTTTCGAGTGCCAAAGGCAATGTGACGTTTGAATAAATGCGTTGCCAAGAACTGATTAAATTGTTCTGTACCCATTTCGTCTTCAAAAGTGTTTTTAAGCACATAATATTCGCATCTATGATAAAGTAGGGCACTTGTGCTTTCCAAAGTATACGTTCCATCCCAATTTTTAAGTGCGTCTAATTGTACCAATTGGTCATTTGATAAAGGGGTGATATCCAAGAGTTTTATCAATTCGGACACCATTTTTGGATTAATGGGAGAAGTAATGTCAAGTGTCATTTTAGAAGTGGATTCCAGGTCCCAATCATCTTTTGAGCTTAACAGCTCTACAATCCTAACAGCTCTGTTTTCTGGGAGGTAGTAGCCAGGATAAACCATTCCAGAAATGGAATCAGGTTGGTTGTTAGCCGAGTATACATAATTCCATGGAGGGTTTATGGCGCTTGGGTTCTCTGAAAAATCCAAATAATCTAAACGTTCTTCCTCACCAGAAGCTCCATTTAGCACAAATTTGGTAGATACACTATCTGGCATCTGATACAATTTTGCAGTTGCCCACCAGGCTACATTACCCTTGGCATCCCCATACATTATATTTAAGCCCGGGGCATGTATTTTGGGTAGGGCTTTCTTAAACTCATCAATATCCTTGGCCGTGCACATACCATATAAACCTTTCATTATCTCATTGTCCACTTGTGTGTAGATCCAAGACATCGAAATCGGTGTTTCTCCCTTAATTTGATCGGCTATATTGTTAAGCACTGGGCCATGCCTTGTTTTCTTGTATTTGAAAATAGTAGTTTCCCCATCCTTTACCTTAATGTTTTTTGTTACATACTCATAATTTTTCCAACCAGATTCGGTTTTATATTTTGTACTGTCCGATGGATGGGTTTCTTCAAAATAAAAATCAATATCGTCATTCTCAAACATTGTCAATCCAAATGCCAGATTTCTATCGTGGGCAAGAATGGGAAATGGGACCCCCGCCAAGTGGTATCCGTATTTTTCATATTCCGGGGTTATGACATGGGCTTCATACCAAACAGAAGGTTGAGCAAATTCTATATGGGGATCGTTTGCGAATATAACCTTGCCATTTTTGGTTTTCTCTGGTGATAGCACCCAGCTATTGCTTCCAACAAACTTTGGTACAGGGAGTTTTTCCATAACACTGGTAACGTTCGCCGTGATGTTCGTTTTTAGGGAATCTGAAACGGTTTTTTTGAAATTCTTGATCCAAAGGGTTGATGTATCTGACTCTATTGCCAATTCATTTACATATTCATCCCCGAGCTGATTTCTAAGGTTGGTCAACAACGGGTCTGTTTTATGGGCCATTGCAAAACTAAAGGCCATATAACCCATAGTGTTGTATACATCTTCGATGGAAAATGGTTCTTTTTCCAAGCCAGTAAGATAAAATTCCACTGGGGTTGGGCCTTCTGCTATAAACTGATTAATTCCGTCTAGATAAGCATTTGAGAGCGTTACCATTTCGCTTTCCATATCCAAGTTGGAAACCGTTTCCGTTGTATAATCATCTATTCCAAGAGAAAGAAAAAACTTGTCCGTTCCTACTAAATCTTTGCCAAAAACTTCGGAAAGTCCTCCTTTTGCTATTCTCCTTAACAATTCCATTTGCCATAGACGATCTTGGGCATGGACATATCCCAAGCTTTGGAAAGCATCTTCTTTATTGTTAGCATATATATGAGGGATTCCGTAGGCGTCGTAAAATACGTTGACCTCGGTTTGTATTCCTGATAATGTCTTTTTTCCGTTGTAATCTGGCTTAAGGGAATTTATGAATATCAGCAGACCAATGACAACAAGGCATAGGGTACTAATAAGTACGAGAAGTACTTTTTTTAATTTTTTCACTGGGGTTTTTTGATTGAGTTATTAGTCTAACTAAGGTACTATTTTTTCTAAAAAGGGAAAATTCCCTGAAAAACAGAAAATTATTTGTTCATGGAAAGCTGATACTTTTCCAAACCAGATTTCAACCACTTTTCATAGACATCTGCATCAACATATTGCACAGATTTGTTCAAGATTTCGAGGTTTGGAGAGAGCAGCACATAATACGGCTGGGATGCAGCATTGAAGTTTATGGTTTGGAAAGTGCCCCATTTTTGTCCTATGGTTTCAATAGTCTTAATTCTTCCAGAATCGTATTTAAAATCAAACTTTTCTTCTTCCGGAAGCTCTTTTCTATCATCAACATATAATGAAATCAATACGTATTCATCCTTTAGGATTGGATAGATGCTTGCATCGCTCCATACATTTTCTTCCATTTTTCGGCAATTCACACAGGCCCACCCTGTGAAATCCAACAAAATAGGTTTATTTACTTCCTGTGCGTAAGCGACCCCTTCTTCAAAATCCTTAAAACAATCCAAACCTAACGGACAGTCACTTTCTGTTTCTGTTATACTATAGAAATCAGGAGGAGGAAAACCACTAAGTAGTTTAAGGTTTGTAACAGTAAATAGACCCAATACAAGGTATACGGAAAAAACAATGCTAACCAATCCAATGAGTTTTCGAGTCAGGGAAATTTTTTGTTTTGGACCGTCATGTGGAAATCTAAATATTCCAAAAAGGTACAGTGCCAATAGTACAAAAAGTACTATCCAAATCCCTAAAAATATTTCTCTCTTAAAAATCCCCCAATTTCCTACTAAATCAGCATTAGAAAGAAATTTAAATGCAAGTGCCAACTCTAAAAATCCCAACACCACTTTTACAGTGGTCATCCATCCACCTGATTTTGGCAAAGAATTTAACCAAGCTGGGAAAAGGGCAAATAATGCGAAAGGCAAGGCCAAGGCCAAACCAAAACCAACCATTCCGGCCGATAGGTTCGTTGCCACGTTTCCATCAGCCAAGGTGGTGCTTCCCAAAAGTCCTCCCAAAATTGGTCCGGTACATGAAAATGAAACTATGGCAAGGGTCAATGCCATAAAAAATATTCCCATTCCACCTCCTACCTTGGAAGAAGCCGCGTCCATTTTGTTGGCCCAGGAACTGGGCAATGTCAACTCGTAATATCCAAAAAATGAGAAGGCAAAAAACACAAAAATGATGAAGAAAAAGACATTCAACCAAATGTTGGTTGCAATCGTATTTAGAATTTGGGAGTCTATGGAATCAAACAAATGAAATGGCAGGCTCAATAAAAAATAAATCAGCACAATAAAGAATCCATATAAAATGGCATTTGCGATACCTTTTGATTTTTGTTGGGACTGTTTTGTAAAAAAAGAAACGGTAAGGGGTATCATTGGAAAAACGCAGGGGGTCAACAATGCGATTAGACCTCCTAAAAATCCTAAACCAAATACCATCCATAGGTTAGATTTACCCTGTTCTCCTTGCAAAGTGCCCTGATTTAAAAGTGCTTTGTTTTTTAAATCCAACTTTAATGATGTGCCCAGCGCAAGGCTACGTTCGTCCAGATTCTTTTCCTGGCTTACGAAATCGCTCCCATCCAGTGAAATCTGGAATAATTCATCTTTTGGGATACAGACCTCCTTACATATCTGATAGAATAAATTGACCGAAACCTGGGTAACATTTGATTTTAAGAGCTTAATCCGTTGTGTAAAAATGGCTTCTTTCTTGAAAAAGGTTTCATCAACCTCGAAAACGTCACTAAATTCTGTTATGGTTTTGCTCTCAGTGGTTTTTCCGACCAATTCGTAGTCCTCACCAGCTCCTTCAAATGTAAACTCACTAGGAAGTGAGCCGCCTTCTGCCGTATATTGGGAATAGACATGCCAACCTTCTAAAATTTCTCCTTGAAATACTAGATCATATTCTGAATCCGATAGCTTCTTTACTTCATGTGACCATAGCGCTGGGTTATCCCCAGTTTGCCCTTGACTAGTCAAATTGGCAAAAAACAATCCCAAGAATAGAAACAAAAACCTCATACAGAAAGTGTAATTTTTATAATACTTTTTGTTAATTCATCAACCTTAAAACGCTCATCCAATCTTTTACCAACAACCCAAACAATGTTATTTCCCGAACATAACAGCCATTGTTTTTCCTTGGACAGGACATCTGTCTTTTCATCTTTAAAGAATTTTGACAGTTTCTTTTTTCCTTGCATACCAAAGGGATAAAAATAGTCGCCTTTTTCCCAATTCCTTAATAGTAACGGATAGTTTAACTTTTCCTTATCTATATAAATTACATTTTGCAAGGGATTTTGCAAGGTTTTTACGGTTTCAATCTTTAATTGGACTGGATTTATAATATGGTTATCATCTTCTGAAATCACAAAGACCGTTTTTTTCTTAGTCTCCTTTTTGGAAAGCAGTAAATGTTCTCTGTCTTTAATAAGGCTATGGGTTTTTGATTCTACTTTTTTGCCGCTCATAGCGGTTAAAAGTCCTTTAACATCCTCCCATTCGGTAAATCCAAATTCATTAAAAAGTTGATATAGATAAGGTTCAATAGGATGCAATTCCGCTAAATCTTCTATACGTATTCTGTAATGGCCTACCTCCTGCACAAATAACTTCTCCTTGAGCTCATTGATATGATTCTGAACTAGGGCATTAGTTTGAATTAAATGCTCTTGTGTCTTTTTAAAATTCTCCAAAAATGTTGGGTGCAGTTCTTTTAATTTGGGCACAATTTCATGACGGATTTTATTCCGCAAATATTTATTTTCTGCATTGCTACTATCCTCTCTCCATTTAATATGCTCTGCTTTTGCAAATTCTAGGATTTCATTTCGAGAAAAATTCAAAAGTGGCCTAAACACACGTCCGTTTTGAGCTGGAATTCCAGATAAACCATCAATACCCGTCCCTCTTGAAAGATTTATTACAAATGTTTCCAAACTATCGTCTGCATGATGTGCCGTCAACACAAAATCAAAACCTTCAGCATCCATAATTTCGTGAAACCATTGATAGCGTAGTTCCCTCGCTGCCATCTGCACCGAACCCTTATGGGTTTGGACATACTCTTTTGTGTGAAAGGATTTTACCAGGATAGCTATATTTAATTGCTTGGCCAGCTCTCGGACAAACAATTCATTTTCGTCACTTTCTAATCCTCTAAGGTTAAAATTGCAATGTGCCAATGTAATATTCAACCCCAGTTTAATGCATAAATGTGCCAACACAACACTATCCACTCCCCCACTACAAGCCAATAGCAACCGCTTCTCCTTTAAGAAGGGAAAACCAGTTTTAATATGAGCTATGAATTGCGTCAACATAGTGTAAAATTAACAATAAACTTCAGCTCCCTTCCAATACGCTACGCATTGCCTTTGCTTTAAGCAAACATTCTTGATATTCCTTTTCAGGGTTTGACTTGGCGGTTATAGCACTTCCTACGGAAAAAGAAACATACTTTTTAGTGGCATTATATAGAATACTGCGAATGACTACATTAAAATCGAAATTCCCATTTGGGTCAAAATACCCAACAGTGCCACTATACAATCCCCGTTTTGTTTCCTCTAGTTCTTCAATAATTTTCATTGCAGAAATTTTGGGGGCTCCTGTCATACTTCCCATAGGGAAAGTTTCCTGGATCAACTCTACCGGATTTTTATCTTTTGGAACTTTGGAAACTATTGTTGAAATCATCTGATGCACTTGTTCAAAAGTATACACCTTGCAAAATTCCTTCACTTCAACACTACCTTTTAATGCACTCTTGGAAAGATCGTTTCGTACTAAATCTGTAATCATGATATTTTCCGTTCGTTCCTTCTCGTCATTTCCTAGCTGAATTTTGAGCTTTTTATCTTCAACCTCATTTAATCCGCGAGCTGCTGTTCCTTTAATGGGTTGTGAAACAACGGTTTGGCCATTTCTTTTTAAATAACGTTCTGGTGACCCGCACATTAAATATTTATCATCCAATCGCATAAAGGAGGCAAAAGGCGGTTTTGAAATCGTGTTTAAATTCTTGTACGTGTATAAAGCATCAATACTTGTGCCTTCTGAATAAAATTCCTGACAGAAATTTGCTTCATAAACATCTCCGCGATGAATATGGCTTAATAGCTTGTCAAGCTTTTCAAAATAAGCGTCTTTGTGGATGCGTAATTTTATGTGTACGGATTGTTTCTGTTCTTTTTCGACTTTCTGGGATTTCTTTATTGCTTCTATTTGCGTATAATCTCCTTCAATTTCCTGGGCATAATCATCAAGGTAGAGAAAATTGACTTGATTGCCTTTTAGGGCGATAATCTTCTCAGGTTGAAAGAAGTGAATTTTAGGAAACCCAAGACCATCGTAGTTGTTAGACACCAAGTCTTCCAATTCATTTTTAACATCATAAGTAAAATATCCGAACAACCAATCATTCTTTTTATCTATAAAATCATTTATTTCATCGATGTTTTTTAAACCTATTCTAGACTTATCGGTCTGTTCGGAAATTGCCAAAACAGCATCAAAAGAACCGTACTCATCAGAATGTCCATTGCTATCCAACCAGACAATTTTCTGATTTTTTTTTGACCACTCTAATAAAGCTTCTTTAAATTTTAAAGGGGAAGAAATTGTAAATGAAAGATGCTTGCGCAATAGATTTTTACTTTAATGTTTTCAGAAAAGCATCCAAAGCCACTTTATGCTGATTTTTTAATTCGTCATTGGTAATTCCCTCTGGTCCAAAGTTTTCACTGAAAGATGGCAATGAAAATGTGCTTATTATATCGGCTCCAAACCTGGGCAACATATCCTGCACTACTCCTAGTGACCCTATACCACCTCTTTTTCCTCCGGAAGTAGACATTAACAGTACTTTTTTATCCTGTAAAAACTTTCGTTCCAATCTAGACAGCCAATCCAATACATTTTTGAAATAAGCCGATGGATTACCATTGTGCTCGTTTACAGAAAGTATTACCCCATCTGCTTTTTGAAAATCGTTCTTAAGTTCTATCAATGAATTGGAGTATCCTTTCTGTTTTTCATCATCGGCACTGTACATGGGAAAAGGATAATATGTCATGTTCAACTGTTGTATTTGATGTCCATCTATCAATGAGGTTGTAAATTGTACTAATTTGAAATTGATGGAAGTTGAAGAATTGCTTCCCGCCAGTGCCAAAATTGCAGCCATATGTGTAAAATCTTGATTGTTTTGCTAAAATACCGCAATTGTACATTACATGCGAGTATTTTGCCTAATTTCGCACTGCAAAACATCCAAACTTGTTGTTAAGCAAGTATATAGGGTAATTATTTGCATATGCAAACCAAAGCCAACAGATTATTTTTCATAGATGCAATGCGTGCCTGGGCCATCTTAATGATGCTTCAGGGACATTTCATTGATGGGCTTTTAGACCCTGTTTTTAGAGATAGGGAAAATATGGTTTTTTCCATTTGGCTTTATTTTAGAGGCATTACCGCTCCCGTTTTCTTTACGGTTTCAGGATTTATTTTTACATATCTTTTAATAAAAGTACCTCAAAAAGGTTTTGACAACCCAAGGGTAAAAAAAGGAATCCGCCGCGGATTACAGTTGCTTTTGATAGGCTACCTGCTGCGAATGAATCTTTTTGGAATTCTTAGTGGTGAGATTTATGACTCGTTTTACTTGGTTGATGTACTGCATTGTATTGGACTTTCCATTTTAGCCTTGATTGGGGTTTATCTCTTTACCATTGAGAGAAAAAAATATCTCTTTCCAACACTGCTCTTAGGAATCACTATCGTGTTATTTTTGTTTGAACCAGCCTATAAGCAATGGACATTTTCATTTTTGCCCAATGCAATAGCAAATTACTTTACCAAAGCAAATGGTTCCGTATTTACCATAATTCCATGGTTGGGCTATGCCACAATGGGAGGGTTCATATCTATCTTATTCAATAGATTCAAAAACTTTAAATATCTGTACGAAGTTGCTATAAGCTTGGCGTTAGTTTTAGGGTCTTTATTGATTTTCGCGTCTTCGGATGCCTTTTTGTATATACATAGGTTGACGAAAATTCAGCTTTTTGCAGATATCTTCTTTAATAATTATTTGTTTATCCGTCTGGGTGATGTCTTCTTCGTCTTCGCAATTTTTATGCTGCTTCGAAAATTTATGACCAACAAGACTGTACTGAGTATTGGCGCCAGTACACTGTCCATTTATGTGATCCATTTTGTAATTCTGTATGGAAGTTTCACTGGATTGGGATTGTATCGGTTCTTTAATCACATATTAACACCTTCTGTTGTAATTCCGGGAGCATTGGCATTTATGTTCACTTGTACGTTTTTAGCCCTGAGATACAACAAATATGAATCGGAAATTAAAGGTAATATTGCTTGGGGCAGAGAATATATCAAGACTAAAAGTCTTAATTTATTGGCAGTAAGCAAACCCATTCTGAAAGAATTATTGCTAAAAGCCAAGCTTTTCCTTACCAGACTTTTTGGATTGATAAAAAACTAGTTTAGTTACTGTCAATCAGTTTTAATTCTTCATCAGAAAAGTGTAATTGCTCCAAAGCACCTACATTTTCCCTTAATTGATCAGCAGAACTTGCTCCAATAAGAACAGATGCAACCGCCGGTCTGCTCAATAGCCAGGCAATGGCCATTTGAGAAAGTTTTTGACCTCTTGCATCGGCTATTTTCGCCAAACTTTGTATTCTTTTTAAGTTGGCCTCTACCTGCTCTTTTTCCAAATAAGTGAGGTTCCTTGCCGCTCTCGAATTATCAGGAATGCCATTTACATATTTATTTGTGAGCATACCTTGTGCCAAAGGAGAAAAAGCAATACAGCCCACTCCCTCTTCCTCCAAAGTATCCAATAAACCATCTTCAACCCATCGGTCAAAAATAGAATACCTGGCTTGGTGCAATATAAATGGTGTTTTTAATTCTCGAAGTAGCTTTGCTGCTTCTGCTGTTTCTTTGGGTTTGTAGTTTGAAATGCCCACATACAAAGCTTTTCCTTGGCGCACAATATCTGATAATGCAATCATGGTCTCTTCAAGTGGCGTTTCTGGGTCTGGTCTATGGTGGTAAAATATATCGACATAATCCAATCCCATTCGTTTTAGGCTTTGATCAAGACTGGAAATAAGATATTTCCTTGAACCATGGTTCCCATAAGGCCCAGGCCACATATCAAAACCTGCTTTTGAAGCAATGAACAGTTCGTCCCTGTAGGGTTTAAAATCCTTTTTGAAGATTGTTCCAAAATTTTCCTCTGCAGAACCATATGGAGGGCCATAATTATTGGCAAGATCAAAATGGGTGATTCCCAAATCAAATGCACAACGTAAAATATCCCTCCCATTCTGAAGGCTATCCACAAAGCCGAAATTATGCCATAATCCTATTGACAACGCTGGTAAGAGTACCCCACTTTTACCGGTTCGGTTGTATTGCATGGTTTCATACCTTTCAGCACTGGCAAGATATTCCGTTACTCCTGACTTATCTCTAATCTTCATTGAAAACCTATTTCTAGATGTGTATTGCCCTATCTTCTGTAGCAGCCAAGGCTGCTTCTTTTACAGCTTCGGCATAGGTTGGATGCGCATGGCTCATACGTGCAATATCTTCTGCTGATGCCCTAAATTCCATAGCTGTGACCCCCTCAGTGATTAAATCAGCACAGCGAGCGCCGATCATATGGACTCCAAGGACCTCATCAGTGGTTTTATCTGCAAGTATTTTCACAAAGCCATCAATATCCATACTAGCTCTTGCACGTCCTAAAGCGCGCATAGGAAATTGTCCTGATTTATATGCAACTCCGGCCTCTTTTAGTTCTTCTTCTGTTTTGCCGACAGCAGCAACTTCTGGCCATGTGTAAACAACACCAGGAATTAAATTATAATTGATGTGTGGTTTTTGTCCTGCAATCAATTCAGCAACCATGGTTCCTTCTTCTTCTGCTTTATGGGCCAACATAGCTCCTCGAACCACGTCACCAATTGCATAAATATTGGAAACATTGGTCTGTAAATGGTCATTGACCTCTACTCTACCCCTGTCATCCAATTTTACTCCAGCTGCCTCAGCATTCAATCCATCCGTATAAGGTCTTCTTCCTACGGAAACCAGACAATAATCTCCAGTAAAGGTAACCTCTTGCCCTTTTTTATCATCAGCTTTTACCACAATCTCATTTCCTTTTCGTTCAACAGACTTCACCTTATGGGATAGGTTGAACTTGACCTTCTGCTTTTTCATCGCCTTCATCAATTCTTTGGAAAGCGCTCCATCCATTCCTGGAATTATACGGTCCATGAATTCAACAACGGTAACTTCAGCACCAAGTCTCTTATAAACCTGACCCAATTCCAAGCCAATAACACCCCCTCCAATCACAATCATGTGTTTTGGGATCTCTTTGAGCTCCAAAGCTTCTGTTGAAGTGATAATACGTTCCTTATCAATCTTAATAAAAGGAAGTGTTGATGGTTTGGAACCTGTTGCTATTATTGTATGTTTTGTTTCTATGGTCTCCTTCTTACCATCCACCTTATCCACATCAATGTGCGTAGCATCCTTAAAACTGCCAACACCTTCATAGACATCTATCTGGTTTTTATCCATCAAAAATTGAATGCCTTTGGTGGTTTGGTCAACCACACCTTGCTTTCTGGCAATCATTTGTTTTAAATTCACTTTGACTTCACCGGGAATATCAATTCCATGCTCTTCAAAATGTTTTATGGCATCTTCATAATGATGTGATGAATCTAAAAGTGCCTTGGAAGGGATGCACCCAACATTGAGGCAAGTGCCTCCTAAAGTGCTATACTTTTCTATAATTGCAGTTTTCATTCCTAATTGTGCACAGCGAATTGCCGCCACATAGCCTCCAGGTCCAGAGCCAATAACGGCCACATCATATTGATTCATATCTATTTCTTAGGGATAATGTTTTGATTTCAATAATAACTACAAAAATAACAATGTTATCTGAAAAGACTCTGTTCTTTTAAGATTTGATTTTATATCAATTTTGTTACAAAAGCCATTTGCTGTTAAGGTTATCTTATATCCATAAATTTTATGCAAATTCTGGTTATATTTAGTTGATGCGAACCGTACGACTAAACAAAGAACTTGAGATTTTCATAGCTGGAATTGGGGCAACCCAAAGTTTTTTAATGGCTTTTTATAGCTTCTACGTGCGGAAAAAGGACTTTAGGAACCTTTTGCTTTGTATACTTTTTCTATCGGTGGCATTACGATTGACCAAGTCCATTCTTTGGGTATATTTAGATTTCACTCCTATGTGGCTAATTAATTTAGGTTTTCTGGCGCATTCCATTTCAGGGCCAGCTTTACTTCTTTACAGTTTGTATTTTCTATTTCCAAAGAAATGGTCCTCCTATACTATTTTACATTTTATTCCCAGTGCCCTTCTGCTGCTTTTTGTATCCTCTTTGACCTTATCAAATTTTTGGTATTCTGGTGGGTATTCCCTTCTTCTTTTTCATCAAGTTGCCTATGGTTTTATGACATTGGGTCTCTTAGGTATTCGATTTTTATCAAAAAAGCATAAGTCTCCTATGGATAAGACTTCCGCAATCTGGATAACAACCTTGATTCTTGGAACGGTCTTGTTTCAATTTTTATATTTCTCCAACTATATTCTGGGTTTAACCCCTTATTTGCTTGGGCCAGTAATCTACCTTCCCTTTATTTACTTCCTTGCTTTTCTATTGTTCAAAAACCCATCGCTCTTAAAACATGACCCAACTAGGAAGCATCAAAACATCCGATTGACTCAAGAAAAGCTTGGTCTCTATGCAAAACAGCTTGAATCCCTAATGCAGGGCAAAAAACTATACTTGGACTCGGATTGCACTTTAAATAGTGTTGCAAGGCAAGCAAAACTTCCTGCCTATTTGGTTTCTCACGTTGTTAATAACACCATTGGAAAAAGCTTTCCAGATTTTATGAACGGGTATAGAATTGAGGATGCCAAAGGAAAACTTCTCCATGCCGATTATGCACAAATTAAAATTGCCAATATTGCATATGATTGTGGATTTAATACACTTTCCTCTTTTAACAGCGCTTTTAAAAAATTTACGGGAACAACCCCTACAAAGTTTCAAAAGACCAACGCGCGCTTTTAGCCATTTATAAATTCATCAGACGTATTCACCAATCAAAAAGGATTGGCAAACATTAATTCCCAAATTCGATTTCGAACAGAATGGAATTAAGACTTCGTGAAATACTTTTTCAATACATCAATTTTTAAATCACTAAAAGAAACTGAGGATCGAGAGCTTCGTCTAATCGGTTACTCTTTTATTTATTTTTTCTGTTTACTATGTTCTTACTTTATCCTACGCCCATTGCGAGATGAGATGGGAATTGTAAATGGTGCCATAAATATGCAATGGTTGTTTAGTGGAACTTTTGTTGCCATGCTCTGCATTGTTCCAGTATTTAGCCTCTTGGTATCACGAAATTCAATAAGAAGAATTCTGTTTTTTTCATATTCTTTCTTTATTGGTAACATTCTTTTGTTTTATCTGGCATTCCAATTTTTTGGTGTTTCCAAATGGTTTGCCATTTCCTTTTTTATTTGGTTGAGTGTTTTCAACTTATTTGTGGTGTCATTGTTCTGGAGTTTTATGGCTGATGTATTTTCCAGTAAATCATCTAAACGATTTTTTGGAATAATTGCATCTGGTGGAAGTTTAGGAGCTCTAACTGGCCCTATATTGGCAAATCATCTAAGCTCTAAATTTTCTGTCGCCATGCTCTTATTGATAGCTGCTTTCTTATTGGTAGCTGCTCTTCTGTGCATTCGTGGTATTTTGAACTTGTCAGAAAAGAAACAGCATTTTAATAAAAGTGTTCAGCCAAACCCAGTTAAACTCACAAGTCTTTTTGAAGGAGTTAAAAATATAGTCAAATCAACATATCTCTTAGGTATTGTATCCTTTGTGTTACTCTACACCACAATTTCAACAGTGCTTTATTTTGAACAAGCCCATGTTGTAGAGGAAATGTTGACGAGCAGTGGTGATAGGATTCGCTATTTTTCAAGTATTGATTTTAAGGTAAATGCAATTGCTATTATTGGTCAATTGTTTTTTGCAGGACATATTATAAAAAAGTCTGGGCTATCTGTGGTTTTGGCTTCCATTCCATTTATAATGGGTGTTGGATTGATGGTTCTAGGGATGAATCCATCTTTGAGTATTATTGCTATGTTGATGGTGGTTCACAGGGCTGGAAACTTTATGCTGTTGCGGCCTGGAAAGGAAATCCTCTTTACTGTTTCCTCTTTTGAGGACAAATACAAATCCAAAAACTTCATCGATACGGCAATCTATCGCGGAGGAGATGCGTTTGTTGGATGGCTTTTTGCAGGGTTCGTAGCTATGGGCTGGGGATTGGGAGCCATTGCATTTTTGGCCATCCCTCTTTCTTTCTTATGGAGTTTTATAGGTTATCGACTTGGAAAACAGCATGTAAAAAAAGAGAATGTATTAACTTTAAGCAGCAAGACTTATGAAAACAGTATATAACAGAAGGGAAGCCCTAAAATTATCGTTATTGGCAGGATTTGGACTTTCATTACAATCCTATGGAAACCCATTGAACGCAAATGATAAAGTTCATACCAGGATTATACCATCAACCAGGGAGGCAATTCCAATAGTTGGTCTAGGCACCTGGCAAACTTTTGATGTTGGTAATTCTTCTGAAAAACGTAAAATTCTAAACCAAGTACTGGTCGAGATGAATAGACTTGGAGGCACCGTTATTGATTCATCACCTATGTATGGTAGTTCCGAAAAAGTGGTAGGGGATTTGACAAGTACATTGGACTTTGGAAACAAATTGTTTTACGGCACCAAAGTTTGGACAACAGGCAGGCAAGCAGGAATTCAGCAAATGGAGGCATCCATGAAGAAAATGCAGCGAGCAAAAATGGATTTGATTCAGATTCATAATCTAACGGATTGGAAAACACATGTTAAAACATTAAAAGACTGGAAAGAACAAGGAAAGATACGCTATTTGGGCATCACACATTATGTGGATTCATCCCATAGCTCTTTGGAGGAAATTATTAAATCAGAAAGGCCTGATTTTGTTCAATTCAACTATTCCATAAAGTCTAGGCATGCTGAAAAATCGTTATTTGATACAGCCAGAAAGTATAAAACGGCAACACTAATAAATCAACCATATGAGAGTGGTTCGTTGTTCAGGTTGATAAAAGGAAAGGAACTCCCGCAATGGGCCAAAGAACAGGATATCAATAGCTGGGGGCAATATTTTTTAAAATTCATCCTGGCAAATGAAAATGTGAGTTGCGTAATTCCGGGTACTTCAAAACCACATCATATGATTGATAATATGGGAGCAGGATTGGGCAAAATACCCGATACTAATTTGAGAAACAAAATGGTTGCACACCTTAAATCCCTGTAATTCTATTTAAAAAGGAGCCAAGGGAAATTTAACAGCGCCATACCTACCCAACCAAATACCTCCAATAAGAGACAGATTCATTCCTGTTTCAAACCATAAGGGACCATGCCATTGTCCGCAGGCGGCAGCCACAGACATTTTTCCAATAATAAAAAGGGAAATGAAAAAATGTGGTACAAAATTGTCTTTAACCACAATCAACGTGGCAATGAATCCAGCTAAAATAGCCGAAGTGAAAAGTGACATGCTTCCAAGCACAAGGTCTTGGGATGAGGAGGAGCAAAAACTTAAATTTTCAAATAGGATATCCTCTGAAATAGTGGTGTAAAGCGTCAATGACAGTCCGCCAATGATTGTTGCCAGAACCGTGAGAAAGACTCGCGTACGGGAATTCATTTGTGAAAAGGTGTTTTTTTGATTGTTGTTTGTTTCTTGATTGGAGTAGAAATTAGGAATATCATCCCAATTCAACTTCTCTTTTAACACCTTATTAGGTTAAAGTTTCCTAAATATAAACGGAGGGGCTGTACTTTACTTCTTTTATGGAAAACGAACTTTGTGTACTACCAATATTGCTAATAGCGGTGAGTTTGGTGACCATAAACTCTCTATATTTTTTCATGTTCTTCACATTGACCTTCAAGATATAATCATAATCCCCGCTCACATGAAAACATTCCGAAACTTCTTCTAATTTTAGAATTTCCCGCTCAAATCGAAGTACATTTTCCTTGGTATGCTGTACCAATCGTATATGGCATAGCACTGTGAAGTCACGCTGTACTTTTTCCTTATCCAATAAGGCAACATAACCGGTTATGACCCCCGTTCGCTCCAGACGACGAATCCGTTCATAAACAGCGGTCTTGGATAATTGCAAATTATCCGCATACTCTTTTGTGGTTTTTTTACAGTCTTCCTGAAGTAATTTCACCAATTGTTTATCCTTATCATCAAGCTCCATACTGATTATTTTTCGGTTAAATCAAAAATTCTTCTCCAAAATAGAATTAAAATCTAAATTAATCTAATAAATAAGTTTAAAATCTATATTATAATATGATCATTGATATTAATTCACTTTTCTAATAATTTTACTGTTAAAACATTCAAAAATGGACTATAAAGCATCGGAAAACATTCAGGATTTACAGTATTTTGGTGAATTTGGAGGAGTAAATCCCTCAATTTCAGACTCATCAACCTATACATTTCTTTCAGCAAAAACAATGTTCGATACTTTTGAAGGCAATACTGAGGGCTGTTATCTGTACAGTAGACACTCCTCTCCTTCTAATTTATATTTGGGTGAAGCATTGGCACAATTGGAAGGAACCGAATCCGCAAATGTTTACGCCAGCGGTATGGGAGCCATCAGCGCTGTAATTATGCAATTATGCAATGCCAATGAGCATATTGTATGTAGCCGAACCATTTATGGAGGCACCTACGCGTTTCTAAAAAACTTTTTAAAGAAATTCAACATCTCTACCTCTTTTGTTGATATCACCAATTTGGAGACAGTAGAAATGTCCATTACATCAAACACCAAAATGATTTATTGTGAAGCGGTTAGCAATCCACTGCTTGAGGTAGCTGATATTACGTCACTTTCTAAACTTGCCAAAAAATATGGCATTCCATTGGTTGTGGACAATACCTTTTCGCCGCTAAACATAAACGCGGCCAAACTTGGAGCTGACATTGTTGTGCATAGCCTTACCAAATTCATAAATGGGAGCAGTGATTGTGTTGCGGGAGCAGTCTGCGCTTCCACAGAGTTTTGTCTTAGTCTAAAGGATGTAAACGATGGCGCTGGAATGCTGTTGGGCAGCACTTTGGACAGTCTTAGAGCGGCATCAATCCTAAAAAACATGCGGACATTGCATATCCGTATTAAAAAACATAGTGAAAATGCACACTATTTAGCTTCAGCATTTAAAAATGATGGGCTTAAAGTTGTCTATCCAGGTCTAGACAATCATCCCGGTCATAAAATCATGAAGAATCAAATGAACCCTGAATATGGTTTTGGCGGATTAATGACTTTGGATGTTGGTTCCTTGGAAAATGCCAATGCCTTGATGGAATTAATGCAAAAAGAGAAGTTGGGCTATCTGGCCGTTAGTCTTGGTTTTTACAAAACATTGTTTAGCGCTCCAGGCACCTCCACCTCTTCGGAAATTCCTATGGAAGAACAGGAAGAATTGGGTCTATCCCATGGACTCATTCGCTTTTCAATAGGTTTGGACAATGATATCCATAAAACATATTTAACCATGCGTTCTTGTATGGAGAAATTGAACATCCTACCTAAAACAATTCTTTTGGCTTAAAAAGGGATTGTTGACCTGTTTGGAGAACAAGCTTCAAAATCGTAATATTACCTTTCACCAAACACCAACCTAATGTCAAAAGAAAAGCAAAAAGCAAAATATAGGGAAGACGAAAACATCATCGAAAATAGAGAACTGAATATTTGGGAAGCCCTTATTCCAGTTTTTGCTTTAGTAGGTATGTTGGCTTACAACGTTTATGTTTTTGGAGATGATGCCTTAAGTGGTTCCAACCAATTCATTTTGCTGTTGGGAGGAGCAGTTGCTGCTATAGTTGGGTTTTTCAATAAAGTATCGTATAAGCAAATGATTTCCGAAGTAGCGGAAAACGTGAAATCCACAACTGGTGCCTTGCTTATTTTATTAATGGTTGGTGCACTTTCTGGAACTTGGTTGGTTAGTGGTATCATTCCTGCTATGATTTATTATGGTTTACAAATATTAAATCCTACTATTTTTCTAGCAGCATGCGTAATTATCTGCGCCATTATTTCCATTGCTACGGGTAGTAGCTGGACAACTGCTGCTACAGTTGGTATTGCTCTAATAGGCATTGGGGAGGCTTTGGGCATTTCTCTAGGAATGACTGCGGGAGCGGTTCTTTCGGGGGCCTATTTTGGTGATAAAATGTCACCGCTAAGTGATACGACTAATTTGGCTCCGGCAATGGCAGGTGGTGATTTGTTTTCCCATATAAGATATATGACCTGGACGACAATTCCCACCATATCGATTACCCTCATAGTATTTATAATTCTTGGATTTACAATTGATACCTCTGGAGTTGCGGATACCGATACTATTCTTAAAAATATTAGCGCAACGTTCAATGTGAATGGATGGCTTTTTATAGTGCCATTAGTAGTTATCTTTTTAATCGTAAAAAAAGCTCCGCCACTTTTGGCTTTATTGATTGGCACATTATTGGGAGGAGTCTTTGCATTAATTTTTCAACCTGAGATTGTAACAACTTTAGGTGGTGGTACAAGCTTAAATTTTGAATCTGGTTACAAGGGTATCTTAAATGCAATTACTGTTGACACTAATATAGCAACGGATGATCCTGCACTAAATGATTTATTTTCTTCTGGAGGTATGGCCGGGATGTTAGGTACTATATGGTTAATTGTTTGCGCTATGGTTTTTGGCGGCATTATGGATGGTATTGGCGCTCTGGCACGCATTACCAAATCACTTTTAAGTATGGCTAAAACAACATTCGGGCTCTTTGCAAGTACAGTTGGTAGCTGTCTAGCCCTGAACGTAACGGCATCCGATCAATATCTCGCCTTGGTTGTTCCTGGAAAAATGTTTTCAAAAGCATATAGGGAAAGAGGCCTGGCTCCTGAAAATCTTAGTAGAACATTGGAAGATTCAGGTACGGTTACCTCTGTTCTGGTTCCTTGGAATACTTGTGGGGCATACCATAGTGGAGTTTTAGGTGTTGGTGTGGGGGAATATTTTATGTATGCCATATTCAACTGGTTAAGTCCTTTTATGACCTTACTATTTGCTGCCCTAAGAATAAAAATAAAACAATTGGCAACACCTGCAAAAGCATAAGAAAACCTTTAAATTTAGATTAAATATTTTAAGATAAGCGTGCCTATAAGCGTTTATCTTTTTACCTTCACATCAAAATAAATCAATACGATATGGCTTCAATTACCTTAGGAGGAAACCCAGCAAATACAGTTGGTGAACTTCCATCGCTAAATACAAATGCTCCAAGTTTTACACTTACAAAATCAGACCTATCCGAAGTTTCTTTGTCGGATTACAGCGATCATAAACTTGTGCTGAATATTTTCCCAAGTGTGGATACAGGGACGTGTGCAAAATCAGTTCGCCAATTTAATGAGGAAGCTGCTAAGCTTGAAAACACTAAAATTTTGTGCATTTCAAAAGATCTTCCATTTGCACAAGCACGTTTTTGTGGTGCTGAAGGAATTGAAAATGTAGATATGCTTTCCGATTACAAATCAGGAAACTTTGGTAACGATTATGGAGTTGCCTTTGCTGATAGCGCATTTGAAACGCTTCTTTCAAGATGTATTGTTGTAGTGGATGAAAGTGGAAAAATCGTCCATACAGAACAAGTTTCTGAAACAGCGGATGAACCAAATTACAAAGCTGCTTTAGATGCAATTTTGAATGCCTAAAGAATCTTTTTTCAAAAATAGAATCAAAAGTGTGGGATATGCCCTAAAGGGCATGTTCCTTCTTTTACAAACCGAGGCAAGTATTAAAATTCAGTTTGTAATTGCTTTGGTGGTCACCGGAGCTGGCTTCTATTTTAATATTTCCAATACAGAATGGATGATTCAGTTGGTTGCCATTGGTATGGTTATGGGAATAGAAGGGCTTAACACTGCAGTGGAAAAAATATCGGATTTTATTCAACCAGAAAATGACCCCAAAATTGGTTTTATAAAAGATATATCGGCAGGAGCCGTAATGATTGTATCTATTTTGGCCGGCATTGTTGGATTGCTAATCTATGTGCCAAAATTGGTATAAGTTACATCTAAGAACATCTTTAGCAACGTAAATTTGTAAATTAGCCCCCATATTATAAAGATTAATGGCAAAAAAGAGGACAAAATCCAAACCTACATCCGCCAAAAAAGGTTTTTCATTAAAACTCTCAAAGCAAAACAAAATTATTCTGGGCAGTCTTTTGATTGTCCTTAGTATAGCTTTGTTCTTCTCCTTTATGTCGTATTATTTTACGTGGCAGGAAGACCAGAGCATGCTTTCCGAGTTTAGTGATAGAAATGCAGAAGCAAGCAATTTGTTGAATAAATTTGGTGCTGGTATAAGCCACTTTTTCATGTACCAAGGTTTTGGGCTTGCCTCATTTACATTTCCTTTATTATTGGCTATTACCGGACTATATCTTTTTCTTGGTTTAAACAGCAAAGGACTTGTAAGCAAGTGGATTTGGGGGTTGACAGGTGTTATTTGGATTTCAGTGGCACTTGGTTTTTTTGCTTATGAACAACCGCTCTTAGGTGGCCTTATCGGTTACGAAATGAATGATTTTCTTCAGGACTACACTGGAAAGATAGGTGTGTTTTTGCTGTTGATATTTGTTCTGATTATAATCCTGGTGCAACTCTTCAACTTTTCACCCGAAGGTATTGCCCACTTTTTTCGTTCCCAAAGACAAAACCTTAAATCCGACCTTAAAAAAGAAAAGTCAAAAGCTAAAATTTTGACAACCGATGAAGGTAGTATTGAATTAAACATGGACACTGTTGCTCCCATTGTTGTGGATACTTATACACACAAAAAAGACATTCCTCCACTTGAAAATGAAGCTGGCTTGGACGTTAACCTTCCGCAGGAAGAAGAAATAGATATTGATTTAAAGGTTGAAAAAATAACCGAAGAAAAAGAAGAAAAAGATATAAAAGCTGACAAATTGGTTAAGGATTTTGGGGAATTTGACCCAAAATTGGAGCTTGGAAATTATAAATTCCCCCCATTGGAATTATTGGAACCTCATGGGGCCTCCGGTGGTATCACAATCAACCAAGAAGAGCTTGAAGAAAATAAGAACAAAATTGTAAGCACCCTCAAAAATTACAAAATTGGGATTGCACAAATAAAGGCCACTATTGGTCCTACGGTTACGCTTTATGAAATTGTCCCCGAAGCAGGTGTTCGTATATCCAAGATTAAAAACCTTGAGGACGACATTGCACTTTCACTAGCGGCATTGGGCATACGAATTATTGCCCCTATTCCTGGAAAAGGAACCATTGGTATTGAGGTTCCCAACAAGAATGCCACCATAGTTTCCATGCGCTCCGTAATTGCTTCTAATAAATTTCAAAAGGCAGAAATGGAGCTTCCCATAGCCTTTGGAAAAACCATTAGCAACGAAACGTTTGTGGTTGATCTGGCCAAAATGCCGCACATGCTTATGGCGGGTGCCACGGGTCAAGGAAAATCAGTTGGGCTAAATGCCGTTATCACTTCATTGCTTTACAAAAAGCATCCGGCCGAGGTCAAATTCATTTTGGTTGACCCCAAAAAAGTGGAATTGACACTTTACAACAAGATTGAACGCCATTTCTTGGCAAAGCTTCCAGATTCGGATGAAGCTATTATTACAGACAATACCAAAGTAATCAATACCTTGAATTCGCTTTGTATTGAAATGGATAACAGGTATGAATTGCTCAAATTGGCAATGGTCCGAAACATTAAGGAATACAATGTCAAATTCAAGTCAAGAAAATTAAATCCTAACGATGGGCATAAGTTCCTTCCGTATATTGTTTTGGTGATTGATGAGTTTGCAGACTTGATCATGACCGCTGGGAAAGAAGTAGAGACCCCTATTGCCAGATTGGCACAATTGGCAAGGGCGATTGGCATTCACTTAATTATCGCTACGCAAAGACCTTCGGTAAACGTGATTACGGGAATCATAAAGGCCAACTTTCCGGCAAGGATTGCGTTTAGGGTTACCTCAAAAATAGATTCCCGAACAATTTTGGATGCTCAAGGTGCCGATCAACTCATCGGTCGGGGAGATATGTTGTTCACCCAAGGTAATGATGTCACGCGATTGCAATGTGCTTTTGTGGATACTCCTGAAGTTGGTAAAATCACAGAATATATTGGCTCCCAACGTGCCTATCCAGATGCACATTTGCTTCCTGAATATGTTGGCGAAGAATCTGGCACGGGGATTGATTATGATATTTCGGATAGAGATGCTATGTTCAGAGACGCTGCTGAGGTTATTGTAACCGCACAACAAGGTTCTGCTTCTCTTATCCAACGAAAATTAAAATTGGGATATAACAGGGCTGGAAGAATCATTGATCAATTGGAAGCGGCAGGAATAGTCGGCCCTTTTGAAGGCAGCAAGGCTCGTCAGGTTTTAGTACCGGACATCCTTTCCCTAGAACAACTATTGCAAAATGAAACAAAATAAAATTATGCTTAAAAAACAACTTCTTTTTATTGCACTTTTTACTGTGGGGGTTTTCTCTTATGGACAAAGCGATGCCAAAGCAAAGGCACTTCTTGACGAGGTCTATACTAAAGTGATGAATTACAATAATATATATGTTGATTTTAAATATTCTTTAGAGAACACCGAGGCCAATACTAAAAGTGAAACCCGGGGAACTGCAACATTGGAAGGAAATAAATATTTGGTTGACCTTTTTGGGTCACAGCAGCTATTTGATGGCTCCAAAGTGTACACTATTGTTCCAGATAATGAAGAAGTGACGATTGAAGACCAAAGTGATGATGAAAATACCATTACACCATCAAAAATGTTGACCTTTTACAAGGATGGACACAATTACAAATGGGATATCGTACAAAATATACAAGGTAGAAAAATTCAATATATTAAGTTGATTCCCATCGATACCAACACAGAGATAAAATCTATTTTATTGGGCGTGGATACACAAACCAAACATATCTACAAATTAATAGAAACGGGCAAAAATGGTACTAAAACAACCATTACCGTTAATTCTTTCAAAACCGATCAGCCCTTGTCAAATACCTTGTTTACCTTTAACGCGAAAAAATACGAAGACCAAGGGTATTACATCATAAGAAACTAGTGTATTGAAAATTCTTGACCGATATATTTTATCGAGATTTCTCTATAACTTCTTCAGCTCTTTCTTCATCTTAATGGTCATATTCATCTTTCAGGGTATATGGCTTTTTATAGATGATTTAGCTGGAAAAGGTCTTGGTATCGTTATTATTGGCAAGTTTCTTTTTTACTATATGCCCAGTCTGGTAGATAAGGTGTTACCCCTTACCGTGCTGCTTTCTTCCATTCTTACCTTTGGTACTTTTGCAGAAAATTATGAGTTTGCGGCAATGAAGGCTTCTGGCATTTCTTTACAGAGAGGCATGCGAAGTCTCATTGTATATGTGATTTTCTTGGGAGGCGTAACCTTTTTTTTCGCAAACAATGTTATTCCAAAATCAGAACAAAAAACCTATAACCTAAGAAGGAATATTGCCAAAGTAAAACCTGCAGCCGCAATCACAGAGGGTGTTTTTAGTGATTTTGAAGGCACAGGTGAAGGAATGAACATCAAGGTGGATAAGAAGTACGGAGAACAAGATCGTTTCTTGGACAATGTTATTATTCACAAGAAAACCAAACAAAGTATCAATAATACAGTAATCAAAGCCGAGGCTGGTGAATTGATCAGTAGTGAGGATTCAGATATTATCCAATTGGTATTAAAAGATGGAAACTACTACGAAGAATTAATATCAAAATCAACCAAGGAAAAAAGAAAACACCCATTTGCCAAATCAAAATTTGAGACCTATACAATTAATATTGATGTTTCGGAACTGAACAATCAAGATTTTGATGAAGACCGTAATGTTACCACGGACAAGATGAAAAATGTAGGGCGCTTGATCAAGGATATTGATTCTTTAAAAAAGAACAACTTAGAAAAAGTTGAAGCTTTCTCTAAAAATATCGTTACCAGAATGGGAGCTTTTTACAATCCTGCAAAAATAGATTCCACTAAACGAAAACAATCCAATACGAATCTTATCAAAGATGTTGTACAAAATGATGTGGATGATTTGGTCAAGCAAAACAAGCCCAAAACGGATAGCATTGAGACAATAGATCAGCTTTTATCAAAACTTAAGGAATATCAGCACACACAAACGATTAACAGAGCTAAAAACTCCGTTTCCAGTATTTTAACAACGGTCGTTGCCAAAAAAGATGAATTGCAGAAAAGGTTTAAGTTCTATAACAGTCATATTTTGTCCTTGCATAAAAAATATGCCCTTGCATTTTCGTGTATTATTCTATTCTTTGTGGGAGCACCATTAGGTGCAATTATTAGAAAAGGAGGACTTGGACTACCTATGGTCATTGCTATTGTTTTATTTTTGACCTACTATTTTATTGGTGTTTTTGCAGGGAATTATGCCAAAGAAGGAAACATTCACCCTGCGCTTGGCGCATGGCTTTCAACCTTGATCATGCTCCCACTTGGCATCTTTTTAACCAAAAGGGCAACCGCAGACAGGGGGCTTACCGGTTTTGGACATATTATAGATATAGTAAAAGGTTTTTTTAAAAAGAAAGAAAAAGTTTCTGAAAAATAATGGTGACTAAGGAAAAGAAGATAAAATTGCACGCAATAGAAGATGCTATTGAGGACATCAGGCAAGGAAAGGTCATAATCGTCGTGGATGATGAAAACCGAGAGAATGAAGGCGATTTTTTGGCGGCTGCCGAATTGATTACCCCCGAGACCATAAACTTTATGGCCAAGCATGGACGCGGTCTTATTTGTGCACCACTTACTGAAGGTAGGTGCGAAGAATTGGGGCTCCATATGATGGTCACACACAACTCCGACCCTCTAGAAACCGCTTTTACAGTTTCCGTAGACCTTAGAGGTAATGGTGTCACCACAGGTATTTCGGCATCCGATCGGGCCAAAACAGTTATTGCACTTACAGAGAAGAATACCAAACCGCATGAATTGGCTAGACCTGGACATATTTTCCCATTGATTGCAAAGGAAGGTGGTGTTCTAAGGAGAACGGGGCATACAGAAGCTGCTATTGATTTTGCCAGATTGGCAGATCTTAAACCAGCAGGAGTGATTGTTGAAATCATGAATGAAGATGGTAGTATGGCACGCTTACCCGAGCTTATTAAGGTAGCCGAAAAGTTTGATTTAAAGATTGTTTCCATTGAGGATTTGATTGCCTATCGCATGGAACATGATAGCCTTATTGAACGAAAGGAGGCTTTTGATATAAAAACCAGGTTTGGAGATTTTCGCTTACGTGCTTACAAGCAAACCACCAACGACCAAGTACATATCGCTTTGGTTCGTGGTACCTGGAAAAGTGGGGATCCCATTTTAACGCGGATAAATTCCACTCTGGTGAACAATGATATGCTGGGTACTTTGACCAATAATCCTGATGAAACATTGCATAAAATGTTCACCGCGCTCAATGCTGAGGAAAAAAGCGCCATGATATTCATTAACCAAGGGAATCAAAATGTGAATCTGCTGAGTCGTTTGGCCGAATTCAAAAAATTACAGTCCCCGGAAGGAATTACCAAGGCTCCAAAAATTGAAATGGACAACAAGGATTTTGGTATTGGAGCACAAATTCTTCACGATCTCAACATTTCCAAAATTAGATTGCTTACCAATTCCGGGAAAACCCGTCGTGTGGGTATGGTGGGCTATGGTTTGGAAATTGTAGAATATGTGAATTATTAAACTACTTGTTTAATAATTTCAACCATTTTTTTGGCACGCTGTTGAACTTCTTCGGCTGTCCAACTTAGTTTAATCAAACATGAAATGGTTCGTCCTATCCATTGGTCAGAAGCTGAAAAATCTGCACTTGAGTAATCCGGTAAATTATTTTTGACTTCATTGGGCAGTTTTCCCAAAGATTCCAAATTGGTCAGATGCTCCCATTTTCGATAGTAATGCCAATTATTATCATACCAATAAAAACAGGCATCAATTCCATTAGTACCCAAGGATTTATGCACTTTTTGAGTGATTTCCTTAGTGGGTAGATAAAAGCTTAAAAATGAATAGTTTTCTACGCCTCCTTCAGGTACACGCCTAAAAGTTACTTCAGGAATGGAGGATAACGCTTCTCTTACAATAGTATAGTTCCGTTCTTGGAGTTTCAAAAATTTATCCAACCGTGAAACCTGAGCCAAGCCTACCGCTGCATGTAACTCGGAAATTCTAAAATTATAACCTAAAAAGGGATGTTGCTCAGCTCCCCTGTCATTGCCGATGTGGTCATGTCCATGATCAGAATATTTTTGGGCATTTTCGTAATAGACATCACTATTGGTTATCAATGCTCCACCTTCTCCACAGGTTATCGTTTTTACATAATCAAAAGAAAAACAGCCTAAATGACCAATGCTGCCCAAGGGTTTTCCCTGATAGCTCCCTCCTATTGCCTGGCAAGCATCTTCCAACAATAATAGACTATGTTTTTCACAGATTGATTTTAATGTTGCCAAGTCAGCCATGGAACCACACATGTGTACAGGCATGATCACTTTCGTTTTCTTGGTTACTGCTTTTTCCACTGCTGCTGGATCTAGGGTAAGGGTATCATCCACATCAACTAAAATGGGGATGGCACCTAAGGCCAATATGGATTCAAAACTTGCAACGAAAGTAAACGTAGGCATGATCACCTCATCTCCAGCACCCACTCCAGCACTGGCTAAAGCTATGGTCAGCGCAGCCGTTCCACTACTGACCAAATGTGTATACTTCACCTGCATTCGATTTGAAAGTGCTGCTTCTAGTTCTTTCGCTTTCCAATGCCCATTGCGCATTCCATCAAACCCATATCGCATCAAAACTCCAGAATCAAGCACGTCCTGTACCTGAGTGCGTTCTTTATCTCCAAAAAGTTCAAATCCCGGCATTCTTGTTTTAGATTATTTCGGTTAACAAATATTTTGTTTTATGGTTTTAAAGTATGCTGATGCGCTACGTAAAAAACCATAATTTGATGGCCATGATAACAACCATTACCACTAAAAAGGTTTTTATAAACCCGTCTCCTTTTTTTACGGAAAATCGACTAGCAACCCATGCTCCCGTTCCATTGCCAATGGCTAAAATAAAGCCAAGTTTCCAATTTACCTTGTCATTAAAAGCAAAAACGGCTAGGGCCGATAGCATGTAAATCAAGACCACCACCACTTTTGTGGCGTTTACCCTGACTAGGTTCATTCGATTTACAAAATGCATGAACAAAATCATTAAAAAACCTAATCCTGCATTTATGAAACCTCCATAAATCCCAAAAAAGAAGAATACAATGATACTAAGCCACAAGTATTTACCTGTTAGCCGTTCCTGCATTTCAATCAATTTCATTTTAGGCTTAAAAATAATTATCAGTACCACAGCTAACATCACGATAGCCAAAATCTGATTAAATGTTTCACCTTTGATATCAACTGCAATTCTTGCTCCAATTATTGACCCCAAAAAAGCCGAAATTCCCAAATACACATTAAAAGGATATGTAGATATTCCCTTGCTCTTGAAACCGGCAGTGGCCATAGCGGTCTGGATTACAATAGCAACCCTATTGGTACCATTGGCCACACTTGGGGGCAGCCCTAAAAATATTAGGGTTGGTAATGAAAGTAACGATCCTCCTCCTGCAATGGTGTTTATAAAACCGACAGCAAAACCAACAACTATTAAAAGTGCATAATGATACCACTCGTTCATGGGCGTAAAAGTAATGGGTAATATTGGAATCTTTTCCATTAAAAAAATAAAGTGTTGGAGCTTTTAAAGAAATAAAAAAGGTTAGTATATTTGCACCCGCATTAGGAGAAATGGCAGAGTGGTCGAATGCGGCAGTCTTGAAAACTGTTGAGGGTCACACCTCCGGGGGTTCGAATCCCTCTTTCTCCGCTCATCCCTTGTAAGTCAATGATTTGCAAGGGTTTTTTGTTTTTAAGAGAATTTAAAAGGATAACCATTACTACTAATTATTGATTTTCTTTGTCTGGATCATCTTAATCCTACGGAAATTAATGATGAACGATTGGATGAAAAACTATACTAGGCAGACCGACCTAACGGCCTCATTCATAAATTGTAACGAAAAAACAAACAATACTAGCCTTAATTTTTTTAGATAGTAATTTGTTTTCTAATCGGGATTTGGAGCTGTACCCTTAATTACCCATTTTTTTAAACGTACGTCCGTGGTGGCAATTGGTTCCAACGAAAGTGTACGAGACATATAAGGACCTGCACTAGCACTAGTAGCGCCAACAGTAAGGCAAAGGGTATCATCTCCTTCGGGTATAAATTCACCGCTTTCACTATTGTAATTAAATTTCTGATTTGATGAATTAGCATCACTTTGAACGAGGTTCAAAGTCATACCCTGTATAGGACCCCCAGTCATTTCTATACAAAAACCATCATACTCAGCTGAAAAAATTTGATGCGTTTCTTCGTTATAATAAAATTGCACATCACCGCCTGTTGGTTTGCAGGAATGCGCATGTACTATATCACTGAATCCATTTCCTTGGGTGTCTATGCACCATCCCAAGTTATCCTGCTCATCAAGATTATCTGCAAGATAAATAACCGGTTCTGGTGTTTGAACACTAGGGGAATTCAATTCATTCCCTGTAGTCTCAGGTTCTTCTATATCCTCGTTTTTGTCATTGTTACAGCTAAAGATTAATAATGTAGTAAAAAGAATACATAAGTTTTTCATTTTCTTATTTTGAAGGATTAAAAAATCTTTGCTGCCAACCATTAATTTTGAACTACAAGGGTCTAAAAAAAAGTGTGTACAAAGAACCTGTGCTTCCCGTCCCTACTCCCCCACCAAAGTTTATTGCAATGGAACCATCACCTTTTAAATCACCTACATAGGAAATAGAGCGTGCAAAACGATCTCCAGCATCAAGAACCAAATCAAAGTCACCTTCTGTTGCACTAATTTTATCATACGATTTTACGGTTTTATCGGCATTTAAATACAATACATATCCGTTACCTTCATTTTGTTGATTTGCTCCCGTAACCAAATCCGTAATTCCGTCTCCATCAATGTCTCCAGCAGCGCACATGGCATGGCCAAACTGTGCACCAAAAGTACCATTAGGGTTCTCTTCCAAATCGAGTGTTTCTGTAAAACCGTTTAAACCATCAGTAATTTTAATTTTGGAATCAACATTATAAGTTGTTGCATCCAATGAAAGTATCCATATGGCACCTTTACCACCATCAGACAAAAATGCACCCACAGCCATCTCTATAGTTCCATCATTATCCAAATCTCCAAGCATAGCAGCTTCCCTTCCTCCAAATTGGTCTCCATCCTCCAATCCTGTGCCAAAACCACCTTGTGTAGAACTAATGGTTACGGTATTGGCATACATAACTTGTGATGCTTCATTTAAAAACAAGATATCTATAGCACCGCGATCTGTTCCACCATCATTTGATCCTGGGTTGCAAGCAACTAAATCTATTCTATTATCGTTATTGATATCTCCAATAGCTGTTAACCCTTGAGCTATTATATTTTCATTTTTGACAAAATCTTTTACGGTTCCATCTTCGTTGAGATGAATAATATATAAGGAGTTATTCGGGGGGACAGGAGATGATACTGCAATATCTGGAATACCGTCACCATCATAGTCACCAATACCGGCCACTCCATAACCAAAGAAATTTCCAGCATTTAAAGTTTCATCAAATCCACCTTCCAAGGTTGATATTTTTTGATTGGACAAAACGGAACCGTCAGTATTCATAAACAAGATATAAACGGCTCCTGCATCAATTCCACCATCATCATCCGATCTTGCACCAATAACAAAATCTATGACCCCATCACCATTAACATCACCTATAGCATCATGGTCTCTAGCGAACCTATCTCCTGAGTCTAAATCAGCAACAAGCCCACCTGAGCCATTCTCTATTTTAACATACCCTTCAGCTTGATACTTTAATTCTGGTGTTTCATCATCGTCATCATTTGTTTCTTCAATACTAGTTTCCTCGTCATCAACCGCTACTTCCGAATCACTGCTACAGTTTAAAAAAAGGAAAAGAAAACACAAGAAAAAGAGTTTTTTGTCAATCATAATTTTTAGAGAAAAATTAACATTTATAGTATGACTAAAATTTATGCTGATGGTTTAATTGGATTATCTTTTTTATTTGGACTTATCCTGCTGAATGCTGCAAAAGTCAGATAAGGGTCATTTGATTAGCTTTAGTAAAGTTCAGGGACAATTAAAAATCCATCCTTCTTTTCAATGCTAAATACCAATTCTAAGCTTCAATCATTTAAGTATTTACTAAAAATCACATCATTTTGTTTAATATAAATACTAAATAGTTAAACATTTTGTATTTTTACAAAAAACGGAAGCTCATCTCTAGAATTTTCGAATCAAAAAAAAGTAATGTTCGGATTATTTAAAAAGAAATCAGAAAAAGAAAAATTGCAAGAGCAGTACAAAAAGTTATTGAAGGAAGCTCACACATTATCTACTACCAACAGAAAATTGAGTGACGAAAAAACGTTTGAGGCTGAAGAAGTGATGAAACAGCTTGAAAAACTTAGTTAATGCTGTTTAATAAAAATGAAAGAAGTAAAAAAACCAGACAACATAGTTTTCGATTCAGAAACCCAGAAATATGATGCAGCTATCAAGCCGTATGCTACTTCTGTTGGAGCCCCTGTAATAACTGCTACAGATACTATTGCATGGAAAAATAGAAGCATCAACAAAGTAAACCATAAGATTGAAGCCCGATATTTAGAATTAAAAGCGGAATATGATAAAATGTTACTTGAGTTTGAGTTGAACAAACTCATTTTTAATGCAAAATTTAATTTTGAACCCATTATAGGCCAAATATATCATCTCTATAAAAAAGAGAATGATGAAACTTTTCTCTCCATCATAGCGCCAGAACAATGCCGCTTCAACGCTATGGGCAGTTTTTATTTGAATGCAGACCAAATCTGGGAAAAAATAATGGAATGAGATGGTAGAAACAAAACAGTTTACCGAAAGAGAATTGGACCGTATTATAGAAATGGCTTGGGAAGATCGTACTCCTTTTGAAGCTATTTTGTTTCAGTTTAGCGTACCAGAAAAAGATGTTATTAAGATAATGCGTGGAAATCTTAAATCTTCCAGTTTTAAACGATGGCGAAAACGTGTAAATAGTGGTGTCAGCCAAAAACACCTAAAAAAACGCAATCCAAATATTACCCGTTTTAAATGCTCGCGACAAAAGGCAATCTCAGGAAATAGAATAAGTAAACGCTAAATGGGGTTATTTGAAAATCCAGGTTCCATATTTCCTCTTTCTTATACCGAAATCCTTCAACGCGTTAGAAATGTAAATCCTGTTAAGTATGGTTCAACACGAAACTACGTAAATGGCTCGGTCACCTATCTTTCGCCTTATATTTCAAGAGGCATTATTTCAACTAAGTTCATTCTTTCAGAGATTTTAAACCAAGGCCATAAACCTGCCCAAATTGAAAAATTTATACAAGAGTTGGCTTGGCGCGATTACTGGCAGCAGGTATGGATAGCAAAAGGCGAAGCCATCAACAAAGACATAAAACACAAACAAAATCCTGTTTCCAATACAGCTATTCCAAAAGCAATTGTAGATGGCGATACTGGTATTAGAGCTATAGACAAAGCCATTAAAGAATTTTACGAAACAGGCTATCTCCATAATCACATACGGATGTATATTGCAGCATTGACTTGTAATTTAGGACAAAGTCATTGGAAAGTGCCTGCACAATGGATGTACTACCATTTATTGGATGCAGACTGGGCAAGTAATGCGCTAAGTTGGCAATGGGTCGCTGGAGCAAATTCGAACAAAAAATATGTTGCCAATCAAGAAAACATTAATAAGTACTGTTTTACAGACCAAAAAAACACCTTTTTAGATGTGCCCTATGAAGCTTTTGCTTCTATGCCAATTCCTAAAATTCTGGAAGATACACGTACACTAGCATTGAAAACGACCTTACCAAAGCAAAAAACGATTAATATTGATGAAGCCCTTCCTACTTGCATTTATAATTTTTACAATTTAGACCCTCTTTGGAAAAGGGATATTGCTGCAAATAGAATTCTATTGTTAGAACCTTCCCATTTTGCGCACTATCCTATATCCCAAAATACAATCGATTTTATACTAAACATTTCTAAAGAAAATATAAACGGTATTCAAATCTATGTAGGAGAATTTAATGAGCTTATGATGGCATATAACCTAAGAGATATCTATTACAAGGAGCATCCTCTGAACAAAAGCTATGAAGGTGTTGAAGAACCCAGGGAATGGATGTTTGATGTGCAAGGTTATTATCCCTCTTTCTTTGCCTATTGGAAAAAATGTAAAAAACAACTTCCCTATTGAAATCCAATGCCACATAATTTCCAGAGAATGAAAAAACAACACCTTCCCCAAAAAATATGTATTGTTTGCGAGCGTGCGTTTACATGGCGCAAAAAATGGGAGAAAAGTTGGGAAGAGGTAAAATATTGTAGTGAACGCTGTAGAAAGAATAAATGAAACAGATTAATATCATATTTCCGCATCAACTATTTGAAAAATCACCACTTTTTAAAGTAGTTGCACCATTTTACATCGTCGAAGAATATCTGTTCTTCAAGCAATACCCTTTTCATAAGCAAAAAATAGCTTTTCACAGAGCAACAATGAAACACTATGCAGATTTCCTTTCCAAGGATAAAAATCTCGATGTACACTATATTGATGCCACAAAGGATATTTCAGATATCAGATTGCTGATTCCTGAACTGAAACGCCAAGGTGTTGAGCATATCAATTATATAGACCCAACGGATAATTGGCTTCAAAAAAGATTGGATAAAGGTTTTCGCGAAAACAACATAACAGCTATCTGCAATGATTCACCTTTATTTTTAAATACGAAGGATGAACTGGGTGATTTCTTCAGAAACAATAAAAAGAAGTACCATCAAACCACATTTTACACGGAACAACGTAAAAGACAAAACATTCTCATAGAACCAGATGGAAAGCCTACGGGTGGAAAGTGGACTTTTGATACTGAAAACAGGAAAAAATATCCGGCCACTAAAACACCTCCAGCTATTCAATTCCCGGATGTAGATGTATATTATGAAGAAGCCAAAGCCTACGTTGCTAAACATTTCCCAAACAATTTAGGACACCTTACGGAGTATCAATTATATCCAACAAACTTTAAGGCTACAAGGTCTTGGCTCAATCAATTTTTTGAGCGACGTTTTATGGAATTCGGGGTATATGAAGATGCGATTGTTGCAGAAAATTCAATACTAAATCACAGTGTATTGACACCAATGCTGAATGTAGGTTTGATTACTCCCAAAGAGATCATAGATGCTTGTCTGCTCTATGCAGAAGAAAACAATGTTCCCATCAATTCTACCGAAGGTTTTATACGCCAAATCATAGGTTGGCGAGAGTTTATACGAGGTGTTTATGAATCTAGGGGGAGTGAAGAACGTACAACCAATTTTTGGAAATTTAAAAAGAAAATACCTGTTTCTTTTTATGATGGCACTACGGGCATTCTACCTATAGACCAAACCATTAAAAAAGTGATGCAAACCGGTTATTGCCATCATATAGAACGCTTAATGGTATTGGGTAATTTTATGATGTTATGCGAGTTTGACCCAGATGAAGTATATAGATGGTTCATGGAACTTTTTATTGATGCATATGACTGGGTGATGGTAACCAATATCTATGGTATGAGCCAATTTGCAGATGGCGGGCTAATGGCGACCAAACCCTATATAAGTGGTAGTAATTATTTAATGAAAATGAGCAATTATAAAAAAGGCGAATGGCAAGCTACCTGGGATGGGCTCTTTTGGCGATTTATGCATACCCACCGTGATTTCTTTTTATCAAACCCTAGACTGGGGATGCTTGTAAAAATGTTTGATAAAATGCCAGCTGAGAAGCAACAAAAACATCTTGAAGCTGGAGAGCAATACTTATTTTCCTTAGAAAATCAACAATAATATTTAATACAAGCTTTATAAATATTGGAATCAATTAAAGCCTAGAGACTTTAGTATACATTTTACCAATAGACTTTTTTAATACAACGTATACTGATGCTAATTAAGCAATGGAATGGTTAACCATGCTATATAGAAATAGAGTGGTCCATAGCAACGTTCTAATCCAGTTTTTCTTAACCAATGACCTGAGCATTTTCTCGCTCACTTTTCCTTTTGAAATATTGGAATGAATAGGAACAAACTGAAAGAAGGTAGATATCCAAATAACTAAAACAATACCCAAACTTATAATAGTATATGCAGTAACAGATATAACTACCTGATAGATATAAATACCAAGTTGCCCAAACATTAGGGGTATTACTATGGGGTTTAATTTGCGGATATATTCTTTATGCCAACCGACCAGGTTTTCAGTTCCATAATGAATGAAGCTCGGATATACTATTCGCTGTATGATCCAAATCAGTACCATTAGCCCAAAATCCAGTAAAAGATGTATGATTTGGAAAGACATTAAAGGTGCCTCGTTATTTTTGGACTCATTGGTTTGGTGATTGAAAAGTAATAATCAATAAGATTGCCTTTTTCATCAACTAAATACTTTTGAAAATTCCATTTTACACTAGAACTCTTTTTGCTATTGAGGTCTTTAGAAGTGAGCCACTTGTACAAAGGGTGCTGTTTACTTCCTTTTACATGTATTTTTTCAGTAAGCAAAAATGTAACACCAAAATTCAGCTCACAAAATTCTTGAATTTGCGAGGCATCACCAGGTTCTTGCTTACCAAACTGGTTGCACGGCAAACCAATAACAACAAGTTCTTCCTTGTACCTATCACTCAAAGCTTGTAGCTCTTTGTATTGTTTGGTAAAACCACATTCAGAGGCTACATTGACAAAAAGAATGTGCTTTCCTTTATATTGGGAAAGACGGATAGGGATGCCACCCAAAGTATTAATGTTGATATCATAAAGCGAATTGATTTTTACATCCTTGGAAGCGCTTGGTGCCAATTTTGCTTTTTCAACTATTCTCATAAGTAATGCTTTAAAAAGATAATATTTCTAGAACCGTTTCTCCCAAATACGATTCCTGTTGCACAGGACTGCTATATTCCGAGGTTAGGCCTTCCTTTCAAACGAATATCAATTCTTTTTTTCTTCGCAGTTATACGCTTCATCACATCCATCAAGCTTGTATCTTTAGTCTTCTTATAAATCTCGTTAATAGCTAAAACTAGTCGTTTTGCTTCTCTTGAAGCTACCACTCTATCGCTAGTGGACATATGACTCATTTTTGCTTTTTCGAATGCTGCTGCCTCTTGCAAAATATCCATAACATCTTTTTGTTTAAACTTATATAAATATAATTAAACAAAATTATATTGACAAAAGGTACGTTTTCATTATGACTACTTTAACAGTCTCTTATAGACCAAATATCAATCTTAAAACTCAAAAAAAAAATAGTGAAACAGAGTTATCGGGTGCGGTTAAAATTCCAAAAACCTTTTAGACCTATAAACAGAATTTTAGATAGTTCCTCTTTCCCCGGGGGAATCCTCCTAATCATAAAATGATTATCAAGGATTATTTGCTTCACCTCCTTTTACAAATTCAACCACTGTTTAAACTCCGCAGCCTTGTTCTTGCTTATAATAATATCAATTTCAGAATTTGGATTGACCAATATTTTTAATTGGTTGTTACCGTATTTTACAATTTTGTCAATTGCGGAAATGGCAATTATAGCCTGTCTGTTGGCCCTAAAGAAATAACTGCTGTCCAAATTGGAGAACAATTCGTCCAGACTTAAATTGGAAACAGACCTCCTCCCCTCAATGGAAACCACATAGGTGATGGAGTTTTCGGTATAAATATGGGCAATTTCCTCTGTAGGAACAGGTAGCAGCTCGTTTCTTACGTAGGTCAATATCCTTTTTTTGGATGAACTCTCCCTTGTGGGTCCTTCAACCTGTTTATCGCTCACCTTTTGCTGATAGTCGCCCACGGCCCGGTTAAGCTTGGATAGATTGATTACTTCATCTTCCAGTTTTCTGTTTTTGAGTTCCAGTCGCTTCTCATAACTGCTCCCAATCAAGCGTACCACAATTACGAAAGACAACACAACCACAAAACCCATAATCAACAGTATGGTGTAGAAATTATTTCGGAGCTTGTTTATCCGCTGGGAAATTTTATCCGTATTGGCGTGCGCAGCCAAAATCCAGTCGGAGTTCTTAATTGGGAATAGATAAATCACCTCAGATTCCTTTTCCGAACCTTCAAAATTCCGCACACCGCCTACCTCTTTGCGGGTTTGGAGCAAGCTATAAAAATCATCGGAGCTTAAATCATCGGTAACAGAAGAAACAAAAGACTGATTGGGACTCACCTTTTGCCCAACTTGCTTAATATCTGGGTGACAAACCTGATTACCGGACCAATCAAAAATACTCACAAAACCTGTTTCCAGATCAGAGCTTTCCAAGCTGTTTTGAATATTGTCTATGAGTTGTTCCTTGTCAATTCCATTTTCTAGTTGATAACTTATAAAGGTTCCGAGTTCCTTTGCTTCCCTTTTTCCAAATTCCAATTGGGTATCCAATATTTGATTGGCACTCACTTTTACAAAATAGTGGATGGCAATACTTCCCATCAAAATAAAAATGATGGTGAGTGAAAGAAAGGTGTAGAGATAAAGCCTGTCTTTGCGCATTTTATATAGCAGTTCTTTTGCGCCCTAAGATACTAATTTGAAAAATTGGAAAAACAAAAAGTGAAATTCCAATCCAATTCACATTTTAACGAATCCGTTCAACCCTGTTTTTTCCCAATCAAAGCCAATTTTTCCCTTTCACACAGAATATATAGGTAGAACTGCTTGGTTTTCAATTGCTTTGAACTCGAAACAATTTTAAGTATTAACCTAAAAAGAACACCAATGAAACATGCATTTAAACTTATGTCCTTCATTCTTATCATGCTGATTGCAGCTTGCTCATCAGAAAGTACAGAAGATTTAACCCCACCCGATGAAACCGGAGATGGCGATGATGGGGATAACACAACTGAAGTAACCTACACTGCAGACATAGCCCCACTTCTATCCAGTAATTGCCTGGGTTGTCATTCCAATCCACCACAAAATGGTGCTCCAATGGCATTGACCACCTTTAGCGCAGTACAGAGCAGGGCCAGTGGGATATTTAATAGAACTAATAATGGTACGATGCCGCCAAGCGGTAAACTACCCCAGGCCAACATAGATTTAATACAGGCTTGGATTAATGCCGGTACTCCAGAATAAAATTTTAAAAGAATAACTATGAAAAGTATACTCAAGAGTGCCATCATCTTGGCCACTTTTTTAGGAAGCCTAGGCTCGCAAAACGTTTTTGCACAAAATAGATACGTGGAACGCAATGGCGAAATTCAGTTTGAAGCTTCAGAAAAATTGTTTGAAGAAGTCAAGGCTACCCATGAATCTGTAACTGGAATCTTGGATGTTGCCACTGGAGAAATTGCCGTCTTGGCCTTGGTAAAAGGATTCCGCTTTAAAAATTCATTGATGGAGGAACATTTCAATGAAAATTATATAGAATCCGAAAAATATCCAAAAGCCTCCTTTAAAGGCAAATTGAATGGATTTGATTTTGAAAGTCTGACCGACAATTGGACAAACATCTCAGTGGATGGGAAATTAATATTGCATGGAAAAGAAAAGCTGATAACCCCCGCATTGATGTTTAGAAAGCTGGACGGTTCTGTGGTCATGAAGGGGTCGTTTATTGCGGCCCCATCTGACTTTGACATTAAAATTCCCAAAATAGTTGAAAACAAGATTGCCAAAGAGGTAACCATTAATGTTGAATTTAATTTCTCTAAAAAATGAACTGGAAAAAAATAATTTCCATAGGAGCCATTTGCCTAACAGCCTTTGCAGGGCTGGGCTATTATCTAATTTTTGGGGCTGGTCCAAGAAACATCCTTGATGAGAAAGCCAGTTTCGTCCTTAACGCCAACGAACTTCAACATCCCTTTAAAAATGGGGAGCATAGAACGGCTGTTTCCTATATAGATGAGGTTGCACAGGTAAACGGTAGTGTAACTGCCTATGAGGGAAATACCCTAGAGTTGGACTACAAAGTCCAAGTAAACTTGGTAAATAATCCAGATTCCACTGTTCAAATAGGTAGTGTAGTTTCTGTTAAGGGCAGATGTGTGGGATATGATGACCTGCTGGAAGTTGTAAAAATGGATCAGGCCATGCTACTCGACAATAATATTAACGACTTTAACCTTTAATACATGAAATCTTTATTAATCGCTATCTTATTAATTCCGTTTATGGTGCTATCGCAGGAAAATGACCTTCTTGCTGAAATCGATACCATGAGTCTTAACGATCCCGTTAAATCCGCATTCAAGGGTTTAAAGATTGTCAATTTTGAATCCACAAAAATGGTCTCACAGGGCGAGCTTTATTTTGTGGTATCCCATAGATTTGGATCTGTAAAAACCGGGTTTGAAGACTTTTTTGGACTAGATCAGGCCGTTACCCGACTGAATTTTATCTACGGTATATCGGATGGCATCAATGTTGGAGTATCGCGCAGTTCGTTTCAAAAGATATATGAATCCTCTTTAAAGTTGCGACTACTCAGTCAAAGAGATCAAGGTTCACCATTTTCCATTGTCAGTTTCAACACATTTTTGATAAACACCCAATTGGATGAAGTTAATCTCCCCCTCCTTGAATTTGTTGATAGACTGGGGTATACTTTTCAATTACTGGTTTCAAGAAAGTTCAACGAAAACTTTTCATTGGAGCTTATCCCCACCTTCTTCCATGAAAACTTTGTGGCCATAGATGAGCAGGATAATTCCCAAATGGCAATCGGTATTGGGGGGAGGCATAAACTTTCCAAAAGATGGTCTTTAAATCTTGACTACGGAATTCATTTAAATAGAGCTGAGAATTCCCCCTTCAAAAATCCATTTTCCGTTGGTTTTGATTTGGAAACAGGAGGACACGTTTTTCAATTGCACTTTACCAACGCCCAACCTATGAACACCAATGGTTTTCTGGGTCAAACAACGGGTGACTGGGGAAGTGGTGATTTCTTCTTTGGTTTTAATCTTTCAAGAGTCTTTTAAAAACAACGATATGAAAACAGGTTTAGCAAAAATTCCAGTGCAGAATTCGTTCTGTGCATCATGCTCCCATCAGATTAGGAAGGAGCTCCTAAAAATAGAAGATATAAGCAACGTCCATCTCTTCCCTACAGAATCTTTGGTCGTCTTTAATTTCGTGAGGGCCAATGAGCTTTCAACCGCATTGAATGTATTGACAGATTTAGGATATCCCCAGGTAGGTGACCGCATTAATGGTAGAAATCACCATCCTCCGTATTGCACTTGTACTAGAATGAAACAAAAAAATACATATCTGTATAACCGCACTACGGTTTGATGGTAGTCAAGTCCTTTTTGGAATTGACTGTTCAATAAATGAAAAACAACTGGTAATAAATTACCGAACAAGAATTAATTAACTATTTAAATATCAAAAAAAATGAAAAAGTTCTTTTTATCAATATATGCCCTTTTACTTTTAGTTGGCTGCACAAGTGATGACAGTTATGGTGATGACCCGGGAGATGACAATCCCGCTCCGGAAGAAAACGCTGTAAGACTTTCCAGTGACGCCACCTTTGGCAATATCCTGACCAATTCTGAAGGTTTTACCCTTTATTTCTTTGCCCCGGATAGCAATGGGGAATCCAATTGTTCAGGTGGATGTATCGATGCCTGGCCAGTATTTAATGCTAGCGAACTTACCTTGGACAATGGCTTGGATGAAGGGGATTTTGGTTCTATTACAAGAGGTGATGGCGCAATACAAACTACCTACAAAGGATGGCCGTTGTACTTATTTGGAAATGATGCAAATGCCGGAGATGCGAATGGTGACGGTTCCGGTGGTGTATGGTTTGTTGCAAAACCCGATTACTCCATTATGATAACAAGAGCCCAATTGGTGGGAAGGGATTCTGGTGGTACTGAGACCAATCTAACCGGGAATTACGAGCCCGGAGACGAGCAGACCTTCTATATAACTGATGCTGAAGGCAATACCTTATATAGTTTTATCAACGACACTAATAGCAAAAACAATTTTACTGCGGAAGACTTTTCCAACGACCCTGTTTGGCCCATTTTTGAAGAGACTTTGGACAATATCCCAAGCACCCTAGATGAAGCCGATTTTGGCTCCATTGATGTTTTTGGAAGACAACAAGTGACCTACAAAGGATGGCCCTTGTACTATTTTGGACAAGATGCACAACGAGGTGACAACTTTGGCGTTGGATTTCCTGCTGCCGGTATATGGCCCATACTCAACACAGATACAGAAGAAGCTCCTGAAGCAGAAACGGACAAGACAACCTACAATGTAACAAATCAAGCTGCATCGGCCTATCTTTTTACTGGTGAAGGTTTAACAGATGCTGTTAACCCAAATATTACTTTAAAAAGAGGTGAAACATATGAATTTGTAGTGGATTCTCCAGGGCATCCGTTCCTGATTAAATCAGTGCAAAGCACAGGTACGGGTGACACCTACAATGATGGCGTTACCAATAATGGCTCATCCTCAGGTACCATTTCGTTTACTGTGCCAAATGATGCTCCAGACACCTTATTTTATGTTTGTGAGTTTCATGGACCTATGACTGGAACCCTTACGATTACAGATTGAAAATAAGAGTAGTGTTTATTAGTTTTGGACCTGGGGCTGGTTTTGGTTCCAGGTTTTTACTATGAATTTAGAGTCGGGAGCCAACAAAGAAATGAGAAAACGGTAATTTTGGATGGTATGCTTGGAAAAACTGATAAGTTCTTGGTTGGGGTTTTATTGCTAATTTTAAGTTTTGGCATTGGAGCTTTATACATTTTTAATAAACCTGACTATGTAGATTTGGTGGAAGCTGAACCTGAGCTTTTTTTAAACGCGGAAACATTGCTCCTACATTTCGCCGCAGAAGATGAAACTTTTTTAAAGGCTGAAAGCATTATTGAATTTGAGGGGGCCATAAAAGAAATCAACACTAAAAATGAACGTGTTACCGTATTACTTGAAGGTAATTACCCAAAAACATCGATTATAATTTGCGACATGCAACCCAATCAGAAAGAAGGTCTTGAAGGCCTTGGACCAACCGATACAATTCGAATTAAAGGAATTTTCAAGGGATTCTTAAAGGATGCCGTTTTTTTGAATTGTGTTATTACAGATAGAAAAACCAATGAATAGATTACTACTGCCTTTTATTATTTTGCTGTCGCATGGGATAACCAATGCGCAAGAAAAAGTAATTGCCCGGCAGGGACAGGTTTCCTTTTTTTCATATACATCCGTTGAACACATAAAGGCAGAAAACAATCAGGTGCTTAGCATTATAGATTTGGGTACCCTGGATATCGCTGTAAGTATGCTCATGAATGCCTTTATTTTTGAAAAAGCCTTGATGCGAGAACATTTTAACGAAAGTTATATAGAATCGGATATCTATCCCAAAGCTACTTTCCAGGGGACTATTGCTGATTTTGACCCCACCATGGAGGATGAACAAACCAGAATCATAAAAGGTGTGTTTGCCATGCATGGTGTTACCAAAGAATTGGAAATCAAAACCAAAATAGAAAAACAGCAGGGCAACTATGTCTTGTCAGGTACTTTTGAAGCTTTGGTAAAGGATTACGAAATAAAAATACCGCCGCTTTTGGCAGGGAACATTGCTGAAAGGATATCCGTTAATTTTAGATTTGAATATGAGCCTTATGAAAACTAAACGAATTTTACTTACGGTTTTTATGGTCTTTGGCTGTATCCAGTTTTCATTCACCCAAGACCTTTTGGGTATTCTTGAAAATGAACAGGAAAATGTGCCGAAGTATACTTCTGCCACATTTAAAATGACCCGAATTGCCATTGGTCATTCCATAGAGACACGAAAAAAAGGCATCTTGGAAATTTTTGTTGCCAATAGGTTTTGGAATACTCCAGAAACCAGAACGCAAAGTTTTTTTGTGGATAGGTTAAGCTCGCGAATTGCATTGGAGTATGGAATTTCGGATAGACTTTCCTTTGGTGCAGGTGGCACTTCCTTTGATGGATTATTTGATGCCTATTTAAAATATAAATTGGTGCGGCAACGGGACGATGGACAAGGATCTCCTTTTAGCATAACACTACTACAAAATTCAAGTTACAACAGTAGTGCATTTCCAGGAACCACAGAAAGTTTTTCGGACAGGTTAGGGTTCACTTCCCAAGTACTGATAGCCAAAAAGTTTTCGCAAGATTTTTCACTGCAAATTGCCCCTACCCTTGTGCACAGGGCAAATTTGTCTTCAACGGATGATTCCAAGAGTCATTTTGCCATTGGTTTTGGTGGAAGGTATAAACTGGGTAGCCATTTATCATTGGTCTCTGAATACTATTACACAGCAAACCCAATTGAATCTTTTGATGTTTACGGACCTTTCGCTTTAGGGGTGAATTGGGAGCTTGGCGATATAATGCTTCAATTTATGCTGACAAACGCCCAAAGGATAGAAGACGGCGCATTTATAACCCAAACACGAAACAACTTCAACTTTAAGAATCCAAACTTAAACTTTGGTTTCAATGCTACCTATGTCATCCATTTTAAACGAAACTTAAAAAAATAATAAAAAGTAGTTTGATATGTGCAGTTAAAATTTCAAAAGCCTTTTAGACCAATGGAATTTTGGGCAGTTCCTCTTTCAGCAACCATTAATTAATAATTCGGTACCCACTATCCCTAACTTCCCCTGCCTTCCCTAGGGTATTGAATTTCCAACTAAAACCCAGCATAAAATATCGTTGTAAAACATTACTTTGTCTATCTTCAATAAAATATTCATTCGTAATTCTTCGAACATTCGTGTTTTGATTGAGTAGATCATAGGCCTTTAGGGTCAGCGTTGCTCTATCTTTCATAAAAGAATAGGCCAATGTAGAGTTCCAAAACCAAGCGCTTTTTTCAAAGCCATCTGCTACATCTGGGTTATAGGTATATGTTATCTCATTGCGCCACTCAACATTTTTAGGAACAAAAGTAGCTGTCCTTAAAAACAGTAAGTGATTTGAAAAATTCTGATCATCAAAACCATCAATATCAAAATTACTTTGAGTTAGGGATAACCTATAATTTATCCCCAGTTCAGTAATGTCTTTCCATACAAATCTGGTACCCAAACTTGGTGATAATGTTTTTGACAAGCTAGCATATTGTATATCACCATTAAAATTTATAACTCTTCTAAGTTCAGGGTTGAAACCAAAATTAAATTGGATTGTTTTCAAGGTATCCATTTTAATTTTTTTGTTATAACCCATATACATGTTTACTCTATAACCACCATTTACATTGGCATAAGTAGTTTCCCGGGTTAGGTTTTCGTTTATTGTACGTTTCACCGTAATACTGTTATTCTGTATCTGTGCGTTAACATATGTGTACAAGTCTCTACCTTTTTGAAAATTATTCGCATTATAATACATGTGAAAGTCATGGTTATTGGAAGGTTTTAAACTTGGATTACCAACAACAATTTCCAGTGGATTAGTAATGTCTATAAAGGTTTGCAATTGATTTAATTGGGGAGGATTGTTTCTTAAATTATAACCAGCTCCCAAAGATGATTTAGGACTTCTATAATTTAACCTATAGGCTACTGTAACTGCATTAAAATTGCGACTTAGGTTAAAACCAGGTCTTAGAAAATCATTGTTCTCCAATGTTCTAAAAATCAAATCCATACCTAAAGAGGAAGACCATTTCTCTTTTTTATACTGTAAGCTTACGCCTGGTGTGCTAGTAATGTTTTTATACTCAAAATCCGAACTTAGGTCTACATTGATGTCCGTATCGTATTCTTGAGTTACTTCATTAAAATCAAATGAGTTTTTTAAATTTTCCTGTATATTGTTCCTGTAGCCGTATTTGAAATCCATTGACAGTTCTTTTCCTTTGATTGGCAACCTGTACGACATTCCAGCAATAAATGTATCATCATTCTTCTCTTCCATCCCTAATTGATTTCTTGTAATATTTTCTGGGTCGTCCCCGTACACATCAACTTGAGAATTAAATATATCTTCAATATCTGTTTTAGTGTTTCTGTTAAAAATATCAAGTTTTAAAAAAGAGCCTTTATTTCCAAAGCGCTTTGTAAAATTCACATTGTTTGAAAAGAACTTTTCTCTCCTTTCGGTGAACGAACCGCTAATGGATTCATTGATCAATAATTGGTCCTCATCAAAAGATTCTTCAGCATTGTTGGAAGTGTTTGTGCTCATTGCGTATCTGAACTTAGGCTCTACGATGATTTGCAAGGTAGAGTCCACTTTTATTTGCAATTTTGTTTCTGTACTATGCTCTTCAATATTTGAATTGGTATTGGAACTGGAATTGGTGAAAAATCTGTTATCTGGCAGTATATTTTCACGTTCTGATATTCTAATGTTATCTAAATCAACATTGGAAGCAAAATAGTTTGTGGAAATAACTACTTTTTCTCCTAAATCATCGGCATAATTTAGGCCGGTATTTCTTGAAGTCGATACGCCTTCACCTTTGTCATAGAATAGTTGTCTATTAATATTGTAGGATCCCCCAAACATTTTTCTGATCTCCCCAAAACTAAAACCTGGTGAATTAATGTTATTGCCCCCGCCTAAAACACTAAACTGCAAATCATCATTGAAAGTGTTGAACATCCCTGCAAATTCATAGCGCTTGTCGGTCCCAACACCAGCTGCAAAACGTCCAAAAATACCTTTGTTATTTTCTTTTTTTATAACCAGATTCACGGTTTTATTTGTTCTATCACCTTCCTCTCCCGTAAAGGCCTCCGAATCTGTTTTGGTATCGGACACTTGTATTTTCTCTACAATTTCTTTGCTTAAATTTCTTGTGGCAATAGTGGGGTCATCTCCAAAAAACGGTTTTCCATTCACCAGTATTTTATTCATTTCTTTACCGTTTACTTTTATTTTTCCATCTGCATCCACTTCAAAACCGGGGAGTTCTTTTAATAAATCCTCAATATTTGCATCTTTTTTTGCCTTAAAAGATTTTACGTTAAACTCAATAGTATCTTTTTTTATGGTTATGGGTGCACTGGACTTTACAACTACCTCATCCAATACATTTGTATTGATCATAAGCGAAATTTCGCCTGCATTTATTATAGATTGATTTATTTGTATTCGCCTGTAATACGTTTGATACCCTATATGCGATACATAGAGGTCGGCCTCTGCAACATTACCATTGTTTTCTAGCAGAAACTTTCCCTGCTGATTAGAAACTGTATACGTAATCAATGAACTGTCTTTTACTTGCTGAAGATATACGGTTGCAGATTCTATGGGTTGTTTATCAACCTCTGAGATTAAGGTTCCGGAAATTTCAAAAGATTTGGATTGGGAAAAGGAAAAATTAATAAAGCATACTACTATTGTAAAAAATACACGCATGATTGATGGTTCGTCTTTTGGTTAATTTATGCCGGACAAACCTAATATTTGAGATGAACTTAGTAAGTCAGCAATTAGCTATCAATACGATTTACTTAGCAATCTATCTTATTCGATTAGAATTCATTTTGGGGTGATTTGTACAATGATCTTGGTTTTGTGCTCAATTCAATCCCAAACCCAACACATTAAACATTTATATTTGAAGCTTTGAATTTTTTAAGCCCATGAGCATAAGTGTTTCTGCCATGTTACTAAATGTTCTGTTCTCTTTTTCCGATAGTGTTTCAATATCCTTTACCAATTGTTTTTTAAGGGAAATAGTTTTTGCGATTGTTGTTTTTTCCATGATGTAAGATTTTTTGTTTAACTACTGCATTCTATTCAAATTCAACCTACACGTATTGTATACAAAGCTTTTATCCCAACAGAGTGCAAGAATTTAGTGAGTAGGCCTCGATTTTGCAAAAAAGAATCTTTGTGTTACTAGATTATTGATTGATGAAATAACTGAGTACTAAATATATTGGATGTCAATTACATTTAAGAACACGTATTAGTCTTGAACTACATTTATTTAGTATTCCGCCTATTTGGTCTAGAATTATTTTATGGAGGAGAGCATATTCAAGGTCTGTTCTTTTTTAAGTTTAGAAACACTTATCGTGCTACCATCTTTCATTAAGATATAACCACCATCTTTTTTAACAAATGACTTAACATGAATACTATTGATTAAATGGGATTGGTGTGTTCTAATAAATTGATACGGGGAAAGTAAATCGTCCCACTCCTTTAATGTTCGGGACACTAAAACAGAACTACCGTTGGTAAGATAAAACATGGTGTAATTGTTTTCACTTTTACATCTAATAATATCCACTATAGAAACAAAAAAAAGTTCCTCTGCGGTTGGAAGGGCTATTTTTTTAGGTTGATTTAAATTTTTCAGATTTTGTACCAAAACTTTTAATTTTTGGTTTTCCTTTTTTTCTGAAACTACTTGGGACACCCTAGATACTGCTTCCTGTAGCTCCGCTATTGCCACAGGCTTCATTAAATAATCCAAAGCACAAGACTTTATAGCTTGTAGTACATACTGATTGTATGCGGTTACAAAAATGACTTCAAAATTTACCTCTTCCAGGGATTCCAACATTTCAAAACCATTCATTTTAGGTATTTCAATGTCCAGAAAAACCAAATCCGGTTGTTGTTTTGCTATAAGTTTTATTGCCTGTTGGGCCGAAGTGGCCACTCCGATAACTTCCACACATGAACAGTTTTTTTCCAATAACCTATTTAGGTTTTCTAAATTATGCTCTTCATCGTCCACTAAAATGCTTCTAATTGTCATTTTTCTTTTCAAACTAAAATTGGTCCATCAATACCGTAAGGGCATTAAAATTTCAACAAGAGTTCCTGTATCTTCTTTATTTTGCCTAGAGATGTTGGTTATATTGATTTTTGCATCGGTTTTATAGCTCTCATTGATTAAATCAATTCGGTCTTGGGCTAGTTTTAATCCATACTTCTTTCTTTTTACGCCCATATTGGTTTTGGGTTGCGAAGTATCAATGCCTACTCCATTGTCCCTAATGAGACAAGTTAATTTTTCGTCCACAATTTTGAATTCAACACTCAGTTTTTTATCGCCTTCTTTTTCCTTAAGACCATGAATAATGGCATTTTCCACAAAGGGTTGGATCAACATTGCTGGAATTTCAATTTGATGTATATCCAAATCTGGGGATATTTCGATTTCGTAGTCAAAGGATAGGCGTAATTTTTCCAGCTCCAAATACTTCCTGATAGAATCAATTTCTTCATGCAAAAGAACAAGACCTTTTTCCGATTTATCCAATGTTAAACGCATTAGTTGGGAAAACTCAGTCAAATAATGATTTGCCTTATCACTATCCCCTCTGTTTATAAGGTTTTGAATTGCGCTTAACGCATTGAACAAAAAATGAGGGTTCATTTGGGAACGGATACTTTTAAGCTGCATTTCCATAAATTTTCGCTTAGCAGCTTCCTTCTTTGCAGTAATTGCCATTTTCCACCTAAAAAGAAAATAACTTACTATAAGGAAGAGGACTATACCAAGAGAAATAAGACTGGTACTGTGTTTCTTAAAAAAGGATTCTTTCTTTAAGGCGTCAATCATTAAAAAACCCATACTCAAAAAATGACCCTCGTCATTAATAAAGTTATGTGAATAATAGTATTCTCCTTCCTTATATAAAATAAGGGAATAGTTTATTCCATTGGCTGAAATACCATAAACCAACCTGTAAGGTTCGCCCAAATAAACCACTGAATCATCCAATACACTTATTCTGTCCTCAGAGCCATACCAATTTCCCTGAAGTATTTCAGGTATTTTTTTAAGACCGTTGGCCTTTACTTTAGTTAGCCCACTTATCGCATAGCCCTCATCCAAATTAATTTTGGCTGTATCAATTATTGAAAGACTAAAATATTTTATGTTGTCATTATTTACTCCTATAACATTTAAAACTTCTTTTTCTTTTACAATATCATTGTAATAGAACAGCTCATTTTTGACAACGATATAGTCTCTTGCTATGATTAGTACAACTTCCTTTTGAGCATCTACCCAACTTCCTAAAATTGATTCATCAAGCTCGGATGGTAGTATACTCACTCCCTGTCCGGATGATAGTATTGGAACCAGCAATACCAATATTAGGAATGTCTTTTTCAGTTTCAAATAAAATAATCTAGGATTAATTTTTAATTTTTGTGTATCTAGCCCCTGGATAACCTCTAGGAGTCAATATATATTTACCGTTTGTTTTGCGTGCCGTATAGAGCTGATAGTTTCCCTCTCTATATAGAACAAACCAGATTATATCTCCAGAATGTGATATTGCAACATGGTCTATGCGGCTTTTTATAACATCATAGACGCCCATCGACCCCCTATCATCATTATAAAAGTAGTCGTCCGTAATGGTAATTCTCTTCACTCTTTGCCAATGCAACCATTCACCTTTCATAAACCCCAGAATAATATTATTACTGGGTTTTCTTTTTAAGGTACTTAATTTATCTTGCCTTATGGTCATAATATCTCCTTCTATATTCAAGACTTCCAAACTGCCCCTATTAGTTTTTATGGTGAAATTGATGTTCCCTGTCCGTTTAATGTTTTGATAGTATTGAACCCTTGAATTTGAGACTATATAATCTGGTGTGGTGATTAAAATTAATGTGCCATGTTTATCATACCAATTGCCAAAAAAAGCTTTTGGTAAATCTTTTGGAAGCATGGTACGCTCTCCAGTAGAGGCATAGTCGTCATTTTCAATGTGTTTATTGCCAAAAAACACTCTTTCGCCATTCGCATACATCGGTTCACTGGAGTTTTTAATGAAACCCCTACCATTTTTGATCAGATCAAGTTTATAAATGAACCAATTGCCTTTGGGGTTGGATTCGCCATAGTTTATTTTTTTAACATCCCTCCCTAAAGCGGGGAAATATAATTTATACCTGACTTCACCAGAATGTGATATTTGGAACCATTCGGATATGTTAACACCTTCAGATTTTTTAATATACAGCCTTTCAGTATCCTCCCCCGAATTCTCTATATACGTACGGGCAGCTATCAAAAATCTACTTCCAATAGGGGCTTTCATGCTAAAGTGCAGAATTGTTTCTGTACCTGTTTGCTCTACCTTGGTAACTTTTCCAGGAAAATTAGTGCTTATATAATCAGGGTTATAAGTGACTTTTTGAGCAATACTCGTTTTCCAGCAGAGTATAGTACATAAAATTAAAAAAGATCTTTTCATAATTGTGGAAACTCGTGTCCAAATATACCTTACTCAATATCGCTTTCAATTACTAAATTAGAATTTGGTATAATATAATGAGTGATTAGGTTTAATTAAGTTATATTCCTTAAAAATCATAAAAAAAATGATTTTTTTTAGAGCAACACAGCTACAGGATATATTTAATGGTATTAAGAACAGATTCATGGTAAAATGTGTACTTATAATAGTTTTGTTTGTTTTTCTAGTTAATCCAATCAAAACATTCTCCCAAACAAAATTGGTAAATGAAAGGTGCTTAACAGATAACTCCTTCGATGATCGATATGCGTCCTATTCCCCTTCTGGTGAGAAAATTGTATTTGAATCCAACAGAGATGGGAATTGGGAAATTTATCTAATGGATTCCAACGGAAACAACGTTAGGAGATTAACTTTTAATGAAGCCGATGATAGAAGACCTACTTGGCATCCGAGTGGAAAAAAGGTATTGTTTGAATCAACCCGAAATGGTGAAAATGAACTCTACACGCTGAATTTAAGGTATTTGAAGACCAAACAAATCACAAACTTTGTGAAAGGAGAGCCTCTATTTGGAAATTTTTCTCCAGACGGGAAATTAATTGCCGTAGGTCTCAAAGAATCAGAAGATATCACCAATATTATTTTACTTGACCGTAAGGGAAGAAAGGTAAACGAATTAACAAATTCCAATAAAAGGAGCAACTATCCAAAATGGTCCAAAGATGGAAGTAAGATTGTTTATTTTTCGCGAAAGGAGACAAATAATCAAGATGATGAAATATATAGTTATACTATTACGAATGGGACCGGAAAGCGATTGACCCATTGGCCAAAACATAATTTTTGCCCATCTTGGTCCAGTGATGGTTCAAAAATTGCCTACGTAACTTCCATGGAGGGTACAAGGCCAGAAATTTATGTGATGGATTCCGATGGTAAAAATCAAGTGAGAATTACCACAAATGAAGATGGTGACACGTTGCCCAATTGGGCTCCAAATGGCAATAAATTAATTATCACCGGATATAGAAATGGTAATTTTCAAATTTGTGAATTGGAATTAAAATAAAAATGGTCTTCAAAATAACTTTGCAAAGAATTCTGAAGAGAATCATCCTTTTGTTTCTTTAAGATTGCGATATTAGCAATGCTTTTTACCCTATGAAAGAAACCCGAATCAATAAATATTTGAGCGAAGTAGGTTATTGCTCCAGACGTGCTGCCGATAAACTTATTGATAAAGGCCGTGTGACCATTAATGGAAAAGTACCGGAGATGGGGACCAAAATAAGTTCTTTGGATGAGGTTCGCGTTGATGGCGAGCTCATCTCCGAACCCAAGGAAAAACCAGTCTATTTAGCTTTTAACAAACCCATTGGTATTGTTTGTACCACGGATACCAGGGTTGAAAAGGACAATATCGTTGATTTTATCAATTACCCCAAGCGCATTTTTCCCATTGGGCGCTTAGACAAGCCCAGCGAGGGTCTAATTTTTATGACCAACGATGGCGATATTGTAAACAAGATACTCCGTGCCAGAAATCACCATGAAAAGGAATATGTGGTGACCGTAAACAAACCCATTACCCCAAATTTTCTAAAGAGAATGCGAAATGGGATTCCAATCCTGGATACCGTGACCCGAAAATGTGAAGTGGAGCAACTGGGACAAAACCAATTTCGAATTGTTTTAACCCAAGGTCTTAACCGTCAAATCCGTAGAATGTGCGAACATCTGGATTATCGGGTACGGAAATTAAAACGTGTACGGATCATGAATGTCAACCTCGATGTTCCAATAGGCAAATGGCGACATCTAACAGAAACCGAATTAAAAGAAATCAATAGGCTGGTTTCCAGTTCTGCCAAAACACATGATTAGACTTCCCTTATAAACGAACTATTTTAAAGGCTTCTTGCACTGTTTCACCTTCTATCGATATCATATAGGTTCCAGCACTGAGCAACCCTAAATCCAATTCCAACATTCTATTTTCGGTCACTTCATAGTCAGACAATAAAACCATATTTCCTGAAAAATTATGTACTGCAATCCTAACCTGGGTGTCCGTTCCGGGAATATAAATATTTAGAATACCATCCGTTGGGTTTGGCCCATATAGCATTTCCTCCGAAACTATTAGCTCTTCTTCATAAATTCCCTGGCAGTCAAAACCTGTGCTTACCCTGAGGTTCGTTAAAGTATCTGAAAGTACTGTGGAGAAACTATTGCCAGTTACGTCAAAATCTTCATCATTTAAGGTTATCGTATATGCATTACTTCCTGATAAACTAAGCTCAAGAGCTCCAGATTCAGTATTGAACGTGTTTGTTACCAAAAGTGGCTCAGGTTCCGTAATTACCGCTGTGGTGCACACCTCCGTTTGTGGAAATCCTGCTATGGCAAAACAAATATTATAGGAACCTGCCGATAAATTTTCAATAATTGTTGAAAAGCCTTCGGAAACATTCAAACCAAAAGTGTCCAGGCCTTCAAAACTCACCTCATATCCAAAATCCGTATTGATGGCACTAATTGTTAATGCACCGTCCGCACTTTCTGCGCAGGAAGCAATCAACATCTCAACCACAAAATCGTTAATTTCCAACTCCGGAATTGTACAACCTGTTCCATCCACAGCCGTTCCATTGGGTGTATCTGGGCAATCATCCTCAAAGTTTGGTACGCCATCACCATCATCATCCAAAACCGAAACAGTAACGGTTGCAGTACCTGAAATACTGTTCCCACTACTATCAATTGCAGTTAACGTTACTATATTTTCTCCAAGATCGTCTGCGGTAAAGCTGTCTATATCCAACTGCAATGTTGAAATACCACAATTATCTGAAGAACCATTGTCGATATCTTCTGCAGTAATCTGGGCAGTTGCACTTGCATCAAGTACTATGGCCATATCCGTGGTCAAAACTACAGGCAGTACATTGTCAACAACGGTCACCACCGAAGAACAACTACTGGAATTTCCGGCCACATCGGTCACAGTTAGGTTTACCTCGTTTTCCCCTAAATCTTCGCAGGTAAATGCTGTAACATCAATGGACCTACTTACTATGGCGTTGGCATCAAACGAACCGTTATCAATGTCTTCTTCCGAAATAGTGGCATTCCCCGAGTCATCCAAAGCAATGGTCATAGGCTGGCAAACTACTGTTGGCGCTGTAACATCAACGGTAACTGCGCTGCCATCCAAGGTATTCTCTACAAACAAACCATTATCGTACAAATCGGTCACAAACAATTCAAACGTAACGTTTCCTTCCAACGCACTTTCTGTAATGGGTAATATGCCCCTCCACAAATTAGTCTCAACATTAAAAAATGTAACCACCGTACTATGAATGTTTCCTATGGCATCCATTAAGGGTTCATCCGATTCAAAATCCAGATAAACCTCATCCCCTGCTCTAGCAAAACTTGCTGAGCCTGCATTATTGGAACTTAAGGTAATGGATTGCAACTCTGGAGCAGAAATATCATATATGACGGTGACCTCCTCTAAAGGATTACTATTGTTCCCCGCCAAATCTCTGGCCATACCAACATTTTCATTAGAAAAGCGAAGTTCACCCTCTATAGTTGGGGTCACTTCTATGGTATAGGAAAAGCCCTCAATGACTGTGACCAAATCTCCCAAAGTAGCCATACTTAGACCATTTGCATCTGGAGCTACAGTTATAGGGCTTGGAGATAAATCCCTTACCTCCTCATCAAATACCAGTTCCAATGTAAAAGGCCCATCCACAACAGCGGGTACGTTCTGAAGACTTGGCGTAGGAGCTGTTATATCTGTCAATGTGGTAAATTCAACGGTATCGCCGTAGTGAATTACATCAAAAGCGTCTTTTACAAAAGCGCGTACATAATAGGTGGTATTTTGATCTAGTTCGCTAAAACCCGCTATAAAATTACCTGTGTCCAAAGGTGCACCCAACACAATTGTTCCTTTAGTTATAAAACCGGCATCTTCTCCCAGCTGTAAGCCGTGTTCCGTAACTTGTGGATTCCCTAAATTCTCCATAGCACCATTTACGGTAACGGAAGTAGCTGTTAGATCAGAAACTGCAAGCGTGGTAACCTCGGGATCAAACTGCTGCCATTGCAGGTACGGATATCCGTTATTGTTTATCCCGTCTATTTTCCAGATTGTACCAAAATCCCAATTGGTAAAGGTGGCCTGTTGTTGCATTTCTGCTGTTGTCTTTCCATTTCCAGCAGCACTGGTGCCCTGCATTGAAGATTCCGTATTCCAGAAAGAATCTGTTGTCCCCCCAGTCAAAAAAGTAAATCCTCCAAGGTCAATCGAAGTCAATTCCTTTCCTATAAGACCCCCTACGTCGGTTGTTCCGTCAACAGTAGAAATGGAAAAAGTGTTCTCAATGTCCCCCAATTCATTTGTACCTATCAAACCCCCTACGGTAGTATCTCCATTCACATTCCCGCTACCATAGCTATTAGTAATGTTCCCCGTGTTATAGCCAACAAGCCCTCCTGTATGGCTTGTTCCCGAAACATCTGCTGAGCTATAGCTGATGCTTATGCTAGATTTTGTATGGGTAACATCCCCTCCATTTATCTCGACCTCATAGGCCGAATAACCAACAATCCCACCAACACCCATGCCTCCAGATACTTGACCAGATACATGGACATTGGTAATTTGGGCAGCATTGAAACCCACTAGCCCACCAACGATATCCGCGCCTGTAATAGCAACATTCAACATCTGGATATTGGCCAAGGTACTTTCAAAACTGATAATTTGACCAAATAAACCAACAATATCCTGTGTTGTTCGATTAATATAAAAATTGTTTAAGGCATATCCAAAGCCATCGTAATGACCCGCAAAAGGAATAGTATTATTTCCAATAGGAGAAAAACCCTCGTTGTTCCCGTCACTGGTTAGGTCATTGGGGTCATTGTACAAATCACCATCGTTGTTGTCATCCGCATCATCCAAAAATTGGGTCGCCGTGGCATCTATATCCGCGGTCTGTGCAAAATACATGTCCCACGAGTCTGGGGTCTGGCTTATCCACAGCAGTTCCTGCAGGTTGGAAATCTGATAGGGATCCGCTTGCGTGCCCGTGCCAGAAGGTGTTGTATAACTGGTGGGCACAATATGCGTGGTAAAGCTTACAGTTTCACCATAGATGGTTCCTGAATCCGAACTTACCCAACTGCGTATAAAGTTTTCCGTATTTGGTTGTAAATTGGTTATTGCCAAGGAAAAATTGCCAGTACTGGAAGGGGCACCCAATGAATAGGTTGCCTTAAAATCAAAATTGGCGTCTAAGCCTATATCAAACCCATGATCGGTTGCACTTGGATTTCCAAGGTTGTCCAAACTGCCATTTGCCGTTACGGTGGTCTGTGAGATGTCCGAGACCGCTGCAGTGGTTACCCCAGGATCAAACTGCTGCCATTGCAGGTACGGGTATCCGTCATTGTTTATCCCGTCTATTTTCCAGACCGTGCTAAAATCCCAATTGGTAAAGGTGGTCTGTTGTTGCATTTCCGAAGTCGTTTTTCCAACTTCAGAACCGTGACTGCTGCTTTGCCCTGAAGTCTGTGTATCCCAGAAACAATCTGTTGAAACATTTGTTTGAAGCCCCACTAAACCGCCTACGAAAGATGAACCCGATACCACTCCCGTTGAAAAAGAATTTTCAATATCCCGAGTAGATTGGCCAACTAAACCCCCAACTTCATCTGGACAGGATACAGATGCCCTTGAAAAAGAATTTTCAATACTACGATGGGATTGACCAATTAAACCGCCTACATACCTATCTCCCTCAACCGTTCCGGTTGCATAACAACGGATTATATTATGCTGGCTTGAACCAACTAAACTACCAACTTCATCCTCTCCTGTGATACTGCAGTTGGTTATCCCTAAATCTAAAATTGTACTGGAATCCGATCCTATTGTGATATAATTTGATCTACCAATAAAACCTACTCGATCTGTCCCTGGACGGTCAATGAACAAACCATCGACAATATGACCCTGACCATCATAAATTCCTTCAAAACGGGTGCTGTTATTTCCAATAGGAGAAAAACCTTCGTTGTTCCCGTCACTGGTAAGGTCGTTGGGGTCATTGTACGGATCACCATCGTTGTTGTCATCGCTATCATCCAAAAATTGGGTAGCCGTGGCATCTATATCCGCGGTCTGTTCATAATACGTGTCCCAAGAATCCGGGGTCTGGCTTATCCACAACAGTTCCTGCAGGTTGGAAATCTGATAGGGATCCGCTTCCGTTCCCGAACCGGAGGGTGCCGTATAACTAGTGGGCACAATATGTGTGGTAAAACTTTCCACGGTTCCGTAAACGGTGCCAGCGCTATTGGTGGCATAGGCACGTACATAATAGGTAGTGCCAGCGGACAAACCGCTAAATGCCTGTGTATAGTTGCCCGTGGCACTGGGAGCACCGGGGCCAAAAATGGTGGTGCCAGAGGAAAAATCCGATGTTGTCGACAACTCAAACCCATGATCCGTGGCACCTGGGTTTCCAAGGTTGTCCAAACTGCCATTTGCCGTTACGGTGGTCTGTGATATATCCGAAACCGGAGCAGTGGTGACCTCAGGGTCAAACTGCTGCCATTGCAGGTATGGATAGCCCCCGTTGTTTAACCCATCAATTTTCCAGATTGTACTAAAATCCCAATTGGTAAAAGTTTCTTCGAGTTGCATTTCTGCTGTTGTCTTGCCCACAGCATCACCACCACTGGTACTCTGTCCTGAAGTATCTGTATCCCAGAATATATCATTTTCCCCAAAAAATGAGTTGCCAATTAACCCGCCCACATAGAATGGTCCAGATACCGCTCCAGTTGCATATGAATTTTCGATTGATTCATTGGAAAAACCCACCAAACCACCCACCATAAACGAACCTGATACCGCAACCATTGTGTATGATTTTTCAATATTCTGATTGGATTCGCCTAGTAAACCACCCACAATCTGATCGCCAAAAACCATACCAGTCGCATAACAACCGATTATGTTATGCTTGCTTAGTCCAACTAAGGCTCCTACCTGATCTTCTCCGGTAATATTACAGTTAGTTATTCCCAAGTCTAAAATAGAGCTGGAATCCGATCCTATTGTGATATAATTTGATCTACCAATAAAACCCACATAATCCGTAACGGGGCGGTCAATGAACAAGCCATCAACAATATGACCCTGACCATCATAAATTCCTTCAAAGCGGGTGCTGTTGTTTCCAATAGGGGAAAAACCTTCATTGTTCCCATCACTGGTAAGGTCATTTGGGTCATTGTACAGATCACCATCGTTATTGTCATCGCTATCATCCCAATATTGGGTTTCAGAGGCATCTATATCCGTGGTCTGTTCAAAATAGCTGCTCCAAGCTCCAATTGATTGGGCAAGCCATGATAAATGGGCCAGTGAAGAAATTTGATACGGATCTCCTGAAGTACCTGAGCCAGAAGGTTGCGATGCATTGGTTTGCGCTGTTGTTAGCACAGGCAATGCAAACAAGAACAATACGATTCCCTTTTGATATAGTTTTATAGGGTTGGATTTCATAGCTTTTTGACTTTGGATTTGGTAAATGGTTATCTGGGCGTCAAAAAACTATAATTTGTAAGTTTTAACCTACTTTTTGTTGTGTCGTGTTGCAACTTTTGTAGTCAATGTCTAAAAAGCTGATGTTGAGATTTTTATATAATAAGGCAAAAAAGAAAAGAAAACCCCAATGACCTAGGCCAGTTGGGGCTTTGTGAATTTTGAAAACAAAAAAACTATTTATACGATAGAAATACCGCTACAATTTATACTCTCCTTAAAACCGAACCGATACTTTTCCTTTTTCATAGACTTTCCCACAACCCTACAGGTATTTTTAGGCGCACTGGAAAAACCCAAATAGTTGCAACCGCTTTTAAAAAGGACTTCCCTTGGCATCATTAAAAAAACATCTGCCCAAATGCAAAAAACATCGTTAATCGACACAATTCATTTCTACATATGTTAAATAATTAAAATATATTCGATGAAAAATCATTTTTAATCGTTAAAATTCAAAACCTATGAAAAATTCATAAGTAATTCTCAAAATGTTTCCCCAACTTTGTGATGTATTAATCCCCAAATCCCTATATCATGAAAAGTTTACTAGCCTACAACTTCGCTCTAATTATCGGACTGTTTTGCATAAATCAAGTTGCTGCACAAAATCCAATGAAACTTGAAAATAGTAACGGTCACTTATCAACACTTGAAGGTTATATCCCGTCGAAATCAATAACCGATGACGGCAACATAGCTTATTTTAGCCAAGTTGGTGAACAAAAACCATTGTATGGGGTCTTCTCTAAAAAAGAAGTGGTACACAAAATTTATCGGGCCGAAAAGATAAATGGCAAATGGACCAATATTACTGAATTAAAGGTGTGTCCAAAATATGCTTCTGCCAAACACCCAACTATAACAGCAGATGGTAAGCGTCTTTTCTTTGCTTCCAACATGAGAGGTAGCTTTGGAAAATATGACATCTACGTTGCCGATATCAATGAGGATGGAAGTTTAGGAGTGTCAAAAAATCTTGGCCCCAAGGTAAATACCAAAGAAGATGAATTATACCCCAATATCTACAACGGTACGCTTCTTTTCTTTGCTTCTGCCGGGCGTGATGGATTTGGTGGTCTAGACCTTTATGCTTCCCAAGTGGCTTACAATAGCCTTACCCCTTCTGTAAACCTTGGTAGTCACATCAACAGCAGCAGGGATGATTATGCCATACAGCTTGATATTGAAAAAGGAGAAAGCTATGTTGTATCCAACAGAGGGCAAAATCACACCATCGAACAAGTTACCATCGCTTATAGAGGTCAGTCCACAGATGATACCATGGTGGCCTACAGTGATGAAAACTTAAGAACAACGCTAACGCACCAGTACACAAGTACTTCTTTTCAAGACTAAAAATAATACATAGATCGGTTCATTACCTGAGGGTTAATCTGATTTTGTCAAATATCGAGATACTAATGATTGTTAACCTATGATATACTAGACGTAGGGAAAACTAAACTTTATCATAGAAACGGGTTGTATTATTTCAACTGAACCGATTTACTAGAATAGGATGCTCCAAAAGAGCATCCTATTTTGTTGGTTATAAATACTCTTATTATTTGATTATTAGCTATTTGAAGTTCTTTAGTTTGCATGGATATCCTATTTTTCTTGAAAACATAAAAGTGCATTTGAACGAAAAAAGCCACAAAAATTACTTCTGAAAGAAAAAATATCCTAATTTAATTTCTGAAATAATACAAGATCCCAAATCTTATAACTATGAAAAAAGCTACAATTCTCAGTGCTACATTACACCCCCCTAACCAATTAAGGGTATTTTTTTAGCATATCAAAAACCTTTTCTAGACTTCTATTGATTTAATCCTTTCATAGGATTGTTATCAGCATATCCGATTAAGACATCGGTGAAGCTTACCATTGTTTTCAAATTAATCTTTTGAAACATCAAAAGCTTTTCCTTGGTGTAATGTCATCAGGATATGACGGACAGAATGCATATTGCCTTAAATCAAGGTAAAATGAAGGTAGACAATGACAAAATCAGATAATCCAAATTTCGAAACATGAAAACTAACCCATTAAAAATTGTAATCATTGATAATGACGAAAAATTATACCCCCTTTATCGATTCTATTTTAGCGAAGAGCTATCCTATAAATCAGTAGAAATACATACATCGGTAAATAAATTTATGTCTCATCCGGGAAGAACCAATCCAGATATTATTGTGTCTGAAGTGAATTTGACCGGAATCTCGGGAATAGATGGAATTCAATATTTCAATAAACAAAATACTCCTCCCAAAATCTTGATGATAAGTGAGAAATGCGATTTTGAAACTATTAGGGAAGCCTTTAAAAAGGGTGCCCATGGCTTTTTGACAAAACCTTTGACCAAAAACCGATTCTTTAATGCCCTTGATGAGTTGCACCAGCATGGTGTGGTCTTGGAACATGATATTGCCAAGAAAATCATCCACTCTTTCCAAATCAAAACTTTTGAGCGATTTTCAAAAAAGGAAAATCAAATTATAGAGCTTCTTACTCAAGGATACACCTATAAAATGATTGCCGACAGGTTTTGCGTAACTCCAAGTGCTGTAAATTTCCACATTCAAAATATTTATGTGAAATTAAATGTGAATTCAAAAGCCGAGGCTTTGAAAAAACTTCAGGAGCTGGAAATACGCCAATTGAATGCAGCTTAGATCACTCTTTTAAACAAAAAGCCGCAATATTCATTGCGGTTTTTTTTATGCCTTTTGATGCTAACCAAATATAAAGAAGTTGGGTGAAATCAAATTTCTTTCTCAAAACTCATATCAATTCGAAATCCCCTTTCACAAATCTACACACTTCAGTTATCAACCGGAACTGATAAATTCATAATATCTAGTATAAGTTAGATTTTTGAAAAGTTTCTTCCAAAAAAAACCTTGGATGTCACTTCCTTGTATACAAGTTAAAAAATGATAAACCCAACCTAAGCGTTATGAAAAAAATAGTTCTATTATTTGCATTTATTTTTTGCTTCCATACTCAAGCCCAGAGATCTAGTAGCAAAAAAATTGAGTTCAACTACATTCAATATCCAACTGTTAGAATGGAGCTCACTTGGACATTCACTCCCAAAGTGGTGCAGCAAAACAAAACAGCAATTTTGGAAGAGCAAGAAGCATATCTGGCAAACCTCGAAAGTATTAGTGAACAGTATTTAGCCGAGGTGGAAACCTACAAAAACTATTCAGCCGCTGAAAAGCTTATTGCCGGCAAGCCCATTAAACCAAAACTCCCTGAGATGATTTATGAAAGGTTAATTCTTGATGAGCAGGTTATTGCAAATGAACATATCAAAATTGATGGGTTCAATAAGAAATCGGACAATGCAGATTTTACTGCAGAAATTGTACTTAGCGGATTTGAAATAGAAACAAAGTTTGAAAAAAATAAGGATAATGCAGCGTTCTTTTATGATGTGATGTACAAATGCCCCGTATCTGTTAGTATCTACGATAAAGAAGGCAAGATGTACTTGGATGAGGTTGTCGAAAACACAACACTGCACAAAACAACCCCAAAAAGAGATTCTTCCGATGAGCTAAAAAAGTATTGGATAGACAACGAATTGGCTTTTACTCAAGAATTGGAAAAAACATCCTATAATTCTGCGCTCTCCAAAGGAGCAAATTTTATAAATGATGCGCTCGGTTATCGAGAAAAATCGGAATCAATAAAAATCAATACAGCAAAAGGGAAAAAAATCACTTATCCAGAATTGGACAGAGCAATTGAAATCGTTCAACGTGCATTAATCAGTTTTGGAGATGGCACTGACCAAGATTCAATGGACAAATTAAAAGAAGTTACCCAGATATGGGAAAATGAATTACTAGAAAAGAATGTAAAAGACAAAAAAGCAAGGATTAATAAAAAAGTAGCCACTGGAATCCATTGGAACTGTGTTCTGATATACTCTATACTAAATGATTTTGAAAAGGCTAAAAATCATCTTAATGAGTTGAAATTGATTGGACGTGGACCATCAGGAACCAGCGCAGAAAAGTTTATGAAAAATTTTAAAGCAAGGAAAAGATGACGTGGGCCTATTATATAAAAAAAGCCCGCAATTTGCGGGCTTTTTTTATGAATCCCCGTTATTATTTCACTTCTTCGAAGTCTATCCTTCGACCCTGCTCAGGACGGGCTACTTGACTTCTTCGAAGTCCACATCCTCAACATTATCTCCTTCCGAAGCACCATTGGATGACGCCTCTGCTCCTGCTCCAGCAGTTGGGTCACCTCCTGCTTGCGTAGATTCTGCTTGGGCTTTATACATTTCCTCAGAAGCAACTTTCCACGCTTCGTTGATTTTCTCCAAAGCTGGCTCAATAACTACCAAATCCTTGGTTTCAAAAGCTTTCTTCAACTCTTCTAGAGCATCTTCAATTGGTTTTTTCTTATCCTCAGATAATTTATCCCCAAACTCTTTCAGTTGTTTTTCCGTTTGGAAAATCATCCCATCAGCTTCATTCAACTTATCCGCAGTTTCCTTTGCTTTTTTATCAGATTCAGCATTAGCTTCAGCCTCAGCTTTCATTTTCTGAATTTCCTCCTCAGTTAATCCAGATGAAGCTTCAATACGGATATCCTGCGTTTTGTTTGTTGCCTTATCCGTTGCCGAAACTTTGATGATACCGTTTGCGTCAATATCAAAAGTTACTTCAATCTGAGGTGTTCCTCTTGGCGCAGGTGGAATTCCATCTAAATGGAATCTACCAATGGTTTTGTTGTCCGCAGCCATAGGACGCTCTCCTTGCAATACGTGAATCTCAACCGAAGGCTGGTTATCAGCTGCAGTAGAAAATACCTGTGATTTCTTTGTAGGAATCGTGGTGTTTGCCTCGATCAACTTGGTAAAGACGCTTCCCATTGTTTCAATTCCCAAAGAAAGTGGGGTAACATCCAATAGCAGAACATCTTTTACATCTCCAGTTAACACCCCTCCTTGAATAGCAGCTCCAACGGCAACAACCTCATCAGGGTTTACTCCTTTTGAAGGTTTCTTTCCAAAGAATTTCTCTACAGCTTCTTGTACAGCTGGGATACGTGTTGAACCACCTACCAAGATAATTTCATCTATATCACTTTTTGAAAGTCCTGCAGATTTCAATGCCGTTTCACAAGGTTCAATAGTCCTTTTTACCAAATCTTCTATCAATTGCTCAAATTTTGCACGAGACAGCGTCCTAACTAAGTGCTTTGGTCCAGAAGCCGTAGCTGTAACATAAGGCAAATTGATTTCAGTCTGCGCAGAAGATGAGAGTTCAATCTTTGCTTTTTCAGCTGCCTCTCTTAGTCTTTGTAATGCCATGGCATCTTCACGCAAATCCATTGATTCGTCTTTTTTAAACTCTTCGGCCAACCAATCAATAATTTTTTGATCTACATCATCACCACCTAAGTGCGTATCTCCATCTGTAGCCAAAACTTCAAAAACACCATCACCCAATTCAAGAATGGAAACATCATGTGTACCACCTCCAAAATCAAAAACAACTATTTTTTGATCTGTATCTTTTTTATCCATACCATAGGCCAAAGATGCAGCCGTTGGTTCGTTGATAATACGCTCTACAGTTAAACCGGCTATTTCACCAGCTTCTTTTGTAGCCTGTCTTTGTGAATCATTAAAGTAAGCAGGCACGGTAATCACTGCTCTTGAAACATCTTGACCTAAATAATCTTCAGCTGTTTTCTTCATTTTCTGAAGTATCATGGCTGAAAGTTCTTGGGGAGTATATAAACGACCGTCAATATCAACTCTTGGTGTATTGTTGTCTCCTTTTACAACATTGTAAGGAACACGGTCTGCTTCTTTCTTAGATTCAGAGAATTTATTGCCCATGAATCGTTTGATAGAATAAATGGTTTTGTGTGGATTTGTAACTGCCTGTCTTTTTGCAGGGTCTCCCACTTTTATTTCTCCACCTTCCACAAATGCAATTACAGAGGGAGTCGTACGCTTACCCTCAGCATTTGGAATTACCACGGGTTCGTTTCCTTCCATCACAGAGACGCAGGAGTTTGTTGTACCTAAGTCTATACCTATAATTTTGCTCATTGTATCTAAAGTTATATCTATTGAAAATTCTTTTTTATCTCGCACTTAAAATGTCAATGATTATGCCATGTGAAAGAATATGACAAGGTGTCATATTATAAAGATATGTAAGGATAGTATTAATTTCAAAATGCCTGTCTATCTTTGGCCTTACACAATGTTATACTATGGAATGTATAAGTGTTTTTGACATGTTGAAAATTGGCGTAGGCCCTTCAAGCTCCCATACATTAGGGCCTTGGAGAGCTGCAGAGCGTTGGATTAAGGAGTTGAAGGAGCAAGAAGTTTTCAAAGCTGTTCTTAATGTCAAAGTTCACCTGTATGGATCTTTGTCCCTTACCGGAAAAGGACATGCCACAGACATTGCCGTTGTCATGGGTTTATTGGGCAGCGACCCTGAAACAGTACCTACAGAAAATATAGACACTATAATTTCAAAGTTAAAGATTGAAAAACAACTTCATCTTGACGGTATGCAAAAGGTAGCATTCAATATTGATGAAGACATCATTTTTAAAAAAGAATTTCTTCCCTTTCATTCCAATGGAATACAATTTGAAGCGATTTTAGTTAATGGAGATGTCACATTAGAGACATTCTATTCCATTGGTGGTGGTTTTGTTGTGAAAGAGGAGTTGCTTCATTCAAAAGAAAACGATGAAGTATTCAAAACTTTTCCATGTCCCATAAAAACTGGTGACGAACTACTCCGCTATTGCGAAGAAAAAAATCAATCTATTTCTGCCATTGTTCTAGAGAATGAACTTTCGTTAAGAACGGGTTCTGAAATTGATGTAGAATTGGAACGGATTTGGAATACTATGCTGGAATGTATGTATTTAGGTTGCCATACCAAAGGTACTTTACCGGGTGGGCTAAATGTAAGAAGACGTGCTTATGAAATGCATGAAAAATTAAAAGGAGACCTTTCGTATTCCAATCCCAAAGAATGGTTGGGAACTATCCGAAAAACAGAAGTTAAATTTAGGCAAATTCTTAAATGGGTGAGTTGTTTTGCCCTTAGCGTCAATGAAGTAAATGCCTCTTTAGGAAGGGTTGTTACCGCTCCAACCAATGGAAGTGCTGGCGTTATCCCTGCGGTATTGATGTACTATATGGTCATTGAAAATCACAAGGCAGATTTTGAATACATTAAAAAATTCTTGCTTGTAGCTGGTGAAATTGGGAGCATCTTTAAAAAAGGTGCCACAATATCTGCCGCTATGGGTGGTTGCCAAGCAGAGATTGGCGTTTCATCTGCAATGGCTGCTGGAGCATTAACCGAACTGCTGGGTGGTTCACCAGAACAGGTCCTAGTTGCAGCGGAAATTGCTATGGAACATCATTTAGGGCTAACCTGTGACCCTATTGGCGGATTGGTACAAGTTCCTTGTATTGAACGAAATTCCATGGGAGCCATTAAAGCAATCAATGCCGCAGAACTGGCATTGGACACCAATCCAAAAGAAGTTAAAGTACCTTTAGACAAAGTTGTAAATACCATGTGGGAAACTGCTAAGGACATGAGTTCTAAATACAAGGAAACTTCGGAAGGTGGTCTTGCCGTTGGGGTGTTCTTAAGTGATTGTTAATCGAAATTTGCTAACCTAAATCTCAGCATGGAAAATCAAAATAATTCCAACCGACAACCAAACAACCCATTACATGGTGTAAAGTTAGTAGATATATTGACCCTTTTAGAAGAACATTACGGATGGGATGAGTTGGCAAACAGAATCAATATCAATTGTTTCAAAAAAGATCCTTCAATTAAATCCAGTCTTAAATTTTTGAGAAGAACTCCATGGGCTAGAGATAAGGTAGAGCAGCTCTACCTTAAATTGATTACTGGTAAGTAATACAGCAAAACACACCAAAATATATTAAGAACAAGCATATAGAACATCTTTATTGCTAACATCCCATAACTTTTGTTACCTTACGCCCTGATTTGCAACCAACTATTGGTTACAATTATCCATTCAGACCTACGGCGCCGTGATTTCCATCTCCCGAGACAGCACCGTAATATTGACACATTAAGCACTATTTGATTCCCCCGCTAGAACAAAAAGGAACATTTTATTTATTCTATTCAATTCATGAGACATTCAAAAAAGGTATGGTTGGCAGTAAGCACAATTCTAACCGTCTGCTTATTTTCCTGTAAAAACAAAAAACAAAACCCTGCATTGGCCTCCATCGACCTTAAAAGAGGAGAGCTCTTATTGTGTAGTACAGAAAGTTTTGGGGAGGTAAATTTTTCGTTATCCTGTAGTTATGAGACCAGAGCCACTTTTGATTTGGCATTATCACTTCTGCACTCTTTTGAATATGCCGAAGCTGAAAAAGCATTTGTGAAAGTAATTGATATGGACCCAAATTGTGCAATGGCTTATTGGGGAGTTTCAATGAGTATCTTTCAATCACTTTGGATGCAATCTGACCTTAGTTATTTAGAAAAAGGTGAGAAACTTATAAAATTGGCAAACAAACTACCAAAATCCGATTTGGAAAAAGATTATTTGGATGCGATTAGCGTCTTCTATACAGATTGGCAAAATATTGACAAACTGACTAGACAGAGAATGTATGAAAAGAAAATGGAAGAGCTATATAATAAACATGAAGGCGATACTGAAGCTGCAGTTTTCTATGCATTGGCCATCCGAGCCGCTGCAGACCCCAATGATAAAACCTATTCCAGACAAAAAAAATCAGGAAAAATTTTAGAAGATCTCTTTGTTGAAAAGCCCAACCACCCCGGGATTGCACATTATATTATTCATAATTATGATTATCCTGAACTGGCAGCAAAGGCATTGACCACAGCAAGACGTTATGCCGAAATTGCACCAGCTTCAGCACATGCACAGCATATGCCATCACATATATTTACACGTTTGGGGCTTTGGGACGAATCTATCAACACAAATCTAAATTCTGCATCTTCTGCAACCTGCTACGCAGAAAGTGTTAATCCAACTGCAAGTTGGGCACAGGAAATTCATGCAGTTGATTATTTGGTATATGGCTATTTGCAGATGGGAGACAATCAAAAAGCAGCCGAACAATTGAAGGAAATGCAAGAAGTAAAAGAAGTTTTTCCCAAAGACCACTTTGCTGCCACTTATGCTTTAACCGCAATGCCCGTTAGAATGGCTTTAGAGAACAAAAACTGGGAGCAGGCCTCTAAACTTGAATTACCAACGATTAACTTTCCATGGGAGAATTTGCATTGGGAAAAAGCCATGTTACATTTTGGCAAAGCATTGGGTTATTCCCATACTGCGGATGTAAAATCAGCGGAAAATGAACTAGTATCCTTAAAAACACTACATCAAAGTCTTCTAGATTCAAAAGAGGTGTACAAAGCGGGTCAAGTAAACGTGCAAATACATTCCGCCAAAGCTTGGATTGAATTAGCAAAAGGCAATAGTGATGATGCTCTTGTTTTGATGGAAACAGCCGCTAAATTAGAAGGTGAAACCTCAAAACATGCCGTAACTCCTGGAGAAGTATTACCCGCTGATGAGCTTTTGGGCGATATGCTCTTAGCACTAAACAAACCTGTAGAAGCACTAGAAGCTTATGAGATAAATTTAAAAGGACACCCTAATAGATTCAATGGTGTCTATGGTGCTGCAATTGCAGCAAAAGAATCAGATAAAAATGAGATAGCTGTAGACTACTTTAATCAACTTATTGAACTGACCAAGAATTCTAATAGTGAACGACCTGAAATAAAAGAGGCCAAAGCATTTGTCCAACAATATGCGAGCTGATTTTAATCCAAAGTATTAAGAACACATTATAATAAGAACATTATGAAAACAAAATTAGGACTGGCCATATCAGTGTTAGGAGTATTAGTATCGATTCATTTTTTAACCAAGAACAATTCTACAGGAACACCTAAAAACTATCAGAAAGCATCTTTTAGTTTTATCAAATGTACGCCCACCAACTATTTACTGGAAGTGGTGGACTCTACGCAACAAATTTCACCTCTTTTTGAAAATTTGGGAGATTTAAGTTTTACAATCACTACTAAAAATGAGCGTGCGCAAACATTCTTTAACCAAGGATTAAAGCTTACTTACGCATTTAATCATGCTGAGGCGCATAGATCTTTTATGGAAGCTTCTCGCTTAGATCCAACCTCACCCATGACTTATTGGGGTCAAGCTTATGCATTGGGCCCTAATATTAATGATCCACTGCCTCCGGATGATCGCAAAATAAAAACCAATGAGGCTATGGCCAAAGCCAGAAATTTAAGTGCGAATGCCACTCCTAAAGAGCAAGCATTAATAAATGCCTTAACTTCAAGATATAGCGAAGATTTGACCAAAGATATAGAGGAGCTAAATATAGCATATATGAATGCTATGGTCGAAGTGCTAAAAGAATTTCCAGAAGATGCCGAAGTCCAAATTCTTTATGCAGCATCAGTCATGAATACAGTTCCTTGGAATTACTGGGATGAAGAAGGAAACCCTTCCCCTAATATTGCTGAGGCCAAGGCGGCCCTGGAAAAGGCCATGGAAATAAACCCAAACAACCCAGGAGCACACCATTATTATATACATATGGTAGAGTTACCTAAACCAGATCTAGCCGTTGCAAGTGCGGATAAATTAGGAGGGCTAATGCCCGCTGCTGGACATATTGTTCATATGCCTTCACACATATATATCCGAGTTGGACGTTATCTAGATGCGGTAAAGGCAAATCAAAAAGCAATTTTGGCAGATGAAGACTACATCTCTCAATGTTATTCGCAAGGGTTATATCCTTTAGGATATTATCCCCATAACATTCATTTTCTGTGGTCAGCAGCTAGCTTACTGGGTGATAGTGATATTGCCATTGATGCCGCTAAAAAAACTGCCGAAAAAGTACCTGTTGGAGAGTTTATCAACATGCCTTTTTTACAAGACTTTGCAGCCACCCCAATGTTGGCCTACACTCGGTTTGGTAAATGGAATGAAATCCTTACAATTCCTGCTCCAAAAAAAGATATTAAACATTTGAATTTGATACGGCATTATGCTAGAGGTATAGCCTTTATCCGTAAAGGAAACAGCAAAGAAGCTCAAGAAGAATTGGATGCAATTGAAGCGTTGAAAAATGATCCAGAATTAGCAGATTTAGTAGCTACTGCCAACAATGCCTCTGTTTATTCGGCGAACATAGCATACGAAGTTGTTGCCGGGGAGTTGGCTGCATTGAACGGTGACACTTCCAAAGCCATAAAGCATCTTGAAAATGCAGTGGAATTTGAGGATGGTCTTACCTATACGGAGCCAGCAGCATGGCACATTCCAACACGACAAAACTTAGGAGCCATATTAATGAATGCCAAAAAATATGAGGAGGCTGAAAAAATCTATAAAGAGGATTTAGATGTTCTTAGACAAAACGGATGGTCATTAATGGGTTTGCACAACAGTTTAAAAGCTCAGGGGAAGCTTGAAGAAGCTCAGGCAATAAAGCAAGAATTTGAAAAGGCTTGGGAGCATTCAGATATTGAAATTGAAACGTCAATCCTATAATAAATGACCTCCTTTAAAAAGTTGAAATCATCCAAAATACCAATAGCGCTTGCTGTAATTGGTATTTTGGCTGTTGTTTTCTTCCTTTCAAGAAGAAGTTCGGAATTACCCGTTTATAGTCCTCAAGATTTTAATCCGGAATTAGTGGATGTAAGCCTACAAAATGTGGGAAACCATCATACAGTAGCTGATTTTAAATTGACAAATCAGAATGGAGAAATCATTACACAGTCAGATTATGACAATAAAATTTATGTAACTGACTTCTTTTTTACCCGCTGCCCAAGTATCTGTCCTATCATGTCAAACAACATGGAAAAATTGCAGCAGATTTTCTTGAACAATGATGATGTCATGTTTTTATCCATGTCCGTAACACCAGAAATGGATAGTGTTCCAGTTTTAAGAAAATATGCAACTGACAAAGGCGTCATCGATTCTAAATGGAATATAACTACTGGCAACAAAAAGCACATATACAATTTGGCCCGTAAAAGCTATTTTGCCGTTGTGGACCAAGGTGATGGTGGGTTGCAAGATTTTATCCATACTCCCAATTTTATACTTGTGGACAAGGCCAAACAAATACGGGGAGTTTATGATGGAACCAACAATGATGAAATCCTTCGATTAATTGATGATATTAAAATTTTATCGAATTAATCATTTAACCTGTTTAAATCGCTATTTAAAAGGTAATAGAAAAGATGTTTTGAAAACGTCCTTGATTTTTATTTTTAGGATTAAGCCGGTAGCGAATCTTAAAGCATTGCTTAAACGGTTAATAGATAGGGATAGAGGTGTTTTACTGATTACTATTCTGCATTGGCATAAAACGTAAAATCATAGTCTTCAGAAATTGGAATTTCATAAAGCGTCTTTGTCTTTCCATGCTCTTTTTCAAAAACAACCAATTTTCCTTTTTCTTGTACCACTTTCCAACTTACATTTTCTTCTTTAGCATCAATGTAAACAATATCTCCAATACCAAACCTTTTACTAGATTTCCCTATCGATGTTTCCACATTCCCTTTAATTTCATTTCGCAAGGAGCAACTAACACCAAGTCTAGAGGTTTGATTTTGGAAGGTCATTTGATAATCACGGGTGGAGGATAGTATATTAAAATCAAAAATTATATTGATTCGTTGTTGTTTTTGCGGGCCGTATATTGGAAAACTTGGAAAAGTAACTTCATCTATGATTACATCTTCAAAAGGAGGTAAACAGTCCACATTTTCAACAACCCATTTTTCATACCTTTTGTTAAGGTTTAGAAATTTAAGCCTCACCTTGCCCCCGTCGACAGTTTCCAAATCGAGGTCAACTCTTTTTTTATCACCCCAAAGACTACGTTGCTTTAACTCAAAAGTTGAAAAATAATCTTCACCTAAATCGCCAACCGTCTCTATTTCTAAAATACCTTCTGTTTCATAGGTAGTACCAAAAATAAAACTGACACTGTTACTACCCGTTTGACATCCATTACCATGGTTGGCTAATACCCAATTTTGGGGCCAATTATTTAAGTAAAGGCCGAAATCAGGTAAATAGAGTGTTCTTGGCTTTTCTTGAATCTTTTCTTTTTGGGTTTCAGCTACCAAAACCAGCTGTTTTTCATCATTTTTCTTACAACTAAGGTTAAGTATAAAAAGATAAACCAAAAAGAGCAGTCTATAATTCATAATCGTCACTTGATCAGTATCTTTTTCAAACTTAAATTAGGGACTAATATTGCGTTTGAACCGAAAAGAGACAATTTTATTTTTTTGAGCTATTCTTCAAGACAACCTGCCTTTCCCCTTGTATCTATTAAATAAATAATTTTCCACTCCCCATCAAAATTAATGAGTTGAAAAGAATTTATTCCACAATGGCTGAATTTCTCATTAATCCAAAATTCATAGCCTACCCATGCATTGGCCATTGTGCGGTCTACTTGAATAGACCATGAAGTCAATTTTTCTTCAAAGGCAATACTGTCCGGGATACTGGTAATGGAGGTTATAAGTTTTTCAAATTTCTCTGTTTTAAACAAGGTTTCTCCCTTCTTGTTTCTTGCTGTTGTCTGCAAAACAACATTATCTGTAACAAGACTGCTCATGGCAATTGAATCCTGTTTGTGAAATCCATCGAAGAAATCCACAATAACTTGTTTAACGGCCAGCTTATCCTCTTCTGGAGGGTTAGGGCCCTGTGCATTGACATTGAAAACGAGTAGTAATAAAAAAAGTGTTACGTATTTCATTTTGATGTTTTTTGATTTGAATCTAATTTAAACAAATCTGCTTACATTTAGCCATCAAAAGCAAACCATAATGTCAGTTGCAAAAAAAGAGTACAAAAGGGTAACCGTTAAGTCCTTAATAGAGATGAAGCAAAATGGGGAGAAAATTTCCATGCTTACCTCATACGATTACTCCATGGCCAAAATTGTTGATGCTGCAAATGTAGATGTGATTTTAGTTGGAGATTCTGCCAGTAATGTCATTGCAGGGCATGAAACCACTTTACCCATTACCTTAGACCAAATGATTTATCATGCAAGTTCCGTGGTAAGAGCCGCAAAACGAGCTTTGGTCGTTGTTGATATTCCTTTTGGTAGTTATCAAAGTGATTCCAAGGAAGCTTTGCGTTCAGCCATCCGAATTATGAAAGAAAGTGGAGGACATGCCGTAAAAGTTGAGGGTGGGGAAGAAATTCAAGAATCTGTTAAACGTATTCTGCAGGCAGGCATTCCTGTAATGGGGCATTTGGGACTCACTCCCCAATCTATTTATAAATTCGGAACATATACTGTTAGGGCCAAAGAGGAGGCGGAAGCAAAAAAACTTAAAGAGGATGCCAAAATGTTGGAAGAATTGGGATGTTTTGGAATTGTATTGGAAAAAATACCTGCAAAACTGGCTAAAGAAGTAGCTGAAAGTGTATCGATTCCCATTATTGGAATTGGCGCTGGAAATGGAGTTGATGGGCAAGTATTGGTAGTACATGACCTGCTAGGGATGACACATGAGTTTAATCCCAGGTTTCTCCGCAGGTATATGAACTTATATGAGGAAATGAGTAGCGCTATCTCCCAATATGTTGACGACGTTAAGAGCAAGGATTTCCCTAATGAAGATGAGCAATATTGATTCCATTGGCTGATAAAACCCTACATTCAAATCCTTCCAACATTGAAGTGCTATACGAAGACAACCACCTTATTGTAATCAATAAAAGATCTGGGGATATTGTTCAAGGGGATAAAACCGGGGATAAACCACTGAGTGAAGTAGTAAAACAGGCCCTCAAAGAAAAATATAACAAACCAGGTAATGTTTATTTAGGTGTTGTGCATAGATTGGATAGGCCCACTTCCGGAATTGTGCTGTTTGCCAAAACTTCTAAAGCACTGCCGCGCCTAAACAAGATGTTTTCAGAAGGAAAACCTAAAAAGACCTATTGGGCAGTTGTAAAAAAAGCTCCAGAAAACGAACATGGAGTTTTAACGCATTGGCTGGTTCGGAATCCAAAGCAAAACAAATCTTACGCCTATAAAAAAGAGATTCAAAATAGTAAAAAGGCTGTTCTGGAATATAGAATTCTAAAAAAAATGGACAATTATTTCCTCTTGGAAATTGATTTACAAACAGGAAGACACCACCAAATTAGAGCTCAGTTGGCCACTATGGGTTGCTTTATAAAAGGGGATTTAAAATATGGCGCGGATAGAAGCAACAAAAATGGGGGGATACATTTACATGCGAGAAGTCTTGAACTTGAACACCCCGTAAAAAAAGAATTGTTGACTTTAGTTGCCAACCCACCAAATGATGCTATTTGGAATGCATGTCGCTAACGGGTAATCGCCAACGCCTTTTCTCGTATAATCTGTCCAACAGGTTTATTTTCTAAATGGCTTTCCAACCAGGAAAGAATATCCAAATACAAAAAAGCTCTTTTTTCGTATGGATGGTTCTCATATTTCTTGAGCTCGTTATAGAGCTTTTGAAATTCATTTCTAAGTTCATTCGGGTATATGTCACCAAGACTACGTAAAAACTTTATCATCTCTTTTTGAACTGCATGCAAGTCGTTCATTTTCAATAAGAACTTGTAGGTGCTTTTAAGCTGTACTTCCAGGTGATAGTCCATTCCTGCCTCATAATGTGCAACGAGGCTCAATACACGGGCAAAACACATCAGATCCTCGCGCATTTTTAAGTTTTTATTCGAAATGATTTTCTTTAGATAGACAATGCAATTTTTATTATCCCCATTTCCAAAATAAAGACATGCAATCTTATAATATAGAAGCATGATATGGTGCTCATCAATCCTATCCTTGTGTTTTTTGATTCCGTACTCAATAATATTAACTAAATACAGTCCTTTATTGAAGGTGCCCTCTAAAAAATGAAGGTTTAATTTGTTTGAATTGATGTATAAAAACGCAAGCGAAGCTATATTATCATTCTGAGGAAACTTAGGGCTACCAACTTGCGCTTCCATTCGCTCTAAGGTCTCCTTGAACTGAGATCTATATTTTACAAAAAACTGAGATTCCAATAAATAATGATTCCCCTTTAAAAAGAAAACAGGGTTCAAAGCAATCATTTCTTCATTGTCATAGAAAAGATCTACCCATTTACTTGCATATTTATAAGAGGATAAAAAATCTTGGGTTAGAAAACTATACCATAAATGAGCTTTATAGAGCCATAATTTTTCGCGAAAGCCCAAATCATCCAGATTGTAGGCGGGCATGTGCTTCTCAAAATAATCTTTTACGCTTCTTAAATCTTCATCATTCCGTACATAACCTACTTTCAGCATCATTCCATACAACTGCAAAGACAAATTGGAAAGCTTGCTTGTCATTACATTATGTGCCGAAAGTTCTTTTGCTTGCACCGAAAGCTCATCCGCCCGATCAGGAATACTTCTGGTAATATATTGTGTCTCAATTATTTTTTCGAGTTCCACAATTTCATAAGCCACATTCTTTTCCTCATTCTCAATCGCAAAATTTTTGGCCTTGTCCAAAATTTTCAAACTTTGCTTATACAGCCCCTTTTGATAAAGGATTGTGGCAAAATCCAATTGTTCCCGTATTTGAACCCGAATATTTTGATTTACAGGGTTCAATCGCAAGCTTACAAGTATTTGTTTGTAGAGATGTGCCTTTAAGTTGGATAGTTGCGCTTTTTTTACAATTCCGCTATCCAAAATTTGTCGTTCGTCATACATCCGCATCTTATCCATAAGGTTAAAAAGTGCCAGGAATTTAGCATCTGTATTTACCCCAAGACGACCAACATAGAGTTTAAACTGACGTTTCTCTGATTTGGAAAGCGACTTAATCAGTACAAATAAGGTGTCCTTATGGGCATTTGTCATCGTAAAATATATAATTTAAATAATTGTAATTCAGACATTTAAATACTATGAAATACAATTTAACGTTGTAATGATTTTTATCATTTTTTAGTTCTTGAAAACTCCTACCATATCTTCGTATAGCTTAGAATAAATTGACTAAAATAATGAGTAAAGATAAGGTACAAATTTTTGATACTACACTTAGGGATGGTGAACAGGTCCCTGGTTGTAAGTTGGATACGACTCAAAAATTGGTCATAGCTGAGCGTTTAGATCAACTTGGAGTCGATGTTATTGAAGCAGGCTTTCCTATTTCAAGTCCTGGAGACTTTAAATCTGTTCATGAAATCGCAAAATTGGTCAAAAATGCAACGGTCTGTGGTTTGACCAGGGCCGTTAAGAAAGATATAGAAGTTGCCGCTGAAGCTATTAAGATTGCCAAAAGACCAAGAATACATACTGGCATTGGCACTTCAGATTCCCACATAAAATATAAGTTTAACACCACCCGAGATAAAATCATTGAGCGCGCAGTTGAGGCCGTTACTTATGCAAAGTCTTTTGTGGAAGATGTGGAGTTTTATGCGGAAGACGCAGGACGTACGGATAATGAGTTCTTGGCGCAAGTCTGCGAAGCTGTAGTAAAAGCTGGTGCCACTGTTCTTAATATTCCGGACACTACTGGATATTGCTTACCAGAAGAATATGGAGCAAAAATGAAGTATTTAAAAGAAAATGTCAAGGGAATAGAAAAGGCCATACTTTCGTGTCACTGTCATAATGATTTAGGTTTGGCAACTGCTAATTCCATTGCAGGAGTAGTAAATGGTGCCAGACAAATTGAATGTACCATAAACGGTATTGGAGAACGTGCTGGAAACACTTCTTTAGAAGAGGTAGTCATGATCTTAAGACAACACCCTTATTTAAATTTAGATACAAACGTAAACAGCACACTTCTTTTGGATACCAGTCAGATGGTATCACAAAAAATGGGAATGCCGGTACAGCCAAATAAAGCTATAGTTGGTTCCAATGCCTTTGCCCATAGCTCAGGAATACATCAAGATGGGGTTATCAAACAGCGTGAAACCTATGAAATTATGGATCCAAAGGATGTTGGTGTAAGCGAATCTTCCATTGTACTTACAGCCAGAAGTGGCCGTGCAGCTTTGGCATATAGAGCAAAAAATGTAGGATACGAACTAACCAAGTTACAATTGGATGTGGTTTATGAAAACTTCCTAAAATTTGCTGATCAGAAAAAGGAAATTTTGGATGAGGATATTCATCAAATTATTGATACCTGTGATATCACCATCGAAAGTTTGGCATAGTTATTCTGTTCTTAAACTTCAAATGAGACTTTAATGAATCTCAATATAGCTTTACTCCCTGGGGATGGTGTTGGACCAGAAGTATTGAAACAGGCGGTAAAATGTCTTCAGGCCGTTGAAGAAACCTTTAACCATAATTTCACCTATAAAGAAGCATTGGTTGGGGCGATTGCAATCCATAAAAAAGGAAATCCACTTCCAGATGCCACACTGAAACTATGCAAGGAAGCAGATGCTGTATTGTTTGGAGCAATTGGAGACCCAAAATATGATAATGATCCAAATTCCAAAATAAGACCAGAACAAGGCTTATTGGCATTGCGCAAAGAACTTGGACTTTTCGCAAATATTAGACCCGTTCAAATTTTTCCTACTTTAATTGACAATTCTCCATTAAAAAAAGATATTATCGCTGGTACCGATTTCACTATTTATAGGGAATTGACAGGAGGAATCTATTTTGGTGAAAAAAAATTGAACGATGAAGGTACAGTAGCCTCCGACCTTTGCGAGTATTCAGAAAAAGAAATAAGTCGTATAGCCCATTTAGCTTTTAAGGCAGCAAAAAATAGAAAAAACAAACTTACTTTGATTGATAAGGCCAATGTTTTGGAATCTTCCAGATTATGGCGAAAGGTTGTGGCTAAAATTGGTGAAAGTTATCCTGATGTCGCCTTGGATTTTCTTTTTGTTGACAATGCGGCCATGCAGATTATTTTAAACCCCAGTCAGTTTGATGTCATCCTTACAGAAAATATGTTTGGTGATATTATTTCTGATGAAGGAAGTGTAATTGGTGGCTCTATTGGTTTATTGGCCTCTGCATCCGTTGGAAGCGAAAGTGCCATGTTTGAACCTATTCATGGCTCATACCCGCAAGCTAAGGGAAAAGATATTGCCAATCCGATTGCATCTATACTTTCAGCAGCCATGTTTTTGGAACATTTCAAGCTTTTTGAAGAGGCAATGGCAGTACGAGAAGCGGTTGGCAAATCCTTAAAAAAAGGCATTGTAACCCCAGATTTGGATGCTTCCAGTAAGTACGGCACCAATCAGGTGGGAGATTTTATTGCTGATAATATTGTGGATAGCGAGGACGACATTAATATTAACGACGAAAATATCGATTTAGGCAAGTCAACAATTATTTGATTACCTCCTTATTTCTTGCTTCGTAAGAGTTTCATTGTCTCATCAAACTCTTTTTTGAATTCTTCATGTTTGTCACCAGTCGCCGGACCGTTGAAACCCGTATGGATTTTTTGTACGTCACCTTTTTTATCTATATAAATTGTAGTTGGATACGAGATAACATGGTTTAACATGGGTAGTTTTTCATTGGCAATTTTCTTATCGGAAGTTCCATATTGAGCCAATACTATTGGATACTCGACCCCTACTCTATTTTTAAGTCTTTTTATTCCCTCGAATGCTTTTTCCTTTGTTTTTGCATATTCAAATGCCAATGCAACAAACTCTACATCTTCCATGGAATGATCTTTCATATAGTTCACATAAAACTTTGTTTCATCCAGACAATTGGGGCACCATGTACCCATAATTTGTGCCAATACCACTTTATCCTTAAATCTAGCATCTGACAAACTAATCATAGTACCATTCTCATCAGGAAATGAAAAATCTATTTTATGGTAGCCTTCTTTTAAAAAAGTTAATGTACTTGCGTCCGATAATTCAAAAGCTTCGTTCCGTTTTGCAACAAATTTTTCTGCATAATGATTTCCTGAATAGAAATAGCCATTCAAAGTACTATCCGTGACCTTGGCAGTAAACAGAAAAACATGAGCTCCATCAAAAGTTGAAAGGTTTAATGAATCTCCATCTACAACACCTTCCAAATATCGGTAATCCCCTGTCTCGGTTCGGAACGTACCTGTAACCCTATTGTTTTGCTGTATAAAAATACCTTTTGCAGGATATTCTCCATTATCCCCATCATCAAAATGGGCCTCCCAAACTCCAGAAACATTGGTCTTTGCATCTGATTTTACCTCAAATCGGTCTCGTTTTCCATAACTCGCATAAAAAGGCACCACACGATTTAAACTTTCCTTTATAAAATTCCCTTCTATCGTGCGCTCCGAAAAAGTGCCCAATACATATCCTTCAAAAATTGGCATTTTAATACGTATGGAATCATTGTAGATTTCAATTTCATCAACAATGACCACTTCATTGGAATTGTAGATTTCAATAGTTAACTCTCCATTATGGTTTTCCAAAACTTTGAATGTAAAGGGAAGTATTTTACTGGATGAAACATCCATCTTACCCCACCAATCCCCAATTGCAAGCTGCTTCTTTTCTTCTTTACATGAAAAAAATAGCAACGATAGAGAGCAGACCAAAACCAAAATTCTTTTCATAATCAAGAAGATTTATTGCATTTATCTAAAATACAACCAAAAACTTACACTCATTACATGAGTTTAGCATAATATTTACATTGAATCTGTAACCCTATTGTTTTATATTTGTCCACTTTAAAATTGGGGTATGAAAATTTCTTACAACTGGTTGAAGCAATTTTTGCAGATTGACTGGAATTCGCAAAAAACAGGAGAGCTGTTGACGGACTTAGGTCTTGAAGTTGAGGGAATTTCAAGCTTTGAATCGGTTAAAGGAGGATTGCAAGGTGTAGTGGTTGGACATGTACTTACATGTGACAAACACCCAAATGCAGATAGGCTTAAACTAACCACGGTTGATATTGGGGAGGAAGCTCATGTGCAAATTGTTTGCGGTGCTCCCAATGTTGCTGCAGGGCAGAAAGTTCCCGTTGCAACCATCGGCACAACATTATACTCGCCAGAAGGAGAACCTTGGCAAATAAAAAAAGGAAAAATACGAGGAGAGGAAAGCCACGGAATGATTTGCGCGGAAGATGAGCTGGGCTTGGGTATAGGGCATGATGGTATTATGGTGCTAAGTGAAATTTTGGAGCCCGGAACCCCATGTTCAGAGGTTTTTGAAATTGAAAATGATGAAGTTTTTGAAATAGGACTTACTCCCAATCGTGCAGATGCCATGAGCCACTATGGTGTTGCCCGCGATCTTAAGGCTGGATTGGAGCAACAAGAAATTCAAAAAGAATTGGTTACCCCATCAACAAGTAATTTTTTAGTTGATAATCGATCATTGAAGATTGATGTTGAGGTTGAAGATATTGCCCTGGCACCAAGGTATTGTGGTTTAACCATTAATAATATCATCGTCCAGGAATCTCCAGATTGGTTAAAAAATCGTTTGAGGGCAATAGGTCTATCTCCAATAAACAATATTGTAGATGTTACGAACTATGTATTGCATGAACTCGGTCAGCCACTGCATGCTTTCGATGCATCAAAAATTAAAGGCGCCAAAATTAAAGTAAAGACATTGGCCGCTGGCACAAAATTCACTACTCTAGATAATGTGGAGCGTGAACTTCACAAAGATGACCTTATGATTTGTGATGATGAAAAACCCATGTGTATTGCAGGGGTTTTTGGAGGAATTCACTCAGGTGTTACGGAACATACTTCATCTATATTTTTGGAAAGCGCATATTTTGATTCTGTATCAATTCGGAAAACAGCAAAAAGACATAACCTTAACACCGACGCTTCTTTTAGGTTTGAACGTGGTATTGACATTAACATAACCGAATACGCATTGAAACGCGCTGCCTTGTTGATACGAGAGATTGCAGGGGGTGATATTAGTTCCGAAGTGGTAGACCTCTACCCTAAAAGAGCGCAAGAACAACAGGTTTTTTTAACTTTTGATAAAATAAACTCTCTAATTGGCCAGGAAATCCCGAGAGATACCATAAAATCTATTTTGAGTTCTCTCGAAATAAAAGTCAACAATGTTACAGAGTCCGGTCTGGGGTTAACCATTCCCACGTACCGTGTGGATGTTGAAAGAGAAGTGGATGTAATTGAGGAAATTCTTAGGGTTTATGGGTATAACAATATAGATTTTAAAGAAAAACTAACAGCATCCATTGCCAAAACCTCCAATTTTGAAAACTATAAGGTTCAAGATGTTGTTGGTACTATGTTAGCGGCTCAAGGTTTTTATGAAATCATGACCAATAGCTTGGTAGGGGCAGAAAGTCAAAATGTGTTCAATACAGGAGCTAATCCTGTGGAAATGCTAAATCCACTAAGTTCAGATTTATCAGTGCTTAGAACATCAATGTTATTCTCTGGACTTCAAACTGTAAGCTATAATAACAATCGACAAAAAACTAACTTACGCCTTTTTGAGTTTGGCAAAACATATAATAAAGTTGGTACAGAAAATAAAGAGAAGCAGCATTTAGCCATTTTTATATCTGGAAATCGTTCAGAAGATAGTTGGGCTACAGATTCAAAAAAGACTGACTTTTTCTTCTTGAAAGGTTGTGTTGAAACCATTTTTAGTCGTCTTGGTATAAAAGGAATTCTTGTTGAACCCTATAGTGATACTATTTATGCTGAAGGTTTATCATGCAGTAAAAACGGAAAAGCAATAGGTACTTACGGATTGGTGAGCAAACAAATACTCAAAAAATCTGACGTAAAACAAGATGTTTTCTATGCTGATTTTGATTGGGATGCTATTCTTGGTCTTATTAATACCCAGAATATCACTTTCAGGGAAATTCCAAAATTTCCAGAGGTCACTAGGGATTTTGCCCTTTTATTAGATGAGGCAACATCATTCCAGCAAGTATATGATCTAGCCTGGAAAACTGAAAAAAACCTCCTGAAAAAAGTGAACCTATTTGACGTTTATACAGGAAGTAAGTTACCAGAAGGCAAAAAATCCTATGCGATAAGTTTTACACTTTCTGATGAGAAAAAGACCTTGACGGATAAGCAAATAGATAAAATTATGTCAAAATTGTTGGCAGCTTATCAAAAGGAATTGTCCGCGGAACTACGCTGATTACATTTGTGATGGAAGTATGACACTATCAATTTCATGGATAACTCCATTCTTCTGATTCACGTCTGCTGCTGTAATTCTAGCTGTGTTACCCAAATGATCCGTTAATACAATATCATAACCATCCATCTGGGCGATTAGCTTTTTACCCTGAATAGTAGTAAAGCTTGCTTTACCATTTCCCTTACACATGGCTCTCAAAATTTTTGATGCCGATAAGTTACCTGCAACTATGTGGTAGGTTAACAAAGACTTCAACTCTGTTTTATCTTTTGAGTTAATCAACTCTTCCATTTTGGTACTTGAAAACTTCTCGAAAGCCTTGTCAGAGGGTGCAAAAACTGTAAAGGGTCCAGACTTATCCAAAATATCATCCATTTTGGTAGCCTTAACTGCAGCCATCAAAATTTTGTGTGTGTTGGATTCAATTGTATTTTGAGTTATTGATTTTGTTTCGGAAGAATTAGTCTCTTGTGCTAATGCCGAAAATGTGAAGGCAAAACATAGACCAAGTAGGGCTTTCTTGAATGGGGCTTTCATAGATGTTCTAATCTTTGGGACTACCTTAATTAATAAGCTTTAAAAGTATGTTTAGACGATTAAATGCTAAAATCTTCGATAAGTTACACATTTTTATGAAAACGCTCTCTGTATTTAAAGAATGAAATGTTATTTAACATAATATTAACATTTCATTCTTTAGCAGGATCAACACTGAAAAACACAATTCGTTAAATTTGAATGAATTGCTAAGAAAAAGACATGTTATTTAAAAACACCAACATTGAGCGGGAACTTTCCATACTACGGAATAAATCATTAAATGAAAATCGTATTCTTCGGGATGTGCATCATATTTTGGAAGAGGACAACGCAAAGGAAATCAAAATAAACAAACAGCTTGGTTCCAAGAATAGTCCACATAACAATAATTTTGATTTTGAACTTCTCGAAACTGAAAGGATTTATCATTTGGACCATATCAAAGAGATTTGTATAAATTATAGACTTCGTTTTTTAGATAGTAGGTATTTCAAAGGCAAAATTCCGCAAAGCGCCATTTCTAAAATTAAAAAATTGGAAGCTTCCCATAATATTGAAATTCAAGGATTCAAAATTATGGCACCTTCTAAACTCTTTAAGTTGGAGGACAAGGATGACCCGTTGCTTTTTGCGCCAATTGGGAATAATTATTTCTATTTGATCCATAAATGGGGAAACGACCTTCACCCTTTTCGTAGGGTATTGGTCTGGCCATTTAAAAACATGGTCAATCTACTGTTTCTGTTATTATTTATGAGTTATTTGACAACCCTTTTGGTTCCAGAAGGACTATTTTCGAAAAAAAGCACAAACGCCGAGTTCTGGATCATTTACTTTTTTATGTTTAAGTGTATTGCTTCGGTGGCGTTATTTTATGGTTTTGCCCTGGGTAAAAACTTTAATCCAGCAATTTGGAACAGTAAATACTTTAACGCTTAGACTATACAGTTGCCATAGCGTACATTTTCTCCCGTTGTTCTTTTATGGATTTATCAGACATATAATCATCAAAAGTTGAGTAGCGATCAATTGTGCCTTTTGGTGTAAGCTCTATAATCCTGGTTGCCACAGTGTGGACAAACTCATGGTCATGGGTCGTTAGCAAAACAGTTCCTTTAAAATTCTTTAGAGAATTGTTGAACGCCGTAATACTCTCAAGATCCAAATGGTTGGTAGGTTCATCCAGCAACAATACATTAGCGCGCAACAGCATCATCCTACTTAACATGCAGCGTACTTTTTCACCACCTGAAAGCACCGTACATTTTTTCAGGGCCTCTTCACCGCTGAACAGCATTTTTCCTAAAAAACCCCTTACATAAACTTCTTCTCTTTCTTCTTCAGTTTTTGTCCATTGACGAAGCCAATCCACTAAATTGATGTTGTCTTCAAAATACGATGCATTATCAGCAGGCAAATAAGAATGTGTTGTTGTTATTCCCCATTGATATGTACCACTGTCAGCTTTGATCTTTCCATTGATAATATCATAAAACGCCGTAGTTGCCCTTGAATCTTTTGAGATAATAGCAACTTTATCGCCCTTGGCAAGGTTAATATTAACGTCTTGAAACAGTAAATCTCCATCTTCAGAAGTGACAGAGAGTTTTTCTATATTCAAAATTTGATCTCCAGCTTCGCGTTCTCGTTCAAAAATAATGGCAGGATACCTTCTGCTTGAAGGCTTTATATCTTCAATTTTAAGTTTACTCAACATTTTTTTACGCGATGTTGCTTGTTTGCTCTTGGCAACGTTGGCACTAAATCGCATGATAAACTCTTGGAGTTCCTTTGCTTTGTCCTCAGCTTTTTTATTCTGTTGCGCACGTTGACGAGCTGCCAACTGACTACTTTCATACCAGAATGTATAGTTTCCGGAAAAAAGATTGATCTTACCAAAATCTATATCGGCAATACTGGTACAAACAGCATCTAAAAAGTGTCTATCGTGAGATACTACGATTACCGTATTTTCATAATTGGCCAAGAAGTTCTCCAACCAACCTATCGTCTCATAATCCAAATCGTTTGTAGGCTCATCCATAATTAATAGATCCGGATTTCCAAACAGGGCCTGAGCCAAAAGCACACGAACCTTTAACTTGGAATCCATATCAGCCATATTGGTGTAATGTAAGTCCTCTGCTATCCCTAAGTTAGATAAGAGTGCTGCAGCATTGCTATCGGCGTTCCAACCGTCCATTTCTTCAAACTGCACTTGAAGCTCCCCTATTTTTTCCGCATTCTCATCTGTGTAATCTGCATAAAGTGCATCTATCTCCTTTTTTATGGTGAAAAGAGGCTTATTACCCATAACAACTGTCTCCAGTACCGGAACATCATCATACGCATTATGATTCTGTTCCAATATGGACATCCGCTTTCCTGGCTCCAAGTGTACGCTTCCAGAAGTTGCATCTATTTGCCCAGCTATGATTTTTAAAAAGGTAGATTTCCCGGCACCGTTGGCGCCAATTATGCCATAACAATTTCCTTGGGTGAAGGTAACATTCACCTCATCAAACAAAACTCTCTTTCCAAATTGAACGGATAAATTAGATACTGATAGCATGCAATAATAAATTTTTTGCAAAAATAGCTAAAACCTACCCGTATTACCAATTTAAACACACATTATTAAACTACACAATTACAAGGTTTTACAACATTTAACTAGCTATTAACAAGAGTCGTTTTAAGGTATTCGTAATTTTGTCAATCGAACAAGATGGTTCCCATATATGATTAGACTTTTACTCGGCCTCTCCTTTTTATCAATTTTGGGGTGCTCTGAAAAATCCAAAGAGTGTCCTTCTGTTTTTTTTGGTGGAGAGATTGTCAATCCCACAAGTGATTACGTTGTTCTCTACAAGAACGATACTTACGTTGATTCCGTGAAGTTGGATGAAGGTAATCGATTTGCATTCAACCTACAGGCAATAGAAGAAGGTTTATACCATTTTGACCATAGTCCAGAGCTTCAATATCTTTATCTTCAGGAAGGTGATAGTATTTTAATTCGTTTAAACACCGTTGAGTTTGACGAATCATTGGTCTTCTCTGGCCAAGGAAGCGAAATCAACAACTTTTTAATAGAGATGTTCCTGACCTATGAAAAAGAATCACCCTTTGTCTACGACTATTATGCATTGAACCCTGAAGAATTCAAACAAAAAATTGATTCTTTACGAAATTTAAAAATTGCCAGCTTGGAAGAAATGACCCAAGACAATCTATTGTCTGAAAAAGCTCTTTCCATTGCCAAAGCATCTATAGATTACAACAATTTCATATACAAAGAAAAGTATCCTTTTTACCACAAAAAGAAAACGGACGAGGAGACAATCCATGAATTGTCCGATGGCTTTTACGATTACCGGTCTACTTTAGATTTAAATAGAAAAGACCTTGCCTATTTTAGGCCTTACTTCGATTTTGTGAAATACCATTTTGGCAACCTGTCCTACATGTCATGTATAAAGAGTTGTGGGTCTGATGAAAAACCGGGAGGGAAACATTTACATTTCAACAAGCATAAGATTAAACTGGTAGATAGTTTAGTGGCAGAAACTGAATTGAGGGATATGCTTTTTAGAAACATTGCCATGGATTATTTATTGAAAGAGCATGATTCCAACAAAGAATGCCAAGCCTTCATTAATAAATTTGATTCATTGTCTACAAATGACGAGCACAAGGAAGAGATAGCACACCTATATCAAGGAATTCAAAACCTACAGCCAAATTACAGCCTTCCTGATTTAATGCTTCTGGACACAAATAATAATGAAATTTCCTTGAAAGATATTAGCAAGAAGAAAACCACAGTCTTCTATTTTTGGACTGCTTCCCAAAAAAAGCATTTCAGAAATGTTAGCAAGCAAGTAAGAAAGCTGAAAAAAGAAAACCCGGATTTAAATTTTGTTGGCATCAATCTACGCAATAGCCATGCACAGTGGGTGAAAATGCTTGACCAACATAGTATGGACAAAGCCAACCAATATCATGGGAAAAATTTTAAGGAAGTGAGGAACACCATGATCATTGATGGTCTAAACAAATGTGTTATTGCAAAGGATACTATTATTGTTGATGCATTTGCAAACCTATATGCATCTTTTGAAAAACAGAAAAAGCTCTAAAAACATACTTTTCCAGAGCTTTTTTCAATTTGCATTTTTTCTGATTCTTTACCCGTTACCTTTACGATAATCTGCTAAGAATTTTTCCAACCCAATATCAGTAAGTGGATGTTTTAAAAGACCTTCTATTGAAGATAATGGTCCTGTCATTACATCAGCACCTATTTTTGCACAATCAATCACATGCATTGTATGACGTATTGATGCTGCCAATATTTGCGTATCAAACCCGTAATTGTCATAAATCAATCGGATTTCAGAAATCAGGTTAAGACCATCTGTGGATATGTCGTCCAATCTTCCTAAAAATGGAGAAACATAGGTTGCACCAGCTTTTGCTGCCAACAAGGCCTGCCCTGCTGAAAACACCAAAGTACAATTGGTTCTGATTCCTTTATCTGAAAAATATTTTAAAGCTTTTACGCCATCTTTGATCATTGGGACCTTTACCACTATTTGCTCGTGCAATTTGGCAAGCTCCTCCCCTTCTTTAACCATTCCATCAAAATCTGTAGAAACTACTTCTGCAGAAACATCACCATCAACAATCTTGCAGATATCCACATAATGCTTAAGAATGTTTTCTCTTCCTGTTATTCCTTCTTTAGCCATCAATGATGGATTTGTAGTCACGCCATCCAAAACGCCAAGTTGTTGTGCTTCGGAAATTTGGTCAAGATTAGCTGTATCAATAAAAAATTTCATTTTTATTTGCTTGTTTTTAAGTTTACTAATGAATCAATTGCGAATTTACAACATTAACAAACCTTGTCGCCCATCTTTGACCAAAATATGTGTACGGGGCTCTATTCCACCACCTGAATCGTGAATTCCCTTACTGTAGATTCTGAACATGTTGGACTTCTATCATACCCATCATAATCATAACCTTCAACAAACAATTCCACTCTAAACCTATACGTGCCCGTTTCTTCAGGAGTACCAAAAAATTCTACTGATCTTCTATTAAAATCATAAAAAATGCCTGGAGGAAGTTCTCCGATAACATCAAAGAAATAGTCATAATCATTATCATTGACCTCATTGCTTATCTCAGCAGTGACAATATCATAGTAATCGTCACCAACAAAACCTATAAGCAATTGTTTGCTGTGGATTTCTGGATTGATGTTAAAAATGCATTCATAAATTTCGTCACACCCTCCAAAAAGCAGTAGCAGAGAGAGTGAACAAATTCCGGTAAATCTTTTCAGTTGTATCATGTTTTTCTAATTATCAAAAAACATGCCATCGCTTTACAGCTTATAATGATTGAGCAAAAGTCGCTCATAGATTTTGTCTGGCAAGACCTTCTTTAAAAACAGCGAAAACTTTTGCATAAACTCTCCTACAGGGTTGTGAATCTTCGGGTTTTGTTTTTGAATAATGGCATACACTTTCTCAGCCACTTGAATGGGATCACCACCAGCATCCACGTGCTCGTTCATTAAATCCAAGGATTTTTGATATACCGCTTCGTATGGTGAACCATCCATAACCGGAGCGTGATATCTACCCGCCGCTATGTTAGTGGCAAAATCTCCCGGTGCAAGATTGGTAATGGAAATCCCAAAATCTTTTACCTCCATCCGTAATGCTTCAGTAATTACTCCTAACGCTCCCTTCGAGGCCGAATAATACCCTCTAAATGGTAAACCCATATAGCCTGCAATGGATGTTATATTGATGACCTTTCCCTCACCCTGTTCTCTCATTTGAGGCAAGACAGCCTTTATTACATGAATGGGGCCATGAAAATTGATATCAAAAACGTTTAAGATTTCTTCATGGGGTGTTTCTTCAATTGGACCTGTAATTCCAACCCCCGCATTATTAATCAAGATATCCAATCTTCCTTCTTTTGAAATGACCTCGGCAACCGCTTTGGTAATAGTCTCTGGAATCTTTACATCAAGTGGTAATAACTCAAAAGCATCAAAGCCTTGATAGTTTTTGGGATTTCTGGCAGTGCCATAAACCTTAAAGTTCTTGGAGGTCAAATAAGTTCCGATGGCCTTTCCCAAGCCTGAGGAACCACCTGTTATCAAAACAACTTTTTTATCCATCATTACGGTTTAAAATTGTAGTTGAAGTATTCACAATTACGTGACTTTAGGGAACAAAAAAAGGCAAGCTACCTACATCGCACCGCTACGACCGCATACCCTTGCTGCGTTCCCACCCTGGGGGATTTTGCAGGAGCTGGTCGTGTAGGACTTGCCAAATGCAAATATACGACCTTTTAAATTTGCTGCAATCCCATTTCATCCTTAATTTCGATGACCAGGATGCTACAAATGAAACATATTATTAAAACCATGGTCAAGCTACTTTCTATTTTTGGATTCTTGCTCTTTTTTTTGGGTTGTGGAGGAGAAACGGACCCAGCAAAACTCTTTACCATTCAATTAGAGGGAAATAAAAATAAGTTCCAACACAATCAAAAAGTTGGGGTTGCCATAGGGAACAAAAAAAATATTGAAATATCAGAAATCCAATATAGCATGGATGGTCAGGAATTAGTTTTAACGGATGGCAAATTAACCTTAAGTTCCAAAACTCTGGGCAACAAGATGCTGAAAGCCAAACTAACCGTTGAAGGACAACCTGTTGAGCTTGAAAAGAAAATTAAACTGCTGTCAGCCACAGCACCGGAGGTGTATACCTACGATATTATCAACACTTATCCGCACGACCCAAAGGCCTATACACAGGGATTGGAATTCAGTAATGGTATTCTTTATGAAAGTACGGGCAAAAAAGGAGCATCAACCATTAGGAAAGTAAATTTTGAGACCGGGGAAATCCTTCAAAAAATAGATTTGGACAAAACTGTATTTGGAGAAGGCATCACCTTATTGAATGATAAACTATACCAACTAACATGGCGAAGTGGGCTGGGTTACATATACAATCCTAGCAATTTGGAGAAAATCAAAAATTTCAGTTATGGTGAAAGTCGTGAAGGTTGGGGGCTGTGCAATGATGGTAAACAGCTTTATAAGAGTGATGGTACAGAGAAAATATGGTTTTTAGAGCCCTCTACGCTTCAAGAAATGGGTTACATTGAGACAGTGACCAACAAGTCCATTTTTAATATGGCCAATGAATTGGAATATGTTGACGGAAAGTTATACGCCAACGTCTATCAAAAAGAAAGTATGATGATCATTGATGCTGCCTCTGGGGCAATTGAAGGGGTAATTAATTTTGGTGGTCTTAAAAACAAAGTAAAAAAAGGTCCCGAATGGGACGAAGGCAATTCGGTTTTAAATGGTGTGGCCTATCATAAAGAAAGAGAGACTTTTTTTGTTACCGGAAAAAACTGGAACAAGCTGTTTGAGGTAAAAATTCGGAAAAAAAATTAATGAATTCATATAAAGAGGTATTTGAAGTGGTTCAAAGTGATTTGGACGACTTAGATCATGTGAACAACATAAGATATATAGAATGGATTCAGCAGGTTTCTAAAAATCATTGGTTTAAGGCAACGGACATTAACATTAGAAACAATTGCATTTGGGTAGTTAGAAACCATAATATTACATACAAAAAGGCCGCAAAACTGAACGATCAAATTGAAGTCAGCACCTATATCAAGAATACGAAAGGCGCTCTTTCCACTCGAGTTGTGGAAGTTAAAAACAATAAAACAGGTAAGCTTTTAGTTAAAGCCTCTACAGAATGGTGCCTTTTGGACGCAAAGACACTTAGACCGAAACGTGTTCCTGATTCCATTCAAAACCTATTTAGCAGAACGTGAATCGCTGGTATATAAAATTTAGTGTGATTTTTTTAGGGCTCGCCCTAGCTATCTTCCTAGGTTCATGCCGCAGTGATTTTGAGTATACTCCTAGTTCAGGAAATCTCCAGTTCTCAAAAGATACAGTTTTTCTTGATACCGTTTTCACGAATATTGGCAGTAGCACCTATACACTTAAAGTTTATAATAGAGGAAATGATGATATCTTCATTCCCTTTGTTGGCCTGGAAAATGGCCAGAGCAGCAGTTATAGGCTTAATGTTGATGGAGCTGCTGGAAAAGAATTCAGCAATGTACCATTATTGGCCAAGGATAGTCTTTTTGTTTTTATAGAGACTACTTTTGATGTTTCCCAAACTTCGGAGAATGAATTTTTATATACCGAAGCACTGGTATTTGGAAACGGAGCCAATGCCCAAGAAGTACAATTGGTCACTTTGGTCAAAGATGCCGTTTTCTTGTATCCTAGTGAGCTTTCCAATGGTTCTAAAGAAACTTTGTCACTTGGACTGGACGAAGATGGCAACGAAATTCAAATTGAGGGCTTTTTTCTTGAGGAGAATGAACTCCAGTTTACAAATGAAAAACCTTATGTAATCTATGGCTATGCCGCTGTTCCGGAAGATGCAACGCTGACCATTCAGGCAGGTACAAGGGTTCATTTTCATCAAAACTCTGGAATCTTGGTAAGCAGTGGAGCTTCAATACAGGTAAATGGCCTTTTAAGTGAAGATCCAGATTTGCTTGAAAATGAGGTGATTTTTGAAGGAGATCGTTTAGAACCAACATACGCTGATGAACCTGGGCAATGGGGAACAATTTGGTTAAGGTCTGGAAGTATAAACAATTATATAGAGTACCTCACAATCAAAAATGCTACAATAGGATTACGAATTGATGGGGATGGAATTTTAGACGACCCCACAGTAACAATTAAGAACACACAGGTCTATAACAGTCTAAATTATAACCTTTGGGCCACCACAGCCAATATTATTGCAGAAAATACGGTACTGGGGAGCGCTGGTTTCAATTCATTTTATGGTAACCTGGGAGGAAAGTATAGTTTTACCCATTGTACCTTTGCCAATTATTGGAACAATGGTTTTAGGCAAGGAACCACTTTGGCATTGGATAATTTTCTTCAGACGCCTACGGACATAGTCACTGAGAATCTGGAAAATGCGAATTTCACAAATTGCATTATATATGGTAGCCAATCCCTTGAACTTACATTGAGACTAGATACCAGCAAAACATTCAATTTTGCCTTTACCAATTGTCTTTTAAAATTTAATGATCCCAATGGTCAATTTGCGAACGACCCTCTTTATGATTTTGACAATTCTACACTTTACCAAAATACCATTTTAAACCAGGATCCAGATTTCATCCAAGTTTTGGACAATCAATTTAGTATTGGTCCAGAATCAGCTGCCTTGGATTCAGCCGAATCCAATATTTTCCCTACAATTCCAACAGATATTTTGGGAATTGATAGAACGCAAGACCCGGATGTTGGTGCCTATGAAAATGAAATCATGAACTAATTTTCTTGCTTAAATTGTTCTTTTCTTACAAGAAAAGGCATTTTTGGGGAAAATCCATAGTTTTTTTAAGGCAAAACTGCAATGAGTTTTTTCCACACGTTAGTAACTTGCAACCAGTAAGTTACACATGGATTATACTTATCTTATAATAGACCCTAATGCAGAATCTAAATTGCAGCTACAGTTGTATTTGCAAGACTATGATGATTTCACCTGTGTAGATATTGTTAGAAATCATCGTGATGGACTGAATTCCATTTTAAAATATACTCCGGATATCATTCTTATTAATCTTAATGAAGATGGAATAAGTTATTTTCAGATGGTCACGGAACTTAATCAATTTATGGAATCACTTCCAATCCTCATTGGATTTTCCACTTCTAAAAAATATGCATACAATGCCATAAAAAGTGGTTTTTTTGATTATTGGATTCTTCCACACAATGAGTTTGACATTAGGAAAACCATATTGCGACTACGGAAACTATATCCCAAACAAAACGTTCCATCTACCATTTGTTTAAAATCCTACAATGATTATCGTTATTTGGATACCAATGACATTCTATATTTAAAATCGGACAACAATGCCACTGATTTTTTTATGTTGGATGGTAATGTTGTAAGCGCATTTAAAACATTAAAGTCTTTTGAGGAAAGACTTCCCCAAAGCTTTATCCGCATTCATCAAAGCTATATACTAAATAGCAGGTATGTATCCCGAATCAATTACGGTAAATCCGTTTGTACCCTGCGTAGTGATCGTGAGGACGAATTACCCTTTTCCAAGACGTATAAGAATAAAATTGACGCGTTAAAAGAAATGCTCTCCAAAACAGCCATTAAGACACTCAATTAGTTTAATTCTTACAGTTTCTCTTAAAATTCTAGTAGAATCCCGAAAAATACTAAAACCCTATAGATTTAATTCTTACAGGTTTAGGTGCTAGGTATCTTGTCGCCATTAACAACTAAATATCCATATTATGAGAAAGACGTTAAGTATTTTAGCTATTGCTGCAATGACAATTGGAATGGTATCTTGTGAAGCAGAATCCAGTGTTCAAGAAACCGAAGATCTTTTTGAAAGCATAGCGGACCAAGATGCTACTACAGGAAATGACTCTGATGAAGATGCTAGAGAAAATTAAAATTGGTAAAAAAAAATCCTCCTTTGAAAAAGCTCATAATACCTCTAGCGTTGATTGTTTTTGGATTTAGCATAAATTCTTGTGACAGGAAAAAAATACCAGAAAGTTTCGGAACCAAACTTTCAGATAAATCACGTCACATAAATACTAGAACATGCAGTTTTAGTGAGGAGGAATCATTGAGTTATGATAAAAGTTCAAGGTCTGACTTTGTACGGTCAGAAAGGCTTTTGTCCTCAATGGAAGATTCTAGGGATATGTGAACCACAATCCATGGTTCAAAAAAGCTCTGGGTATGTTAATATTCAGAGCTTTTTTGTTTACCTTGTAATAAAAGAACATACTCTCATATCCATAATTACCTTCCAAAAAAGTGAAAAAAGGATTACTTATATTGGTTCTTCTAATTACCTCTATTAACTGCAATAATCGAGGTCCACAAAATTTAGTGAATTCTGAATTTACTAACATTGAAAACTGGATAGGAATAGCCAATGACAGTACGCAACTTTCCATTAACGAACGTCAAGAATTTTTAGCTAGGGCTTTGCAGGATATTTTGGTTCTAAGCAATGATTCTATATCCCTAAAATATCTTTCATCTGCCTCATTAACGTATAAAAAACTAAAGGACTCTTCCGGTTTTAGAAGTGTCAACCAAAAAGCCATGAAAATGGCTTTAAATCAAAACAACAACAAAATTTTGGGTGAATCTCATTGGGACATGGCCTCTTTTATGCTTTCGTATAATGTTATGGACAGCGCCTATTTTCATTATCAAAAAGCATATAAAAGTTTTAACAAATTACCTGTTGATTCCACATCTTTGTCCTTGAACGGGCGCATGTTATATAGCATGGGAAGAATTCAAGAATATTTTAAGGACTATTTAGGTGCTGAAAAAAATATTGCCGAGGCATTGCGCATTTTTGATGATTTGGATGATAATAGGAGAATATACAACTGTACTAATATGCTGGGTATAATTGCGGGAGGAATGAACAATTCTGAAAAATCCTTGGAATACTATAAAAAGGCTGGAGATTATATAAAAAAATTCAAGTCCAGTGATAAATTAGAATATAGTAGACAAAATAGAAATAATATTGCCAATGAATTTTTAAGGAGTGAAGAATATATTAAGGCAGAAAATGCATATTCAGAGTTATTTACTGATAATGATTTAAGATTAGAAAAACCGTCGCTATATTCCAAAGCTTTGGCTAGCCATGGATATGCGATATTTAAGGGTAGAAAAAATATTTCTGAAGCATCTGATTTGCTCTCAAAAGCTATTCGTTTAAATGATAGTATCGAGTTTTCTTTGGATCAAGCAAGGGCTAAAAAATATTACGCTGAACTACTAGCTGTGGAAGGCGATACTCTCAAATCAAAGAAATATGCTCAAGAGGCATTGGCATTGGCAAAAGAGACCTCTAACAATGACCAGCATCTAAAAGTACTTCGGTTATTAACAAACATGGATAGCCAAAATGCCGTTGCCTACTCCAATGAGTTCTATGAGCTAAGTGAGAGAATAAAGGATGAAGAACGTGCCATACGGGATAAGTTTGCACGAATACGTTTGGAAACCGATGAGGTCATTGAACGCAATGAGATTTTATACCGCCAAAAACAAGTTTGGACCGGAGTGGCAATTGGGCTGTTGTTATTGGGTGCATCCATATTTGTAATTGTCTACCAACGCATAAGTAACAACAAACTTAAGTTTCAACAGAAACAACAAGAGAACAATCAAGAAATTTATAACCTTATGCTTTCCCAACAGGGTAAATTTGAAGAAGGTAAGCAATTGGAGCAAAAAAGGATATCCGAAGAACTGCATGATGGTATTTTGGGAGAAATGCTTGGTATACGCTTAATATTAAGTGGTTTAAATGATAAAGAGGATGAAGCTTCCGTGAATCAAAGGGCTGCTCTTATTGAAAAACTAAGAGATCTTGAAGAGGAAATACGGACCATTTCACATGAACTTAATGATGCAGCTTATCAAAAAATTTATAACTTTATTGTATCACTTGAAGATTTAATAAATACTATTGGCAAGTCTTCAGGTATTTCATGTTCTTTTGTTTATACTGAAAATGTGCAATGGGACAATTTGGATGGTGATATTAAAATCAATGTTTATCGCATTATTCAAGAATCGTTGCAAAATTGCGTAAAGCATGCCCAGTGCAAAATGGTGAATGTTAGTTTTGTGTTAGAAAATGAACAATTAGAACTGACCATTGAAGATGACGGTATTGGTTTTGATACCACAAAGGGAAAAAGAGGCATCGGTTTACGAAATGTAACCGCAAGAGTTAAAAAAATAAAGGGCACCTATACCATTATCAGTAAAAAAGGGAGAGGCACAACGATAATTGTTTCGTTACCGGCCAATTATACACAACTGAAAGATCCAAAGGTTTTTTTGGAACGTAGACAAACTGTAAATGTCTAATTTTGATAAATGATTATGGAGATGACAACACTTCGAATATTAGCGATAGATGATCATGAGATGACAATGCTGGGATATAAATTTATCTTGGAACGAATTGTTTTTGAGGGTCACAGCATAATAGTTGACACAGCCAATACCTATGAAAGAGGTAAAAAGCTTATCGAAGATTCTGTTGATTCGTTTAAGTATGACATTTTGTTCATGGACGTTCAGTTATTTCCGCCAAATGAAGACCAACCACACACCGGTGAAGATTTAGGGGTGCTGGCCCGGAGATTGGTCCCGGAAACCAAAATTGTGTTCATGTCTTCTTTCAGTGATAATTATAGAATAAACAGTATTCTTAAATCCGTAGATCCAGATGGATATTTGGTAAAAACGGATATTGATCCAAAAACATTGGAAGAGGCTGTTAAAACTGTTGTCCTAAACCCACCTTATTATTCGTCAAAAGCACTTGCTGCGATACGGAAGAAAATGACGAATGACATCAGCCTTGACGAAAAGGACAAAAAGATATTGTACCATCTTTCCATCGGAACCAAAAACAAGGATTTGGAAAAATTTATCAGGCTCTCCCCATCTTCAATAGAAAATAGAAAACGACACTTGAAATCGCTTTTTGGTACAGAAAATGAAAATGATCTTGCATTGATTTTAGCTGCAAAAAATAGAGGTTTTATCTAATCTCGGAATCTTCACTACTACTTCATTAAGTCAACATCTAGGAATTATTTTGTTTTATTTATAAAAAAAGTGGCTAAATACTAGAAAACCCCCAGAATTTTTAAGGTTTTCCTCCAATCCAAAAAAAAAGATTCGTTATAACTTTGGTAGAGAACATATACCAAACTATCCGCTATGTCATTCGAAAAAAAAATGAAAAAAAACTTCCCCCTAGATGGCATTAATTCATTTGCCACACTTGACGGCTTGGATGATTTTATAAAAGTCTTGGAAAAAGACTTTTTTGCCAAAGTAAAGGTTCACTGGAGTTATCATTCAGACAGTGAAAAAACTGATTTAGTACTGGAGCTATTCTGTAATTATGGATTAACCGAAAGTCTACATCACTTTAATACCGAAAATTGGGGCGGTTTTACTATTAATGAAGAAGATTCCACCATACAATCTTCTTTCAATACAGCTTTCCAAAAGTTTTGCGACAATAATTCCAATACTATTGATATAACCGAAGCCTCATTTCACTTCAATGACACATCCATAGTTATTACCAAAATTTACGATCATAGCATACCAGAGCAACTTGGAGAAATCATTTTTAAGGCCAGTGAAAACTTCGTTCATTTCACAAAGGGCCTAACCGAAATGCCCTACGAAATTTTTGTTCCTGTTTTTGAAGACCCAACCCAAAACATATTCGAAATTGAACAAAACTATTTTGATTATTGGGGCATTTACTTTGAAGATGGCTCACAACATAATGCGATGGTCTATAACCTCAAAACAAAACAACTCAGCAAAGAAGACTTCTTTCTTTTGGAATAAAAACTTTTGGCCCTTAGGCTTAGTCTAAGAACGCTTCTCATTGCTAACCGTTAAACAAAGGTCTTGACTTCATTAAGTCGTTGACCTTTTGTTTTATTTGAGAAATATGTTGTTCATTATCAGAATCCATTAGAACTTGGTCTATAAAGTCAACAATGGTTTCCATATCACCTTCCTTTAAACCTCTTGTAGTTATTGCCGGGGTTCCAAAACGAATTCCAGAAGTAATAAATGGAGACTGATTGTCAAAAGGAACCATGTTTTTATTTGCGGTGATGGCAGCTTCCTCTAGAACCTTCTCTGCATCTTTACCAGTAATGTTTTTGTTTCTAAGATCAATTAACATCATATGGTTATCCGTTCCTCCAGAGATAACTTTGTAATCCCGTTTCATAAATGCATTTGCCATTGCATCGGCATTTTTCTTAACCTGAAGCATGTAGTGTAAAAACTCATCGGTAAGTGCTTCGCCAAATGCGATTGCCTTCGCGGCAATTATGTGTTCCAAAGGACCTCCTTGGTTACCAGGAAATACAGCAAGGTCCAATAAACCGGACATTTTTCTGAGATTCCCATTTTTAAGCCGTATTCCAAAAGGGTTTTCAAAATTCTCTCCCATTAAGATAAGTCCACCTCTTGGCCCACGTAATGTTTTATGGGTAGTAGTGGTAACAATATGGCAATGTGGAATAGGGTCATTTAAAATTCCTTTGGCAATCAGACCAGCAGGGTGAGAGATATCTGCAAGTAATATTGCATTGACACTATCCGAAATTTCCCGGAATCGCTTAAAATCCATATCTCGGGAATACGCAGAAGCACCCGCAATAATCAACTTTGGCTGTTCCCTCGTAGCTATTTCTTGAATTTTATCATAGTTCAAAGTACCCGTCTCTTCATCAACACCATAAAATACAGGCTTGTACAATCTACCAGAAAAATTTACGGGAGACCCATGGGTCAAATGCCCTCCGTGAGATAAATCAAAACCTAAAATGGTATCTCCTGGCTTTAAACAGGCATGATATACCGCAGCGTTTGCTTGAGAACCTGAATGTGGTTGCACATTGGCATATACCGCACCAAAAAGCTCTTTGGCACGATCAATGGCAAGCTGCTCTACTTTATCAACCACTTCGCAACCACCATAATAGCGCTTTCCGGGATAGCCCTCGGCATATTTGTTGGTCAGAACAGAGCCCGCAGCCTCCATAACCTGTGGACTGGTAAAGTTCTCTGAAGCTATTAGCTCTATTCCTTCTATCTGACGTTCCTTTTCTTGTGCTATTAAGTCAAAAATTGCTTGGTCTCTTTGCATTTGCTTTTAAATTAAGAAGTGCTAAAATTACGAATAGAAAAGCTAATTAAATCGAAAAAAATTGTTGCAAAAATTGATTTTATCCAACAACAATTAACAATGGAGTAAGTGCTATTTTTCATGTATTTCATCGATATTATACTACTCTTCATCCTTTTTCGTTACTACAATGTGCTTTTTTGGCACAGCTATTGAAAACCATATCCAAACCCATAAAATCAAAAAACCATGAAAAAATTAGTACTCATTAGTATGATGGTCTTGCTTGCTGCCTGCGGGGGAGTAAAGAAAACCCAAGAAGATTTAAACAGTGGCAACTACGTTTCTGCAATGAACAAGGCAATAAAAAACTTGGCAGAAAACAAAACCAAAAAAGGAAATCAAGCCTATATTCTGATGCTTGAAGACGCATTTGCGAAAAACTCTGAACGGGAAGTTGAACAAATTACCTTTTTAGAAAAAGACGGTAATCCTGCTAATTTGGAAACCATTTATAAAAAGTATCAGCAATTAAAGAGAATTCAAGAGCGCATTAGACCACTATTGCCCCTCTCCATCATAGATGAGGGTAGAGATGCAAACTTTCGTTTTTCAAATTATGACTCTAGTATTCTTAGCACCAAAAACGGTCTATCCCAGTATTTGTACGACAATGCTTCAAACTTGTTGACAACCGCAAGGGAAAAAGAAGATTACAGAGCTGCATATGATGATCTTAAGTATTTAGAGAATATTAATCCTGGGTACAAAGAGACAGTGGCAAAGATGCATCAGGCCCATGAAAGAGGATTGGAGTACATACGTGTTGATATTGCCAATGAAACGGAACAGATCATTCCAGAAAGATTGGAAAATGAATTGTTAGATTTTAACACCTTTGGCATCAATAATTTTTGGACAGAATACCATACCAGACCGTTGGAAGATATACAATATGATTATGCCTTGAATTTAAATTTTAGGGAAATCTACATATCTCCAGAACAAATAAATGAAACGCAGATCATCAAGGAGAAACAAATTAAGGATGGGTATGAATATCTACTGGATAACCAAGGTAACGCCGTTAAGGACAGTCTTGGAAACAGGATTAAGGTAGATCGGCTTAAAACGGTAAAGTGCAATTTCTATCAATTTACCCAATTTAAAAGCGCACAGATCGGAGCGCAGGTAAGCCTAACGGATTTGTCCAATGGTCAAGAAATCAACTCCTACCCTTTGTCCAGTGAATTTATCTTTGAGCACATCTACGCCAATTATAAAGGTGATAAAAGAGCCTTGAACACGGATTTAATTACACTTTTGGATGTGAGAGCCATACCTTTTCCAACCAATGAGCAAATGGTCTATGATGCCGGTGAGGATCTAAAGATGAGGTTGAAATCCATTGTCAACCAAAATCAGTTTGTTGCCGGGAATCGGTTTAACGATTAAGAGATTGTCTCGAGTTCAGTTGGGTAATACAGGAAGTCAATTTCTTGGAATTCCCAACTGCACTCGAATTTATCCTATTTTCCTTTAAACATATTGTGTTAAATCAATATCTGTTATAGCACCGTGCGAAGTGTGATAGGTTACCTCTCCGTTCTTAATGACCAAAAGTTGCGGAGATTGATGCATGACCTGAAATTTATATTGTACTTCATTGGAAACATCTCTATGGGCATGCAAATCCAGAAAATAAATGTCCTGTTCTCCTACAAGGGGATATGAATCTGTAAACATATTTAATACCATTCTACTGATACCGCAAGTGGTTGAATGTTTAAATATAAGTTGCGTTCTTGTTTTAGACTTTTCAGCAATCATATCCAGTTGCTCAATGGACACCAAGGGAATCCAAGGAATTCTTTTTTCCTCTCTTACCGAATCGCCTTTCTTTCCAAACACACTATCAAATATTCCCATGTCACAAATTTAGTTGTTCTGTCGAGGAAGTGCAAAAAGCTTACAAAGCTGACGAAATGTCCTTTGTTTTCAAGGTTTTAGCGACATTTTGACTGTGTTTTCCCAATGGTAAGGTTGTTGAAACCATAAAAACAAAAACAATTGAAAATGAATTTTAACAATTATACCATAAAATCACAAGAAGCCATACAGCAAGCACAACAGCTTGCCCAGGGGCATGGACATCAACAAATAGAAAATGAACATCTATTTAAGGGCATAACAGAAGTGGACGAGAATGTATTGCCATTCATTCTAAAAAAGTTAAATGTCAATACAACACTTCTCAATCAAATCCTAGAAAAGGAATTGGAGAATTTTTCCAAAGTATCCGGGGCAGAGATAATGCTTTCAAGAGAAGCTGGAAAATCTTTGAATGAAGCAAGTATCATAGCAAAAAAGCAAGGTGATGAATTTGTATCTATTGAACATTTGTTGCTTGCAATTTTTAAATCAAAAAGTAAAATAGCCCAGATTCTAAAAGATCAGGGAGTTACTGAAAAAGACCTGAATGCTGCAATTCAAGAATTACGGAAAGGCGGGAAAGTAACCTCCCAAAGTGTAGAGGACACCTACAACTCTTTGGATAAATATGCGAAAAATCTAAATGAGCTTGCCGACTGCGGGAAGCTTGATCCAGTCATTGGAAGGGACGAAGAAATAAGACGGGTATTGCAAATCTTATCAAGAAGAACAAAAAACAACCCAATGTTGGTAGGGGAACCCGGTGTGGGTAAAACCGCTATTGCCGAAGGGTTGGCCCACCGAATTGTTCAAGGCGATATTCCTGAAAATCTAAAAGAAAAAATTATTTATTCTTTAGATATGGGAGCTTTAATTGCCGGAGCAAAATACAAAGGTGAGTTTGAAGAGCGCTTGAAATCTGTTATTAAGGAAGTTACTTCATCAGATGGGGATATTGTACTCTTTATAGACGAGATACACACCCTTGTGGGTGCTGGAGGTGGCCAAGGTGCCATGGATGCCGCCAATATTCTAAAACCAGCCTTGGCGCGTGGAGAACTTAGGGCAATTGGTGCAACTACGCTTGATGAATACCAAAAATATTTTGAAAAAGACAAGGCTTTGGAACGAAGGTTTCAAAAAGTAATAATCGATGAACCTGATACTGAAAGCGCAATTTCTATTTTAAGGGGAATCAAAGAGAAATATGAGGCGCACCATAAAGTACGTATAAAGGATGAAGCTGTAATTTCCGCGGTAGAGCTTTCACAACGTTATATCACAAATCGATTTCTACCCGATAAAGCCATTGACCTTATGGATGAAGCTGCCTCCAAGTTGCGAATGGAAATTAATTCCAAACCCGAAGAACTGGATGTGTTGGATAGAAGAATTATGCAATTGGAGATTGAGATTGAGGCTATTAAACGTGAAAATGACAAAGTCAAATTACAAAGTTTAAATCTTGAGCTTGCCAATATTAAAGAAGAGCGAAATGAAATCTTTGCCAAATGGGAAAGTGAAAAAACCGTTGTTGACAACATACAAAAGACAAAACAGGATATTGAAAACTTTAAATTGGAAGCAGAACGGGCGGAACGTAATGGAGACTATGGCAAGGTAGCAGAGCTACGGTATGGGAAAATAAAAGAATCCCATGAAAAATTGGAGCAATTGCAAGAAGAATTGGCAAATCAGCAAAGTGCAGGGACACTTATAAAAGAAGAAGTGACCAATGAAGATATTGCTGAAGTAGTGGCAAAATGGACTGGAATTCCTGTTACCAAAATGATGCAAAGTGAACGTGAGAAGCTTTTGCAGCTTGAAGATGTGCTGCACAAAAGGGTCGTTGGTCAAGAAGAAGCAATTGTAGCGGTTTCTGATGCCATACGAAGAAGTAGAGCGGGCCTGCAAGATGCAAAAAAGCCTATTGGCTCTTTTCTATTCCTTGGAAATACCGGAGTTGGAAAAACCGAGTTGGCAAAGACATTGGCCGCTTATTTGTTTGATGACGAGAACGCCATAACACGCATTGATATGAGTGAATATCAGGAACGTCATTCCATAAGTAGATTGGTAGGGGCACCTCCTGGGTATGTTGGTTATGACGAAGGAGGCCAACTGACCGAAGCTGTCAGAAGAAAACCCTATTCCGTGGTGCTTTTGGATGAAATTGAAAAAGCCCATCCAGATACGTTCAACATTTTATTGCAGGTTTTGGATGAAGGAAGGTTGACCGATAATAAAGGACGCGTAGCTGATTTTAAAAATTCCATCATTATCATGACAAGTAATATGGGTAGCCAAATCATTCAGGAAAAGTTTACGGATGCCACAGATATTGAAAGTGCAACCAATGCTGCACGATTTGGGGTAATGGAGCTATTGAGAAAAACCATTCGTCCAGAATTTTTAAACAGGATAGACGATATTATTATGTTCACACCTTTGGATAGGTCCAATATTAGAGACATTGTGAAGCTACAGTTGGAACAATTGAAAAAGATGGTTTCCAAACAGCATATTACGCTGGATGCCACAGATGAGGCAATAGATTATTTGGCGGAAAAAGGATTTGACCCCCAATTTGGAGCGAGACCAGTAAAAAGACTTATTCAAAAAGAGGTATTGAACAACCTATCAAAAGAACTTTTAGCTGGGAAAATTAAAGCAGAGAGTATCATACTTCTGGATTCATTTGATAACGAGTTGGTCTTCAGAAATCAAAATGAATTAGTAAAATAATCTCATTATCAACCTGTAAAAGCCCTTATTTTGTTAAAAGTAAGGGCTTTTGCTTTTTTAAAATACCATACAGTATCTGTTTTTTATATATTAGCGATACCCTAAACCAACCTGAACCTCAATGAGTAAAAAAGCAGAAAGAACCACAGCTTATATTATTGAAACCGTTGCGCCACTGTTTAATAAGTTTGGCTATGTAGGTACAAGTATGAGTGACCTTACTGAGGCGACCGGACTTACTAAGGGTGCCATCTATGGAAATTTTGAAAATAAAGAAGCACTTGCCCTATCTGCATTTGAATACAACCGAAACCAATTATTGACCACTATTGATGAAAAATTGGGAGTAGAAGGAAATGCAATGGACAAACTCTTCTCATTGCTACGTTTCTACAAACAGTATGATGTGTTTACTCTCCCGTTTGGAGGTTGTCCAATTTTAAAAGTTGGTGTCGATGCGCAACATAACAACAGCTTGCTATCAGCAGCTGCCAAGGAAACCATTAAGGAAATGGAGGGTAAAATTGCCTTAGTGTTAGAAAATGGTGTAAATCAAAGCGAAATTCATTTACCAGTACCTCCATTGCAGTTTGCCAAACAATTGTTTACAATGCTTCAAGGAGCGGTAGCCATGTTTACAATGACCCAAGATCGAAAATACCTAATGAATACGGTTGCATATCTAGAGCAATTGGTTCAGAAGGAGATTAAAAAATAGTTGCCAAGTATTGCTCCTATAGCCAATTCGACATTACCTTATCTTGTAAAAGAGTTTCCCTTATCCATCAAACTGTAAGACCATTTGGTATATTGCTACGGTCACAATTACCTCAAAATAACTTTCTTCAGAGGATTATATAAAACGGAAGCCTCTTCCATATACTTGGCATCTTTATCATTTTAAATCACACTCATGAATAAGGTCGAGAACAAACTACAAAAGATGAAAGCCTTAATTTTCAAAAACTCATCATACTTTCCTCAGATAGAAAATCAACAAAACCTTCCCATACTTCATGAAAATCTTCAACAGTTTGAAGAAATCTACCAAATCAAATTTCCAATGGAATATCGGGAATTCCTACTAAATGTAGCTAATGGCGGGATTGGACCAGGAAATGGCATATTTCCTTTAGAAAGAGCTTTGCAATACAGCACTAATCTACATTTACCATGGTTAAATCCAACAAAGTACAACGATTTGTTCAAATATTATAGCAGTATGGATGAAGGAGAATCGTTTGACAAGAGAATGAATTTAATACTTAATCGTATAGAATCACCAGAATTGGACTTATACAATAGAAGGGAGAATGGCATCCTTTACATTGCTGATGGAGGTTGTGGAACCAATATTTTTTTGGTTGTCAGTGGCACAAAAAGAGGCCAAATATGGATAGATCTTAACGTAACCGAGGAGGGCTACTCTTTTATTGCTGATGATTTTCTTAGTTGGTATGAAAAATGGCTAGACAGAAAGATTAAAAATATTAAAGGGAAACATGAGGTAATTAAAAGAAGGAATAGCTAAATATGAGTCATCTAAACTTCATTTTAATAGTACCAAAGAAGATCACAATTTCATGACCCTATTTAGTAGTAAACTGTTATACAAATAAAGTGCTGAAAAAAATTCTGCAAATTGAGTACTTGGGTAAAATACATTACTTCTAAAGGACAAACCTTTTCGGTTTCCTTAAATGGAAAATTGCATAATAGGGCTTCAAAATTGGTGGCTCACGGAAAAGTGAAAATTAAATCTTACTTTTAAAACGTTGAAAATCGTTTAAAACATAATTTTTAATGCTGAATATGCGTAAGTTCTTTTCAAGTATTCTCATTTTGACAATGAGCCTGATTCTTACTTTAGGGTGTAACGAGGACAAAAAAGAAGAAAAACTAGAGCCGGTCATTTCAACATTCTACTTTATCCGACATGCTGAGAAAGACAGAACTGACCCTGAAAACAAGGATCCAGAATTAAATCAAGATGGTTTGGGAAGAGCTATTCGCTGGGCTGAAGTTTTTGACCCTATTTTTCTAGATGCAATTTATTCTACAAACTATGAGCGTACTTCTATGACCGCTGCACCTACTGCCGTAAAAAAAGATATTGACGTATCATATTACGATCCAACATCATTAGATATTGAAGCTTTTAAAAATGACCATGAAGGTCTCAATGTTTTAGTGGTAGGGCATAGCAATACAACTCCGCAGTTGGTTAATAAAATACTAGGTCTTGAAAAGTATGATTCTATGGATGATGATGATAACAGCAGTCTTTTTATCGTAAGATTCATAGACGGAGTTGCTACCGACATTAGGCTGAACATGGATTAGTTCTCCACTACTTTTATTTCTGAAAGTTCAATCTTGGATAGAAGTTCCAATTCCCCTTTTTCAAATAATTTGGCAATTTCAAAAATTGAAGTCTTTTTGTTTTTTGGTTTGAAGTTATAATAGTCAACAAAACGAATTCCATTTACATAGCGTTCGTTATAAGCCTCTCTAAAACGTTGGCCACCACCATTCACGTGAAAATCATAGGCCAAATACTCGGCCTTAAATGTTTGTTTATTGAACCAATACAGATAAACATCGTCAAAATCATCCCCTCCTCCATTTTCGTCAAAGGTAATCTTGATCTTGTAATAATTTTTCCCTTTTATGGTCTCCTCTCCTAAAAGTTCTTTATGTACAGCTTTATCATTTAGACCAAAAGGAAGTTTTGCAAAATAATGTACTGAGTTAACAGAATTGGCATATCTATTTGCAATGGAGTCTGATAGATTTACAAGCGTGTCATTCATATATCGTTCAAAACTGGCGTTGGTTTTTATGTCAGTAACAATAGTGGAATCAAAAAAAGAGATTCGTTTTAATACTTTCCTTCCTCTAAAACTTTCAGAAATGTACTTTCTATTTCTAAAAAGAAAAGATGTTCCATGATTGGTGTAACGTACTCCCCCACTGTCCTCTATTGATTTATCCACAATTTCCTGGGCCGTAATATTCATTTTGGGCTTCTCCTTGCAGGCAAGGCATAAAAGCAAAAAGGTTCCAACAAAAAAGCGATTCATTAGTTCAGTTTTTATTGATAATCGTAAAATCTATTGTAAGATTACAATTTTCTTACATAAGAGTTTCTATTTTTGTTGGCAATGCAGAAGAATATCAACATAAAAAACAGACGGGCCAGATTCGATTATGAGATTTTGGATACCTATACTGCTGGTATTGTTTTAGGGGGTACCGAAATAAAATCTATTCGTTTGGGCAAGGCATCACTTTCTCAAAGTTTCTGTGAATTCAATCCTAGTGGAGAGCTTTTCGTAATAAACATGCAGGTTGATGAATACAGTCATGGGGGCCACTATAACCACAAACCCAAAGCAGAGCGTAAATTACTCTTAAATAAGAAAGAGTTGAAAAAACTGCGTAAAGAAGTCACAACCTCCGGGCTCACCATAATTCCGCTTAATCTTTTTATCAATGAAAGAGGTCTGGCCAAAATAAACATTGGATTGGCCAAGGGTAAAAAACTGTACGACAAACGCGAAACGATAAAGGATAGGGACAATAAGCGTGACCTATCAAGAATTAAGAAAAGTTTTAACGAGTAAAGGAGCTTAGTTTTTGTTTTCAAGCAGCGGAACAAACCGAAAAGAGCCTAATTCTTGTTTTTCAAATTCCTTTTCAGATTTTCTTGTAAAAAGAGTCATTACCTGTTCCTCCACTCCTACTGGAATCACCAAACGACCTCCCACCTTCAACTGAGACATTAACGGCTTTGGAACTTCCGGAGCCCCAGCGGTTACAATAATTCCATCAAAAGGAGCCTGCTGGGGCAAACCTTTGTAACCATCACCAAAAATTACTTTTTTTGGGCGATAGTTCATTTTAGTAAAAAACAATTTGGTCTTTTTAAAGAGTTCCCGCTGTCTCTCAATGGTAAATACTTTTGCCCTTAGGTGCAGCAATACCGCTGTTTGATATCCACTGCCCGTGCCTATTTCAAGAATAGTATCGTTTGGTTTTATCTTTAACAACTCAGTTTGAAAAGCAACGGTATACGGTTGGGAAATAGTTTGTTCCGCACCAATGGGAAAAGCCTTATCCTGATATGCATGGTCTTCAAAACCGCTATCCAAAAACAAATGTCGAGGAATATTCTTAATAGCATCCAAAACCTTTGTATCCGTTATTCCCTTAGCAGATAAAACATCCGCTAGTTTATTACGCATACCATTATGCTTTAATGTATCTTTCATTGTTATAGTCTGGCATACGAATTTAAAAAGTTCTTTAGAAATTTTATAGATAGATGCATTCTTATTTTTATGGAAGAGTGATGCCATATCCTTATTTTTGACAAAAACAGTACGTATGTTAAAAGTTGGTGTTCTTGGTGCAGGACATTTAGGTAAAATTCACCTTAGGCTCTTGAATGATTCTGACAACTATGACCTAGTTGGTTTTTATGATCCCGATGAAATCAACGCAAAAAAAGTAGTGGATGAATTTGGGTATTCGTACTTCGAGAATATCAATACCCTTATTGATGCGGTCGATGTTGTTGATATTGTTACCCCCACTTTATCCCATTTTGACTGTGCCAAAAAAGCGATTACAAAAGGGAAACATATTTTTATTGAAAAGCCCATCACCAATACTCATCAGGAAGCTAAAGAACTATTAAAGTTGGCTGAACAATTTAAAGTAAAAGGTCAAGTTGGACATGTGGAACGTTTTAATCCAGCGTTTTTAGCGGTGAGGGACACTATTGAAAACCCAATGTTCATTGAAACCCATCGTTTGGCAGAATTTAATCCCAGGGGAACCGACGTTCCTGTAGTTTTGGATTTAATGATTCATGATATTGATGTGATTTTGAGCGTTGTAAAATCAGAAGTGAAACAAATAAATGCCAGTGGGGTATCTGTAGTAAGCAAATCCCCAGATATTGCGAATGCCAGAATTGAATTTGAAAATGGCTGTGTTGCCAATTTAACCTCGAGCAGGATATCATTAAAAAACATGCGTAAATCCAGATTCTTTCAACAGGATGCTTATATCTCAGTTGACTTTTTGGAAAAGAAAGTCGAAGTCGTAAAAATGAAGGATGCTCCGGAAAAACCTGGAGATTTTGATATGATTTTACAAAATGCCGAAGGTGATAAAAAACAAATCTATTTTGAAAATCCGGATATTGAAACCAACAATGCCATTTTGGAGGAGCTTGAAACCTTCGCAAATGCCATAAACACCCATACTGATCCTGTAGTAACCTTAAAACAAGGAACACAAGCATTACGCGTTGCCCTTCAAATTATAGAATCATTTAAACAATAAGTCTATGAAAACAATAGCAGTAATTGGCGCAGGTACCATGGGCAATGGAATAGCTCACGTTTTCGCACAAAATGGATTTCAAGTCCATCTTGTTGACATTGCACAGGCTTCTTTGGATAAAGGTTTGGCAACAATCACCAAAAATTTGGACCGTATGCTTTCAAAAGCGGTCATTACGGAAAAAGCCAAGGAGAATACTCTCAATAACATAGCAACATTTACCAGTTTAAAAGCAGGAGTTGCCAATACGGATTTGGTAGTTGAGGCAGCAACCGAAAATCTTGACATCAAACTACAGATTTTTAAGGATTTAGATGGGATTTGTGACACTAAAACCATTTTAGCCACAAACACTTCTTCCATATCAATAACTCAAATTGCCGCGGTCACAAGTCGTCCAGAAAAGGTAATAGGCATGCATTTTATGAATCCAGTGCCAATTATGAAACTGGTAGAGATTATAAGGGGGTACAGCACTTCGGATGAGGTGACCAAAACGGTTATGGACTTGTCCTCCAAATTGGGCAAAACCCCAACCGAAGTAAATGATTACCCTGGATTTGTGGCCAACCGCATCTTAATGCCCATGATCAATGAGGCAATTGAAACCTTATACAATGGAGTGGCTGGTGTTCAAGAGATAGATACCGTCATGAAATTGGGAATGGCGCACCCAATGGGACCTTTACAACTTGCAGATTTTATTGGATTGGATGTCTGTCTGTCCATCTTGAATGTAATGTACGATGGGTTCAAGAATCCAAAATATGCTCCCTGCCCCCTATTGGTGAATATGGTTATGGCTGGAAAACTGGGTGTGAAGTCCAGTGAGGGGTTTTATGATTATGCCGAATCCAGAAAAGCGGAAAAAGTATCATCTCAATTTAATTAAAAAATAATGGCCCTAATAAAACCGTTCAAGGCCATTCGCCCAACTAAGGACAAGGCGCCTTATGTTGCTTCAAGGTCCTATGAAGAATATTCCAAGGATGAGCTTAAATCTGTTTTAAAATACAATCCATTTTCGTTCTTGCACATTATCAACCCTGGTTTTAAGTTTGATAAAAACATCACGGGAAAAGAACGATTTAAACTTGTTCATAACCGCTATCTGGAGTTTTTAGAGGATGCCATTTTCACAAAAGACAATCAACCCTGTTTCTATTTATACCAAATAACAAAACGCGATTTCAAAACTTTAGGTTTTTTCTGTGCGTGTAGTGTATTGGACTATCAGAATGACATCATTAAAAAGCATGAGAATACCATACATAGGAGAGAAGAGCTATTTGCCAGCTACTTAAATACCGTGGGTTTCAATGCCGAGCCCGTGCTTATGACCTATTCAGATAATGAATCCATAAAAGCATTACTACAAAATGAAGCTGCAAAAGAACCGCATTATAACTTTACAACTACGGACAAAATAAATCATAAGCTCTGGAAAATAGAAGAAAAGGACACCATTGCTAAACTTGAAAATGCGTTTGGTAAAATCGATGCGCTTTATATTGCCGATGGTCATCATCGTAGTGCTTCATCAAATCTTTTGGCAGAAAAAATGAAAGCTGCCAATACCTCACATACTGGTAATGAAGCCTATAATTTTTTTATGACCTATCTAATTCCTGAATCAGAAATTAGAATATATGAATTTAATAGGATGGTCATGGATTTGAACGGCTACTCAAAAGAGGAATTCTTAATTCAACTGGACACCCATTTCAGAATCGAAAAAAAAGATGATGGATTGTACAAACCTACACAAAAACATCATTTTAGCATGTATTTGGATGGTGAGTTTTATTCACTTTACCTTAGAAAAACGGTGTATGAATTTACGGATGCTTTAAGTGAATTGGATACCCAAATACTTTATAAAACCATACTAGAGCCCATCCTAGGAATTCATGATTTAAGAAACGATAAGCGCATTTCTTATGGGTATGGGAAATACAATCTCCTTAAAATGAAAGATAGTATTGACAGGGGCGAGTTTGCTGTTGGTTTTAGTTTGGTTCCTATCAATATTAATGAAATAAAGTCCATTGCCGATGCTGGATTGGTTATGCCGCCAAAAAGCACCTATATTGAACCAAAGTTAAGAAGTGGGCTTGCAATTTATGAGCTATAATACAAATTGAATTTTAATGTCTATGTCGATAAAGGACAAACTTAATATCATAATAAACAAACTTCCAAAAGAGGTGTCTCTTGTTGCTGTATCCAAGACCAAACCCAACGATGCTATTTTAGAAGCTTATGAAGCGGGACAACGCATTTTTGGAGAAAACAAAATACAAGAAATGACCCAGAAGTGGGAAGCATTGCCAAAAGATATTGAATGGCATATGATAGGTCATGTTCAGAGAAACAAGGTCAAGTACATGGCTGAATATGTTTCGCTTATTCACGGAGTGGACAGTTTTAGGTTGCTTAAAGAAATTGACAAACAAGCAAAAAAACACAATCGTGTAATACCATGCTTGCTGCAAATGCATATTGCCGAAGAAGAGACCAAATTTGGATTGGACAGCTCAGAGTTGAACCATATTGTAAGCTCTGAAGAATTTGAAGCCCTTAAGAACATCAAGGTTATAGGTTTGATGGGAATGGCAACGTTCACTGATAATACGTCACAGGTAAGAAAAGAATTTGCCAATCTAAAATCCATGTTCGATGGCTTAAAAAACAGTCTCTCGGACATCTCTGTTTTGTCCATGGGCATGAGTGGGGATTATTCACTTGCCATTGAAGAAGGCAGTACTATGGTGCGGATTGGAAGTAGTATATTTGGAGCTCGCAACTATTCATAACTTATTTTCAGACACTTTTCATGTACGCCATACTCGATATTGAAAGCACAGGGGGGAAATACAATGAAGAAGGCATCATGGAAATTGCAATCCACAGGTTTGACGGACATAAAGTGGTGGATACGTTTATTGGTTTGATAAATCCTGAAAGGGAAATTCAACCCTTTGTGGTAAAACTCACGGGAATCAATAACAAAATGCTACGGTCGGCACCTAAATTTCACGAAGTGGCAAAACGTATTGTAGAAATTACGGAAGATGCCATTATTGTAGCACATAATGCCCAGTTTGATTATAGAATACTTCGAACTGAATTTAGAAGACTGGGCTATGATTTTCAACGAAAAACCCTCTGTACGGTAGATTTGTCCAAAAAATTGCTTCCCGATGAAGAGTCCCACAGTTTAGGAAAGCTTGTTCGCTCATTGGGCATTCCCTTGAGTGACCGCCATAGGGCTAATGGAGATGCGTTGGCCACACTAAAACTTTTCAAATTATTGTTGGGCAAAGATTCCGAAAAGATCATCATTAAAGAAGTTATCCGTGAAGAATCCCAAGGAGAATTGTCTCCTACGCAGTTAGACATTGTTTCCGACCTTCCATCCGAAACAGGCGTTTACTACATGCATGACAAAGATGGTGAGATTATCTTTTTAGGTAAGACAAAAGACATAAAAAAAAGAGTGAACCAGCACTTTACCAATGTAAGTCAGCTTGCCAGAAAACTTCAAAAAGAAACCAAAAAAGTAACCTATGAGCAAACTGGCAATGAACTGGTAGCCATTTTAAAGGAATATCAAGAACTAAAGAAAATAAATCCCAAACACAATACCATTACCAAAAAAAAACTTTTTTCACACGTTATCAATTTTTCAAAAAATGGTGCGCCCCACATTTCGGTTGATATTGTAAAAAGTAGATTTCAGAAAGATCAAAGAATTGGATTCAATGGCGTTCCATCTGCAAAAAGTTTTCTAAACAAAATAAGCGAGGAATTTGAGCTTTGCCCAACATCATTGGGCTTGGATATCATTTGTTCTCATTCTGAGAATGGGTGTGCGGATAGCTGTATGACCATCGGGGATGCATTAGATTATAATCAAAAACTAAACTCCGCTTTTAGCAAATACAGTATTCTTGGGAAAAGTATCGCCCTTGTAGATGCAGGTCGAGAAGTTGGTGAACGCAGTTTTATCTTAATCAAAAATGGTGCTTTACAAGGTTTTGGTTATGTTGAGTTAAACCATCAAATAAATAATATTCATATATTGGAATCGATTTTGACGCCAATGTCAAGCGACGAAAACACTTCATTCATTATTGAGTCCTATTTAAGAAAAAATAAAAAATTCAAGGTTTTAGAATTAACACCTGCCCTTTGAAAGAACAAAAAATACATTCTGGATGGAAAAACACGCTGCATGAAATTATTTATGAAGCAGACACACCCTTAGGTAAATTCTTTGACATTGTCCTTTTTGTACTCATCATCCTAAGTGTAATCCTAGTAATGCTGGAAAGCGTCAAAGAAGTTGACCAGAATTTCCATAAAATTTTATTGACTTTGGAATGGGTGGTTACCATTTTCTTTACCCTTGAATATATAGCTAGACTTATAAGCATAAAGAAACCATGGAAATATGTTTTCAGCTTTTATGGAATTATTGATCTTGTTTCCACCATTCCCTTATACCTCTCTTACATTTTTGCCGGTTCACAGGTATTACTAGCGGTAAGGGCATTCAGACTACTGCGCATCTTTAGAATACTTAAGCTCGTTAAGTTTATGGGGGAGGCATCACAACTAAAGGCTGCCTTAAAAGCAAGCAGGGCCAAAATAGCTGTTTTTATCTATGTTGTTATGATTCTTTCAGTGATTATGGGAACAATTATGTATTTAATTGAAAGTAATGAAGCTGGGTTTACCAGTATTCCCAGAAGCATTTATTGGACCATTGTTACGCTAACCACTGTTGGCTATGGTGATATTGCACCACAAACCAACTTAGGGCAATTCTTAGCCACTATTATTATGGTTTTGGGTTACGGCATTATAGCAGTACCAACCGGTATTGTCACCGTCGAATTCTCACGGCATAAAAATGGAGACAAGACTAAAAGTGTTGTGCACACCAATACACAGGCATGTCCCAGTTGCGCTTCAGAAGGTCATCGTGATGATGCTTCCAACTGCTATAATTGTGGCGAACTCTTATGAAATCGAATACCTTAATTTCAGTAGTGGGTCCAACTGCTATTGGAAAGACCGCTTTGGGCATTTTGCTTGCCAAGTATTTTAAGACTGAAATTATTTCAGCTGACTCCCGACAATTTTTTAAGGAGATGAATATTGGTACTGCCGTACCTTCTCCTGATGAATTAAACACCGCTAAACATCATTTTATACAGCACAAAAGCGTTCTTGAACCCTATTCCGTTGGTGATTTTGAAAAGGATGCTGTTTCAATACTTGAAACGCTTTTTCAAGAAAATAATATTGCGGTTATGGTGGGCGGCAGTGGTCTTTATGTTGATGCAGTTGTTGGAGGATTGGATGAATTCCCCGAAGTAGACCCAAAACTGCGTGAAACCCTAACTAAAAGGCTTGAAACCGATGGATTACAGAGTTTGCAAAAAGAGTTGAAGGCACGCGACCCTAAATACTATGGTAATGTTGATATTGAAAATCCACACAGACTAATCCGAGCTTTGGAAGTTTGTATAACCTCTAATAAACCCTATTCCTCATTTTTAGGACAGAAAAAGAAAACGAGAAACTTTACTTCCTTTTACGTTGGTATACAAGCAGATAGAAAAGTTATTTATGACCGAATAAATCAACGAGTGGATCTTATGTTGAAGTCCGGTTTGCTGGAAGAAGCGCAAAAGCTTTACAAGCATAGACACCTCAATGCATTGCAAACAGTTGGTTACAAAGAACTTTTTGAATATATTGACGGGCATTTCACCTTGGATTTTGCCATTTCCGAAATTAAAAAAAATACACGACGCTTCGCCAAGAGACAATTGACATGGTTACGCAAAAACAAGGATATTTTTTGGGTTAATTTTGATGATGAGCAAGAAGTAATGCTCGAAAAAATAACTGACCAACTTAAAACCAACCTGCATGCCCAATAGTAAAAAGGTATTTATTCTAATGGGAGTTTCCGGAACTGGAAAATCCACAATTGGCAACTTGCTTTCCAACAAACTTGGCATTCCCTTTTTTGATGGGGATGATTTTCATCCTGAGGCAAATATCAAAAAAATGGCAGCCGGTAAACCATTAAATGATGATGACAGACAGGGATGGCTCATCAAGTTGAATGAATTGGCTAAAGAATACAAATTCAGAGGTGCAATAATTGCGTGCTCTGCCCTGAAAGAAAGTTACCGGGGAATATTACAAAATGAAATGGAGAATCAACTACAGTTCGTCCATTTGGAAGGTTCTTTTGAGCTTATAAAATCTAGATTGGAAAATAGAAAAGACCATTTTATGCCCTTGGAGCTACTCAAATCACAATTTGAAACACTTGAGCCTCCCGTAGATGCAATTACCGTATCCATATCCTTGACCCCTGACGACATTGTACATCATATTGTAAACCAAACGTAATGATAGAAATCAATTTATTGTTAGCCGTTTTAGCTGGTATAGCCATACTCCTGTTCCTAATTTTAAAATTACGGATCCATGCTTTTATTGCCTTACTTATGGGGAGTATTGCAGTTGGTTTAATTGCTGGACTGGATGCAAAGGAAATTATTAAAACCGTTCAAGATGGCATGGGCAGTACTTTGGGCTTTGTTGCCACTGTAGTAGGTCTTGGAGCAATGTTCGGGGCTATCTTGGAAACTTCGGGAGGGGCAAAAACCATTGCCGATTTTATGGTATCCAAATTTGGATTAAAAAAAGCTCCAGGAGCAATGGTAATTTCTGGTTTTTTAATAGCCATACCTGTTTTTTTTGATGTTGCCTTTATCATTTTGGTTCCAATGATCTATGCATTGCAACGAAAAACCGGAAAATCCCTTCTACTCTATGCTATACCATTACTAGCAGGTTTGGCCATTACTCATGCATTTATTCCTCCAACCCCTGGTCCTATTGCCGTAGCCGATATTATTGGAGCTGATTTGGGCTGGGTTATTTTGGTCGGTTTTCTTGCTGGTATTCCTACCGCATTGATTGCCGGACTTTTATTTGGCCGGTTTATAGCAAAGAAAATATTTGTGGAGGCTCCTAAACAGCTGGAAGACTCTGAACCCTCTTCCCTACCTCCCATTGGTCAAACCTTATTAATAATTGCCTTTCCAATTATTCTAATCCTACTCAACACTATTGTATCTACTGGAGCATTGGGAATAACCAACAAAACAGTATTGAACGGTATTGCATTGATAGGGCATCCTTTTTCTGCATTGTTAATCGCAAATATTTTGGCATGGTACTTCTTTGGAATCAAAAGAGGATTTACCAAACAGCAACTTTTTGATATTTCTACTAAATCATTGGCTCCGGCGGGAACCATTATTTTACTAACAGGTGCTGGTGGGGTTTTTAAACAAGTGCTTACAAATACAGGTGCGGGAGAACTGTTAGCCACATCTTTAAGCAATGCTGGTTTTCCTGTATTGGCATTTGCTTTTATAAGTGCTGCAATTGTTAGAGTGATTCAAGGTTCTTCTACGGTTGCCATGATTACCGCAGCAGGTTTAATATCACCATTGTTGCTAAACGCATCATTAAGTCCGATAGAGCTTGCCTGCATGGTTATTGCCATTGCATCCGGTGCAAGTATCTTTTCACATGTAAATGATAGTGGTTTTTGGCTAGTAGGTCAATATTTAGGTATTACAGAAAAGCAAACTTTTAAATCTTGGACGGTTATGACCACAATTCTTGCTTTTGTGGGCATCTTTACTGTATCCATCATCTACATTTTGGCATAAAAAAACCACCCAAAGGGTGGCTTTATTTATGTATTATTTCTTTTTGATAAACTTATTGATTTTCAGCCTTAACAACCAATCTAAATCCTTCTCCATGAATATTTAGGATTTCCACAACATCATCCCTTTTAAGGTATTTTCTTAATTTGGCAATGTAAACATCCATACTTCTTGAAGTGAAATAGTTATCATCTCTCCATATTTTGGTCAACGCTAATTCCCTGGGCATTAAATCATTTTCATGAAGCGCGAGAAGTCTCAACAACTCATTTTCCTTGGGAGAAAGTTTAACCGCTTCCTCATCCATATATTTTAGGAAGCGTAGTTTTGAATTCAGATGGAAATTTCCGATTTCAAATTCAAATTGCTTGCTGTCTGCTAGGGTGCTAGATGCCTTTCTTTGAAGTATTGCTTTAAGTTTCATCAATAATACTTCAGAATCAAAAGGCTTGTTCAAATAATCATCTGCTCCGGCCTTATACCCCTTAAGCACATCTTCTTTCATGGTTTTGGCAGTAAGAAAAATAATTGGGACATTTTCATTCTTTTCCCGTATTTCCCTTGCCAAGGTAAACCCATCTTTATAAGGCATCATTACGTCCAGAATGCAAACATCATAGTTATCTTTTTTGAACTTCTCAAAACCTTCCATTCCGTTCTTTGCCAGAACAACGTCAAAGTCGTTCATGGACAAATAATCCTTTAACACGATACCAAAGTTTGGATCGTCCTCAACTAAAAGTATTTTCTTTTTTTCTATTTCCATGATTTTTTAAATTAAAGGTAGTTTTATGTAGAAAGTACTTCCTTTTCCCTTTTCACTTTCCGCATAGACCTCTCCTTGATGATCTTCTATTATTCGTTTTACATAGGCCAACCCTAATCCATGACCCTTTACATTGTGAATGTCTCCGGTATGTTCCCGGTAAAATTTCTCAAAAACTCTTTTAAGGACCGCCTTGCTCATTCCAGCTCCCTGATCCTTCACTTTAACTATGATACTGTTTTTAACCACTTCGGTAAAAACATCTATTTTAGGGGATTCCGTTGAATACTTTACCGCATTGTCCAAAATGTTGACGATTACATTGGTAAAATGGACATCATTCGCCAGTATCTCCGACCTTTCAGCATCGCAATGCGAATTAATATAGCCTCCTCTATCAGCCACAATCAACTCAATATGTGCAATAGCGTCTACTATTATGTCATGAACATCTACCCTATCCTTACGTATGTCCAACTGATTTTTTTCCAATTTGGATATTCTTAGCACATTTTCTACCTGGGCATGCATACGTTTATTCTCATCCTTGATCATTCCCAAATAACGCAACACTTTTTCCTTGTCTTCAATTGATTTTGGATTTCTGATTGCTTCAACGGCCAGATTTATTGTCGCTATTGGAGTCTTGAACTCATGAGTCATATTATTTATGAAATCCGTCTTTATCTCAGATATTTGTTTTTGCTTGATTAATTGATAGATAGCACTGGAATAAGCCACCATAATCACAAGCGTAAAAATCAGGGATAATAAGGCCATACTCATTATCGATTGAAAAAGAAATTTCTTCATGGTTGGAAATGTGAGCAATAGCGAAAAACTCGAATTCCCCTCAGCATCTTTAAAAATCGGTGCCTTGTACATTTTGGATTCAGAAAACTTGAACTTTTTGGATTTGATTTTGGTAGGATAGCCTTGGCTGTACACCCCATACTCATAATCGATATCTATGTTTCTATTTCCCAATTCTTGACTAAGCATCAGCTCCAATTCCTTTTTGGATACCCTTTTGTGTATTGGACTGCTTTTGGCATACTCCATAAAAACGTCTTCCCAAGCTGCCTTATCAATACTAGACAGACCTCCTATCTTTTCAGCTTTTTGAATTGGGGTCAAACTATAACTTTTACCGTCCAGCCCAAATTCTTCCTTGAAAACGGTCTTGGTCCGCTTACTGGTCAAATTTTTAAATATTGTGGTGTCTTCACCCCCTAAATTATCAAAGAACGTTGATGTTATATTATAATCTTCTTCAAGAATTCCATGTGAATAGAACAGAATTTCATCAGAATTCAAATCCCTATCGACAAACATAAAATTTCTGAACTGGGTAGTTTTGGGTTCCCCAATACTATCAACCAGTGAAGCCAATCGGTCTGAATAATCTTTCATCTCCCTCTTCTCTACCCTGCTTGCAACTTTATCCAGTATGTCGGTGACCGTTCTTGAGAATTGCTCCTCTTTGTCATTTACAGATGTTCTTATCCAATACACTTGGACAAAAATTATCCCTATAAGGGATAAGCTCATGAGAATGACGAGAAGAACGAATAGCTTCTTGTTCATCGGGGTAAAATTAGAAATTTAACATTTAGGCCTTTTACCGTTTAACCTAACCTTAACAAAAATGTTAAAATTGTTGGTCAATCTGAAAGGATAACAAGTGTTTTGTGCAGTTTTGCAACCTCTTTTTGGGTTGTTTCTAAATCAATATTGTCAATATGAAAATCTGCAAGTACCAACTTTTCATCATCTCCCATCTGGTTTTTAATACGGTCCAAAACTTCTTTTTCAGAAACTCCGTCCCTTCTCATAACCCTACCCAACCTTAAATTGATAGGTGCGGTAATTAAAATTACATAATCATATTGATCTTGGGATGCTTTTTCAAAAATAAGGGCAGTTTCCTGAATTACGTAGGGCGATTGCTGTATTTTCGCCCATTCTTTAAAATCTTCTTTTACTGCGGGATGTACAATTTCATTTAATTCCTGCAACATTGTGGGATTTTCAAAAACCTTGCTCGCAATAAAACTTCTGTTCAGGGCTTCGCCTTCATATGCCTTTTCGCCAAGTAAAGAAATTATTGCTTTTTTTAGTTGGGACGATTCGGTCATCAAGCGCTTTGCTTCTGAATCTGAATCATATATTGGAACTCTCAAATCCTTGAACATTCCTGCCACGGTGCTCTTTCCCGTTCCAATTCCACCTGTCAACCCTACAATCTTCATTCCTGTTCTAAAACAAAATTAATTTTATTTTCAAGCAATCGTACTCCATGAACTTTTTCAGGTTTCTTTGTGACTTCTAAAAACAACTCATTACCGTTTGAGCCATTCAGCTGTTTATAATCAGCTACAATTTCAAAATCTTTTGACGTAATTGTTTTCAATTGGTCTATTGTTGCTTTACAAAGAACCGTAATGGAATTAGGAAATGTATTGACCTTATAACCTTCGGGAAAATTTAAAACTTGAATTGGAATATCGAAAACCTTCTCAGAGAATTTGTCCACTTTCCCAGAAACATTGGTTCTGTTGGTGGCAAAAATGCTATTATTAAGGCTTTTTGGGAAAACTAGGAGTACATTCTCCGAAAAATCAGAAGAAAGATCGGTCATTTCAACTTTTGATGTGTAAATGGCGGTAAGAGTATCAATTTCTGCTTTAGGCCCCTTAACCAGAATCTTATCGGGACTAAGTTTCAGGTCTCCATTAAGTATGTAATTCTGTTTAAACTGTAAATCAATATCCGCCTTAATTGGCACTTCTTTAGACGCTACTTGATAAAGATTCACTTCAAGTTGGTCTCTATCCAAATCAATTAACGAAATGCTCTGGGAAAGCTGTCTTTCCATTTGTTTTTTCACTGCATCCTCTGTCAATATATAATTTCCATTCCGATACTCAACTTGGGATAAATCTACATCAACCCGCTTATTGGAAAAATTATAGTAGAGAAATTGAAATCCACTTGTTCTAATTTTTGCTTCTATGGAATTGACAGCATCGTTACCCAGTAACAAGGTATCCGGCAGGTTCTTATAATTTAAATTGAAATTGGCTCGGGATTCATAAGGTTCCGATAGATTGCTCAGGAACCAAGCAAGGAATGAGCATATCAAAAAAAGTGAAAATACCTTCACTTTTCTTTTATTCAAACCACCTATCAACTTTTTGAGCACTTCTACTTTCTTTTAAAAAATAATTTAGGGAACAGCTTTTCTGGTTCTTTGCTATTAAAGTTAAGCAAGATTGTGGATTTTAGAAAACCTATCCCATATCCAGTAAACTGCATTAATGCGGCAAAAATTGTCATAAAAGCCACTTTTATGTTTTTAGTTTTAATCAGGGAATCCAAAAACAACAGTATTGGATAAGCCCCAATGATTGCCAAGGGAAGACTAATTCCGATTACTGCTAAAAATATGAATGCAACCAATCCAATCATGAACAGGCTTGGGAACCAATAGGTCAACTTTGCGGTTCCTGGATGCCATTTATTCAGAATAGGTCTGACCATTCCAAATTTATTGACTTGAGTATAGAATTTTTTCCAGTCTATTCGTCTTTTATGATATACAAAGGCTTTTGAGAACAATCTGGTTGTATAGCCCGCTTTCCATATTCTAAAGGTTAGGTCAGGATCTTCACCGGGATGTATTTGTCCAAATCCACCTACTTTTTCAAATACTTCTTTGGAAATCCCCATATTGAAGCTTCGCGGTTGAAACTTACCGACAGAATTACTGCCACCTCGTATGCCCCCGGTAGTCAAAAAGGAGGTCATTACATAGTTTATTGCTTTCTGGACCGAAGTGAACGACTCATGTGCCGCATCAGGACCGCCAAAGCAGTGTACAAACTCTTCTTGTAGTTCATTGTTCACTTTAGTAAGATATTGTTGAGGCAATATGCAATCAGAATCCAATATGATAAAATAGTTTCCATTGGCTTTTTGCATTCCATAGTTTCTGGAATCTCCAGGACCTGAATTTTCTTTAAAGTAATACGAGATTTGTAGACTCTGTTGAAATCTTTTAACCGCTTCTTCAGAGCTTTCCGAAGAACCATCTTCAACAATCACAATCTCATAACTTTCCTTAAAATCTTGATGCAACAGGCTTTCCAACAGTTCCTGAATTTCTTCGGGCCTATTAAAAACTGGAACGATTATGGAAAAAAATAAGTTCATCCAAAAACAGAAAAGCCACCCAAAAAGGATGGCTCTTATAATTAGTCACACTTCTTACTTTGTGAATTCATCTATTACTTCTTGACTTACCCCCGTGTTGGAAAATCCACCATCATGGAATAGGTTCTGCATGGTAACTTTTTTTGTCAAATCTGAAAAAAGACTGACCGTATAATCTGCACAATCGGCGGCAGATGCATTTCCAAGAGGAGACATTTTTTCAGCATAGCTGATAAATCCATCGAATCCTTTTACCCCTTGTCCAGCAGTGGTTGGCGTTGGAGATTGGGAAATAGTGTTTACCCGAACCTTCTTTTCTTTTCCAAAGAAATATCCAAAACTCCTGGCCACAGATTCCAAATAGGCTTTGTTGTCGGCCATATCATTGTAATCTGGAAACGTGCGCTGCGCTGCCATGTAGGTCAGGGCAACTATACTACCCCACTCGTTCATGGCATCAGATTTATATAGTGATTGCATTACTTTATGGAACGAAAGTGCGGAAACATCCCACCCTTTTGCCGTAAAGTCATATTTTTCATCGGTATACGCCCTTCCTTTTCTAACATTAACGGACATTCCAATGGAGTGTAACACAAAGTCCAACTTTCCACCTAAAATTTCCATGGACTGGGTCACCAAATTCTGCAAATCTTCTTCATTGGTAGCATCCGCGGGAATGATTTCTGAATTTGTCTTTGCGGCCAACTCTTTAATCTGTCCCATTCGCATTGCAATGGGTGCATTCGTCAACACAAAAGTTCCGCCTTCCTCATGAATGCGCTCTGCCGTTTTCCATGCAATGGAATTCTCATCCAAAGCCCCAAAAATGATTCCTTTTTTACCTTTTAAAAGATTATAAGCCATAGTATTTATCTAATGTTGGTTTGCGACAAAGATATTTAATCTTATCGATTTTTTCTGTTTTGATATTATTCAACAAAGTAACGCGCATACCCTACTGCAAAAGTTGTCTTGCATGGGCCAAGGCCGATTCTGATATAGATTTTCCCCCCAGCATTTCCGCCAACTCATTTACGCGTTCTTCAGGATTAAGTTTTTTCATTTGGGTACTTGTTCCATCTGCAATTTCTTCTTTAAAAACTTTGAATTGCTGCGCTCCCTTGGAAGCTACCTGGGGTAAATGGGTAATGGAAAAAACCTGCATGGTCTTACTCATCTGCTGCATAATTTCTCCCATTCGATTTGAAATTTCTCCTGAAACCCCTGTGTCGATTTCATCGAACATCATAGTGGGCAATTGCTCGTATTTGGCCAAAATGGATTTTATCGTCAACATAATCCGCGATAATTCTCCTCCTGATGCTACTTTTTTTAGCTCACCATAATCCGAACCTTTGTTTGCGGAGAATAAAAAAACCAAATCATCTTTTCCATTTGGTTTGAATGAAGCCGAAGGATTCACTTCAATTTTAAAAGTAGCCGAGGGCATTCCCAAAGAATACAGACTTTCTTGAAGCGTACTCTTCAACTTTGGAATTACAGTATTTCTTGCTTTCCTTATTTTGATTGCCTCTTCCTCAACTTGCTTTGTGATTTGCGAAACTTCGACTTCCTTATCTTTTATTTTCGACTCAATATTTTCAACAGCATCCACTTTGTCGGACAATCCATTTCTAATTTCAATAAGTTCCTCAACCGAATTTACTTGATGCTTTTTCTGTAAATCATACAATTGCTGTAACTGTGCGTTTACAGTCTCCAATCTCAAGGGATTGGCCTCAACACCATCCTTTACATGCTCAAGTTCAGAAGCTATATCATCCATTTCTATAAAAATGGACTGCACCCGCTCATTTAGTGCGGAATACGTATTCCCAAAATCAGCTAAGTTTTGAAACGCCCGCTTTAAATCCGTCAACTTCCCCAATATCCCAATCTGCTCGTCATTTAGCAATTGATTCCCTCGGGATAATTGCTCCATAATCTGTTCCACATTGTTCAATTGCTCAAATTCAGCTTCAAGTTCTGCTTGAGCACCAATTTTTAATTGTGCCGACTCAAGTTCTTTCAGTAAAAAGCTGTTATAATCATGTTCTTTGTTTGAATTGGATTGAAAATCCATCAGTTCTTGCAGCTCCTTTGATGCCTTCTTATACCTTTCTAAAAACCTTTTATACGCATCAAGGTTTTCATTATTTTCCGCTAACGCATCTACAACTTTTAATTGAAAATCATTTTCTGTCAATCGTAAAGTTTGATGTTGGGAATGTACATCGACCAAACGTTCGCCCAAATTCCTCAGTACTTCAAGTACTACCGGGGAATCGTTTACAAATGCCCTTGATTTTCCGCTTGGGAGAATTTCCCTTCTCAAAATGGTTACCGCTTCATAATCCAGATCATTTACATCAAAAAAAGGTTTCAGTTCGTATTTAGAAATTTCAAACTCTGCTTCAATAATGCATTTTTGGGCTTTGTTTTTGAGTGAAGACAAATCGGCACGTTTCCCCAAAACCAAAGAAAGTCCACCCAACAAAATAGACTTACCTGCTCCGGTCTCACCAGTAATAGTAGTAAATCCACTAGAAAACGACACATTAAGATCGTCTATTAAGGCGTAATTTTGAATTGAAAGATTATTAAGCAACGTAGAAGATTTTCTCGGTAAAGATAAATGTCTTTAGAGAAACTGACTAGTATTTTATTTGGTTCCAGGTATTGGAGTAAAATGGCGCAACCCTATTCAAGGTTTCTTTGAGCTTTACGATATCTACCTTAGGGCCATCAGAAAAAATGTTTTTTATCTCTTCCGATTTTGAATCAAAAAATGTCTGAATCAAAAAGGCGTTGGGCCTACGCTTGATCAGGGTTTCAAAGAGACGCATGCTTCCTGCAATAATTTGCTTTCCCGTACTATTGTTATCGCCTAAAATATCCAACCCTTTTCTATGGTAGTTGTACATGGCAATACGGTACTCCCTAAAAGAATTGCTCAACAAATTATCCACTAATTCAAAGCGTGAACGACTTCCTGTTTCTTGTTTCCAGCCTGCAGCATTGGAGCCTTGGGCCTGCGTAACAATATTCTGAGCCTTTCTAAACATTTCATCACCACCTTCTAAAGAAAAAGTATCTGCATCCAAACCTAAAATGATATAAACGTAATAGGATACAACTGCAATTAAATTGGACTCAAAAACATTCTCGTTATATACCAAAGGTTGAAATTCTTGGTATTGAAAGTTGAAAGAATCGTCTTTATAATTAAAAACTGGGCTTTCGTATGAGCTATTAAAAACTGGTCTTGAAGATTGAATCTGAATGTTGGCATCAAAACGATCCGATTCATATTGGGTAACGGTTATGAACAATCTTGCATTTACCCGTTCATTTTCATTGTAAACCCTATTGGTCCATTTATTTTTATTCACAAAATCACTGAGTGATCGTTCCAGAGTCCTAAAAATCTGTTGGTTTGTTTGACTAACTTGATCTGAATTGACAGTGACCGTACAATTCAATTCCTGGGCACACATTAACTGTGAAGTTGAAAGAAAAAAAGCGAACAGTACAATTCTAAACATGAATTCTGGAGATGATTTCTTTCCAAATGTCCGAAGCAACATCTGGCTTTGTCTTCAATTCAAACGTTTTTATATCCAAATTCTTATCAATGAAGGTTATTTTATTGGTATTTCCACCAAAACCGGCCCCATCATCCTTTAGGGAGTTTAGCACTATGGCATCCAGGTTTTTCCGCTTTAATTTTCCCTTGGCATTTTCAAGTTCATTTTCGGTTTCCAAAGCAAATCCTACCAAAAATTGATGCTTTTTTTCCTTCCCTAACGAAAAAAGAATGTCGGGGTTTCGTTCCAGCTCAATCTGTAAATCATCATCTTTCTTTTTCAGTTTTTCCTCAGCGACATGTTTTGGGCGATAATCCGCAACAGCCGCAGCACAAACAGCTACATCTACACTTTCATAATGTTCATGCGAAGCATCAAACATTTCTTGTGCAGTTGTTACCCGTACTAGATTAATGCCGCTATGTTCTACATTTAGGTTTGTAGGGCCTGAAACCAAAACGACTTCAGCTCCCAAATTGGCGGCCTGCTTGGCCAATTCAAAGCCCATTGTTCCAGAAGAACGATTCCCCAAAAACCGAACGGGATCAATAGCCTCATGGGTTGGTCCCGCCGTAATCAATACTTTTTTCCCGTTTAGCACAAGTCCATTAGCGATATGTTCCTGAACAAACCCTACAATTGTTTCGGGTTCAGCCATACGTCCCTCTCCATGTAATCCACTGGCTAATTCTCCAGATTCAGCTGGAATCATGATATTGTTAAATGATTCCAATTTTTCAAAAGAAGCGTTGGTTGAAGGATGTTTGTACATGTCTAAATCCATTGCCGGTGCATAAAAAACGGGGCATTTGGCTGATAAGTACGTTGCCATTAGGAGGTTGTCACAAGTGCCGTGAGCCATTTTGGACAGTGTATTCGCAGTTGCCGGTGCAACAATCATATAATCGGCCCAAAGCCCCAATTCTACATGATTGTTCCAAGAAATGCTTCCATCTTCCTTATCAATAAAATCTGTCAATACAGGATTTTTAGATAATGTGGACAATGTAAGGGGAGAAACAAAAGAGCTAGCACTTTGGGTCATTACAATTTTGACCTCGGCACCAGCTTTTATCAATAGCCTAACAAGAAATGTTGTTTTGTATGCGGCGATTCCTCCGGTAATGCCCAAAAGGATGTGTTTACCGCTAAGCATTATTAGGCGTCTTTCTCAGTATTCCTGTAGTATATTTTATCTTCCAACCACTCCATAACTGCCAATGCATGGGGCTTTGGCAATTTTTCATAAAATTTGGAAACTTCAATCTGTTCTTTGTTTTCAAAGACCTCTTCCAAACTATCACTATAGGTTGCAAATTCTTCCAGTTTTTCCAATAATTCCTTTTTTATTTCAGAATTGATTTGGATTGCACGCTTAGAGGCAATGGAAATTGCTTCGTAAATGTTGTCTGTTTTTTCATCAAATTCGTTTCTATCATGAGTTACGGTAGAAACTGGGGCCTTTGTATTTTTTAAATCTTGCATGTGTTGTGCTTATTTTGAAATGGAATATATGCTCAATTCTTTTTGAATTCTATCAGAAAGCTCATCTGCTTTCTTTTTGAATTTTGATTCTGGAAAATAACGCATCAAGTTATTGTACGAATTCAATGCTTCTTCCAAACGTTCTTTCTTTTTATTTTCATAGCTGTTCATAGCTAAGTTTGTGGTTGCTTCAATACGATAATAAAGAGCCTCTTCTCTGTAGATTGAACCTGGATTGTCTGAAATAAAATTATCCAATGCTTTTATGGCCGATACCAAAATTGGGTAGTTAAACTCTCCTAATTTATTGAATTGTTTGGCAACCTCGATTTGTTTCTTTTCTTTTTTTGAAGTCAGCTCTTTCGCCATCATATTTGCTTCTTCAAAATATTCTGATTCTGGATAGGTGTTGATAAACAGCTGCAGTCTTGCCAACGCCTTGTCCGTATCCGTTTGATCCAACGAGTATGCAGGTGAAAGCTCGTAGTAACTCTTTGCACCTAAAAAAGAGGCTTCTTGAATCTTATCACTTTTTGGATATGATTTTATGAATCGTTCAAACTGATAACCAGAAAGATAATAGTCCTTTGTTTTAAAATAGGTATCAGCAAAAAAGAACATAACACGTTCACCCTGTGGCTTACCCACATATTTAGGGGCAATTTGTTCGTATAATCTTTTTGCTCGTTTATAATCCCCTTCATCATAATATTTTTGAGCTAAATCATATTTAGCCTTTACATCCTCATTCTTGAGCACTTTTTGGTACTCATTACATGATGAAATAAAAATAGCTACAAAGAGTATTGGGAGAATAGACCTCATTTTCAAAAACATTTTGCAAAATTAGTGATAATCAATGGATTTAAAAAAAATAGATTTATCAATCAAAAGTAAGTGTAGCAAGAAGTATTCGCTACTGTTTTAGCGAACATTTAACTTACTTTAGGCATGGACCCTTACAAATGATTTCAGAAAGTGGGCAATCTTGTTTTTTAAGCCCGGTGTAGCTTCTACCAAAGGTAGCCTTACGATTCCTTTACAGAGTCCCAATGATTCAAACACACTTTTGATTCCAGCCGGGTTTCCCTCTTCAAAAATATAGTGCATAATGGGTAAAAGTGCTTGGTGTATTTGATAGGCTTCATCCGAATTACCTTCATTTCCCAAACGTATCATTTTGGAAAATTCATTGGGTAAAGCTTGCCCCAATACGGAAATCACACCAGAGCCTCCTGCCAGTACTGTTGGAAGGGCGGTAAAATCATCTCCTGAAATAACTAAAAAGTCTTCTGGTTTTTCCTTAATGATTTTATCAATCTGGACCATATCCCCTGATGCTTCCTTGATTGCCACAATATTTGGAATATCAAAAGCCAATCTAATTGTGGTTTCAGGCAAAATATTGCTTCCCGTCCTAGAGGGAACATTATAAAGAACAATAGGTTTTGGTGATGCTTTGGCAATCGCCCTAAAGTGCTGATAAATACCTTCTTGTGTTGGCTTGTTGTAGTAGGGAGAAACGGACAAAATCGCCGTAAATTCAGATAGATCAATCGTGTTCAAATCTTCAATTACCGTTTGGGTATTATTCCCTCCAACACCCAAAACCAAAGGAAGTCTTCCTGCATTTGCCCTAATAACCGTATCGATTACCAGCTGTTTATTATTCTTGGAAAGTGTAACAGACTCGCCAGTGGTTCCCAATACCACAAGATAATCCACACCACCTTGAATAGTATGCTCCACAACACGCTCCAATGCGTTTACATCTATAGAAAAATCATCATTGAACGGTGTTACCAAAGCAACTCCCGTACCCATCAACTGTTCCATTATAATTCTTTTAAAACCTTTAAATACTTTTTCAATTCACTTTTAAAAACCTTAAAATCCTTTAAGGGTGTATTTAAAATTAAATCATTGATTTTTGGATCCAAGGTTCCAAAACCTACTTTAAGTCTTGCCTTGGTTTTAACGGATAACAACTTCATCATCAAATTATCCTCTTCATAATAATTAATCAACATGTCATATTCCCGTCCTAAAAACTCCAATACATATCCATTTTCAATTACTCCTTTCCAACCTAAATCCTTGTCGGAAAAAATTTGAATGGCATACGGTGAGTTTTTGTCATATTCCCTTTTGTACCCAATAATCTTGATTGCGTTGGGTCTAAGGGAAAACTCATCAATTAGTTCATAAAACACCTCCGCACTTTGAAAATTATCAACATCAACAATACAGCCAATGCTTGTGATTCCCTTCTCTCTATTTACGACCGAAGAAGGCTTTTCTATCTCCTCTTGTAAATGTTTATGACCCGATTTAACTTTAAATTTATCCTGGAGCCCTCTTAAAAACATATTTTTTATGCATTTTTACAAAGGTAATTATTCTACCAAGACTACTTAACAAAGATAATAACGTGAGTATTTTAAAATTAAAACATTTTGTTACGTTTACAACTTTTTGTTTTTTGCTTTCCTGCAATCAGGATAAAAGCCAGCTTTCAAAAATTGAAGCCAATAAACTGACTGTGGACACTTCCTATAAAGAGGTAGATTCGATTACCACTTTTGTAGCTCCCTTTAAAAATAGAATTGATGAAGTTTTGGATAGCACATTAGCTTTTGCTCCAAAAGCTTTTTTATTGGATGATGGTGAACGCAACACCTCGATGGGCAACTTAATTGCGGATATTGTTTTTCAAGAGACCTATCCCGTTTTTAAGTCTAAAACAGGCAAAGAACTTGACTTTGCTGTGATGAATAGAGGGGGAATACGTTCAATTATTTCCAAAGGAAATGTAAGTGCGCGAAATGGATATGAAGTTATGCCCTTTGAAAACTATATTTCGGTTGTAGAGCTAAGTGGTAAAGCTGTAAGGGAGCTTGTTTCCTTTATAGTAGAAGCTGAACGTGTCCATCCCATTTCAGGTATGCAAATTGTTTTGGACAAAAAAGGAACACTTGAATCAGTTAGTGTAAATGATAGCCCTTTTGATGAGAATCGCAATTATTACGTAGCAACATCAGATTATTTGGTTCAAGGTGGTGCTAGTATTGGTTTTTTTAATGAAATAGTTTCAGTTACCGATACAGGATATCTCCTGCGAAACGCCATTATAAATCACCTGAAAAAAGTAGATACTTTAAAAGCAGAAGTTGACAATCGGTTTATTCAATTAAAATAAATGAAAAGAAGGGATTTTTTATCAAATACAACAGCGGCTTCAACTTTTATTGGTTTAGGCGGTCTTGGTCTTAATTCATGTGCAAATTTAGGTACTAAACACATTACTATTTTGCACACCAATGATGTGCATAGTCATATCGACCCTTTTCCCACTTCACATTCGCATTATGCCAACTTGGGTGGAATAGCACGAAGAGCCGCATTGGTTGACACGATAAGAAATGAAAATCCAAATACCTTGCTTTTTGATGCTGGCGATATTTTTCAAGGCACTCCCTACTTCAATTTTTATGGAGGAGAACTGGAGTTTAAGTTGATGAGCAAACTCAAATATGATGCTGCAACCATTGGAAACCATGATTTTGATAATGGTATTGATGGATTGTTGGCACAGGTTCCCAACGCAACATTCGAATTATTATCCGCTAACTATGACTTCTCAAACACCGTAATGGATGGTTTTGCAAAGCCCTATAAAATTTATCTAATCGACGGAATAAAGATTGGCGTGTACGGCATTGGTATTGCCTTGGATGGTCTGGTTACCAAAAGACTTTACAAGGAGACACAATACTTAAATCCATATGAAATAGCATTGGATATGGAACGTAACCTAAAAGAAGCTGAAAACTGTGATCTAATAATCTGCCTTTCTCATTTGGGGTACGATTATGAGAGACCTGAAAGGCCTTCTGATACCCAACTGGCACAGCGTACATATCAAACCAACTTAATTATTGGTGGTCATACCCATACCTTTTTGGACAAACCAGATGTTCGCACCAACAAAAATGGAGATTCCGTTTTAATAAATCAAGTCGGAGCGTTCGGCATAAATGTAGGTCGAATTGACTTTTACTTTGATGGCCAAAACAATACATCGGCAAATGGGGTCAGTATTTCAGTCTAAGGGTTTATCCACTGTATAATTTCTGCAAGTTTAAACTCCGGATTATGCATTTATAATCTAAATCCATTCATCCATACAAAATTTAACACCTACTTTACAACAGCCCTAAAGAGCCTATAAGAAAATTCCTATATTAAACATGAATTTTAAAATATGGTCGATAACCTCATTCTAAAAAATCATGCCGCAACTAAATACAACCCTATTCAATACCAATGGGTCAAGAAAATTTACCTACGCCGGTTTTCCCGATGCTAAAATTCTTAAAAGTGAGACCTCATCAAAATGGGAACAACACTTGCTTTTTGGAGATTACATTACAATTTTGGATACCGAAGTAGTAAATGACAGGGTATTGGTCAATTCGAGAAACAAAACAGGTTGGATTCGAATTGGAGACATTCAGAAGAACAGGGTCTTAGAAGTAAATTTTGTGGACATAGGTCAGGGAGATGGTTGTCATATGGTAACTCCAGATGATCAGCATTATTTAATAGATGCCGGAAAAGGTGATAATATGTACCGGTACTTATATTGGCGATTTAACCTTGATAAGAACGATAGTCTCCCGTTTAAGTTCAAAGCTATTGTTAGCCATCCAGACAATGATCATTATTTGGGCTTTGCCGATATCTTTAAGGAATCTGCAATTGAGTTTGATAAAATCTATCACAGTGGTATTGTCCAACGCCCCGTTGATGACACCAAAGGTTGGAATACGCAGTTGGGCGAGGTTAAGGAGCTTTCGGATGGTGAAGACTATCTACTGTCATTGGAACTTACCGATGCTAAAATGAAGGCAATCCTTAGTGACCCACAAAACTCTTCAGGTACGGGGTCACAATATCCAGAGACCATGGCCCTATCATTAACACAGCAACCACAACCAAATTTTGAAGCCCTGAACAACACTACAGGGTTCTTATTGGGCAGTGGCGGGGATAATGAACTTTCACTAAAAGTAATTGCACCTATAATTTCTCAAAAAGATGGAAAGCAAGTACTTCCCTTTTTAAAGGATAATGGAAAAACCAAAAATGGCCACTCCGTTTTACTGATGCTAAAATTCAATAAACTCAGGGTTATGCTGGGTGGTGATATCAATGAAGAAGCTGGAGAATACATCAATCATAAATTGGGTGCCAATGCTAAAATGGAGCTACAGGCAGATATCGCCAAAGCGTGTCATCACGGAAGTCATTTGTTCAGTTATGAGTTTTTGGAAAACATCAACGCTTTGGGAACCGTTATTTCCAGTGGTGATAACGAAAATTACAGTCATCCCAGACCAGATACCCTTGGTGCCATAGGAAAAACAGGATACAGCAAAAAACCATTGATTTTCAGTACCGAACTTGCACGTTCCAATAAAGATTTCTCCTCGACCACCATTCCAGAATTGGTGAAAAAATATCGAAAATGGGAAGAAGCTGAGAAAGCTTATGAAGACTTTAAGGCAAATTTTGTTGACACTCCAGCCAATCGGCAAATATTATCTGACCTTAAAGAGGATAAAGTAAAAAAGTATAAAGAAATCAACTCATACCTGACCCGTTACGGCATGATCAGTCTACGAAGTGATGGCGAGCAAATGATTGTTGCCCAAAAATTGGAAAAAGATGGTCGTGGAGGAAAATATGACATTTATAAGTTTAGGTTTGATACGCAAGAACAACGATTTGTAAGAAAGTAATATCCTGTTAAACAAAAAAAGACCAGCTTAAAGCTGGTCTTTTATATAATTTTTCTTGTATTATCTTTTTGGCATAATACGATTCAATACGCTTATTAAAAACAAACTTCTGCAAGACCATTGTCAGTAATAGTCCATCCTGAATTAATCAAATTATTATGTGCTTGACCCGCAGTACACAAATATTGAAGGCCTGCAGCGCCTAGATTTACATTGTTTGGTGGATTCTGAGCAGCCCAACCTATCAAAGTATCAGAGTAACTTTGAGGAGACATGCCACAATTATCCAACATGTAAAACATGAATAGCACATTGCCAATATTCCAACTACCAAGGCTTTGGTCAAAATCAGTTGCTCCATTGAACATAAATGACATATTTATAACATTTCTAGTATCCCAATTTTCAAGATTTTGATTGAAAGATGTAGCACTAAAGAACATAGCCCCGATATCCTCAACATTTGAAGTATCCCAATTTCCGATATCCTGATTAAATGAAGTTGCCACGGAGAACATCGTTGCCATATTGGTTACATTGGAAGTATTCCAACTTGTGCCATTCGCTTTTGTAGATATATCTTGATTGAAGGAGATTGCATCGTTGAACATAACTTCCATGTTGGTGACTTTGGAAGTGTTCCAATTCCCAATATCTTGGTTAAAGGTAGAAGCCCTGACAAACATAAAACTCATATCGGTAACCTCACCCGTATCCCAATTCCCTATGTCCTTATTAAAGGAAGAGGCCACAGCGAACATACCGCCCATATCTATCACTTTGCTGGTATCCCAACCCCCAATATCTTGGTTAAATTCCTCAGCACCACTGAACATTCCGCTCATATCTGTCACTTTACTGGTATTCCAACCTCCGATATTTTGGTTAAAGGATCTGGCACGGTTAAACATTATCGACATATCCTCAACTTGGGAAACATCCCAATCTCCAATTGCCCCATTGAACTTGTCGGCAGTGTCAAACATTCTGCTCATACTTTTCACCTTGCTTAAATCTGGCTTGTCCTCAGCATTGTATTCCAATAAGTTAAAACAGTAGCCAAATGCAGATGTAAAACTTTCCCATGCAATGGTACCCCATTGTTCAATTCCTATCAAAACTTGTCGGGATGCTACCAATTTGCTGTTCTCATCATTGTCAAATGGATAGTGCATTTGAATCGCTGGGAAATTACCGAGAATAGCCACGGTGTAGATACCTGCTTTTTCGTAGGTATGTGATGGGTGATCTGTTATTGCAGATAGTTCTTCCACGGTTCCATCACCCCAATCAATAGTAAAATCATAAGACAAGCCTGTATTTGTACCAATTACCAACTCAAAATCATCAGAAGGTATTCTCCATTTGGTGACGAAAGCATTGGGGTCCTCGGCCAATCTGTCTATTATTTTTGTCACTCTGATTCTCACACGGACTTCTGTGGTATTTCCATTGGCATCACTTACCACCACGGTCAATATATGTCGATGAGCAATATCAAAATCCAGGCTCTGTCCAGAAGCAAGGCGTAATTCGCCCGTTGGTGAAACTTCAAACAGGGTATTATCATCGTTCGTTATTTCAAAGAAAAGTTCATCCCCATCCGGGTCTTTGGCATCTACCCTGCCAATTAGTTGTGAGCTGGTGATATCCTCCGCAACAACAAACGTTGGGGTGATATTTGCAATAGTAGGTGCCTTATTTGTTGGGGTATGGTCAGGGATTTGGATTACAGCCTCTTTTGTACAAGCCACCAAAAGGAACCCAACGAGAGTTAATATGAATAGTTTCTTTTGATACATTTTCTCTACTTCTTAATTTTCAGAAGGTTAATTTCTTGAATTACCTCTTTATTAAGGAGCATGAATTGATGAACGCTTTATATGAGTTCGTAGATGATGGTTTTAGATTGAATCAAGAAAAGAAAGATTGACTTAGAAAAGGGAATGAAATTTGAAAAATTAAAGTGTTTTTCCCATTTAACTATTGATTTCAAACTCCACAAGCTCCTGTAGTTCTTCGGTTAAAGTTGATTTCGGGAAAAATTTGCCTGCCTGCCTGTACCAATAACCAGCATTCCATTCATCACCTTCCATGCGATGTAAATACGCATGTATTCGACTGCCCATTTCTGTATGCAGATCCTGTGCAATGTCATGAGAAGAATTCCAGTCTCCTTTTGCAGCCCACCAAAGCGATTGTAAGGCTAAAGGCCAATCTGCCATAGGTGCGTATGCTATCAAAGTATCCGTAAATTCTTGATATGTTCTTGGTACTGCCATTTTAAGTAGTTAAATCGTATTTGATTTATTTCTATGAAATCGATTTTATCCGCATTCTTGATTAAATTAGACCTTAACAAAATCTTTTTCAAGATAAATTTAGATAAAATCAGCAATGCGTCTAACTCACCTTTTCGTTTTTCTATTCTCTACGGTTTCATTTACTTCCGTGATTGCCCAAAATACCTTCGACATCGTATTTCCACGTACAGAGGTTGAAAGAAGTGCCAATTGTGCGCGTTGTTTACAGGTTTTCGCCCAAAAGCCTAAAGAAGTTAATTTTTCAATCCAAATGGATAAGACCAAAACACTTTACTTTCAGGTTAATGACAAAGAGTGGTTCAATATACTTTTTAAAAATGCTGGCGATGGCATTGCCGTGGATATTGTGGATAAAAATCGTTATGATTGTTCTGAATTAGCGCCTGAACCACAACAAATACGTGGAACACTTTTAAAACCGGTGTATGCCCCTGCCCTAAAAAAGACTTTAAAGATTACAGATGAAGACAGGTACCGTGTTAGAGTGGGTAAATTACCTGCTTCACTTTATAACAAGGAAGTGGAATTCAACATTCTATTTTTAAGTAACAAAACATTCTGTAGATATAACACCATCTTCAATTTGGAATCATACCAATGGGATTTATTGGATATGGGCATGTATTTGGATTCACTGACTTATAAAACCAAACACAATTCCAGAAATGAAGGAGAACAATACTCACTGAAGCAAAAGACACTCACTTTCACCATTCTGTTTGAAAAGAATAAGTCCAGCTATTCACAGGAGGACATTAAACCACTATATGATTCATTACGATTAACGGATTTCAACATCAAAAAAATCGATATTAAGGCATACGCTTCTGTGGAGGGCAATGCCGAACGCAATCTAAAACTGCAACAGGATCGTGCATCAAGTATTGTCCAGGCCATGCAAGCATTTCAAGAGCCTACTATTGAAACCAAAGTTTCAACCTCAGAAAACTGGGTAGAATTTTTAAATGATATTACCGAAACACCATATGCCTCTTTCAAGAACCTAAGCAAACTGGAAATAAAACAAAAGCTTGTAGGAGCTACTTCCCAAGAATTGGAAAAATATTTACGTAACCATCGTAAAGCGGTCATTCGATTAGACCTTGAACGTATAGATCAATATAAGGACATGAAGACCGAGGTCATTATCGATCTCTTTAATCAAGCGATTGGAAACGAAGATATTGATCAGGCTAAAATTTTACAGAATTCCATCTTTGAACGGTTGAAAGGTAAGGAGGCAGACCCCAATTTATTATCATCTATGGAAATACCTCGTCAGTTAAAATATGCTCCCTTTTTCAACAAAAATTCTGCTTTTCGCTATTTAAAGGATGAACGAAATCTTCTTATCGCCTATAAAGAGTTACAGGAGCTGGAAAAGCTAGCTCCCCAGGATAAAAGAATTAAATACAATATAGCAGCCCTAAAAATGAGGATTTGGCGCTATAATGTCGAGCCGGTTAAACAGGACAATTTCAAAACAGAACTCTTAAATCTTAAAAAGTACGGTATTCAACAAAAGCTTATAGACCGTATGTTGGTAAACTATCATATAATTAGAAGTGAGCTCTTTATGCGAGAACGTGATTATGCGAACAAAGACAAGTCAGTAGATTTTATTTTGAAAAACTATAAAAATATACCTATGCAGGATTACGATTATTTAAGCCTTGCACAATTTTTAACCTATTATGCGGATTTGGAGAATGCAGAACACCTTTTACAACCCAAAATGAAGACAGTTGATGTGAATGAAAATCTTCTTTTTTATTATTTGAACCTCACTTTGATAAATGAGGATATTATTCAAAATCCAGAGTACCGTACAATTATGCTTAACGCAATCAACCTCAACAAAGAAAGATTCTGCAGATTGTTTGATGAATCACATAAAGGTGGGGTAACTTTTCAATTATTGGAAGACTACTACCTGTATACTACTTACTGCGAAAATTGTGAAAACTAAAGCATGTTTAAATTTTTTGGGGTCATTTCACAAGACTATGGACGAAGCCAAGTATCTGGATTTAGATAAAACATTTTTTTCCAGCCTTGGACTGCATCCGAATCTTTTAAATGAACATATGGAAACGGCGTAGTTATGGCATAATGCAAATGATCCGGTTTTCCGACAGCATTCCCGGTATTGCCAACTGTTCCTAAAACGGAGCCTATTTTAACAGGTTTTAAAGGAAAAGTATCAATAGCATCCAAATGCGCATAGTAATGAAATCGCCATTTTGGTCCTAAAACCATCACGGATTTACCTCCCTTACCCCCTTCATGGGTATAGACTACAATACCATAGGTTGATGCTATTACCGGAGTTCCCTTTTCAGCAAAAATGTCAATTCCTTTATGAGTGACGGAACTACCCCAAGGGTAAGCCCAAAACGAGTTTTTATCCCAACTTTTGGTAGTTGCATCATCAACCGGAATCATCATTTGTTGGGGACATAAAAATCCAATCAAAAGTACAAGAAGGGGTAACCAGAACCATTTTTTAAAGTATCGATAGCGTACCAAAAAAGCAAAGCTTGTCAGCAAAAAATACCAAAAACGCCTTGTGGTATTGGTAATCATGAATCCAATTTGGATAAAAACTCTTGTTCAGAGATAATGGGTACACCAAGGCCTTCGGCTTTTGTTCTTTTGCTAGGGCCCATATTGGCACCAGCCACTAGAAAGCTAGTTTTGGACGATATGGAAGAAGCCACTTTACCACCATTGTCCTCTATCAATTTCTTCAATTCGGTGCGACCGATAGACTCAAACACACCAGATACCACAAAAGTCTGTCCTTTTAATGTATCGGACTGATTTTCCAACTGTTCTTCAGATAGTGAAAACTGTAACCCGTATGATTTTAATCGCTCAATAATTTCAATATTGGAAGGTTCTCCAAAAAACTGGACCACACTTTCGGCAATTCGCCCCCCTATCTCATCTACAGCAATTAATTCTTCTTCAGTTGCAGCAATCAGTCCATCAATATTTTTATAGGCCTTTGCTAATTTTTTGGCAACGGTTTCCCCAACATATCGAATGCCCAAACCGAACAAGACCCTCTCAAAAGGAATGGATTTGGATAAGGCAACACCATTTACCAGATTCTCAGCCGACTTTTCCGCCATCCGCTCTAGCGGTACTACCTGTTCTTTAGTCAAAGTGTACAAATCTGCATAATTGGCAATCAATCCTTCTTTAAAAAGTAATTCCACCGTTTCTCCGCCCAACCCCTCAATATCCATGGCCTTTCGTGATATAAAGTGTTGAATACGTCCAGTTATTTGGGTTGGACAACCGGTATCATTTGGGCAAAAGTGTTGTGCTTCACCTTCTTTCCGTACTAACTCTGTATTGCATTCGGGACAATGCTGAATATATATGGTTAGAACAGAATCTAAGGGGCGCTTGGTAAAATCCACCGCGATTATTTTTGGGATGATTTCTCCCCCCTTTTCAACAAAAACCGTATCCCCTACTCTAATATCAAGCTTTTCTATCTGATCGGCATTGTGCAAGGAAGCACGCTTTACGGTTGTGCCGGCCAACAAAACTGGTTCTAAATTGGCCACTGGGGTTATAGCCCCGGTTCTACCTACCTGATAGGTGATTTCATGTAATACCGTGGAAACCTGTTCCGCCTTAAATTTATAGGCCATTGCCCAACGTGGGGCTTTGGCGGTATATCCCAATTCTTCTTGATGTCTCAGACTATTGACCTTAACCACCACGCCATCAGTTTCGTAGGGCAAATCATGGCGCTTTTCATCCCAATATTCAACAAACTCCATGACCTCATCTGTTGTCTTGCACAGTTTTGCCACCTTTGGCACTTTAAAACCCCATGCCCGAGCCTTATCCAAAACTTCATATTGCGAAGTAATATCCAAGTTTTTACCTGTAATACTATATAGCAAGCATTCCAATGGACGTTGGGCAACCAAGGCACTGTCTTGTAGTTTTAAGCTTCCTGAAGCTGTGTTTCGTGGGTTCATGTAAGCTTCTTCGCCGTTTGCCAGTCGTTCTTGGTTCATTTTAGCAAAACCTTCCAAGGTTAAAATAATCTCGCCCCGTATGTCAAACTTAGGTGGGTAATCTCCTTTTAATTGTAACGGAACAGATTTTATGGTCTTAATGTTTGCGGTAACATCATCCCCTTGAAAACCATCACCTCGTGTAACTGCCTTAACCAATTTCCCTTCTTCGTAGGTCAGACTTATGGAAGCTCCGTCATATTTTAGCTCACAGGTGAATTCCACTTCAACATCACCTAGAATGCGTTGAATCCGCTTTTCCCAATCCTCCAAATCTTCCTTGGAATAGGAATTGTCCAAGGAGTACATTCGATGTTCATGTGTGATGGTCTGAAAATTCTTCGTTACCGTTCCGCCTACCCTTAGTGTGGGTGATGTTTCATCATAAAACTCAGGATAGGTTTCTTCTAATTTTTGAAGCTCTTTTAATTTTATGTCGAACTCATAATCAGAAATTGTAGGTTTATCCAATACATAATAACTATAATTATGAGTTCGGAGTTCTTCTCTGAGTGATTCTATATTTTGTTGGATATTCATGGTTTTATTCCTTTAAGCATTCGGTCATTTCCAAAGAGGTCCTTGCGAAGTTCAATTTCTGAAAAATTATGCGCTTCTAAAAGTGCTTTGGTCTCCTTTCCTAAGTATTGATTGATTTCTAAGTACAAGCGCCCATTTTTCATAAGGTGTTTTTCAGCAGATGTGGCAACTGCCCTGTAAAATAATAAGGCATCATTATCTGGTACAAAAAGTGCCAAATTAGGCTCATGTTCCTTTACATTATTCTTGATTTTGTTCTTCTCCAATTCCCTCACATAAGGGGGGTTGGAAACTATGATGTCAAACTTATGTTCAGGTTGGAGCTCGAGCTTCAATACATCCGCCATAAAGAAGTTTACCTTTACTTGATTTAATTCAGCGTTACTTTTTGCCACTTTCAATGCTTCTTTTGAAACGTCCATAGCATACACTTTGGCATTTGGCAGTTTTCTTGCCAGGGCAATGGCAATGCATCCACTTCCTGTTCCTACATCTAAAATATTTAGGTCTCGACTGCGCTCGACCTGATACTCATTCAAAATCCACTCCACCAATTCCTCCGTTTCGGGCCTTGGAATCAATACATGTTCATTGACTTTTAATTCCAAATCCATAAAGTAGGCAACTCCTAAAATATATTGCAAGGGTTTTTCCAACTTCAGTCCAGCCAAAGCTTCAAAAAGTGGCTGTTCCTCTTCTTTTGTAACGGTTAAATGGGGTTGTAATACCAAAACAAATCTATCCAGCTTCAAATAATGCTCAATCAACCTATAAAAAAAGGCATCCACTTCTTCTTTTGGATAGATGGTATCTAATTCTTCATGGAAAATGGTTTTTATTTCCTTAAGCATCATGCTAGAATGTTTTAAGCATCCAAACCGGACAAGAATAATGACCTGTGTTTCCCATTGGAGCGTCTATATATTCAAAACCATTCTTTTTGTAAAGCTTTTGGGCTGCTTTCATATAAGGCATTGTTTCCAGGTAGCATTGTTCAAAACCGTAGGATTTAGCTTTCTCCAAACACACCTTTATCATTTTAGCTCCCAATCCCCTACCTCTGGCCTGCGCTAACAAATACATTTTTTGCAATTCACACACATTGCCTTCATAATTATCCAATTGTGCAATCCCGGAACAACCAACAATTTGTCCCTCATCTTCAATAACAAAATAAGTGGCTTTGGGAATATTATAGGCTTCATACATATTATCCAAGGCCTTATCCGCATAAGCAGTGCCTACTTTGGGAACACCCATTTCCAGTAAAACTTTTCGAATCACTTTTGCTACAACTAGGTTGTCGTTCGGAGTGATTTCCCTAATTATGGCTTCACCCATATTGTATTTTATTGTTCTATTTTTGCGATGTGAATATACACGAAAAATATATGCTACGGTGCATTGAACTGGGCAAAAAAGGACTTGGAATTACGGCTCCAAATCCAATGGTGGGATGTGTAATTGTTCATGATCATAAAATTATTGGTGAAGGGTTTACAAGCCCATACGGTGGCTCCCACGCCGAGGTAAACGCCATCAATTCAGTGAAGAATACGGAACTGCTAAAAGAGGCCACTCTTTATGTTACTTTAGAACCTTGTTCCCATTTTGGAAAGACACCGCCTTGTGCAAATCTTATTGCGGAACATAAGATTTCTGAGGTCTTTATTAGCATACAAGACCCTCATGATAAAGTTGCTGGAAAAGGAATTGAAAAGTTAAGAGCGTCTGGTTGTAAGGTGACCATTGGAGTTCTTGAAAAAGAATGTCGCCTTCATCATAAGCGATTTTTAAGCTTCCAAGAAAAAAAACGCCCCTATATCATATTAAAATGGGCAGAAACAAAAGATGGTTTTATTGCTCCGGAAACCAAAATGCGAGAAAAGACTCCAGAACCTGTTTGGATAACAAATAAACACTCCAAGCAATTGGTTCATAAATGGCGTAGTGAGGAACAGGCAATTTTTGTGGGCACCAATACCGTGTTAGAAGATAATCCAAAGTTGACGGTTAGAAATTGGGAAGGAAAACATCCCATCAGGATTATTTTAGATAAAGATTTGAAGGTTCCGGTGGATTTTCATGTCTTGGATAGCAGTGTAAAAACAATTGTGCTTACCCAAATTAATGATTCATCAAAGCATTTTCAAGACGTTGATTATGAATTTATTGATTTCTCCTTACCTATAGCCCAACAAATTTGTTCGGTACTTTACAAACATTCCATAACCAGCTTGTTGATTGAAGGTGGGACAAAAACGCTTCAAACTTTTATTGATGTTGGTTTATGGGATGAAGCAAGAATATTTGAAGGGGCGATTACATTTGAAAATGGGGTTTCTGCACCGGAAATTTCAGGAAAGTTACTTGAATCAAAACAAATTTTAACGGATACCTTATCTATTTATTTAAATGATTAAAAACATTATTTTGGACTTTGGAGATATTTTTATCGACTTGGATAAATCGGCCACTCCAAAGGCTTTGCAAAAACTTGGCCTTGAAACACTTACGCCAGCATTGGAGGCTTTATTCAATGACTATGAAAAAGGCCTATTGAGCTCCTCCAAATTTCTTAGTGAACTGTCCAATTATATTCCAGGGGCAAATGAACAGGATTTGATGGTAGCATGGAATTGTATTTTACTGGATTTTCCGGATAGACGATTGGAATTCATTGAATCTTTGGCAAGAGAAAACCAATATCGACTGCTACTTTTAAGTAATACCAATGACATTCATATAGGATATGTGAAACAGAAAATGGGGATGGAAAAGTTTAATCGGTTTAAAAATTCATTCGATGTGTTTTATCTGTCCTATGAAATGGGGATGCGAAAACCAGATTCTGAAATCTTTGAGTTTGTTTTAAAAGAGAATGGTTTGACGGCCTCTGAAACTTTATTTGTGGATGATACCAAAGAAAACACCGATTCGGCCGCCAAGATTGGAATCAAGGTGTGGAATCTTCAGGTTGGAGAAGAAGATATTTCTCAATTAAAGTCGCATTTATAATGTTGAACCTTGTTCTCAGTGTTCTTTGCTCCAGCCTAATTTTTGTCATCTTTAAATTATTTGACGTCTATAAGGTACAGACTCTTTATGCCATCATCACCAATTATGTGGTTGCCTGTACGGTAGGGTTGATTCTTTATGAAAAGGAAATAGATTTTAACAAAATTATACACGAATCTTGGTTTTTGGGAACATTGGCATTAGGTATATTTTTTATCCTTGTCTTTAATCTTATGGCAAAAGCTTCTCAGGTTGCTGGGGTTTCCGTAGCATCCGTAGCCACAAAAATGTCATTGGTTATGCCGGTTATTTTTGGTGTGATTTTTTACAAAGAGGTATTATCACTATATCAGATCATTGGAATCTTATTGGCTTTGGCCGCCGTTTATTTTGCTTCCATGAAAGAAAAATCGATAGCGTTTTCAAAAAAGACCTTGCTACTTCCCGCACTGGTTTTTTTAGGTTCCGGGATTATAGATATTAGTGTAAGCTATTTTCAAGAAAATCATTTGGCCCAGCATGAAGTTGCAATTTTCTCTGCTATAGTTTTTGGCTTTGCCGCTTTAACTGGTTTGATTTTTATTGGTGTGAAATCCGTTAAAAAGCCTTTAAGAGTGAATATTAAAAATATTGTTGGTGGTATTGTTTTGGGAGTTCCCAACTACTTTTCCATATTCTTTTTGATACGGGCACTTCAAAATGAGGAGCTCGACAGCGCAGCTATCTTCACATTGAACAATGTTGCTATCGTAATGCTTTCCACACTTCTGGGAATTGCCATTTTCAAGGAAAAACTCAGCTTAAAAAATTGGGGTGGGATAGCTTTGGCCATTGTTAGTATCATGTTGGTTGCTTTATTCTGATGGAGGAAAAAGATTCATATAGAACCATTGAAGAACCCACTCCGGGAATACTTTATAAGGATAAGAAAAGTAAGTTTTTCGGATACGCATTTCCTATTTCCTCAGAAAACGAAGTTAAGCCCATAATTGAATCTTTGCGAAAGGAATATCATACCGCCAATCATGTATGTTATGCCTGGCAACTTGGCGTAACTCCTACCACATATAGGGCCAATGATGATGGAGAACCAAACAACTCGGCGGGAATGCCTATCTATGGTCAAATTCAATCTTTTGATGTGACAAATATTTTAATTGCAGTTGTTCGGATTTTTGGCGGCACCAAACTTGGTGTTGGAGGACTTATTCAAGCCTATCGTACCGCAGCTAAAATGGCTTTGGAAAATTCTTCCATTACCAAGAAAAGAATAGAATCCTATTTTCAGTTGGATTTCGATTATCCCGAAATGGACAAAGTGATGCGTGCAATCAAACAAAAGAATATTACCATTACTTCCCAAAAGATGGAATTGAAATGTTCTATTTCTATTTCAGTTAGAAAAAGTGAAGCGCCCCAAACACAACGGTTTTTTGAAGAGATGCAACGGGTAACTATTCAAAAGGAAAATTAAAACTCCAATTTATCCAGAATATACTCCGGACATTTAATAGGTCGGTTTGTTTGTTTGTCCATAAAGGCAAGTACCGTATTTGCTGTTGCCAATAACTCCTTGGCTTCGTTATAAATTTTATAGTCAAATTCAATCTTCACCATGGGTTGTTTTTTAATACAGGTTTCAACCGTAATCAAATCGTCATAAAGCGCTGATTTTTTGTAATCTATCTGTAAGGAAATTACTGGCAACATGATTCCATTTTCTTCCATCTTCCTATAACTGACTCCCAAGGCCCGTAACCATTCTATTCTGCCCAATTCCAAGTATTGCGCATAGTTTCCATGGTAAACCACGCCCATTTGGTCGGTTTCTCCATACCTGACCCTAAAAGAAAATGAATTTAATCGCATATATTAAATGAAAAATTATATATTTAAAGGCTTGGTTAACGTTGAGGAAACATGCGAAAAAAAAACAGAATATTCAACCACAAAATCATTTTTTTTTTCAAAGATTTGTTCACATATTTGTCGCATCCAAAAAGCATCTAAATATCCCCATTTGGATGTTTTAACTTAACAGCTTTAAAGCTAACCAACAAAACTAAGGAAAAACTTTTATGAGTGTTACTGCAAATTCCGTGTGGAAAAACTGTTTGGCTTTTATCCAGGATAATATCCAACCGCAGGCATTCAAAACTTGGTTTGAACCAATAAAACCGGTCAAGTTAACAGATAAGGCTTTAAGCATTCAAGTACCCAGTAAATTTTTCTACGAGTGGTTGGAAGAGCATTACGTAAAACTTTTAAAAGTTGCCCTAACCAAAGAATTGGGAAATAGCGCAAAACTTATCTACATCATTAAAATGGAAAATAAGTATGGTAACAAGGAACCGTTCACTGAACAGATTCCAAGTTCCAATAGAACCGCAGTTGGTCCACAGGAATTGGATGTACCCATTACCTCTAAAAGTCCTGAGCTAAAAAATCCTTTTGTAATACCCGGTATTCGGAATATAAAAATAGAATCACAGTTAAATCCTAGCTACAATTTCGAAAATTTCTTGGAAGGTGATTCCAACAGACTTGCAAGGTCTGCAGGTATGGCGGTGGCCAATAAGCCAGGTGGCACATCGTTTAATCCCTTGCTTGTTTTTGGTGGTGTAGGTTTGGGAAAAACACATTTAGCACATGCAATAGGAGTTGAAATCAAAGACAAGTACCCGGAAAAAACGGTGCTTTATATTTCAGCGGAAAAATTCACCCAACAATATATAGAGTCGGTAAAGAAGAATACCCGCAATGATTTTATCCATTTTTATCAGTTGATAGATGTTCTAATCATTGATGATGTCCAGTTTTTATCCGGTAAGTCTGGTACGCAGGACGTGTTCTTTCATATATTCAACCATTTGCACCAAAATGGCAAACAGGTCATATTAACATCGGACAAAGCTCCGGTTGATATGCAAGATATAGAGCAACGACTGCTTTCCCGTTTTAAGTGGGGACTTTCAGCTGAGTTGCAAAATCCAGATTTTGAAACCCGTATTTCGATACTCAAGAACAAGTTGTATCGAGATGGTGTTGAAATGCCAGACGATATTATTGATCATGTTGCCAAGAACATAAAAACCAATATTAGGGAATTGGAAGGCGCTATAATCTCTTTGATAGCCCAATCCTCTTTCAACAAACGTGAAGTTACTTTGGAATTGGCACAACAGGTAGTAGAGAAGTTTGTGAAAAATACCAAACGGGAAGTTTCTATCGATTATATTCAAAAAGTGGTCTCTGATTACTTTGAAATGGATGTAGCCACCTTGCAATCAAAAACCAGAAAAAGACATATTGTCCAAGCTAGGCAATTGGCCATGTTCTTTGCAAAAAAGTTCACCAAAGCTTCGCTGGCCAGTATTGGTTCCCAAATAGGGAAACGTGATCATGCCACAGTGCTTCACGCATGTAAAACGGTAGATAATCTTGCCGAAACGGATAAGCAATTCAGAAAATACATTGAAGATCTGAGTAAAAAATTCTCCTAATTCCTTCAACTTAATGAAAACCAAAGTCTTAATGGTCTGCTTGGGAAATATTTGCAGATCACCCTTGGCTGAGGGTATTTTAAAATCAAAAGTTGACCCCGATAATATTTTAGTAGATTCCGCAGGAACTGCTGGATACCATGTGGGCAATCCACCCGACGAAAGGTCTATTGCCGTTGCACAAAAGCACGGAATTGATATCAGCAATCAAAAGTGCAGACGATTTTCTAAAAACGATTTTAAGGAGTTTGATGTAATCTACGCCATGGACGAAAGTAATTTTGCCAATATTTTAAGGCTAGCGGATACTGATAAAGATGAGAAAAAGGTTAGATTGCTATTGGATGAAATTGATCTAGGTTTTTCGGAAGTCCCGGACCCTTACTATGGTGGAACGGATGGTTTTGAAAAGGTATATCAAATGATCGACCTTGCTTGTGGTGCAATTGAAAAAAAACTAATAAAATAGATGGAAGAAACAAAACCAGGCTTAGTTTTGGGCAAAGTCTATCTTATCCCCACTACCCTCGGGGACAATGCCCCATTGGAAGTACTTCCCATATCCGTGAAAAGAACCATTGAAAATATTGACCATTACATAGTTGAGAATGAAAAAACGGCCCGGAGGTTCATAAAAAAAGTAAGCCCCAGCAAGGCACAGCCAAGTTTGCATATTGAAACATTAAATAAATACACTGACCCCGCAGTCATACCGGCCTATTTGGAGCCTTGTATAAGTGGTCAAGATATTGGCGTTTTATCGGAAGCTGGATGCCCAGGAATAGCTGACCCAGGAGCCGAGGTGGCAAGAATTGCACATGAAAAACGAATACAGGTGGTTCCGCTTGTTGGTCCATCCTCTATCCTTATGGCAATGATGTCTAGCGGTATGAACGGGCAGAACTTTGCCTTTAATGGGTATTTGCCGATAGATGCCACTGAACGCAAGAGCAAAGTGAAAAGTTTAGAGAAACTTTCACGAGAGAAAGGACAATCACAAATATTCATGGAAACCCCATATAGGAATGATAAGCTCTTGTTAGAATTAACCAAAACGCTTCAAAAAAGCACTCGGCTGTGTATTGCCTGTGACATTACTTTGCCAACAGAGTTCATTCAAACCAAAACGGTTCATGAATGGAGTGAGATAACTATTAACCTTAACAAAAGGCCTACTATTTTTATCATTCAGGCATAAAAAAACCCAGAATACATTCCGGGTCTTTCTTCTTGCTTTTAAAAGTTGTTCTTAAACTTTAGCGTTTCTTTTTTGCTTGATTTTGGATATATCGTATCCAGCAAACTTTCTCATATACTGTGAGATATTACTCCCATATGCATCTGCAACATCATTCTTTCCATAGGAGCGTAAAAATTTCTTTACATTTCCTGCTCCGGCTAAATGTGCAGCAGCCAGAATACCAGACTCTGTGATTTCTATTCCACGGATTCGCTTTCCATTAAACCGTTTGATATCTTTTCGTAGTATCCATTTGTTCCGTGCAATATTGGTTTCAAACGTTCTTTCCTGAAGTGCCGGGTTTTTTATAAAATCATTTGCATTATAAACCCCCATCAAGTTCAAGGTGCTCAATCCAAATTGATATTTTCCTAAATATCCCAACGTATTGATTGCATGATATTTTCCTTGCGATTCTTTGAAAGCCAAAGCCTCCTTAAAACCATTATAGGCATTCCCTAAAAAAGGAGGGTAAACCACTTCATCTTCCGCAGAAATTGAATCTTGCAGCACGGTAATCTCCAAATCTGTCCCAGCCTTTAAAAAATCTGGAACTTTGTAATCTACTGTCTCAGTAACCGAATAGTAACCAAAACTTGTTAAAATCACAATCATGGCAAGATGCAAAACAAAACCTATCCATCTTTTCATAACTTACATATTTAGAATTTCAAAGCGTTTAAGCATTGAAATTAAATTTGGTCGACAAATATAGGGGGAGACTTTTTCTTAACACTTACGAAGCTCTTAAGTTTTTCTTAAATAGCTCTCAAATTACGTTAAAGCGCTGAAAATAAACGGCAAACAACATTATCTGACCACTTTTTGGGAATCTAACCATCGGGTATATTGTACCTTATTTCGGTTGTGCTGCGCCAGTGTTTTTGCAAACATGTGGTACCCAAAGTTGGAAACATCTGCCACAAAAAATAAATAATCGTGTTTTTCAGGATTTAAAACAGCCTCAATCGATGAAATATCGGGCATAGTAATCGGTCCAGGAGGAATTCCGCTATACTTATAAGTATTATAGGGTGAATCCATTTCCAAATCCTTGTATAAAACACGCTTGATGATTGTGTCGTAATTTCCCGTTTCTTTTTTGATTGCATAAATCACTGTTGGGTCAGCCTGCAGAAGTATTCCTTTTTTGATTCTATTTAGATACACTCCCGCAACCCTAGGTCTCTCATCTGCCTTAACCGTTTCTTTCTGCACAATAGCTGCCAAAGCGATTACCTTGTTTGGTGTCAGGTTCAATTTCTCTGCTTTTAGCAATCTTTCCTTAGTCCAATATTTTTGATACTCCTCATACATTCTTTCCCTAAAATCCGTCGCATTGGTATTCCAAAAGAACTCATAGGTGTTGGGTAGGTACATGCCCAGTTTCGTGTCTTTGTTAAACCCAGATTGCTTTAAAAACTCATCATCATTAACAGCATTAAGAAGTGAAAGGCTATCTGCTTCAATCTGTTCGGAAATTCTACCTGCCAATGATTGTAAGGATTCCTGATTGTTGAAGGAGACTCTGACAGGTGTATTCTTACTACGTAGGGAGTTTATAATATCATTATTGTTCATTCCTTTTTTAATAGGGAATTTTCCAGCTCTGATATTCGTTACATATCCTTTACGCTCCGCTACCGCTTCAAAAGTCCCCACATCTTTCAACAGTGGTTCTACAATCTTTTTTACCTCAGAAAATGAAGCATCCGAAGGGATAAAAACAAAAGCCTGCTCATTATTGAATTGGGTATTGGGCGAAAAAATGGCATTGTAAATCTGAAAGGCAACAAAACCACAAATCAACAATCCTAATATGGCCACAGCCCAAAGTGTTTTCTTAAGATACATTTTTTCTATTTACTTTTTGAAACATTATCTCATCCTTAAAACCTGTATTGGTCCGAATCCATTCTCGTTTCAACCCAACTTTTTCAAATCCCAGTTTTTCAAATAAATGAATACTGGCTGAATTGTCAGATAAAATATTTGCATATAATTGATGGAGGTCCAGCGTTGAGAATGCATAATTGCTGAGCAAGGTTATGGCCTCTGCGCCAAGTCCTTTGTTTCTGTTTTCTGAATTTGAAATAACAATTCCAATCCCTGCACGTCTATTTTTTGGATCAAAATCAAAAAGATCGATTAAACCTATGCACTTGTCCTGCATATCGCAAATACAAAGTCGCAATTGCTTTACATCATATATGTCGCGATGTACATTCTCCAAGTATAAACTAAGTACTTTTTTCGAATAGGGTTTAAGCGTGCCGCTTATTTCCCAAATGGAAGTATCATTTTCCAATTCGTAAAGAAAATCCAAATCCCTTGGTTCCAAAGCCCTCAAATAAACCTGTTTTCCTTTCAAGCTTAACATACTACTTCTCCTTTGTAAACCTGTTTTGCCGGTCCTTTCAAGAAAATATTGGTATAAGTATCACCTTTGAGTTTAAAACTAATGGTCAAATTACCACCTGGAGTATTGATTCTCACACTGTTTGAAGTCGTTTTTCCCAATTTATGCATTGCCAAGGCAACTGCTGTAACACCTGTCCCACAAGATAAAGTTTCATCTTCCACTCCCCTTTCATAGGTTCTGACATTAAATGCTCCATTACCAGATTGCTCAACAAAGTTGATGTTACTACCGGATTCACCATAAAGTCCATACCTAAGCTTTGCTCCTTCCTTCTGTACATTAAACTTCTCCAAATGTTCCACCAATTGTACATGATGTGGAGAACCGGTATCCAAAAAACTATACAAAGGTTTTTCTCTTATCTCATCAACATCGTTCATTTTAAGGTTGACAATGTCACCTTCAATAGTTGCAAAATGTAGTCCGTCAATCGCGTTAAAAGTCGTTTCGTTTTCGATAATTCCCAAATATTTGGCAAAAGCCACGGCGCATCTGCCCCCATTGCCACACATACTCTGACTTGCATCAGCATTATAATAATCCATATTAAAATCTGATGCACTGTCATTTTCCAACAAAATGAGTCCATCCCCACCAATACCAAATCTTCTGTCACATAACTTCGTGATTAATTCAGTGTTGTCTTTTGGAAAAGTTTGTTGACGGTTGTCTATAAACACAAAATCGTTTCCCGTACCCTGATATTTGAAAAACTGTAGTATCATATTTGGATGCAAAGGAACAAATATAGCGTATTCTTTAAGGTTTTTTTTGTAGTTAAAAACGAGTTAAATTGATAATGTTAAAATTGATTTCATTTAATTTTGTTGGAGCTTAATGTTAAATTATTACAGAATTATGAAGAGAATAGCCAGTTTATTTTTTGTATCGCTTTTTGCAGGTGCAATTACACTAGGAGCTTATAAAATATTTTTTGAAAAAGATGCTTATAAATGGGTTGTTTCAAATGAGGAAACGCCTTTCTTGAGTACGAGTAACCTATCAACCTCAGCCAAAGGTGCTGGAATCAATGAAGTTGATTTCACCATAGCCGCGGAAAAAACTGTAAACGCTGTGGTACACGTTAAAAATTTAGCCATTAATAAGGGTTCTAGCAGTCTTTCAGATTTCTTTTATGGTTTTGAAAAGAAACAAACTCCACAAGTTGGTACAGGATCGGGCGTTATCATTTCACCGGATGGATTTATAGTCACTAACAACCATGTTATTGCCAATGCAAGCCAGTTAGAGGTTACCTTAAATAATAATAAGACTTATGAAGCAGAGGTTATTGGAGCAGATTCCGACTCCGACATTGCTTTGTTAAAAATAGAGGTCAATAAACCATTGCCCTATTTGGCTTTTGGTGATTCCGACAATTCAAAAATTGGGGAATGGGTCTTAGCTGTAGGGAATCCGTTTAGTCTTACCTCTACAGTAACAGCAGGAATTGTAAGTGCCAAAGCCAGATCTTTGGGAAGAAATCAATCCTTTATTCAAACTGATGCTGCCGTGAACCCTGGAAACAGTGGTGGGGCCTTGGTCAACACCAACGGTGATCTAATTGGCATAAACACTGCAATTACATCGCAGACAGGGTCCTATGTTGGTTATTCTTTTGCTGTTCCAAGCAATATTGCAAAAAAAGTAGTTGAGGATATTATGGAGTTCGGCAATGTACAACGTGGATTGCTTGGAATCTCTGCCGCAAACACAAATTCAAGAGAAGCTATTGAGCTTGGCTATGATGAAATTGAAGGTGTCGTAATCTCTCAGGTATCAGAGGATTCCGGTGCGGAGGAAGCTGGTTTAAAAACAGGCGACATCATCAAACAAGTTGATAACATACGAATCCGCAAGTTTTCAGAACTTACCGGCTATCTTTCTTCTAAAAGACCTGGAGACATGGTCGAAGTTTTGGTGGATCGAGATGGAGAAAGAGTATCTAAGAATGTTACGCTCAAAAAGCAACAAACCATTATTTTACCCGCTACCGGTTTTATGGTAAAGAATCTATCCAAAGAGGATAAAAAGAGATTTGGTGTTAATAGTGGTGTAAAAATCATAGATGTTCCAGAAGGTTACAGCAGATACGATTTAAAAGATAAAGTAATCGTTGAAGTTGATGACAATGAAATCAAGAATATTGATGACGCCAAAGACTTATTTAGTAAAATATCAAGATACGGCAGAACAAGTTTTACCATGATCAATGATAAAGGGGAAAAGGAGCGTTTAATCCTACAATAACGGAATCTAAATATATAAAAAAGGCACTCTTTAAATGAGTGCCTTTTTTTGTTGCGATAATTTCACGAAAACGTTTGAAATATCTAATTTTGCCGACAACTAAACTTAAACTCAATTAAAATTCATGGGCGATATCAAGTCTTACGAAAAGGAACTCGCATTCCAAGCAGATAGAAGAAAAGCAACAACTGAATTTATTAAAATTATAAGTGATCTATGGTACGATAAGGCCATTGAAGTGGTCCTTTTCAAAAATCAAATCATAGACAAAAATGTAAGTGATATCATAAACTTACATGAATATGCTGGAGAATTTGTCCAAAAACCAATTTCCATTTTTGATTCTGTTGAAATTCTTAGGGCAATCAATGATATCAACTTACCTCCTGCCAAGCTGGATATTGGAAAGCTTACCTATGAATATCATTCTGATGATAATGACCATCTCAATGTAAAGGCATTCGTAATAGAAAAACTTACAGATGCCCAATCTTCCCAGGAAATCAAGCCAAAAGACGTAGTTCTATATGGTTTTGGTCGTATAGGAAGGTTGGTTGCCCGTGAACTGATGGCAAAAACCGGAAGAGGAAGTCAATTACGCCTAAGAGCCATTGTTGTAAGAGGCGAAATCAGTGAGGAAATACTCGAAAAAAGAGCTGCATTGCTAAAAACTGATTCCGTTCATGGCCAGTTTATGGGCACGGTGGATGTTGATATAAAAAATAGTGCTTTGGTCATCAATGGCACTACCGTGAAAATTATAACTGCGGATAAGCCTGAATCTATAGACTATACAAAGTATGGCATCTATAACGCCTTGATTATTGACAATACTGGTGCTTTCAGGGATAAAGCTTCGCTCTCCCGACATTTGGAAGCTAAAGGGGCCGGCAAGGTTTTACTTACCGCTCCTGGAAAAGAAATCCCTAACATTGTTCATGGGGTAAACCAAAAAGAATTTGATCCAGACAAGACCAAAATCTATTCTGCTGCCTCTTGTACTACAAATGCCATTACCCCAATATTAAAAGTTATTGAAGATTCCCTTGGAATTAAGAAAGGGCATTTGGAAACTATTCATGCATACACCAACGACCAGAATCTTGTGGATAATATGCATAAAAAGTACCGTCGAGGTCGTGCCGCAGCGCTTAACATGGTTATTACCGAAACCGGTGCAGGTGCCGCTGTTGCCAAGGCCCTACCCTCTTTAAAAGGTAAATTGACATCGAATGCAATACGAGTTCCAGTTCCAAACGGCTCGCTTGCCATCTTAAATCTTGAAATAAAGAACAAAACCTCAAAAGAAAGTGTAAACACTATTTTAAAAAAATATGCCCTTGAAGGTGATTTGGTAGAACAGATACAATATTCTCTTAGCAATGAATTGGTATCATCAGATATTGTTGGCACTTCTGCCCCATCCATATATGACAGCAAGGCCACTTTAGTTTCAGCAGATGGAAAAAGTTTGGTCCTATATATATGGTATGATAATGAATATGGTTATTCACATCAAGTTATCCGTCTTGCAAAATACATTGCCAAAGTAAGACGATACACGTATTATTAAATCATAAATATTCAAGTAGCAACCTCCATAAATATGATTTTCTTTTGATTTTTGGTTTATTGGTGTAATTTCGCCTTACCCTTAATCTAAATTAAAACGCATAATTACCATGAGACGTTTACAAGTTTTCTTATCCCTTGTTCTTTTTATCAGTGTTTTTTCAATTTCAGCTCAAAATCAAGATACTACGCCTGACACGGATACATCCATTGCCGGACAGTTTGAGGTACTGGAACGAAAGTCCACAAATTATAATGCACAGGGTAAACGCTATGAGGTAATTCGATTAATTGAACTGAATAAAATCAAAAAGAATATTTTTGATACCATTAGCTCGGCCAATCAATCTATAAAAGACCTTACTGCGACTATTACAAGCAATAAGGATGAAATAAATAGCCTTAACTCAAAACTTCAAGAAACCACTAACAACTTAAAGACCATTACTGCCGAAAAAGACAGTATATCGTTCTTTGGAGCTTTGATTAGCAAAGGAACCTACAACTTTATTTTATGGTCCATCATTTTTGGTTTATTGCTCTTTTTGTTATTGTTCATTTATAAGTTCAGGAACAGTAATTTTTTAACCCATCAGGCCAAAACTGCGCTTGCCGATGTTGAAAAAGAATACGAAGACCATAGGAGAAGAGCACTGGAACGTGAGCAGAAAATTAGCCGTCAGCTCCAGGATGAGCTGAACAAACAGAAGAAATAAATATTTGTTAAAGCTTCCCTGTTTGGAGGCTTTTTTGTTTAAATTTCATCATCAAAAAGGATTCACAGGTACAGTTACTGTCTTTCCTTTCTGCCTAGAATCTCACTTTTGCGTTTACCAACTATTGCTATATAGTTAATCATCAATCAAAAAACATGGACAAAAGAAAACTGACTTTTATTCCATTATTTCTGATATGCTTTTTTGTAAAAGCCCAAGAAATAAATGGAGAAATAGTCGATAGTAATGGACAAGGACTTGCCTTTGCCAATGTACTTTTACAAACCGCATCAGATTCCACACTAGTAAAAGGGGCAATTACCAATGATACAGGAACATTTACATTTGAAAGCGTCGCTTCTGGAAATTACATCATAACTGCTAGTATGGTGGGCTTCTCAACAAAAACAACCGATGCTTTTAGCTATCAACAGAATTCAATGTTTACCATTCCCACATTAACATTGACTGAGGGTGTTGAACTGGATGAGGTTGTGGTCCAGACCACAAAGCCCATTTTTGTTCAAAAGATTGACCGAATGGTAATCAATGTTGAAAATAGCATTGTGTCTGCCGGTAGCTCAGCTCTAGAAGTTTTAGAACGTTCCCCTGGAGTGATTGTGGACAGACAGAATAGTGCCATATCCTTGGCAGGGAAAAACGGAGTTGTGGTAATGATTGATGGAAAAATAAGCTACATGCCGCAGGAAAGCATTGTTCAGTTGTTGGAAGGTATGAGCTCTGACAATATTCAAAGTATTGAACTGATTACTACTCCTCCCGCAAATTTTGATGCGGAAGGAAATGCCGGTTTTATAAATATTGTGCTTAAAAAGAGAACAGATTTGGGTTTAAACGGCACCTATTCAGTTTCGGGAGGAATTGGAAACGGTGAAACCACCTCAGATAACATCAGCTTTAATTTTAGAAAAAACAAGATAAATCTTTTTGGCAACTATTCTTTCTTAATAGATACACAAGGACAACAATTCGACTTCTCAAGAATTTTCACAAATGAGCAAGACAATACGATAAATCTGGCTACTGTTTCCGACCGTGATCCAAGACAGCGTAATCATAATATACGGTTGGGAATGGATTATCAAGCCACAGACAAAACTGTCATAGGCATTCTGGTAGGAGCTTATGATAACAAATGGACTATGGATGCAGTGAACGATAGTAGAGAAACCGAAAACGGTGTTCCTTTTTCTTTTGTACAACTTTTGAACACAGAACGAAACCAATGGCAACATTTTAATTCCAACGTCAATCTTAAACATAATTTTAAGGACGATGAGTTCATAAGTGTGGATTTGGACTACTTGCACTATTACGATGAAAACCCTACAGATTACACCAACAGTTTTTTTGATGGGGACAACAATTTTCTTCGAGAAGAACTTACCCTCAGCGATAAAACAACCCCTATTAACATTGCGGTAGGCAAGGCAGATTATAGCAATCAATTAAATGAAAATTTAAAATTGGAAACAGGTATTAAAGCAGTGATATCAGACTTTGAAAATGATGTATCTGTCGCAACTTTTGATGGACAAAACTTTATTGAAGACCCTACCTTGACAAATAAAAGTGTCCTTAACGAGCATATTCTAGCAGCGTATACTTCTGTCGATTATAAACTGAAAGAAAAAACAAGCATGAAACTTGGTCTTCGATATGAGCATACCGACTCTGAGCTGGATACGGAAACCGAAGGCCGAGTTGTGGACCGAAATTTTGGTAACTTTTTTCCGAGCATCTTTGTTTCCCATTCGGTAAGCGATACCCTAAGTTTTAATCTGTCCTATTCTAAACGAATCACCCGACCAACCTTCAATAATTTGGCACCCTTTGTTATTTTTATTGACCCAACTACATTTTTATCAGGTAATTCGGCTTTACAACCAGCCACATCGAACTCAGTAAAATTTGACACCAATTATAAATCCATACTTCTTTCTTTTCAATATTCGGTCGAAGACCAACCCATATCTGGTTTTCAAGAACGTTTTGATGAAGCTACGGGAAGATTGTTTTTTGAGGCTGCCAACAATGATCAAACCAAATTATTTACCATCACATTAGGATTACCCATCAACTTTACCAATTGGTGGAAAATGCAAAACAATTTCATATTTATAAATACCAAGGTAAGCGCTTTACTTCAAGATTCTTCATTTAATTTTGAGCAAAATACCTTCCGGGCAAACAGCTCCAATTCTTTTACCATAACAAAGACTTTTAGTTCAGAGGTAAACCTTAATTATTTTGGAGCCAGTCTTTTTGGCATCCGGAAATTTGATCCAGTTTTTGGAATGAACATTGGTTTTCAGAAAAAACTCGGGGACAAATGGGGAACGCTCAGATTTGCCGTAAACGATGTGTTCGATTCTTTCGAATTTACGGGAAGAACCCAGATACCTGAACAAAACCTAAATACCGAAAACACCTTCGACTTTAGCAATCGTACTTTTCTTCTCACCTATTCCAGAAGTTTTGGAAATGATAAACTAAAATCCTCAAGACAACGAGGAACCGGTTCTGAAGATGAGCGCAGACGGGTGAATTAATTACATTTGTCCATGGAAATTAAAAATGTAACCCCTTCAGATATAGAACTTGTTCTTCCGCTATTTGATGCATATCGAATGTTCTATGAACAATCATCAGACATAGAAGCTTGCAGGCGTTTCTTAAAAGAGCGTTTCTTAAACAATGAGACTGTAGTTTTCTTAGCATTGGAAAATGACAAACCAGTTGGATTTACACAGCTTTACAAAACATTTTCTTCTGTATCATTACAACCATTTTATGTGCTGAATGATTTATTTGTTGTCCCACAATTTCGAAAAAAAGGAGTGGGAGAAGCATTATTAAAGCATGCAAAAACGTTTTGCAAAAAACAAGGTTTCAAAGGACTGGCACTCGAGACAGCAAAAGACAACCCAGCCCAAAAACTCTATGAGCGATTGGATTGGGAGAAAGATGAAGCATATTTTCACTACTTCTGGAAGAATTCCTAGATAAATTAACCATTATCTTTGACAACTTTCTATGTAAGCCATGCGAATAGACATTATTACAGTTTTACCCGAATTATTAAAAAGCCCTTTTGAAGCCTCTATTTTAAAACGAGCTATTGAGAAAAAGTTGGTGGAGGTACATTTTCACAACCTCAGAAAATACTCAATCGGTAATTACAAACAAGTTGATGACTATCAATTTGGTGGTGGAGCTGGAATGGTTTTAATGATAGAACCCATAGATAAGTGTATTTCAGAGCTCAAAAAAGAAAGGGAGTATGATGAAATCATTTACATGACTCCAGATGGCAATACCCTGAATCAGGGTATTTCAAATGAAATTTCCCTAAAAAAGAACATTATTATACTTTGTGGGCATTACAAAGGAGTAGACCAAAGAGTGCGCGATCTGTTCATAACGCGAGAAATATCCATTGGTGACTATGTACTTTCAGGAGGTGAATTGGCGGCAGCAGTTTTCTGTGATTCCATTATAAGGCTTCTTCCAGGGGTTTTAAATGACGAAACATCGGCACTGACAGATACTTTTCAAGATAACCTATTGGCACCACCGGTATACACGAGACCCTCAGATTACAAAGGGCATAAAGTGCCAGAGGTTTTGTTAAGCGGGGACTTTCCAAAAATTGAAAAATGGCGTGAAGAACAAGCAATGGAGCGAACGCGTCAAAGAAGACCTGATTTACTGAAATAACTATGGAATATTTAGAAAGTTACTTTGTTTTTGGCGGAATCTTAAAGATAATAGGACAACTTCTTTTTCTCATTGGTTGTATTGTGTTAGTACTAAAAAAGAAAAACAAGGGAACCGTCTTAATGCTCATAGGGGCTATTTTATCTATTTTGTTTGCACTGGCGAGCTTTCTTTTGACTTCTATTGCTGTCGGCAAGGGTACTACATTTCTTGCACGGGCTACAGTTATATTGAATTCCATTGGCCAATTTCCCCTTATTCTTGTTGGCATTGGGTTGCTGTTGTTTGGTACGAGCTATTCAAATAAAAAGCGTTAATTGCTTTTCTACTTTTAAAAGTCAAAAACACCTTGCTATTTATAAATATTGCATTATTTTTGCAATCTCAAAATTAACCTCTGACGAAACTCGTGTAAGTTAATCTTGGTAAACATTAAAAAAAATATAAAATGGAATCCCTTATAAAATTTGTTGAAGACGAATTTGTTCCAAAAAAAGAATTTCCAAAATTCTCGTCAGGTGACACCATCACAGTGTATTATGAGATTAAGGAAGGTGAAAAAACACGTACACAGTTCTTTAAAGGAGTTGTTATCCAACGAAGAGGAACTGGTGCTACAGAGACTTTTACAATCAGAAAAATGTCTGGTACAGTTGGTGTAGAAAGAATTTTTCCAATAAACATGCCAGCACTTCAAAGAGTAGAAGTCAACAAAAAAGGTAAAGTACGTAGATCAAGAATCTTCTACTTTAGAGGTCTTACAGGTAAAAAGGCCCGTATCAAAGAGATTAGGGGTTAATTTACAATCACTACGCAAAATAATAAAGCACCTCAACGGGTGCTTTTTTTATGAACAATTGTTAATAACCATAGTTCATATATTGTTGATTTTTAATCTATTACAAAATTTGGTTTTCCGCAACTTTCTCATACTTTAGTAAGAGAAATGGGAAGGAGATTATATCAAGTTTCGGTTTCTATTTTGAAGTTGACGTTCTTTAAAACTGATGTTTCCCTTTTTAATTGGTAACACTACTAATCACAAAAGGAATTTCGAATTCTGGAAAGCTTCGGCCAACCTCAAAGAGAAATAATAAATTTTATGTGCGGACGGAAGAGCAATTTTCTGTTTTGATAAGATTTAGGAAACTATTGGACCACTTTGCACAAGTGTTGTTTAGTTGAAAAATTAGAAGCATAGTGTTGAGTAAACGTCAAAAGGGCAACGGATGCAATCAATGGTTGCGATTTTGTGGCAACGCAAAATGATATCTTTTAGCTCTTTTCAGAAAGCCATATCAATGTTCACACATAGATATGGCTTTTGTTATTTCAAACCCTATCCAAAATCACACTTTTTAGTAAAATCACCTAGTATAGCAACAGTCATAAGTTGTATATTTGCACCGCTCAAATAAAAACACCTAAATGGCTAAGATTTTTTATACAAAAACCGATGAGGCGCCAGCCTTGGCAACATTATCTTTTTTACCTGTTGTAAAAGCGTTTACAAAAACTGCTGACATTAGTATAGAAACCAAAGATATTTCTCTTGCAGGTAGAATTATCTCAGTATTTCCCGAATTCTTGAATGCCGACCAGCAAATACCGGATAACCTGGCTCAATTGGGTGAATTGGCCAAAACACCAGAGGCAAACATCATTAAACTTCCCAATATAAGTGCTTCTATTCCACAATTAAAAGAAGCCATTGAAGAATTACAACAAAAAGGGTATAATTTACCAAGTTATCCTGATGAGCCTAAAACGGATGAGGAAAAAACAATCAAAGCCAAATACGATAAAATAAAAGGAAGTGCCGTAAACCCTGTTCTTAGAGAAGGTAATTCAGATAGAAGAGCCCCAAAGGCAATTAAAAACTATGCAAAGAAAAACCCACATTCAATGGGTGCATGGTCATCAGAATCCAAAACCCACGTGGCCACTATGGCCGAGGGGGACTTTAAGCACAACGAAAAGTCATTGACCATGAAAGCTGCTGGTGATGTTCGCATAGAGCTAGTAGATTCTAGTGGGACAACAACAGTTCTCAAAGAAAATGTTTCGCTTCAAAAAGATGAGGTCATTGATGCTACAGTCATGAGCAAAAACGCATTGGTAAGTTTCCTAAAAAAGGAAATTGCAGATGCCAAAAGCGAAAGCCTATTACTTTCTCTTCATTTTAAGGCCACCATGATGAAGGTTTCAGACCCAATCATTTTTGGCCATGCACTTAAAGCCTATTTTTCAGATTTGTTTGAAAAATATCAAGACACTTTCAATGCCTTGGGAATAAACGCCAATAATGGATTGGAAACCCTGTTTGATAAATTGGAAGAACTCCCTGAAGATAAACGTCAAGAAATTAAAAATGTAATTGCCCAGACAATAGCAAACGGACCTGATTTGGCAATGGTTAATTCTGACAAGGGAATTACAAACCTCCATGTTCCCAGTGATATTATCATTGACGCATCAATGCCTGCCATGATTAGGAGTTCAGGTAAAATGTGGGACAAAAATGGAAAACTTCAAGACACAAAGGCGGTAATCCCAGATAGTAGTTATGCTGGTATCTATCAAGCCACCATTGATTTTTGCAAAGAACACGGGGCATTTGACCCAACTACCATGGGAACAGTTCCCAATGTAGGCCTTATGGCCCAAAAAGCAGAGGAATATGGCTCGCATGACAAAACTTTTGAAATTAAAAACGCAGGCACGGTAAAGGTTGTAAACGTATCTAGCAATGAAACCCTAATTCAACATAATGTTGAGGAAGGGGATATATGGAGAATGTGCCAGGTAAAAGATGCTCCAATCCAGGACTGGGTTAAACTGGCCGTATCACGAGCACGAGCAACAAATACCCCTGCTGTTTTTTGGTTGGATAAAGAAAGAGCCCATGATGCGGAACTTATCACTAAGGTTGATGAATATCTTAAACATCATGACACCACGGGTCTCGATATACAGATTTTATCACCGATTGAAGCTACAAAATTCACTCTAAAACGCATAAAAGAAGGAAAAGACACCATTTCAGTTTCTGGTAATGTATTGCGCGATTACCTTACGGATTTGTTCCCAATACTTGAGGTAGGTACCAGTGCCAAGATGTTATCCATAGTTCCATTAATGAATGGTGGCGGGTTGTTTGAAACAGGAGCAGGTGGTTCCGCGCCCAAGCATGTAGAACAGTTTTTAGAGGAAGGACATCTTCGCTGGGATTCTCTAGGTGAATTTTTGGCGCTTGGGGTTTCTCTGGAGCACTTTGGAGAAAAAAATCTAAATAAAAAAGCTTCTGTCCTTGCAGATGCATTGGATAAGGCTACCGAAAAGTTTCTGGACAACGACAAATCACCTTCACGGAAAGTGAATGAACTGGATACACGTGGCAGCCATTTTTATTTAACGCTTTATTGGGCGGAACAACTGGCAACTCAAAATGAAAATGAGGAATTAAAATCGATTTTTTTCACAGTTTTTCAGGAATTGCAATCAAAGGAAAGCCAAATAGCACAAGAATTGATTGATGCCCAAGGAGCTGCAGTTGACATTGCAGGGTATTATTTACCAGATGTGAACCTAGCTTCCAAAGCAATGCGTCCAAGTGAAACATTCAACAGCATATTAAATACCATTGCCTAATTACTAGCTATGGTAATTAACAAATTGTTAAACTATGCTATTTGAGCTAATGATTGCCTATTTTAGACTTTCGTACCCCAAATAGCATGGTTTTAAAGAACAGTTTATATGTTACCTTTTTCTTTTTCCTATTTATTAGTTGCGAAGAGGCCATAGATATTGACCTACCAACATCCGAGACAAGGCTTGTTATAGATGCCATCATAGGGTTTAATGATAATAATGGCGATCCTATCATAAATGGTGAAGTAAAACTTACATTGACGGGGCCATTCTTTCAAGATGAAACTTTTCCGGCTGAAAATGCCACAGCCACAATTATTGATGAGCAAAGTGGGCAATCATTTTCACTTGTGGAAAACGCTCCGGGTGTTTTTAGTGCAGGCTTTCCTAGTTTTGAACTCGATAGGGACTATACATTGTTGGTCAATTATAACGATGAAGTCTATACAGCCACACAGCAATTGCAAAAATCTCCTGTTATCGATATGATTGAACAGGGGGACGGGTTTCTATTTGATGAAGAAGAAGAAACCGAAATCTTGATCTCCTTCACAGATATTCCCAACGAGATTAACCACTATTTGTTTTCGTTTGGTTTTGATAATTTTTTGGTGGTTGATGATGAGTTTTTTCAAGACGGTCAACTCACATTTTCGTATTTCTATGAAGAGGTTGAACCTGGTGATATAGTTGCTATAACCCTTCTTGGAATTGATAGCAACTTTGCAACCTACGCTAATTTGGCATTGGCACAATCCGGCGAAGATGGAGGTGGTCCTTTTGCAACCCCTCCTGCTACCTTGAGAGGTAATATTATTAATGAAACAAATTCAAGCAACCTGCCTTTTGGATATTTCGCTTTAAGTGAATTTGATACCAAACTATTAATGATTCAATAACTCGGGCTTATTCTTTTGTGACCTATGGCATTAAACTATAATGAAATTAAAATACAGCCTAAAAAAATATGCCTCCTTCTTTTAGTTTTGGTTTTAAGTAGTCTTCAGGTTGAAGCACAACAAAAATATACACTCAGCGGTACCATTTCAGAGGCCAGCAGTAATGAGACATTAATAGGGGTCAACGTGCTGTTCCCTAGCCTAAAAACAGGTGTTACTACCAATGAATACGGTTTTTATTCCATAACACTCCCCGAAGGGCAATATGAAATAATTGTAAGTTATTTAGGCTTTCAGGATGTTAGGGAAAGTATAGATTTAAGCACGGACATCAAAAAAGATTTTAGCTTATTGGAAGAAGCTGAACAGCTCGAAGAGGTAGTCATTACCGATGATGTTGAGCGTTTGGATATACGAAAACCTCAAATGAGTGTTAACACTTTATCCGCTGGTACAATAAAACAGATTCCTGTGGTCCTTGGAGAATCGGATGTTATAAAGTCTTTATTGTTATTACCCGGTATTTCCAATGCTGGTGAGGCGTCTTCAGGATTTAATGTTAGAGGAGGTGCCGTAGATCAGAATCTTATCTTATTGGATGAGGCTATCGTATTCAATTCATCGCACCTTTTTGGTTTATTTTCTGTTTTCAATCCAGATGCCATCAAAGATGTAAAACTGTTTAAGGGTGGTATTCCAGCAAGATATGGAGGAAGATTATCCTCAGTACTGGAAATCTTTCAAAAGGAAGGAAATAGCAAAGAACTCAAAGTAAACGGTGGAATTGGGGCCATTTCAAGTAGGTTGCTCATAGAAGGGCCTATTGCTAAAGACAGATCTTCTTTTTTGGTTGGTGGCAGGGCATCTTATGCCCATCTTTTTTTACCCTTGTTCGATGTAAACAATAAAGCCTATTTCTATGACCTAAATACGAAAATCAGTCATAAAATAAACGACAGGAACAATATTTACTTATCAGGTTATTTTGGGCGCGACTTATTCAGTATTAATGAAAGTTTTGTCAACACTTATGGAAATGCGGTCGGTAACTTTAGGTGGAACCATTTGTTTTCTGATAAATTGTTTTCCAATCTATCGGTAATCTATTCAGATTATTTCTATGGATTAGTACTTGATTTTGTGGGTTTTGAATGGGATTCGGGAATTCAAAACTTTAACCTGAAATATGACCTTAAACATTACCTTAACGATAAGTTTCAGGTCAATTATGGATTGAACAATATCTATTATGTCTTCAATCCTGGAAAAATAAAGCCTAACCGTGCAGACTCTGGCATTGTAGAAGATCAAATCACCAAAAAATATGCTAACGAAACCGCAGCATATGTAGATATTGAACATAAAATAAATGAAAGGCTAAGTTTAAATTATGGTCTTAGAGTAAGTCATTTTAACAGATTGGGACAGGATGAATTTTTTGTTTACGAAAATGACAATCCAATATTCTTTGATCCTACCTTTCAAATTTACCGTGAAGGCAATCCCATTGATACTATTGACCCTGGAAGAGGAAGTAGTTTGGAGAAGTTTACCAATTTGGAACCAAGGGTCTCCCTTTCCTATAATTTTAATGCAAAGCGCTCTATAAAGGCCAGTTATACACGGTTGGCACAATACCTACATCTTCTTTCCAATACCAGCTCTCCTACTCCTTTGGATGTATGGACACCCAGCGGCCCATTTGTAGAACCTCAATTGTTAGATCAATACGCTATTGGCTATTTTCAGGATATAAACGATGGTGAATTTTCTTTTGAAACTGAGTTGTTCTATAAAGACATTCAAAATAGAATAGATTACATAGATGGGGCTGATCTAATTGCAAATGATGCCATTGAACAAGTTATCTTAAGTGGTGAAGCAAGAGCTTATGGGTTGGAAGTATTGGTGCGGAAAAATGAAGGCCGATTTAAAGGCTGGCTATCCTATACCCTATCCAAATCTGAACAACGCACTCCAGGAAGAACCGCTTCTGCAGCCAATGGAATATCAAATTTGGAAACTGGAATTAATTTTGGGGAATGGTACAATACGCCATATGACAAAACACATGACCTCTCCTTATTTGGTAGTTATGATTTAAATGAGAAATGGAATTTCAATGCCAATTTTGTATTTCAAACGGGGCAGCCCACAAACTATCCCATTGGGCAATTTGAGTTTCAAGGTTTAACAATCCCCTATTATGGATTACGAAATGATGAACGCCTTCCCGCCTATCACAGATTAGATATTTCAGCTACTTTAACCCCAAGAAAGAACCGTAAAAGGAAAGTACAATCAGAATGGGTCTTCAGCATCTACAATGCATATAATCGTATGAATGCCGCTTCCATCAACTTTAGGGAAAACGAAGATAACGGAAGAAATGAAGCACTTCGGACGTCTATTTTTGGAATTATACCTTCAGTAACCTACAATTTCAAGTTTTAATCAAAACACGATTCCAAACACCTTTAAAGGAATTGATATAAAAGCAAAATCATCAAAATTCCAACGGTTCCCTGTACTAGAGTACCCAACGTATGTCCTTTTAAAGCTGTTTTTACATTCATGTTCGAAAACTGGGATACCACCCAAAAATAGCTGTCATTTATATGGGAAACGGTCATTGCACCTGCCCCAATAGCAAGAACCGCAAGGGCTTTGTCAGAAATTGAAAATAATCCAAACGTTTCCAGCAAAGGAGCAATTATTGCAGATGTGGTTATTATTGCCACAGTGGAAGAACCCTGAGCCGTTTTTAATACCATTGCAATGGTAAATGAAATTAAAAGACCTCCAATACCCGAACTGGATTCAAGGTCGATTATCGATGCGATATCAATGGTACGAAGAATTGCCCCAAAGGCACCACCTGCACCTGTAATCAAAACTATCAACCCTGCCTGCTTAAAGGCTTCCGTTACCCACCCTTCCTTCTGTTCTTTAGCTATTTTTCTACTTAAAAAGAAAGCAAAAAATACTCCTATCAACAACGCAATGATAGGATTTCCTAAAAAATCAAAGACTTCGAATAAAATCTCCTTTCCTAAAGGAAATGTGGGGTAATTGACCACGGACTTCATCGCAATTAAACAAATGGGAGCCAAAAGTGGTAAAAAAGCTTGAATTGGTTTAATACTATGCGTCTCATCTTTAATCTCTGATACTTTGATTTCTTCTTTACTGTCTTGTTTTAAGGATTTTCCGATAAAACTTGCCCAAAAATAACCAGCTAAAGATACCGGAATGGAAACCGCCAAACCCAATACCAATACCATCCCTAAATCAGCTCCTAAAATTGCTGCTGCAGCCAAAGGACCTGGTGTTGGTGGAACGAATACATGTGCCGCATAAAGACCAGTGGCCAATGAAATGGCAAAAACCAAAACTGGAATACCAGTCTTTTTGCTAATGGCTTTGTTTAAAGACGAAAGAATTATAAATCCCGAATCACAAAAAACAGGTATGGAAATGATATATCCGGCCAAATTCATGGCCAAAGGAGAACGTTTCAGTCCAACAAACTTCAGTACTGTATTTGCCAAGACCTTGGTGCTTCCTGTTTTTTCCAAATAAATCCCAATAACGGTCCCAAAAGCAATAACCAAACCTATTCCTGAAAGTGTTTTTCCAAATCCATCACCAATCGTTGTCATAATATCCTTTGGAGAAAGTCCAAGCAAAAATCCTGTAGTCAGGGCCGCAAGGGTCAATGAAAAAATTGGGTGCATTTTAAACTTCACCGTTGCAAAAATGATGAACAGGACAACTCCTGCCAATATCAGTATTTCCATGCTTAAGTTTTAGGCTACTATAAACTAAATATAAGCTAATATTCCTATTTTAGTATCCATGCGAACAGACAAGGAACTTTTGGTAAAAGGGCTTAAATTTATAGGGTATACGGTGGCATTTATGTTTTTGGCACCTTTTGTACTATCGCAAGCTTTCAAAAATCAAGAACACCCAGCGTACATTCCAGTTTTAATTATTGGGTTAGTATTGGCCGTAGCTGCAATTGGCCTGGGGTTTTATAGCATTAAAATTTTTATGGACGCACTTTTCGGAAAGAAATCGAAAAACTAATTTTTCCCATTGGGGTCATTCTTCCATTTATTGTTAAGCTGGGCATAGTCGTAGTCCAAAACAGATTCTTGCCGCTCTAGCCTATTGGACGCAAATGCTCGTTGTAAAATATCCTCAATCAAATAGTCTTCATGTATTGCTTCAGGATGAAATTCTTCTTTTATGCTGATTTTAAATGCCTTGGCCGTAGTATTGTACCAAAATGCTCGCCAACCACTTCGTAACTCCTTCACCAAATTGAACGCTGTTATACCTGTTTGACGATAAATCAACTTGATTAAAATCTGTCCTTCCGTACGTGTCAGTTTTTTAAGTTTATCGGAAAACTCACCTTCAATATATTTCTGAACTTCTTTGGTATATTTTTTTTTGTGCCTTTTCTTTTTGATTTTGGCCAAACTATCATTCAATTCCACCAAACGTTCTGCTGCAAGTTTTGCATAAGGATATACTTTCAATGTTTTTCTTCGGAGAATATAATATCTGAGCTTTTCCTTTCTATCGGCAAACTCCAATTTTCCAAAAATATAGACTTCATCAAGTTCAATGGAGCTCTGTAAAATGGAATCCCCTTCGAACCTAACATAATAATCCGCAACAGAATCTTTGGTGATTTCCTGAGAAAACCCAAAAGTGAAAATTGCGAAGAAGATAATAACTAAACTGCGGCGAAGCATTTGTTTTATTTATCAAAAGTAATGTCAAAATTAAGGATAAACCTAGGAATTGGCTATTAATTAAAAGTGAATATTGTTATGTTTGTGGATTAAAATATATACATGGCAAGTTCAAAAATCATTAACGCTAAATCTCTTAAGTTCTTCGAAAAATATCTAAATAATGCCTCCCCTACTGGTTATGAATGGGAAGGGCAAAAAATTTGGATGGATTATTTGAAACCTTATGTGGATGATTTTATTACCGATACGTACGGTACAGCAGTTGGGGTCATAAACCCCAATGCCAAATACAAAGTTGTTATTGAAGGCCATTCAGATGAAATCTCGTGGTATGTTAACTACATCACGGACAACGGATTGATTTATGTTATTAGAAATGGAGGAAGCGATCACCAGATAGCACCTTCCAAATGGGTAAACATCCATACCAAAAAAGGCATTGTAAAAGGTATTTTTGGTTGGCCAGCAATTCATACCAGAAATAGAGGGAAGGAAGAACCGCCAAAGCTTGATAATATTTGTATTGATATTGGTGCGAAGGACAAGGAAGAAGTTGGTAAAATGGGGGTCCACGTGGGCTGCGTTATCACCTATCCAGATGAATTTCAAGTTTTAAATAAAAATAAATTTGTTTGTCGGGCCATAGATAATCGTGCAGGAGGTTTTATGATTGCTGAAGTTGCACGTTTATTGCATGAAAATAAAAATGAATTGCCGTTTGGGCTTTACATTACCAACTCCGTACAAGAGGAAATTGGATTGCGTGGTGCCGAAATGATCACCCAAACCATAAAACCAGATGTTGCCATAGTGACCGATGTCTGCCATGACACCACTACCCCCATGATCGATAAAAAGAAAGAAGGAGAAACAGCGATTGGTTCAGGTCCGGTGATTTCCTATGCGCCAGCCGTACAGAACAAGCTTAGGGAACGAATCATTGAAACCGCAGAGGCCAAAAAGATTCCTTTTCAACGTCTGGCTTCATCTCGTTACACGGGAACGGATACAGACGCTTTTGCATATAGTAATGGTGGTGTAGCCTCTGCTTTAATTTCACTTCCACTTAGATATATGCACACTACTGTTGAGACTGTGCATAAAGACGATGTTGAAAATGTGATTCGATTAATATATGAAACGCTGTTGACCATAAAAGAGGGCGAGACATTTAGTTATTTTGATTAAGTTCAAGGTGGAGAGGTCCAAAAGATAGTTTTCGGCATTTAGGTTTTCTCCTATATGGTCGAAACGACTTTTATGTATAGGGTTGAAAATCAATTCCAATGGATGAACTTGTAGACATTCTAGATGAAAACGGGAATTTTACAGGACAGACCTGCCTAAAATCTGAAGCGCATCAAACTGGGCTGTTTCATCCAACGGTCCATGTTTGGTTTTATACAACGGATGGAAAAATGCTGTTCCAGAAACGGGGAAAGGATAAAAAAACTTTTCCGCTGCTTTGGGATGTTTCCGTTGCTGGACATATCGGCGCCAGTGAGCCTATTGTAGAGGCTGCCATTCGCGAAGTAGAAGAAGAAATCGGGTTAAAGGTCTCAGCTTCTGATTTGGATAAAATCGGAATTTTTAAGTCGATGCAAAAGCATTCGGAAAGCCTTATAGACAACGAGTTCCATCATACCTTTTTATGTAGACTGAGTGCACCTCTGCAAGATTTGGTCAAACAAGAAAGTGAAGTAGACGATTTGAATTTATTTACTATTGAAGATTTCAAATCAAAATTAAACCAAAACGAATTTGATAGGTTTGTTCCCCACAAATCAAGTTACTACAAACAGATTATTGCCGAAGTGGAGCAACGGTTATAGTGTATCAATAAAGTTTCCATGATTTTTCAGTGAATAGGTTTCCTGCTCCCCAGTGGCCATGGTCTTTACCACAAATTCTTGGTTTAAAAGCTCACGCTCACCAATCAACACAACATAGGGTACTTTGCGGTTATTGGCATATTTCATCTGTTTCTGCATTTTGGCAGCCGATGGGTAAACTTCAGCTTTAATGCCATTTTCCCTAAGCTTCCCAACCAATTTTAAAGATGCCAAACTTTCTTTTTCCCCAAAGTTGATGCACAAAACATCTATGGATTTATCCAAACGTTCTGGAAAAAGGCCAAGTTCCTCCAAAACCAGGTAAATTCTATCCAATCCAAAAGAAATACCGATTCCGCTAACGTCTTTAAGCCCAAAAATACCCGTCAAATCATCATAACGACCACCACCACCTATAGACCCCATGCTCACTCCTTCCGGTGCGCTTACTTCAAAAATTGCTCCGGTATAATAGTTAAGTCCGCGAGCAAGGGTGACATCTAATTGCAAACTTGCTGATTTCAATCCAAGTTCTTTTACGGTTCTTATGATTTCATCAAGTTCGCTTATTCCAGCCATACCCACTTCTGAATCTGCCAATAAACTTTTTAACTGAGCCAATTGTTCTGCTGCATCCCCATTCATTGCGAATAAAGGCGACGCTTTTTCAATGGCAATTTCAGAAATACCTTTATCTAGCATTTCTTCTTTTACTTTTTCCTCACCAATCTTGTCCAATTTATCCAAGGCAACGGTAAAGTCTATCAATAAGTGCTTTGCTCCTATGACTTCTGCAATACCGGATAATATTTTTCTATTGTTTAGTTTGATGGTACTTCCGGCAAGTTTCAACTCAGTAAAAACTGCATCATATAGTTGTATCAGTTCCACTTCCTGTAACAGGGAATTGGAGCCCACAACATCGGCATCACATTGATAGAATTCCCTAAAGCGTCCTTTTTGGGGTCTATCTGCTCGCCAAACAGGCTGGATTTGATAACGTTTAAAGGGAAAGTCAATTTCATTCTGGTGCATTACTACATAGCGCGCAAAGGGTACAGTAAGATCATATCGGAGGGCTTTTTCAGAAATTTTTGGTAAAAGCGAATTAGACTTCTTTGAACTATAGGTAACATCATCCACTTTTGATATAAAATCTCCTGAGTTGAGTATTTTAAAAATCAAGCGGTCACCTTCATCCCCATATTTACCCAATAGGGTTTCCGAATTTTCAAACGATGGTGTCTCAATGGGTTGAAAGCCATACACCTCAAAATGTTTTTTTATAATCTGGATAATATAATTGCGCCTAGCAACCTCTGTTGGTGAAAAATCTCGGGTTCCTTTGGGTATGGATGGTTTCTGTGCCATGTAGTTATTGTAATTCTCGTGTAAATATACTTAATTGCCAGACCTTTTATTACGCTTTTAATTCCATGTAATTTATTCGATAATCTGGTCAAACCATTTGTATAAATCCCCTTTGGTAATTGTGGCTCCTTGCTTGATTAGATTAAACTTATCCAAATTTTTATCTTCAGAGTACGCTTTGGAAGCGGTTAGATACTCCACAAAATCCGATTGAAAATTGCGTTTGAACCAATTAAACCCAACTGTGGTACGCAGGTCTATTTCTGGATTCATCACTTTTACGGAAAGTAGCTTCATCTCCTTATCCGTTAGGTGAAATAAATGCATCTGCAATTCTGAAACATTTTCCAGATATTCCACTTTAGATAATACACCTTCCCAAATTAAATCACTAAATACATCCAATTCTTCTTCGGAAACTTCTGGCTTTTCCTTTTTAAGGGTTCCCCATTCCTCTGCCGTAATGGACTGTGTTGCCAAAAAATTGATGAATTCAGGTTGCAATTCCTCTAATTGCTGTTGTGTCAATCGTGCATATTTCATTCTGCAAAAATAAAAAAGGCCTCACTCTCGTGAGGCCTTTTTAATTATTAATTGTATCTATTTAATTGAAAATATACCTTACCCCCACTTGTGCCCTCCATCTAGATACTTCAGCTGTGTTTGCGGCAAAAGTACTGGTCAAATTTGGATCAAAGGTATATGTTGGCGTATTTGTGTCATCTACTGTAACTCCCAATAGTTGATTGAAGGTTGGAATTTCAACAACACCCCAATTTGAATTGATAAGGTTACCTAGGTTCAAAATATCCAAACTTAATTGGAACTTATTCTTATCATTTAATTTAATGTCCTGTAAAATTTTCACATCCCAACTGCTTCTCCAGGGTGCCAAACCAGCATATCGATCTGCATATTCACCGCGATTGTCCCTTAAATAGTCGTCTTGCTGTATAAATGCCTCAAAAGCTTCGGCCTGTCCGGCTCCACTAAAATTCATTTGGGCAATTTCTGAAGCCGTAGGAATGTAAAGCAAATCATTTTGGAACCCATCTCCGTTTCCTGCAATATCATCACCATTTATGTTTCCTCCATAAACATAATTGTACCGACCTCCTCTTGCATATTCAAAGAACGTGGATATTGTGGTCCCGGTCTTGAATGACTTTGACAGAACTCCAATGATTCTATGCTTGTCACCATATCTGGCATTGGACAATACAGCCGTATTTGAGTTGCCCACTATTGCATTACCATTGTATGCATCACTGGTAATTTCCGCGTCTATTGAATTTACACTCTTCGCATCCAGAAAACTATATCCCAATTGGGCATAGAGTCCATTATCCCATGTTTTTTGGACTTTCCCAGCAACATTCCAAATACGTCCATTTTCATCTGAATTTGTAAATACATAGGCAGAGTTAGGCGATTTATCTGCATCTGTATAAAATACCCTTTGGTCAAAAGAAGTATTCAGTGTGCTCGATGGCGCATCCAATCCCCAATTTTGGACATGAATACCATTGATGTCCTTTGTATACGATACATCTAACGTTGCTACAATACCGTTTTCAAAACGCTTGTCGGCTCCAATATTGGTTCTCCACACTTGAGGAAACTTGAAGTCTGGATCAACAACGGTATAGAAAAAGAAATTTGGATTTGCTACTTGATTCCCTAACCAAACAAATGGAAAACGACCTGTAAACACACCTGAACCACCTCTTAGTTGTAAGGAAGCATCTCCATTAACGTCCCAATTAAAACCAAATCTTGGGGCAATCAACCAATCATTCGAAGGCATTTGGGTTGAGTCAAAAAACACAGTTTCCCCATTTGAAGGGTCTGTATATTCTACAGTTGGATTATAGCAACAATTGCGATCTATAACATCTTGCGCTTTTTCGGACGTATCAAAAAACAAGGGTCTATCAAAACGAATTCCATAGGTCAGCTTAAAATTATCAGTAATGTCCCATTGGTCTTGGGCGTAAAATGACAGTTGGCCCACATTCGTTTCTGCCAAGGCCCATCCACCAGAAACCCCATCTCCCGCTGCATTAAGGCTTGCATTTGCAGCAATTGCTGAATCAAATGCTGCTTGCAATTGTCCTGAACTTGCAAAAGTTGGGAAATCTGTGATTGTCGAAGTTGGAAAAAATACCCCCTGTGCTCCATAAACTCCCAAGTTAAAAGAGTTGTCAAATTGAAATTTTTCAAAAGAAAAACCAATAGTATAGGTATGGTCACCTTTAAAGAAGTTTAAATTATCAGTGACTTGAAATACTTTTTGATCCAACTCATTATTTATAGAGAAAGGTTCGTGCCCCGCAATAATATAATTGGAAGTACCGGCTGCATCAAGAATTGTGATACTTGGAGCAGGTGTAGAAAATGGATTTCTAAAGTCATCAAAATGGGTGTATCCTATTTGGAGCTTATTTGTGGCGTCATTGGATAGGGTAGAGTTTAATTCTATTTGTACGGATTGAATTCTATTGTTTATCTCATACCCTGCATTTTCAAATTGTAAAGTGGCCAAATCTGGTCCCCTAAACTGAATAGCATTCCTATTAGCAGGTTTTCCTTTTGAGGCATCCAGGAAATTATAGATAACTGCAAGACGGTTATTGTCATTAATATTCCAATCCAGCTTTAAAATACCTTTTGTAGATTCTTGGTCGAAGTTGAATCCGGTAATTCTTCCCGGGTCATAAAAAATATCATTCCCAGATTCATCTTGGCCTATTACAACCTGTCTTAGGAGACCATCAACCAAATCAAAATCTGATTGTGTAACTCTTGATTCATTGGCTGCTCCCGTACCTGTGTTGGGCACAAAACCATCAGTTCCCAATGAGGTTAGGTCATCTTTTTCAAAGTTCACAAAAAAGAACAGTTTGTTTTTAACAATTGGTCCGCCAACACTAAATCCATATTGTTTTTGTTCCAAACCTGTTTTAAAAACGTCATCACCATTTATTTTGCCCCCAGTTAAATCATCATTTCTAAAGAAACCATACACTGTAGCATAAAAATCATTGGTACCACTCTTGGTAACTGCATTTACGGAAGCTCCGGTAAATCCAGATTGCGTTACATCATAAGGAGCTGTGCTCACCTGTATTTGATCAATTGCATCTATAGAAATAGGTGTTGCATTTGTCTGTCCGCCCGGCTGTGCAGCATCAAGCCCAAAAGGATTGTTAAAGATGGCTCCATCTAAGGAAAAATTGTTGAACTGATCATTACGACCTCCAAAAGAACCGGCACTTGCCGTTGGCTCTAAACGTGTAAAGTCGTTTGTAGACCTTGAAATGGTAGGTAATCGAGTAAGTTCTCGTCGCCCTACACTGGTTTCTGCACCAGTTCTGTCACTTCCAAAAGTCCCGGTCTGATCTGAGACAACTATTACTTCATCCAAGACTTGACTATCTGACACCAATTCTGTATTGTAGTTAAATGTTTTACCCAATGAAAGAAACACATCATTTCTAACACTACTTTTAAATCCAACATAAGAAATGGTAACCTCGTACGGTCCCCCAACCCTTAGGTTGAGTAGGTTGAACCTTCCTTCTTCATTAGTAATGGCTCCGTAACGTGTACCTGTAGGCGTGTGAACAGCAACAATATTTGCTCCTAAAAGTGGGACTTGTTGATCATCAACAACAGTTCCTCTGATGTTTGATGTAGTAACTTGGGAAAAAGCTGAGGTAAATACTATGAAAAATAGTATTCCAAGGGATAGAATTTTCTTCATAATGAGTGAGTTAGTTTTTTGAGTGAATACAAACATAGGACAAAAAAAAGAGCTATGCATGCATAGCTCTTAACAAGTTATTAACCAGAGTTGAATTTATTTCGCCTCAGCAATCACTTCAAAAGGGAAGTCTACAATTACTTCTCTATGAAGTCTGATTTGGGCATCATATGGCCCAACTCTTTTTATTGTTCCTCCTTTTATAGTAATGAACTTTCTGTCTATTTCATGACCTGCTTTGCTTAAAGCTACGGCCAAATCAATATTATTTACAGAACCGAAAAGCTTATCACCTGCACCCACTTTCGCCGGGATACGGATTTCCAATTGTTTTAACGCCTCTGCCTTTTTACTGGCTTCGTCGACAACCTTCTTTTCTTTATGAGCTCTCTGTTTTAGGTTTTCTGCTAAAACCTTTTTGGCAGATGGTGTAGCCAAAGCGGCCAATCCTTTGGGGATAAGGTAATTTCTTCCATAACCGTTTTTCACTGTTACGACGTCATCCTTAAAACCCAAATCCTGTATATCTTCTCTTAGAATAAGTTCCATTCTTCAGTATTTTTTATTTCAACATATCGCCAACGTACGGCATTAAGGCTAGATGGCGTGCACGCTTAACAGCTTGTGCTACCTTTCTTTGGTACTTTAAAGATGTACCGGTAAGTCTTCTAGGAAGCAATTTACCTTGTTCGTTTACCAACTTCATTAGAAAATCTGGATCTTTGTAATCTATATACTTAATTCCAGATTTTTTAAATCTACAATACTTCTTTTGTTTGTTAGTCTCAATGTTCAATGGGGTCAAATACCTGATTTCCCCATCTTTTTTTGATTTTGCTTGTTGTTCTATTGATGCCATAACCCTATGCCTTAGCTTTTAATTTAGTTCTTCTTCTTTCTGCCCAAGAAATGGCATGCTTGTCCAACTTAACAGTTAGAAAACGCATGATACGCTCATCTCTTCTAAACTCCAGCTCATAAGGAGAAATTACTTCACCAGGAACGGTGAATTCAAATAAGTGGTAAAAACCACTTTTCTTGTGTTGAATGGGATAGGCCAATTTCTTTAGTCCCCAATTTTCTTTGGAGACCATTTTGCCACCATTCTTAATTAAGAAATCTTCAAATTTCTTAACTGTTTCCTCTATCTGTGTTTCAGACAGAACGGGATTCAAAATGAAAACAGTTTCGTAATGGTTCATATATTATATTTTTAAAGGAGCGCAAAATTAACAATAAATACTTCACCCCACAAGAAAAGCTTAAAATCTTCGTTTAAATAGCAATAGTTATTAACAATTATGAACCAAGCTAACCTACATAACGTATATGGTAATATACACAACAAAATAGACCATGTTTACATCTTTTGTTGCCGTTAAACGCCTTTTTTATGTAATTTGCCGATGATTTAAAACCCTACAAATCACCCCATTCTATGAAATTAAAAAGTATAATTGTAGACGACTCCTCAATGCAGCGGATGGCTGTTGCAAAATTGGTCAACAATCACCCTCATCTTGCCCTTGTAGCTGAGTACAGTAACGCTATTGAGGCCAAAAATGGATTAAAGAACCACGACATTGATTTAATCTTTCTAGATGTTGAAATGCCAATTATTAGCGGTTTCGACCTTTTAGAGGCATTGGAGAACCCTCCACAAGTTATTTTAATAACAGGAAAGCCGGATTACGCTCTTAAGGCTTTTGATTATGATGTAACCGATTATTTACACAAACCTATAACCCTAGCCAGATTTGAAGCTTCTGTAAAAAGAGCTGTTGCCAAGTATGAGCAAATAAACAGGGTTGATGAGGATGAAGAGCATATTTTTGTAAAAAGTAACCTTAAAAAGCGTAAGGTTATCTTAAATGATATTAAATGGATTGAAGCATTGGGAGATTACATTAAATTGGTTACTGATGAAGCCAATATTGTAATTCTTTCTACCATGAAGGCTTTCGAAAAGCAGTTACCTGCTGAAAAATTTCTTAGAATCCATAAGTCTTATATAGTGAATCTGGAAAAGATTGAAAAATTCAATAGTAAGAATGTAGAGGTTGGGGGTAGACAGATTCCATTAAGTAGAAATAAGAAGACAGAGCTGGCTGAAGCTCTTGCCAACGTATAAATTATATGTGGTCCACATTGTAGACCAGTCTTACACTTTTATACTTTGAAATAGCATTAAAGGATTTTTCAATTCCTTTAATGCTATTTTTTGTTTGGGCAATAGATTGTGACTTGGGTGTCTTTATAAGAATGTTTTTTAAATAATCCCTTCGTATTCTGGCCACAGGAGGATATTCCGGACCCAGAATTTGTTGCCCCAATACATTTTGCAAGGAACTGGCGAACCATTGGGCCGCCTCATTTAACTTGTTATAGTCCTTATCCTTTAGAGTAAGCTTAATAATTCGAACAATAGGAGGATATTTAAACTTTTCCCGTTCATACTGCTGTTCTTCAAACATTTTATTATAGCTGTTCGTCGTTACCTGCTGTAATATTTGATGGTATGGATTGTAGGTCTGGACAAGCACTTTTCCCCTTTTCTTTGTTCGCCCTGCCCTACCCGCAACCTGCGTCAATAATTGAAAACTTCGTTCATGGGCTCGATAGTCTGGAAAATTCAACAAAGAATCTGCGTTCATGATGCCCACTAGGTTTACATTTCTAAAATCCAATCCTTTTGTAACCATTTGGGTACCCACAAGAATGTCCATTTCTTGCTGTTCAAATGCAGTGATTATTTTTTCATAGGCATACTTGCCCCTGGTAGTGTCCAAATCCATTCTACCCACATTTGTATCTGGAAAAAGCTGCTTTAATTCTTCCTGAATTTGCTCAGTTCCAAATCCTTTTTTATCCAATGTTGGACTTCCACAGGCAAGACAGGCGTGTTGCAATGCCATGTGATACCCACAATAATGACATCGCAATTGATTTCTATGTTGGTGATAGGTAAGACTAACATCGCAATTGGGACATTGATTTACATTTCCACAAGTTGTACATTCAATAATCGGTGCAAAACCCCTTCTATTTTGAAACAGGATTACCTGCTCCCCACCTTCTAAAGTTTCACCAATTGCATTGAATAGGGTTTCCGAGAAATGACCTTTCATTCGTTTCTTGCGGGTTGCTTCCTTTATATCAACCAAGGTAATATCAGGCATGAGTACATCTCCATACCTGTAATTAATGGATGCGTACCCGTATTTTCCTTTTTTAGCATTATCCATACTTTCAATGCTTGGTGTTGCAGAACCCAAAACACAATGTGCATTATGATATGTCGCTAGAACAATGGCTGCATCCCGGGCATGATACCTTGGAGCTGGGTCAAATTGCTTAAAAGAACTCTCATGTTCCTCATCAACAACCACTAATCCCAAGTTGGAAAATGGTAAAAATAAGGATGACCGCGCCCCGATTACTATCTGTGCTTTATCAGAATTATCCTTTACATTGTTCCAAACCTCTACGCGTTCATGAATACTGTATTTTGAATGATACACAGAAACTTTATTACCAAAATAGGAACGTAATCTTCCTATGAGTTGGGAAGTCAAGGCTATTTCTGGCAATAGGTACAAAGCCTGTTTACCAAGCTCTAGTGATTGCTCTATAAGTTTGATGTAAACTTCAGTCTTCCCAGAAGATGTAACCCCATGAAGCAAGGCAACTTTATTTTCAGTAAAACTTTTATTGATGGTAGTTAAAGCTTCTGTTTGATAAGAGTTTAGCGTAATCCCGTTTATCGAATTGGATTCACCATCAAATTGAACCCTATCTGTTCTAATATGGTATTCTTCAAGAATTGATTTATCAATAAGCGCTTTGATTATAGCCCTTGAACTACCACTTTCTTTTTCCAAATCTGCAATGGGAATTGGCTTTTTAGTTACTGCCTGCATTTGAAAAAGGGCCAAAACAACTTGACTTTGCTTTGGGGCTCTTGATAAATCCAATAACAATTCTTCCAGTTTAGCATCAGTCTGGAATTCTTTGCCCAACTTTACATAGCGGACTAACTTTGGCCTATATTGCTCGTAGAGTTCTTCTTTTTGGATGACAATCCCTTTTTGGACCAACCTATTTACAAGTGGCAAAACATTTTTTTTGTCCACGATTCCACTTATCTCCCCAATTTTTAAAACCGTTTGATGCTGAAATGCCTCATAAACTAAAAATTCATCATCTTTTAAATCCAACTCATCTACCGTAACATCTTTATTGGGGAGCACCAAGGTTTCACTTTCAAGCAAAAAAGCACTGGGGAGTGCACTTCTAACCACTTCTCCAAGCGTACACATATAGTACCGGGCAATCCACTCCCAATGTCTCACTTGGATTTTGTTCACCAAAGGTTTCTCATCCAATATCTGGTAAATTTCTTTAGCTTCATAGGCCAAAGGAGGGTTATTATGGATGTTGTAGGCCAGTGCGGTATAAATTTTTGATTTCCCAAACGGGACAGCAACCCGCATTCCCACTTCTAAAAAATCCGCTTCCTGCTCTGAAATTTTATAGGTGAAAAGCCGCTCCAAGGGAATCGGCAGGACTACATCCAAAAAATAATGCATACTGTTATTCGTCTAGTACTCTTAACCATGTTTGGGTTCTGTACAAAAAGGCTAGATACCCCCTTACCTTGAGCTTATTGCTGTCTTTTGGATCTAACCAAACCCTGCCCCTGAAAGTCATTGCCTGCTCAGGATCAAAGAGTTTACTACCTTTCCATTCTCCTTTGCTGTTTTTTTCAAAATCATACATGATTTGCATTCCGTTGACCGGTTTATCCTTTAACTCTCCTTTACATTTGATACAGAGAGCATTTTCTTTCCCTTTTTCAACAACCTTAAGAACTTTGGCTTGCAAAAGACCATTTTCCTCATAGACTTCTACAATTGCTTTGGTAATTCCATTGCGATCATCAATGGTTCTCCATTTGCCAAATACGGATTGGGACCATGAGGTTTGAACTATCAGTAAACAAATAAGTGCAATAAAAGTATCAAGCCTCAAGCTGTTTTTCATGTTTTTTCTTTAAAGAGTTAAGGGTAGCATTCAATTCAAACCCTAGTAACAAAATATTGGAATTCAACCATATGAATACCATCAAAATCAATAATCCTCCCAATGCACCATAAAGCTCATTATAACGTGCGAACTTTTCAACATAAACTCCAAAAAGATAGGACGTGAGCACAAACAACAAGGTTGTCATCAACGCTCCCGCTGAAAAGAATCTTGCTTTTCTTCCTTCTGCCGTACCAAAGTAATAGAGAATGGCGGTGGTAAGATAGGAAAGTAACATAAAGAACAAAATTTTAGTCACTTGAATTCCTATAGTATCACTTTTTTCAAGATCATATCCTAGTCGCTTTCCTAGATATTCACTTGTATATTCAACAATGTAAAATTCAAAATACACAAAAGTTACAGCTCCAATTACCAACAAAATGGAAAGAATCAACCCAACCATAAAAGCATAAAGGTATTGTCTGAAAAAATTTCTGGTCAATTCTACATGATACGAGTTTTCAAAACCTCCGAAAATTGCGTTTACACCATTGGCAACCAAAAAAATAGAGATTACAAATGTTGAAGATAACAGTCCCCCGCGTTTTTGGTCTTTTATCTGCTGATATATATCTCCGAAATAATCACTTGTTGCTGTCGGTAAAAATGATTCCAAAAACAATAGAAACTGAGCATCAAAATTTTCATTTCCTACACTGGCATATGGGATTACAAAGGGCAAAAGTGTAACCAAGAATATGAGCAGTGGAAACAGCGCCATAAATAAACTAAATGCTATTGAGCTTGCTCTGGAAGAAAGCGTTCCCTCCACAATGCCCACCAAGTACATTTCTATTAAATCGTAAAATGAAAGCCCTTCGAACGCCTTAAGCTTAATGCTCTTCAATAGTCTGACCAACCAGTTAACCACTGGAATCTTTTCTAAACGTTCTTCAATGGCTGTTGACATTAAACTGCTTTTAGGCTTAAATCCATATTATGGACTGAATGGGTCAACGCTCCAGAGGAAATGTAGTCTACCCCGCAATTAGCATAGTCTCTTATGGTATTTTCATTGATGCCCCCTGAAGATTCTGTTAAACATTGATCACCAATCAATGCAACTGCCTTTCTAGTATCATCAAAACTAAAATTATCCAGCAAAATTCTATAGACCCCCTCAGATTGCAGTATCTCCTTGACTTCCTTCAAATTTCTTGCCTCCACAATAATTTTTAAATTCTTATTGGTATCTATGAGGTATTGTTTTGTCTTTTGTATGGCTTGTGAAATTCCACCTGCAAAATCTATATGGTTATCCTTAAGCATAATCATATCATATAGGGCAAACCTGTGGTTCTCGCCTCCCCCGATCTTAACCGCCCATTTTTCCAGAGCTCTAATTCCAGGAGTGGTTTTTCTGGTATCCAAAATCTTAGTGCTTGTTCCTTCTAAAAGTTGCACATAACTTTTTGTCTTTGTCGCAATTGCACTCATACGTTGCATTGCATTCAACACCAATCTCTCTGCTTTAAGTATACTTTGGGAACTACCAGAAACGTAAAACACAATATCCCCATATTTTACGGAAGAGCCATCTGGAACAAGTAGTTCGATTTTTAGATTTGGATCTACATATTCAAAAACCTGTTTTGCAAAATCTACCCCTCCAATAATGCCCTCATCCTTTACCAATAACTTGGCCTTGCCCTTGGCTTCTTCTGGAATACATGCCAAAGAACTATGGTCACCGTCTCCCACATCTTCGCGAATGGCATTTGCAATGATCAATTGTATTTCTTTTTGGAATTGATCCTCTGTTATCATCTAAAAGGGGTTTTGACGAAAATAATAAAAACATTAATCCTATCTATTGTATGATACCAATGTTTGTTTTGAAAATTTTAATTTTGAGTATGCAAATTACGTTAATTGCCATAGGCAAAACAGATAGCCCTGAACTCTCCAAACTTATTGCTATTTATGAGAAGCGGCTAAAACATTACATAAAATTTAAGTTTTTGATTATTCCGGATATCAAAAACAGTAAAACCCTGTCTGAAACCTTGCAAAAGGAAAAAGAGGGGGAATTAATACTTGGCCACATTCAAAATTCTGATGTGTTGACGGTTTTAGACGAGAAGGGAAAGCAATTTTCATCTCCCGATTTTGCCCAGTTCCTTCAAAAAAAAATGAACAGCGGGATAAAAAATCTTGTTTTGGTTGTTGGTGGTCCTTATGGGTTCAGCGAAAAGGTATACCAAAGAAGCAATGAAAAAATAAGTTTATCCAAAATGACGTTTTCGCATCAAATGGTGCGTTTGTTCTTGATTGAACAATTATATAGAGGATTTACTATTTTACGGAATGAGCCGTATCATCATCGGTAAGCACTTTATCAGAACTCACAATATTAAATTTTCCAAGAAAACCTTCAACCTTTCTAATTATCATATGGTGTGGTTTAGCTTGATTTGTGGTTTTTTCCAAAGACTTCAACATATTCTGGGAAACTTTTTTTAACTGGTTTAGCTCTTCCCCAATAAATCCATAAATCTCTTTTTGTCTTTCTGGATTTTTTTCCACTTTCAAAACATATTCGAGGTCGTTAATGTTTTTCATATGTGAATTAAATACTTGGGATTGGTGCCAAGCTATTTCTGAAAGTTTTCTCTTCTGGTCGATAATATTATTGATAATGGGGTTTACAATAAAAAATATCTCACAGAGTATGATTACAATGGAGAATATGGCAAGTTCCAATTCAATAATCATCATGGTCCGTATATCCTTTTCCGCTTTTTTCTGAAACTGGTTCACAATTCCATCCATGATGAACAAAAATCGGTCAACACGATATCTGACATCCGTAAAGGAAACATTCTTGAAATTTTGGTAATTCTTTAATTCACTGTTTAACCATTCCAAATGAGGATATAACCTGCTGAATTCTTTACGGATTTCATCATCATCCAAAGGTTCCAATTTCAAGGTCTCATTTCCCTTTTGCAAAAATTCATTCATCTGGTACAGCTTAGTTAATGTAAGCTTCATTTCGGCATAATCACAATTATGGTACCTACAGGAATATAGCTCGTTGAGCAACCGCTGACTTAGCATTCGTTGTCTACCAGCCAAATTTACGATTAACGCCGTAGACCTCTGTTTATTCAATGAATACTGGGTCATGGTTTGGATGGCAATAGTTAGCAGCACTATAGAAATCACCAACAAATAATAGGCTCTAAAACCTTTTTTGAATACTTCAGTTTTTCCAATTTTCATGGAGGTACATACTTTTTATAAGAATATACCTACAATTTATTTGAAAAAAACTAGTGACGATTATAAATGTTGTGAAACATATGGTTTCTGAAGGTGAACTCAAGTATTAAGTAGGAGTGCAAAATAGATTAGTACAGCACCCTAAATTTTATAGTGTTTTCTACATTCTTAAGGGCTTTTACAACTTCCTTGTTGTACTCCTTATCCAAATCGGTAATGACGTAGCCAACTTTATCATCTGTAGAAAGATATTGACCCGTGATATTCATTTCATATTTAGCCAGAACTTCACTAATTTTTGCCATTACTCCTGGAACGTTCTTATGGATATGTAAGAAACGATGAGCCTTGTTCTGTTTTGGCAATTTGACGTTGGGGAAGTTTACTGCATCCACAGTATTTCCAGAGTTAACGTAGGCCATTATCTTATTTGGTACAAAGCTGGCTATATCGCGTTGGGCTTCTTCTGTGCTCCCTCCAACATGTGGTGTCAGGATTACATTTGGTAGTCCTTGTAAAGGAGTTTCAAAGCTACCATTACTTCTGGGCTCAGTTGGATATACATCTACAGCTGCTCCACCTAATTTTCCGCTTTTTAAACCAGCAGCCAAGGCATCAATATCAACAACAAAACCGCGAGAAAGGTTTATGAGCATTGCTCCATCCCGCATTTGGTTTATTTCCCGTTCCCCAATAAAACCCCTATTTGCCTTATTATCGTCTACATGTAGGGTCACCACATCTGAAACTGATAACAAGTCTTCCAGAGAATTGCACTTTACCGCATTGCCCAGCGCAAGTTGATCGGCCACATCATAATAATAGACCCGCATTCCAATAGCTTCGGCCAAAACGGACATTTGCTTTCCTATGTTTCCATAACCAACAATCCCCATGTTTTTACCCCTAACCTCTTTAGAATTGATAGCCGTTTTATTCCATTGACCTTGATGTATTTCAGTGCTTCGGGTAAATACATTGCGCATTAACATAATGGTCTGGCCTATCGCCAGCTCTACTACAGAACGGGTATTACTGTAGGGTGCATTAAAAACAATTATTCCTTTTTCCTTGGCATGCTCCAAATCTATTTGCGTGGTACCTATACAAAAAGCCCCGACCACCAATAATTTATTGGCTGCATCAAGTACGTTTTGGGTTACCTGGGTCTTAGAGCGAATTCCCAATACATGAACTCCCTTAATTTTTTCTATAAGTTCTTCCTCTGGCAAACTATGCTTGACCAGTTCTACCGAAAACCCATCCTCAGATAAGTTTTCAAAAGCATCTGGGTGCACATTTTCCAATAAAAGAATCTTGATTCTGTTTTTTGGATATGATATGTTTCTTGGTAAATCATTTACAAAAAGAAACTCATCCAAGTTGGGCGTAACGTGGTCGGCATTGCTTGCCGCTTTTTCGCGATGCACATTCTCGGTGTAAGCAAAAAACTTGTCGGCAATACCTGCTTCCCGCATTACATAATCACTATATCCGTCCCCAATAACTTGTACCTCACCATCCAAGTCAAGATTTTTGAGGCACTCTATTTTACCATTATGTGATGCCAGTACGTTTGTTTCATCAAACCCAATAATATCTCCCTCTTCATTAAATTTAAATGTGTTGGCATACACTCTGTCTGATGGTATATTATATTCCTCAACAATAGGGTCTATAAATTCCTTGAATCCGCAGGAAATCACATAAATATCGTCTGAGAATTTTTCAAAAAACTCCTTGTTGGATGCTATGGATTTCGAAATTTTTTGACGAAGCTCCTCAACCAAACCTTCCAAGTCGTTCTTATGGGCATTTAAAAGTTTTATTCTTCTTTCCAAGGATTCGGTGAATGAAATATCCCCATCAATACCTAGATTGGTTATGTCCTGGATTTCTTGGATGACTTCATCTTTATTGGATTTTCCTTGTAATGTCATTTCCGCCAAAACATCCAATGCTTCTACCCTAGTAAGGGTACTGTCAAAATCAAAAACGTATTTTCGTCCCACTTCTACCATGAATTGCCTCAAAAAATTAAGGCATAAAATTAAACATTAATTCCATCTCTTAAATCTTAAGTTATAAAAAACAGTTGATAAATGGATATATATAAAAAATCGTAAGGAAATTGTTTTAAAACTCTGATTTAATCTAAAAACTGTAGTATTTCGATTGAAAAAGATTGGGTCTTGTAGGTTTGATTGTGGTCCCCAACAACAATACGTAGTTTAGAGTTTGGTATTTCATTTTTTAACTCCAATGGATTTCCATTGTCCAAATCTTGATCTCCAGCAATTACCAAGACATCTGCAGCTATCTCTTTTAGCTCTAACTTGGTGGTTACTGGTTGGTATTTTTGCAGCAAATGCAAGATCCGATGATTTGCCCCTATTGAAGTAGCATAATCAACAGCTCCTTGGGTTTCTTCATTTGTTTTACCGTCAAAAGCATTCATAAAAAGAATTCTCCTATCCCATTCTGGATTGGTAAAATCAATTCCCATGCCGCCTAAAATTGCTTTTTTTATACGCTTTTCTTTTATCAAAAGTTTGGCAAGCACAATGCTACCCCTTGAATAGCCTACAGCACTTAGTTCATTCAACTTTAAATAATCTATCAAGTTGGCCAAATCCTTGACTTCTGCGTCATTTTGGTATGTCTCTGGGTTTTCAGGCTTGTCAGATTTTCCATTGCCACGCAAATCTGGAATTATAACCCTATATCCAGAATCCAAAAGCTCTTTTTTTAAAATTGATCTCTCCCACATCGCTCCATTGGTAATAAAACCATGAACGAGCAATACTGTCTGTCCTTCACCTTCATCAGTATACGCTATTTGATTTCCATCAAACGAAGTGAAAAATTGTGTTTGCGCATTCAATGAAAATGCAAACAACAAAATACCCATGTAAAAACACGGTTTTACCCTATTTAAATCTAAAACCATCTTCTGGTCGCTTTACAATACAAAGTATATTCCTTCCCAAATAGCTCCATCAATGCTTGCTCCTCTTTTTTAATCTGAAAATGGTTCATATAATACACAAATCCAGCTGCCAAAAGTGTATTAAACGCATTCCCTAGCTTTAATCCAAAGCCCAATAAAATTAATAGCATGCCCAAATACATAGGATTTCGTGTATACTTAAATATCCCATTGGTCACCAAACTACTGGTCTTTTTCAAATTAATAGGATTTGTAGTGGTTTTTACCCTTGAAAATTGAAATAATGCAATGGTTATCACCAAAAAAGCCAAGGCAACTAGAAAGATTGCCAACTCTCTTCTTCCAAAGAAATCAAAATTGCCAAAAGGCAGTAATAGATTTAAGCTATACATAAAAAACCCAAAAATCAACATCACCAAAGGTGGGAGTATTCTCAACTTCATTTTAACCGTGCTAATGTTTCGAAATTACTATTTTTAGCACTGTTTTTAACCATTTCATGTTTTGAAAATTGTTTTCGCCACCCATAATCAGAATAAATTAAAAGAAGTTCTCGAACTTTTGCCTTCTGAAATTCAACTACTGTCTTTAAATGATATTGGTTGTTTTGACGAAATTGCAGAGACGGGAAAAACTTTGGAAGAAAATGCCAAAATAAAAGCCGATTATGTAACTAAAAAATACGGTTTTGATTGTTTTTCTGATGATACGGGTTTGCTTATTGATGCATTGAATAATGCTCCAGGTGTATACTCCGCACGTTATGCAGGAGAGCAAAAGAACGCAAAAGACAATATGTCCAAAGTTTTGTTGGAATTAAATGTAAACTCCAACAGAAAGGCCCACTTTAAAACAGTTATCCATCTCAATCTCAAAAATGAGAGCTATTCTTTTGAGGGGATTGTACACGGAAATATTACGGAAAAAGAATTTGGTCTCGGAGGATTTGGATACGATCCAATTTTTAAACCTGAGGGACATACCAAGACTTTTGGAGAACTATCTTCAGAAACCAAAAATGCTATAAGTCATAGAGGTATTGCAATCCAAAAATTAGTTGCTTTCTTCAAAAACAGGGCTTTATAGTTACCACCTTAACAAATTGATGTACCTTTGCGCCTTTATTAACGCCGCCGGTATGGGCATGGTGTTGTGAGGGGCTCGGATAGGTAATACAAAATCGCTCTGTACAACACAGCATATTTGCGATTTAAGGTATTTACCACAATGACAAAATTTGAAACCTTGGGGTTGGAGAAACCCCTATTGGATGCTATTTCCGATCTAGGATTTGAGACTCCATCAGAAGTACAAGAAAAAGCAATCCCAATTTTATTGGAACAAGAGACCGATTTGGTGGCCCTGGCACAAACGGGAACGGGAAAAACAGCCGCTTTTGGCTTCCCAATGATTCAAAAAATACAATCTGAGAGTAGGACAACACAAGGGCTCATCCTTTCTCCTACCCGTGAACTTTGTTTACAGATTACAAACGAATTAAAATTATATTCCAAATACGTTAAAGGATTAAATACTGTTGCCATTTACGGTGGTGCCAGTATTACGGAACAGGCAAGGCAAATTAAGCGCGGTGCCCAGATTATTGTTGCAACTCCGGGGCGCATGAAAGATATGATCGGGCGTAGGATGGTCGATATTTCAAAAATTGACTATTGTGTACTTGATGAAGCCGATGAAATGTTGAACATGGGCTTTTTTGAGGATATTAAGGACATTCTTTCAAATACCCCCCAAGAAAAGTTTACATGGTTGTTTTCTGCAACCATGCCTAAAGAAGTAGCTACCATAGCTAAAAAATTCATGCATAAGCCCAAGGAAATTACCGTGGGAACCAAAAATGCAGGCGCGTCAACCGTACAACATGAGTACTATGTAGTTGGTGGGCGTGATCGTTATCCTGCCCTTAAGCGTCTTGCAGATGCCAATCCTGGTATTTTCTCCGTGATATTTTGTCGAACTAAAAGAGATACCCAAAAAGTTGCCGAAAAACTTATTGAAGATGGTTATAATGCAGGAGCGCTCCATGGCGACCTAAGCCAGAATCAGCGGGATTTGGTCATGAATTCCTTCCGTAAAAAACAAGTGCAGATGCTTGTCGCTACAGATGTTGCCGCCAGGGGGATTGATGTGGATGACATTACCCACGTCATCAATTACCAATTGCCCGATGAGATAGAAACCTATACCCACCGAAGTGGACGAACAGGTCGTGCAGGAAAGTCAGGTATTTCCATGGTCATTGTAACGCGTTCAGAATTGCGGAAAATAAAGTCCATTGAACACAAAATCCAACAAGCATTTCTATCCAAAAAAATTCCAACGGGAATCGAAATTTGTGAGATTCAGCTGTATCATTTAGCCAGCAGAATAAAAGAAACTGAAATTAATCCCGAAATCGACAATTATCTGCCGGCAATAAATGATGTACTGGAAGGTGTTGACAGGGAAGAATTGATCAAGAAAATTATTTCCGTTGAATTTAGCCGCTTCTATAATTATTATAGTAAGACCCGGGATTTAAACTCATCAGATGATAGGGGAGATCGTGGAGAAAGAAAAGATCGTTCCAAAGGTGATATCCCGTCCAATGGATCTGTGCGCTACTTTATAAATGTAGGTGAGCGGGACAATTACGACTGGATGTCATTGAAAGATTTTTTAAGGGATACCCTAAATCTAGACAAAGAAGATATTTTCAACGTGGACACCAAGGATAGTTTTTCCTTCTTTAATACCGATGCTCAACATACGGAAAACATACTTCAAACCTTTACCGAATTTAAGGTAGATGGGCGCTTTATCAATGTTGAAGTATCGAAAAACCCAGGTGGCTCAGGAAGAGGTGGCAGAAAACGAGATAAAAAACGTGGACACAGAAAAGGTGGGGATAATAAATCCTTCAGAGGAGGCAGAAAAAACAACTCTGGGAGAAAAGGTGGAAAAAAACGACCCGGTTTTTATTAGTTAATTCTATATTAAATGATGGTGGAGACCTATTTATTTTTCTTTGTTTAGTACTTTTATGACTACAAAGATTGCATGAGAAGAGTTTTACTTACATTTTTTTCCTTTATTTCATTTTTTTGTTTTGCTCAAAATGAGGATGATGCGGTGGTTGAAGGAGAATTAAACGCCACAGTTATCAATGCACAAACAAGCTATCCCATGGTAAGTGTGCACGTTATCAATCTTAATAAAGTTGTTGGTACCATTACCGATCAAGAAGGAAAATTCAAAATTCAGGCTGCAGTGAATGATACACTGTACCTTTCCTTTTTAGGGTTTAAATCCCAAAAAGTTCGGGTTACCAACGATATGTTCAAATTTGAGGGAACTGAAATAGCACTTACCGAGCTTGCATATGCCTTGGAAGAAGTTATTGTAAAGCCCTATCTATTGACTGGATATCTTGAGATTGACGTAAAGAATCTTCCAATCAATAATGCATATCAATATAGCATTTCCGGGCTTCAAAAAAGTTATGAGGGCGGTAGCAAAAGCCCTAGTGCGGTTACAAAAGTATTGGGGGCGATATTAAACCCCGCAGACTTATTGCGGAATCTCTTTGGGAAAAAGCCAAAACAAATGCGAAAACTGCGTCAAATGAAAGAAGACGAAGACATTAGAAATTTATTGGCTTCAAAGTTTGATAGGGAAACACTTACAGAATTGCTACAGTTGGAAAAAGTTGATCTTGAGGACATCCTAAATAACTGTAATTACTCTAGATCTTTTATAAATACCGCGAACGACCTTCAGATTCTTGATGCAATTTCTAGTTGCTACGAAGAATACAAAGTGTTGAATAGACGCTGATAGTACTGCTCACCTCCCGTACATTGAGGATTAGAAGTGATGGGAAATAAATTTTATATTTCCGTATGCATTTTATAGCTTTAGCTAAAATCCCAAAAAATGAAAAAACTACTTGCTGTTATGTCCATGATATACATTCTCCATGGCTGCAATGAAGTAAAAACCCCCATTAAAAAAGACACAAATGTAGTTGAGGAAACAGCTCAAAAAAAGGAAGTCCCTTTTGTTTGGGAAGGAGCCAATGTTTACTTTCTTCTTACGGACCGTTTTAATAATGGTAATACAGAGAATGACATAAATTATGAAAGAACAGAAGAGACAGCTGTTCTGAGAGGTTTTGAAGGGGGGGACATTCAAGGAATTACACAAAAAATTGAAGAAGGATATTTTACAGATTTGGGAATAAATGCAATTTGGTTTACTCCTGTTGTTGAACAAATCCATGGAGCTACAGATGAAGGAACTGGCAATACCTATGCTTATCATGGCTATTGGACAAAGGATTGGACAGCTATTGACCCTAATTTTGGCATACGGAAAGATCTGGAGATATTGGTCAAAACTGCACATGCAAAAGGAATACGGGTTTTATTGGATGTGGTCCTTAACCACACCGGCCCTGTTACCGAAGAAGATCCTGTATGGCCAAAAGAATGGGTGCAAACTGGACCCAAATGTGAATTTACCACTTATGAGAATACAACCGCCTGTACTTTAGTAGAGAATCTTCCAGACATACTTACCGCATCTAACGACCCTGTTGAATTACCTGATGCCCTACTTGCCAAGTGGAAGGAAGAAGGACGATTGAGCCAAGAATTGGATGAACTCCAATTATTTTTTGAAAGAACAGGATACCCAAGGGCTCCGAAGTATTATATTATTAAATGGCTAACGGATTATATCAATGACTTTGGGGTAGATGGCTTTCGAGTAGACACAGTAAAGCACGTGAATGAAAACGCGTGGGGTGAACTGTACAAAGAGGCAGATTACGCTTTTGAGACCTGGAAGAAAAAACATCCGGACCAGGTATTGGACAATAATCCCTTTTATATGGTTGGAGAAGTTTATGATTATGGAATCTCAGGTGGTAGGGAGTTTAATTTTGGCGATACGAAAGTCGATTTCTTCAGCAATGGTTTTAAAAGTCTTATCAATTTTGATTTAAAGATTGATGCTAACAAAGATTATGAGACCATTTTCAAAAAGTACAATCGTTTATTGAATACCAAATTAAAAGGAAAGAGTGTATTGAATTATTTGACTTCCCATGATGATGGAAATCCTTTTGATAAAGAACGCAAAAGACCCATATATGCGGCAAATGTTTTACTGCTGACACCAGGAGCTTCTCAAGTTTATTATGGGGATGAAACGGCTCGAAGCCTAGTCATAGAAGCCACCAATGGTGATGCTACACTACGTTCCTTTATGAATTGGGAAGACTTGGATAGTTTGCCCCAAACAAAAAAAATTCACAAACATTGGCAGAAATTGGGTCAGTTTAGGCGAAACCATCCCGCAATAGGAGCCGGTAAACATAAAAGACTTGCAAAATCGCCCTACGTATTCTCAAGAACCTATACAAATGGAGAATTTAAGGACAAAGTTGTAGTAGGTTTGGATTTGCCCAAAGGCAAAAAATCACTCTGGGTAAAAGGTTTTTTTGGGGATGGAACCAAATTATATGACACCTACTCTGAAACCGAAGTCATGGTCGCCAAAGGAAAAGTCATTCTTGATAATGATTTTGACATCGCTCTCTTAGAATTGGTGGAGTAAATATGAAAGGTTTACTTCCTCGAGTGAAGTGCAATACGATTCCCTTCGGTATCCAAAAACAATCCCATATAACCCACATCTGGGCTTATCTGGGTTTTTGGTTTTAAAATTTTTCCTCCAGCGGCTTCAATTAAATCCAGTTCAATCTGGACATCCGTGCTTGCAAAATACACCAGTACGCCATCCGTTGCGCTAGGCTTGTACCAATCGGGTTGTAAAATCAGTGACCCGGCGGCCCCGTTTTTTCCTTCTGCCCAAGGAAACCATCCCATTTGCGTACCTCCTAAATCCTGAACTTGAATCTTGATTTGAAAAACTTTTTCATAAAACGTCTTGGCCCGTTCCATATCCGAAACAGGAATCTCAAACCATCCAACCATATTTTGTTCCATACCTATTTTTCCAATGTTTCTTTTAGACTGGCCAATCCTTCCTCAAAATCTCCCCCAACAGCTTTGTCCATATTCATGAATAACATAAAAATACTTGTTGGGAATTTATTCTTTCCTGAAAAGCCCCAAGTAACTTTGGTAGTGTCCGAATCAACCTCCTCAGTGGTCAGGTAGGCATCTGAAGTGGATTTCCAAGGTTTTAAAAAGCGAAGTTCAGATTCAACACGTTCGCCATCCACAATCTTGGTAATTTCCTGCTCACCTTCGCCAACATCCTTATTCCCGTTCCAGTAACTTGTAGCTCCAACTTCCCCATCGGTTCCAGTAAACTTTTTTTCCATGTTGGGGTCTTTCTTGTTCCAAGGTGACCAAGCATCTTGATTTTTCAAAAACTTAAGGTTCTCAAACACTTCGGCCTTAGGTTTGGCTATTTCAATAGATCTTGAAACATTGTACGATTTTGGCGCTATAACCGCCAAAAACAGAATCAACAAAACAATCCCTCCTAAAATGTAAAGTACAGTTGTCATTTTTTTAGTTTTAAAAATTGGTTATTGCTAAAAATACAAAAAAGTCATTTTTCCAGGTAACGCCCGATGATCCCTTCCACGTTTTTAATGGATTTTTTGGTCCAATCCAATTGCTTTTCCAGTATTTCAATATCCGAAAGTTGCCACTCAATATCAGTTTTTCTGAGTTTTTCCATCAACTCCTGTATAATGATAGCCGCCGAGACAGAAATGTTCAAACTCTCCGAAAAACCCACCATGGGTATTTTTAAAAACCCATCCGCATTTGCCATTACCTCATCACTCAACCCTTCTTTCTCCGTACCAAAAAACAAGGCTGTTTTTGTTTTCAATTTAAAATTAGAAAGCAAACACGAATCATTGTGTGGGGTCGTCGCAATAATTTGATACCCTCTTTGCCGTAGTGTAGATATACATTCAGATGTGGTTTGATATCTGTTTACATCCACCCACTGCTCAGCTCCCATGGCAATATTCTTATCGAGGCGCTCTCCAAACCTGCCCTCAACAACATGCACCTCCTGAACTCCAAATGCATCACAACTACGTATCACGGCACTCGTGTTATGCAACTGGAAAACATCTTCAATTGCAACCGTAATATACTTAGAGCGGTTTTGTAGTACCTCCAAAAAGCGTTGTTTCCGATCTTCCGTAAGAAAACCCTCAAGATATGTCAACAAATCATCGTCAAACATAAATCACAAGATAACGAAAAATGAAATTCTTATTTTTATGACCAATGAGTGGAAAACAAAAAATCGTTGTGCTAACCGGTGCCGGTATGAGCGCAGAAAGTGGTATAAACACTTTTAGGGATTCAGATGGATTATGGGAAGGGCATGATGTTATGGAAGTTGCTTCACCTCAAGGGTTTGCAAAGAATCCTGAATTGGTTTTGGATTTTTACAACCAAAGAAGGCGACAGCTTTTAGAGGTTTCCCCAAATGCCGGACACAAAGCCCTTGTAGACTTGGAAAAATGGTTTGATGTGAACATTGTAACCCAAAATGTAGACAATCTGCATGAACAGGCGGGAAGTTCCCGTGTAGTGCATTTGCACGGCGAATTGTTTAAGGTTAGAAGCACAGCAAACGAAAATCATGTGCTAACCTGGAAAAAAGATTTGATTCTAGGAGATTTGGACGAAAACGGTCATCAATTACGGCCACATATTGTCTGGTTTGGTGAAATGGTTCCTATGCTGAAACCGGCAATCGATATTACATTGAATGCCGATATCCTGATCATTATTGGGACTTCAATGCAAGTTTATCCAGCAGCAAGTTTGATAAATTATGTATCGGACCAAGTGCCTATTTACTTTGTGGACCCAAAACCTAGTGTAGCTAAGTCAGATTTTAAGAATCTGACCGTAATACCTAAAACAGCTGTAAATGGAGTGCCTAATCTTGTTGCAGAGCTTTCTGATATGGTAACCTAGCCTGTCGTGCCCATTCCAATAAGGTTTTCACCTGGTTTTCGGTAAGTTTGGCTTCTTTGTGTGTCCATGTATATTCATCTAACGGCATTTTTCCTTCCTCAACCTCTTCTATAAGTTCGTCTAATTTATGGTCCTTCTTTTTAGCCGAGTAATTTTGCCAATCGGAAAAGTTTAGGTGCTTCTTCCCATCTCTAATATGATCGTCCAACCAATAGGAAATCGGAGCTACATTGTTGTACCAAGGGTACTCTGTATGGTCACTGTGGCAATCATAACAAGTGGTTTTTAAAATTTCCTTTACTGACTCATTTGGTTTTGTTTCAGCTTCAAAAATTGCTAAATAATCCCCACTTGCCGTGTTTTTTTCAGGTCGATAAAATTGCATTCCAATAAAAATGATCAAGAGTACAATTCCTATTTTTTTTATTACTTTCATCAACTAAGTGTTTTTAGTAAAAATAGTATTTTGTGACCGAACAACAACTCCGCACCTCATTAAATTCAAAGCGACTTTCCAAAATAGAAATCAATCAATTGGTGGTCCAACTGTTGGAATTTCCTGAATTAACATCTTGTCTTCTTCAGGAGATATATATTGAGGACAAACAAGGCACCTTCAATGCAAGTTGGGTGTTTGATCATCTCATGCGAAAAAAATTACAATATCTACTCCCCTATTTTGATGAATTTGCCCAAGGACTCAGTGGGCTTCAATCAGAATCCTGTATTCGACCTATGGCACACGTTTGTCAATTGGTCTGCGAGGCCTATTTTGAGCAGAAAAGCGCCCCATTTCAAAAGCATATCAACGCTATCCAACTTGAACTGATGCTAACCACCTGTTTTGATTGGTTAATAGGAGAACACAAAGCCGCGGCAAAAGTCTTTGCTATGACAAGTTTATATCATCTGGGAACAAAATATGACTGGGTACACCCAGAACTAAAACTTGTATTGGAAGACACAATATCCTCTGGAAGTGCCGGATACAAAAACAGGGCGAAAAAAACCTTGGATATGCTCAAGGAATAAAGGCACTAAACTCTATGACTTTAAGTATCTTTGATGCTTTCAAAATTTGAAAGCAATGTCCTTGAACCAACTAAGTGCCATTTCCCCGATTGATGGCCGTTACCGAAATAAAACAGAAGCCCTAGGTGGCTATTTTTCAGAAGAAGCACTCATTAAATATCGGGTGCAAGTAGAGATCGAATACTTTATTGCACTCTGCGAAATTCCGCTTCCGCAGCTAGCGGATTTTGATACCTCCAAATTTTCTGACTTGCAGAAAATCTATCTTGATTTTTCTTCGGAAGATGCGACTGCTATAAAAGAAATTGAAAAAACTACAAACCATGATGTAAAGGCTGTTGAGTATTTCATCAAGCAGAAGTTTGATGGTTTGGGACTTGAAAAACACAAAGAATTTATCCATTTTGGTCTTACTTCACAGGATATAAACAACACCGCTATTCCACTTTCCATCAAGGAGGCCATGAACAATGTTTACGTACCGCTCTATTTTGAGGTATTTGAAAAATTAAAAGCATTGGCCACAGAATGGGCGGCCATCCCCATGCTGGCCCGGACCCACGGACAACCGGCCTCCCCTACTCGATTGGGAAAAGAAATCGATGTTTATGTAGAGCGATTGAAAGAGCAGTTTAATTTATTAAATGACATTCCCAGTGCTGCCAAATTTGGTGGGGCAACAGGAAATTACAATGCGCACAAAGTAGCTTATGCAACCATAGATTGGAAAGCTTTTGGACAACAGTTTGTTCAGGAAAAATTGGGATTGCACCATTCGTTCCCAACCACTCAAATTGAACATTACGACCACATGGCCGCCTTGTTCGATTGCCTAAAACGGATCAATACAATCTATATTGATTTAAATAGGGATTTCTGGACCTATATTTCCATGGATTATTTTAAACAGAAAATCAAAAAAGGGGAAGTTGGCTCTTCGGCAATGCCACATAAGGTAAATCCCATCGATTTTGAGAATTCTGAGGGAAATTTGGGTCTTGCCAATGCCTTGTTTGAACATTTGTCCGCAAAACTTCCGGTTTCACGCTTACAGCGTGACTTGACCGACAGTACGGTACTAAGAAATGTGGGCGTTCCTTTTGGGCATACTCAGGTAGCTTTTTTATCCACTCTTAAAGGTTTGAACAAGTTGGTGTTGAACGCAGAAAAGTTTGAAGAAGACTTGGAAAACAACTGGGCCGTGGTAGCAGAGGCCATTCAAACCATATTGCGACGAGAAGGCTACCCAAATCCCTATGAAGCCCTTAAAGGTCTTACACGTACCAACGAAAAAATAACCCAAAAGTCCATTGCGGACTTTATTGATACATTGGAGGTTTCGGGTACTATAAAAGATGAGCTCAAAAAAATAACTCCAGCGAATTATACGGGGGTTTAAGAAGTTTTTCAAAAAACAGCTGCTGAATTTGGATTTTCACGAGTATTATAAAACCAAGCAATTAATTGTTTAATTGAGGTTTTGTTCAAACTATTGTAAATTCCTCTAGTATGTCTTTTTTAATTTTTAAGGACGTGTTGTTTTTACAAGATAGTGTTTGGAGAACCCATAAAATCGCCACCGAAGAGCACAATTAAATTTCCAAAATAATATTCATTTACAATGTGATAGTGATAAAATTCTTCGCCATTACTGTGCTGTGTAGCTCCAAGATGTCCGCCTGATTCATCTAAATCCGAAGGATAAGAGCCATCCATCTCTCTTCTGCCATAAATTAAAAACCCATCTGCCATAATCCCTATTAATTTTTCATCATCATGGGAGAGCGTAGTATTTTCAGGAACATCCATAGACTCTGAGTGATAGTGATAACCCGAGGGGCCAACATGGCCTCCGGCATAATCAAATGTTTCTGCAATCTTTTCTTCCAAAGGTCTGCCTGGCCCTTCAGAATCATTAAAAATAGGTACACCAGTTACGGCAATACCGATAGCGCCCAAACTTGTAGCTGTACTCCTTACAGCCAATCCTGGTGCAGCGGGCACAGTGAGCGTATGACTACGATCGCGATGGCTACCCATACGACCTGGCGTTTGGGCAATGGCAACTACAGGTTCAATGTACAGAGAATCAGTTTCTTGCCAATATGGTGTGGTATGGTTAGGAAAACCAGTTGAAGAAATTGTGATTTCATCACCATCAAATGAAATGGTTACCGAATTAGGATTAAATTCATCAAATGCAGATAAAGGCGTGGCTTTACCTGGAGCTGTAGGCACAGCTACATATTCTCTTCTACCTCCTTCAGGTCGTCTTCGATCTCCTTCAGGTGGTCTCCAATCTTCTTCTAGTTGTTCGCCACCTATTTCTTGTTTTCCTTTACTACTTAATCCACCGCAAGAACATAATAGTAGTGAGCCCAATACAAAGAATGTTATTTTCCTATAGATCATATTTTTTGGTTTTATAGTTAGATGTTATTTTAATTGAAAACTTGTGGTTTTTTATTTTTCATTAGTTAGAAAGTATTCTTTTCTAAAGGATAATGTTCCTCGATTATTGTTGTAGTCAGAGAATGGAGGGTCTTTGAAAAGGTCAAGCTAATAATGTTGTGGATGGGCTTAGTTTTACCATGCATCCAGAGATTAAGATATCGTTCGTTTTTAAGGAACTATATCAACCTCGTGAATTCTATTTAAAAACGTAGATTATTTTGATAGATAACCCTTTGGGAAGAATACTATTCAATTAATAATTTGAAAAAGGAAAATCATACTGTGCTTTAAGGTATCTTTTAAAAGAACAGGTATACTGAATCTGGATTACACTTATCGTGTTTATTGGCAACTGGCTTTTCTGTTTTACTTAATTCGAGTTATATTTCTTCCAAAATGGATTTTCCGCTCGATTTATCGCCTGAAGTCCATTTCCAATCTTCGTAAAGTCTGATTTTTCCATTAGGTAGCAGCTCTGGTTTTGAGTGACAAATTCCAGTCATTAATTCTCCTTTTTTATTCACTTGGTGATACCTCATTTCGATGTTGCCATTTTCGTCCACAAGCCCAATTAAATGACCGCTAAGAACTTGTCCTCCATTATATATAGACGTTAGAATGTTTTCTTTTTGTTTGTATATAAAAATCGTTTCGGCTGTAGTTTCTCCGTTTTCAGTATTTTCAACAGGACTAAATCTTTTATTATTGTAATTTATTATCATATCGATTGTTGTTCAGATTATTGACTTTTGAAAATAGCATACTTCTCCATTTTTATAATGTTCTGGCAATCCATTAGTGTTTTCAAGTCGTTTGGCACCTAAAAATTCAAATCCGAATTTTCTATAATGACTTATTAAGCCTTCATTTAAACCAACAGTATCCATTCTGATAAACTTTAGGTCTTTGTTTTTTCCAAATTTATTCGCCCAGTCAATTAGTTTTATAATCAAATTTTGACCTCTAAATTCGGGGTTGGTAGCAATCCGATGAATATATAACGAAGGCTCCTTTTTGTTTCCCCAAATCAATTCGTCATTCAGAGTTGTAGCCCATATACAAGCAATTTTTTCGTCAATCAATAATTTCCATTGTCTGTTTTCTTCTATTTCATTTAAGACTAATTCCTTTGAAAATTCAGGCCAATAAACTTGATTTTTTGATTTCATATATTCAGTTGCTATCCTGTATAAATTAAATATTTCAGAGATATCAGTAAGTCCGCTATTTTCAATTTTCATGTTGTTTAGTTTTTTTGACTACTGTGGTTTTAGCTTATTGCCAACATTAAGCTAAGGACTGTTTTAATTGTCTTTAGTAGCAGATACGTGAAGTTCGGAAATTTTAATGTAAAAATACAAATGTGCTATTTTCCAAATACTGCCTTTTCAACTCAACAGGTTGAAAAAAACAACCCAACATGTTATACTGGGTTTAGTAGGGCTTTTTAAGGTCTAAATAAAATGTTGGATATTAATCAGTACCTTTTTTGGTAGTTATAAGGATTACTCCATTAGCGCCTCGAGCTCCATAAGAAGAAGCGGCAACCCCCTTTAACACCGAGACATTTTTAATGTTTTGGGGAACTAAATTTTTTAACCAATGACTCGGTTGAATAATCCTATCGACTACAATTAAAGCCGCCCCATTTCCATTGATAGAGTTTTTGCCCCTAATTATAACATCTGACCCGCTAACCGCAACATTGGGAATTTGGTTTAATATTTGGTAAACACTGTAAAAATCTGCATACCTTTGGTCATCAGGGTTTACTGATGTAACCGCATTGAGGTTCTTTCCTTCTTTTACATGTCCGTATGCAACTGCAAGTTCTTGGTTCTTTGGATTGGGTTTAAGTTTAAGGTTTATAAAAGCCGTTGTTGTATTTTCAGTAACTCTAAAGGTTTGTGAATTAAAACCTTTGGCACTCACCCTAATTTTATCGCCAGGCAAACAGGTAATTTTAAAAACACCGATTGTATCAGTCAATACCACTTCCTTTGTTCTTACTACTTTAATATTGGCTTTGGCAACATGAATATCCTCAAAAGTTGTAACAACACCTTCAATCATTCTTTCTTGAGCAGTTGAAATTGTAGGGTAAAAAAGTACGAACCCAACAAATAGCAAAAACCTTAGTAGCATTGATTTTCTCATAAGTATTATTTTTTTATCGATAAATCCATTACTGGTTAGTAGCAATCATACCTAAATTATATTGGTATAAGTTACATAATAAAGTGCATTTTTATTTGATTGGTAGCTTTTCAATCCATCTATAACTTCAGGAATTACAAAATACATTAAGGTATCTTAAAAAACGGCTACTGAATTTGGGTTACACTTATCGTGTTCGTGTATGGTTTGTTGTGGAATTACAGCTTGCGTGTGCAACTGAAACTCCGAGGAAAGACGCGAGCAGTAAGGCTCTAATTTTTCCGATAGACAAGATAGTAATCTGTTGGAGGTTTTCCTTGTCTTAACCAACTTAGCAATTAACTATACAAGTTGTTGACTGCAATTTGTATTAAGTTTTTCAATCATAAACAAACTTCCATGTTCCATCTTTTTGTCTTTTCCAGACTGTGTGGAAAATTCCTTTATTCTCTTTTTTTATTCCTAAAGAATCTAAATAAGTGAAAATATAATTCCCATAAGTATAAGCCATATCACCATTTTTACTAACGTCAACAAAAGTAGGAGTCCATGATAGAGATTCATTCGGTCTGACATCCTTTTCATACCATTTGCCAATAGTGGTTTTTCCTTTAATTATGTTTTTTCCTCTTTTTATTACCCCATCTTCTGCAGCAAAATATGAAAAGGCTTTAGCTAATCCGTCATTTTGAGCCATGTCATTGAAAGATTTTTCTACACTCATGATTTCAGTTTTCCACTTTTCAATATCTGAGTTTGCTTCGGGTTTTTTACAACCAATTAAAAGAGCAAGAAATAAAAATGATAAAGTTTTCATATTTAAAATAATTTGACCTCAAATTACTGCCAACGTTAACTAAGGACTGTTTTAATTGTCTTTAGCAACTTATACGTGAAGTTCGGGAATTTTAATGTGAAAATCCAGATATGCTTTTTTCCAAATACTACCTTTTTAAGTCAAAAGGTTGAAAAAAAGAGCCCCAGCATAGAATACTGGGGTCCAATTCAAAAAAATGTTTTCTTTATTTCGATACTTTTTGCACCTCTACCTCGTGTGGGTATGGAATTTCAATGCCTGCTTTATCAAGTGCAAGTTTACAACCTTCGTAGGTAGCAAAATATACATCCCAATAGTCTTCTGGTTTAGAGAAAGGTCTAACAGCAAAATTCACTGAACTATCGGCCAGTTCCAATACATTTACAGATGGAGCAGGTTCTTGCAAAACTTTTGGGTTAGATGTCAAAACTTCCATCAACACCTCTTTAACTTGTTTTATATCCTCTTCATAGGCTACTCCAATAACGGTATCTACCCTAATTTTTCCTTCAGCCGTATAATTGGTAATATTTCCATTGGCCATAGCGCCATTGGGTACTATTAAGAGTTTATTCTCTGGAGATACTAATTTAGTTGTGAAAATCTCAATTTCTTTTACCACTCCCAAAACACCTTGCGCTTCTACCAAATCCCCTATTTTATAGGGTTTAAAAATCATGAGCAAAACCCCTCCAGCAAAATTGGAAAGCGATCCCTGCAATGCTAAGCCTATTGCAAGACCGGCAGCGGCAATTACGGCTGCAAAAGTTGTGACATCAACCCCTAATCTTGAAATAACAATAATTATCAAGAATATTTTTAAGGCCCAAGAGACTAGATTCAGTAAAAACCGTTGCAAGGATTCATCATACTTGCTTTTTGACATTACTTTTCTTGCTGCTCCAATAATCTTTTTGATTATCCAGGAACCTACAATATAAATGAGAATTGCGGTAACCAATTTGGGGCCAAACTCTTTGGCCAATTCCAAACCGTAGTTCATCCATTCTTGTGCTTTTTCCATAGTTTTTGTAATTTGTTAGTGTTCTTACATTGAGACACTAATATAAAAAGAAGGTCACAGAAAATCCTTTGATTTTAAAATTTTGAAAAATAAAAATCCCGAATAACCTAAGCTATTCGGGATTCACATATTTGGATGGTTTGGTTTATCCTTTTAAAAATTCTCCTATTTCTCCCAAGCCTTCTCCATCAAAATCAGATTTTTGAATGGCCTGCATCAATTGGGCAATATGGGCAGGATTCATGTTTTTTCCAAGAACACGTACCAAGGCAAAGCCTTTTTCCTTACTGTCTCCATAAATAATGACCTCATCTATGGCATCTTCATCCCCCAAATATTTAATGACGCCTTTACCATATGTTGAATTGATTTTCATCAACTCTACAAACTCATCATTCTTAAGAATTTCCTTAACTTTTGCTTTCTCCATTTTGTATTCGGCCACATTATCAGCGGTTTTTTTGAAAGCTAGAAGGTTAAACTTGCGCAAGGATTCCACAGCTTCCTGCTGTTTATCCGTTAAGTTGGCACCTTCCATTTTAAGAATGCTTGCTGGAACATCAACTGCAATGAAATTAGGATTTTCAGAATTGTCTACATAATATTCCTGTAGACTTTGTTGTGAGGAACAAGAGGCCAAAAAAACCAATCCCATTACCAATACTCCTTTTAAAATATGTTTCATCTATTCTTTTTTTGATTGATTTTTAATCCCTATCAATGTTTTTCACCCACTTTGTTCAATCCGTGGTGCAAATCCATTTTTTTTGTCAATGCACCAACTTTGGTCAAATCAATATCGCCGGTCATCGTCAATAAGACTGTTTCAAAATTATGATATCCTTTATTTCGCTTATTATCCTCTATCCCTGTGACAAACATGAGTAACTCCTCAACATGATCATCATCTTTCCCATTCCTAATATAAAACCTAAGATTGGTATCCCCATCCCTAACCTTCATTAATTCCTCCAGTTTGGACGACCTAACATATTGTTTCATAGTCGTAGTCATATCTGCAGCGGCACCTTTATCTTCAGACATAAAAATTTTAATAGAATTGATTCCTCTTGCCAATTCTACAAACTCCTTGCTTTCCTCATCTGAATTATTGGCCATAGCACTTGCTACAATACCTAACATCCCTTTACTAATGGTTATGGAGCCAACTCCATCAGAATCTTCAAATTTGTCAAATATGGATTGTGAAGAAAGCTGAGCCGATACCAACACGCAAATTAATACGATTAAATTTTTCATGAATATTGTTTTTGATTGATTGATTTTATAGTTGTCAGCTATCAATTTCCAGTTGACAGAAAATTTATTCTCTGCCAACCGAAAACTGTTTATTGCTTCTTACCTGCCTTGTTCAGTTCATCTGGCAAGTTCATCTTATTGGTCAACGAATTGATTTTGTTTAAATCAATATCCCCTGTTAGTGACAATAAAACGGTTTCAAACTTTCTCCCGTCGGCTTCCACATCCTTCAGACCAGTAACGAACATTAACAACTCACTTACATGATCGGAATCCCGGCCCTCTTTAATATAGAACTTAACATTGGCATCCTTGTCCTTTACACGCATTAACTCTTCCATAGTTGAAGACTTAAGGTATTTGTTCACGGAAGCTTTCATATCCGCCCCAATAGCTTGATTGTCCGTAGTGAACACTTTTAAACTTTTAAGACTACTGGCAATATCCATAAAATCCTGAGCTTCCTTATCGTCAACCTCAACATCTATCTTTGCCAATAGATTGAACATGCTCTTGTTCACCACTACCGAGGTAACGTCATCCAAATCTTCGAATTTATCGAACAGTGATTGCGAAAAACCTGAAAGTGGTAGTACGGCTATTAAAATGATTAAAATATTCTTTTTCATTATTTACGATTTAATTATTGTTATAAATTTTTTGTTTCGCGACTTCAAACTCCTGCAAATAGGCCACCTTTTCTGTGCCTTTTCCAAAATTATCCGCTAAGAGTTCAAAAGCCTTTTTTGTCTCATTATAGGCATATTCTGCCTGTTTTCTCTCTTGGTATTCATTACCAAAATAGATGCCAAAGGTTAAAACTGCTACGGCCGCTACGGAAATCCATTTGTAATAGTTTCTTCTAGGTTTTAATGGAACCTGCTTGGTATACCGCTCTTCCTTGGCGTTGGAAAAATAGTTGAACATGGGTCTATACTGCTCCAGATGTGTTGCTACACTTTCTTGGGAAAAATACGCCTGTAATGTTTTTTCCTCTGCAACAGTTGTTGTTGCATCGAAATACTTTTCCAATAATTTTTCTATGTTATCCAATTCCATAGCTATGTTTTTTTATTAATTCTTGTCGTACCATTTTTCTTGCTCTTGACAGTGCTACTCTAACTGCTGTTGGTTTCATATCTAAAAGCTCACATATTTCCTCAAACTCATATTGCTCTACATCTCTCAATTGCAATACCATTTTTTGTTGTTCTGGAAGTTCTTCCATAATGCGCTCCATCCAAGCAATACTATCTTCAGTCTCCAGTTGTCGTTGCAATGATGTTTTTTCATCCTCATAATTGCTATGGACCAACTTTAAGTTACCAGCCTGCTTGGATTTTAATCGGTCCAAACAGAAATTCTTGGTCATAGTCATCGCAAAGGCCTCCACATTTTTATATTCTTCCATGGCTTCATTTTTTGACCATAGTTTTAGCAAAATTTCCTGTGTGGCATCTTCTGCTTCTTCCCTAGAAACCAATAAACGTTTGGCCAACCTAAAGAGCTTATCCTTAAAGGGCATCACCACGTTTAAAAATTCGGCCTGTTTCATTTAGTTTTTTAGTTGTTGGTAAGCTATTTAATTTTGCCTACATAATCACGACGACACATATCGAATTTTGTTACAAAAAATTTGTAATCTCCTTTTATGTCTCTATTTTGTATCCAAAAATTGTAAGAATTTATAATTTTATCCCACATACCTACTATCCTTCTTTATTTAAGTGGAACGATAATTGATGATTTTTATCAAAAAAAAGCTATGAAAAAATACTTGATCCCCTTATTTGCGCTGTTGCTTTTTAATATTGGCTGTAAAAGTGATGACGATGGAATTGTCAATACAGAAACTCCAGATCCTGATCCGGGTTCCGATGTTATTGCCCAAAATTTTATGTGGCAGGCAATGAACCTATGGTATTTTTGGCAGGGAGAGGTTAATGATCTCTCAGATACAAGGTTTGCAAATGATACTGAGTTTACGGAATTTCTTGAGCAAAACTCCGACCCTTCAGATTTTTATTTTGATGTGCTCCTGTTTGAGGAGGACCGCTTTAGTTTTTTAAATGAAAATTACGAGGAATTGGTAAGCAATTTATCAGGAGTTTCAAAAAGTAATGGTTTGGAGTTTGGTCTTGTTCAGTTTTCTGGTAGTGAAGATGTTTTTGGCTTTGTTGAATATGTTCTACCTGACTCTGATGCATCAACAAAAGAGATAAAAAGAGGCGACATTTTCACAAGGGTTGATGGTCAACAATTAAATCTTGGCAACTATATAGATTTGTTATTTGGTGATAACGATACCTACACTTTGGGATTGGCAGACATTGAAAATGGTACAATTACAGATAATAGTACGGAAGTATCCCTTACCAAAATTGAGAATCAAGTAGAAAATCCAATTTTGGTAGCCAAAACTTTGGATGTGGGAGGTACAAAAATTGCTTATCTCATGTACAATAGGTTTTTAAGCAACTTTAATGAGGAATTGAATGCTGCTTTTGGCCAATTTGTTGCCGATGGAGCTACAGAATTGGTGTTGGACATGCGTTACAATCCAGGTGGCTCCGTAAATACCTCACGTTTATTGGCGAGCATGGTTCATAGCACGGACACTGATAAACTTTATATACGACAACGTTGGAATGATAAAATTCAAGTGCAACTGAGTTCAGCCCAATTAGAGGATTATTTTGCAAGTTCAACAGGAGTGACTGCTATCAACACCCTGAATCTAAGTAAGGTGTATGTGTTGGCCACCAACAGTTCGGCTTCGGCAAGTGAACTTGTGATGAATGGATTGGCACCCTATGTTGATGTGGTGCACATTGGGGAAACTACCCGTGGCAAAAATGAATTTTCCATCACTTTGGTCGACGACCCAGAAGGAAGTTTCATATATAATGAAGATCGTGAAGATGAAATAAATTCAGAAAATAACTGGGGTATACAACCCTTGGTAGGAAGGAATGAAAATGCTGATGGATTCTTTGATTATACTTCTGGTTTGGCCCCGACATATGTGCTTGAAGAAGATTTGGCGAATTTAGGAATCTTGGGTGAACCCGATGAGCCACTGTTAGCCAGAGCAATTGAGGAAATTACAGGAGGGGTTAGCAAACGAAGCTTTGCTGTAGAAATGCCCGCAAAAAGTTTTACAAGCTCAAGGATACAAACTCCTTTAAAGGATAATATGTATTTGGACAAACCTCTAAATTTGAACAAATAAAAAAAGCGGCTAAAAAGCCGCTTTTTTATTGAACTACTTTTATCTTGAACGGTGTATACTTATTCATTAACCTGTCCGGTACCTTCAATACATCTCGATGAAAGAGACCTGCCAAAAGCTCAATTCCATCAACAAGGGTATTGGCAGAGGACTGGGTGAACATATCAAAATCTGCAATAAAAACGGCATTATCCTGAACTGCTTTTAGGTTACCCCAACCTTCTTTCTCGGTTAATATGTGCATTTCTTCCAAAGTTCGGTTGACAGTAAAACCGCAAGGAGCTATAATCAACACTTCAGGATCATACTTTACAATTTTATCCCATTGCGTCACAATACTGTCTCCCGAGGGATTGGAAAGCATATCTACTCCCCCAGCGTATGCTATTTGATGTGGAATCCAATGACCACAATTAAAAATGGGGTCTAACCATTCCATAAGCATAACCCGTTTAGGAAGCGCTTTCGTTTCTCTTAACGTATCAATAACTGTATCGATACGTTTATGTAGACGGTCCAAATAGGTGTAAGCCACTTCTTCCCTACCTATTGCCTTGGCAATGGTGATAGCCGATTGAAAAACATCATCCAATGACTCTGGACTTATTGAAATCAATTCGGGTTGTTTTTCAAGATTTGCTACAGCTGCAGCTGTACATGCTGTATCAATTTGGCAGATATCACACATATCTTGGGTAAAGATGATATCCGGAGAAATCTGCTCCAAAATAGGTTCGTCAACATAGTACAGGTCTTTGCCTTGATGTTTGCTGGCAGAAAAGAGCGCATCAATCTCTTGACTGGACAGGTTTTTTCCTTCCAAAATACAGCGAACCACAGGTTCTTTCTCCTTTAAGGCTTGCTCTGGACACTCAAACGTAACTCCATATAAATGCCCATCCAAACCCATATCATAAATCATTTGGGTAACAGCGGGCATAAAAGAACAAACCTTCAACATAGTATCAAATTAATCAATTACAAGCTTAGATTAAAACCAGCGCTAATATTTCTTCCTTTTGTAGTAAAGCCAATAACCTCTACAAATTCCTCATTTAAGAGATTATTGGCATTGATGAACAACTTAAAATTATCGCACAGTTGGTGTTCTGCATAGAGATTCACCAACGAAAAAGGTTCCAATGCAACGTCTTCAAAAGTTCTAAAGTCCGTATCAAATCGATCTCCTGTGTATTGATACGTAAGAGAAACATAGGTTTTATCCGAAAATGCGTACGCAAAAGAAGCGTTGACCTTATGTTTTGGAATACGGATAGCATTATCTCCTTTACGCTCTGTAAAGGCATAGTTTATATCTACAGTCGAGGTTGATGATGGCTTCCATGTTATTTCGGTTTCAATACCAGTAGCATCTATCTCGTCAGAAATATTGGCGCTTATAAAATTTTCATCTGCACCAATTCTATTTCTTTCATTTCTATTAAAATAAATAGTACTTAACCGTAACTTATCATTAACGGCATATTCCACTCCGCCTTCAATTGTCCTATTTTCCTCAGGTTCTAAATCCTCATTTCCAAAACTGCTGAACAATTGTGTTAAATTAGGCGTAATGTATGAAGTGGCATAAGAACCTAACAGCTTTACATACCCATTGGTTGTAGGAAAAACGTAAGATGGATTAAAGTTGTAGACTAAGTGATTTCCATATTCGGAATGGTTATTGAACCTTGCCCCAGCGTTAAGATTAAGACCAAAATCTGATACAAAAACCACGTTTGCATAAGGGTCTAAAATAGTCTGTTCCTCAGTATCCGTAAAAATAGCTTCGTCTTTTAAATAGTCAACACCCACAACGGTATAAATCTTGTCCGCATAAACATATTTGTTATAAAGATTCAGTACAAGATTCTTTCCTTCTGATAAACTTTCTCCAAAAGTGGATTTGGAATCCGTTTCATAATCGGAATAAGCGGCATTCACATGCAGTGAACCTTTTCCATATGTAAAGGACGATGAAACGCCTATTCTTTCTTGGTCCAATTTGGTTTGATTTGGTGCTTCGGTAAATGAAGCATCAAACTCGGTGTCATATTTGGTTTGATTTCCATAAACATTTAGTTCAAATTTTTCCGAAAATTGATAGCCAAGCTTAATAGTGGTGCTAAACTGTGAAAAACTATCTTCCTCATTTTCCGGAGTGGTCGCTGCCGATATCCCATCGGAATATCGATTTGAAAAGCCTACGCTATAGCTAAACTTATTTAAGCTGCCATTCACCAAAGCGCTGTTGGCAAAACTCGCTAGGTTATAGTTTTGATCATCTGAGGTCTGATTTGTCCCTACAGTAGATTGGAAATTTCCAGAAACCTGTTCCTTAGAACTTTTCTTTGTAGTAATATTGATGACAGCGGTTGCCGCATTGGTACCATAAAGCGTACTAGCTGCTCCTTTAATAATCTCAATGGATTCAATCTCTGGTGTTGATAGCAGTCTTAAATCGTACTCAGCAGAAAAAGATGAAGGGTCCGCCACTCGTACTCCATCAATGATAATCAATACTTGCTTGCCTCTACCGCCACGGGCAAAAACACCAAATACAGAGCCGTCACGCCCCCTGCTTCCCGTAATTTCAATACCACTTTTAATATTGATAAGCTCTGTAATCGTTCTTCCTTGATTACGCTCCAATTCTTCGGCGGTAATCTTGACAACCGTTTTTCCTGAATTTTCACGTTTCAACTCAAATCGTGAATCACTCACAACAACCTCATCCAGTTGTTGAATTTGAATGGAATCTTGCTGTGAATTTTGTGCAAAGAGACCTGTGCCTGCTAAAATAGCAGCGCATAACAATAAATTACCTTTTTTCATTTCGTTTACTAGAATAAACGGGAGAATAGTATGTCTGTACCCATACGTAAACCTTTATCCCGAAAGTTTAACATGTTTGTTTGAATTTGGCAGGTCTCCTGACTTGCTCAATGTTGTTTTGCCTTCCCATTCCAAAAGAACAGTGGCTTTGAAGAAAACAACATCCTCCTAAGAGGTACCAAATCAAGTTTGGTATAAACTTACAGTTGCGGGAACAGTTCCGGATTTACACCGGATTCCCTTTTAATCGCACGATAAAAATCTTCGTGCAAACCAAAATTCAGCGCGAATGTAATCATTTTGTTTAATCTTTTTTTGAAAAAGTTAAATAACCTTACATTTGGGGCTATGTCCAAAAAACAGTTTTTAACACAAGTGTTTAGCATTCTATTTGTTGTTATTTTTTCTGGTTGCACGGAAAAAAAGAAGTCGCTACACGTTGAACAAATACAAAAAGAATCTGCACTTCGGTATGCAACGGGATTTTCTATTGAGGAAAACGATAATTTTAAAGTTTTGGAAGTTACTTCTGCTTGGCCTGGGGCAGAAACCAAGTTCACCTATGCCCTTGTTCCCAGAGAAAAATTGGCTTCCATCACACTTCCAAGAGATGCTTACGATGCTATAGTGCCCGTTCCAGTTGAAAAAATGGTCATTACATCCACCACGCATATTCCCTCACTGGAAGCTTTAGGGGTATTGGACGCTGTAGTAGGTTTTCCTAATACTGATCTGATTTCTTCTCCTGAAGCAAGAAAACGAATCGATTCCGGATCCATAAAAGAATTGGGAACCAATGAAGAAATAAATACAGAAATTGTTTTGGAGCTAAATCCTGAAGTTGTTATTGGATTTGGCATCAACGACACCAATAAAGCCTATGAGACCCTAAAAAGATCGGGTATCCCTATAATTTATAATGGCGATTGGACAGAGTCCACTCCTTTAGGTAAAGCTGAATGGATTAAATTTTTTGCACCTTTTTTCAATAAAGAAAAAGCGGCCGACAGTATTTTTAATCGCATTGAAAAATCCTATACTAAAGCCAAAACCCTTGCGCAAAAAGCAACACAAAAGCCAACAGTTTTAACAGGTGGACTTTATAAGGATGTATGGTATGTTGCCGGTGGAAATAGTTGGATGTCACAATTTCTAAAAGATGCAAATGCCAATTATTTATGGGCAGATACTAAAAAGACGGGTAGCATTGGACTAAGCTTGGAAGCCGTTTTAGAGAAGGGAGTACAAGCCGATTTTTGGTTTAACCCTTCCTTATATACTACCTACGAAGAGCTTCATGAAGCCAATTCGCATTATCAGAAATTTTCAGCATTCACTAATAAAAAGATATTCTCAAATGCTATAAATAAAGGTGCAACGGGCGGACTTCTTTTTTATGAGCTGGCTCCCCAACGACCAGATTTGGCATTGCTAGATCTTATTTCCATTTTGCATCCGGAACTTTTAACGGATCACAAGCCTCAATTTTATTTGCCCCTGCGCTAAATGAAAGAACCCAAAATATATCGTATTTCCTTTGTGCTTCTTATCCTAGCATTGCTTTTTGCATGGATTTTGAACATAAGTTCGGGTTCCATTGCAATACCATTTAAAGCTATGCTTACTGTTCTCTTCGGTGGCAAAGTTGACGTTGATTCATGGAATTATATCATTTGGAACTATAGAATTCCAAAGGCTTTTACTGCTATTTTGGTGGGTGGAGGGCTTTCCATAAGCGGATTACTGATGCAAACCTTGTTTCGCAACCCACTAGCAGGACCTTTTGTTCTGGGTATCAGTTCCGGAGCCAGTTTAGGAGCCGCCCTACTTTTAATGGGGACTTCATTGATTACCGGTTTTACTTCTTTTACATTCTTAAATGATGCTTCACTTGCCATAGCCTCTAGTATTGGTAGTTTTTTGATCTTATTAGTTGTAGTGCTTGTTGCAAATAGAATAAAGGATACCATGGCACTATTGATTATTGGTTTGATGTTCGGGAGCATTACTGCCGCCATTGTAAGTGTTTTAGCTTTTTTTTCCGATGCGGAGAACTTACAACGCTTTGTCTTTTGGTCCTTTGGAAGTGTTGGAAACCTATCAGCGCAGCAAGTAATGTTACTCGGTGGAATTGTTGCTCTAGGAGTTTTATTGAGTATTCTTTCCATTAAAACGTTGAATACCTTTTTATTGGGAGAAAATTATGCTCAAAGTCTAGGCATTTCATTAAAAAAATCAAGACTACTGATTATATTGGCTACGGGATTGTTAGCAGGCGTAATTACTGCCTTTGCAGGGCCTATTGCTTTTGTGGGCTTGGCTGTACCACATCTAACCCGACAAATTTTTGACACCATGAATCACCGAGTGTTGATACCCGCAGTTTTTCTTTATGGAGCTATTTTAATGCTGCTTTGCGATACCATCGCACAACTACCGAATTCAGCTAATGTGCTTCCCATAAATGCAATAACTTCCATGGTCGGAGCACCAGTCGTTATCTGGTTGTTGGTACGAAAACGTAAAATGTTGTTTTAATGTCGGAACAGAAGAAGGTAACCATATCAACCCAAAATCTAGCAATTGGATATAAAACCAAAACCGTTGCCAAGGACATCAATTTCTCTTGTAATGCCGGAGAATTATGTGCAATTGTTGGCATCAATGGCGTGGGTAAATCCACATTGCTGCGAACTCTGGGTAATCTACAACCAAAACTATCAGGTTCAATCAGAATAAAAAATAAAGCTACAAATGAGTATTCTTCCTCGCAATTGGCTCAAGAGCTTGGTATAGTGCTAACAGAACAACCCTCTTCTAAAAATCTTACCGTTGAAGAGCTCATTGCTCTGGGAAGACATCCCTATACCAATTGGATTGGCTCCTTATCTTCTTCGGATAAAATGTATGTTCAACATAGTTTGGAGGCATTTTTATTGAATGATCTACGCCACAACAAATGCCACGAGTTAAGCGATGGTCAATTGCAACGTGTATTAATTGCCCGAGCAATGGCACAGGATACTCCCTTGATTTTGTTGGATGAGCCAACTACCCATCTAGATTTATACCATAAGGTTCAAATTCTAAAATTGTTGCAACAATTAGCTCATGAAAAACAAAAGACCATCATCTTTACCACCCATGAAATTGATTTGGCCATTCAGTTATGCGATACTATATTGATATTGGATGGAGTCAAAAATACTTTTGGAGAACCTTGCAAACTAATTGAACAAAAGCATTTTGAAAAGCTATTCCCAACCGAAATGGTAAAGTTTGATGCCAAAACCGGTTCTTTTAAGGTGAATAAGTGACACAGGTCATTTTGAACCGAGTTTTATAGAGCGTGAGAAATCTATATTAGATTCCTCTTCGCTTCGTTCCCTCGGAATGACATTAATATTATCTTTATCCAGTGAAACAAATTCTATGAGCAACGAATTGATTTATGTAATTGTAGGAGTGTTGGCAATAGCAATTGGCTTGTTTTTGGGCATGTATATCCAAAAATTAAAGACCAAATCCAATGAAAGTGTTTGGAGCGAACGGGAACAGCAATTGAACAGTACAATCAACAACTTAAACAATAAGTTACTTACTGGAGATGAGGAGAAAAAACAAATACAATCCGAAAAAGAACAGCAGGGGAATCAAATAGTTCGTTACCAGGCCGATTTAGAAAATCTGCAGCGCATTAATACGGAACAAAAGGAAGAGGTAGAGAAGCTACAGGAAAAATTCACCAAGGAATTTGAAAATCTGGCCAATAAAATTCTTGATGAAAAAAGCACCAAGTTTACGGAGCAGAATCAAAAAAACATAAAACAAATTTTAAACCCGCTTCAGGAAAAAATTCAGTTGTTCGAGAAAAAAGTGGAAGCCACCCAAAAGGAAAACATCAGTATACATTCTGCATTAAAAGAGCAATTGCTCAACCTTCAAAATCAGAATCTTAAAATTACCCAAGAGGCAGAAAATTTAACCAAGGCCTTAAAAGGAGATAGTAAAATGCAAGGAAACTGGGGAGAATTGGTTTTGGAGCGTGTTTTGGAAAAATCTGGTTTGGAAAAAGATCGCGAATACAGCGTGCAACAAAGCTTTACCCTTGAAGATGGAAGTCGTGTTTTACCAGATGTAATAATCCACCTTCCAGATGGTAAAAAGATGGTGGTAGATTCCAAGGTTTCATTGACCGATTATGAACGTTATACCAACGCCGAAGATGAACTCAAGGAAAAACATCTAAAAGACCACATCAATTCGTTGAGGAAACATGTAGAGCAGCTCTCGGCCAAAAAGTATGAGGATTTGTATGAGATGGAAAGCCCTGATTTTGTGTTACTCTTTGTTCCTATTGAACCTGCATTTGCAGTTGCAATAAATCATGATAACTCCTTGTATAACAAAGCATTCGAACAAAATATCGTTATTGTTACTCCATCCACCCTATTGGCTACGTTACGAACCATAGACACTATGTGGAACAATGAAAAACAGCAAAAAAATGCTATTGAAATTGCACGACAAGCAGGTGCGCTTTATGATAAGTTTGAAGGGTTTGTAACCGATCTGACCAAAGTGGGCAAAAAAATGGACGAGGCAAAAACAGAATACCGTGGTGCCATGAACAAATTGGTGGAGGGTCGTGGGAACATTGTTACCAGCATTGAAAAATTAAAAAAAATGGGAGCGAAAGCAAAGAAGTCAATTCCAGAACCCATTTTAAAACGTGCTGAAGAAGATGATTATGAAGAACCAACCCTTGAACTGTAAATAATGAGAAAAATTCTATTTATAGGTATTTCTGTTATCCTTATGGGAATTGCTGCTTACTTTGCCTTTATCTATTATGTCCCGTTTAGTGAGGGTTATCGCTCGGGAGAGTTAATCAAGTTTAGTAGAAAAGGTGTTTTGGTGAAAACTTGGGAAGGGCAAATAAGCCAAGGAGTATCGGGGACAAATATTTTTTCCTTTTCGGTTGAAGATAGTCAAGAAGAAGTCATTGAAAGTATGAAGGAATATCAAGGTCGATACGTGAAAGTCACCTATAAGGAACGGTATTCCACATTCTTTTGGTTGGGCGATACCAAATATTTTATCACAAACGTGCAACCCGAAGCATCGCCACATTTCAAAAATTAGCATGAAAAAATTCAAGACATCCCAAGAATCAAACGTGGCCATAACTGAACTTATGCTTCCCTCCCATTCCAACTTTGGCGGAAAGGTACACGGAGGACATATTTTAAATTTAATGGACCAGATTGCATTTGCCTGTGCTTCAAAACATTCGCAAGCCTATTGCGTAACTGCTTCCGTGAATCGGGTAGATTTTTTAAACCCCATTGAGGTTGGGGAATTAGTTACGCTGAAAGCTTCCATTAATTATACCGGAAGAACTTCTATGGTGGTGGGTGTTCGGGTGGAATCTGAAAATATTACGACTGGGAAAACCAAACATTGTAATTCCTCGTATTTTACAATGGTTGCCAAGGATACCAATGGAAAGAATATTGTTATTCCGGGTCTAATTTTGAACAATAAACAAGGGATACGGCGTTTTGCAAGAAGTATGGAACGAAAGGCTTCAGCTAGTTCAAGGGACAACAAATATGAATCTTCAAATTTTAAAGTGGACGAATACCTGGAGTATCTTGCCAAGGAAAATGTACAACTGGATTTAGATTAATTCAGTCCAGAAGCGGCATCTTCATCCAAAAACCAAATTAATTTCCCAGAATTTGGGTTTACCAAAGAAGCCGGATACGTTTCATAGCTTTCTCCTTTTTCAAGAATAGCCGTTACTTTTTCTGCTTTTCCCGAACCCGTAACCAAAAAAGCAACTTCTTTAGCCTTGTTAATGACTTCACCATTGATAGAAACCCGTTTTTGACCCGAATCTGGATGCGTGGCCACTACACAATGATCTTTAGCATTCCAAAGTTCAATTTCATGTGGAAAAATTGATGCAGTATGGCCATCATCTCCCATTCCCAGAATCACCAAATCAAATTGCGGAGTACCTTCCACTCTATCCAAATTGATTTCCAAAAGGTTCGCATAACGCATTGCTTCCGAAATCGGGTCGTTTTCCCCTAAAATTCTGTGGATGTTTGTTTCAGGGATTTCAATCTTGGAAAAAAGATGTTCCAATGTCATTTTATAATTACTATCATCATCAGTTGGCGCTACACAGCGCTCATCCCCCCAATAAAAATGAATCTCTCTCCAGTCAATTTTATCACCGTAATCCGAAGCAAGTACATCAAATACTATTTTAGGAGTGCTTCCCCCGGATAGCGCCACATGGAAATTGGATTTCCCTTTCACCAATTCAGCAAAATAGTCTGAAAACTGTTGGGCTACTTCGTTCTTATCTTTATATATTTTTAATTCCATAACAATTGATTGATTAGTTCTCGACTGCGCTCGAACTGACTACTGATAACTGATAACTGATAACTAAACCTAACAAATAACACAAAATCCAGGGTCGTCCGCTAAATTCTCTCCAGGGTTACGCCATGTCCCTAAATCATCTATAAGTTCGTCACCATTCTCGGGTCCCCAAACACCAGCTGCATAACCATACATTCGTACATCCTTTCCATTTTTCCAGTAGTCCAGAATTGGGTCCACAAATTCCCAGGCCGCTTCAACCTCATCAGCTCTTGCATATAAAGTGGCATCTCCCTGCATAGCATCCAACAAAAGTCGTTCATAAGCTTCCATTACATAGGTTTCCGCTAAACTGGAATAATAGAAATCTAAATTCGCACGCTCCACCTTAAAACCTTGTCCTGGAACTTTCACCCCAAACTTGATCAACACTCCCTCATCAGGTTGAATGCGAATTATCAATTTATTATCCTTGCTGCTAGCACCGGAATCCCTAAAAATTTGATGATGTGGGGGCTGAAAGTGAATAACTATCTCCGTTACCTTTGTTGGCATCCGTTTTGCTGTTCGCACATAAAAAGGAACGCCGTGCCATCTCCAATTATCTACGAAAAATTTTACTGCAGCATAGGTTTCGGTTGTAGAATCTGGGTCAACGCCATCTTCTTCTCGATACCCCTTTACTTTTTCTCCGTTAATTTCCGAGGCCACGTATTGTGCTCGAATGGTATTGTCAAAGAGGGTTTTCTCATCGCGCATAATTCGCAATGACTTCAATGCCTTGACTTTTTCATTCCGGATTTCTTCAGGCTGATCACCAATTGGAGGTTCCATCACAACAAGGGAAACTATTTGTAAAAGATGGTTTTGGAACATATCCCGCAACGCACCCGACTTGTCATAATACCCGCCTCTTTTTTCAACACCTCCGCTTTCGGCATTGGTAATCTCAACATGATGAATATAGTTTCTGTTCCAAAGAGGTTCAAAAATGCTATTGGAAAATCGAGTGACCAACAGGTTCTGTACTGTTTCCTTACCCAAGTAATGGTCAATTCTGTAAATCTGTGGTTCCTTAAAGTATTGTTGAAGTCCTGAATTCAGTTTTTTGGCACTTTCCAAGCTATACCCAAAAGGTTTCTCCACAATCAACCTTTTCCATCCTTCTTGCTGACTGCTTAAACCAACTTCTGATAGGTTTTTTGCAATGGTTTCATACAAATTTGGAGGTGTGGACAGGTAAAACATATAGTTGTTATCTGTACCATGCGCTATATTTAATTTTGATATGCGTTTGGAAAGTCCACTATATTCAGAAGTATAATCTCCACCCAAATCTTCGTAAAAAAACATATCCGTAAAGCCCTTGATAAAATTTTCTTTTAAGTCATCTAGCTTAGCTTTCAGATATCGACTTTTATTGACCACTTTATCCCTGAACTCTTCATCCGTAAGGTCACTTCTACTTGCTCCTAAAACCACGAAATTTTTGGGCAATTGTTTTGCAACATATAAATTGAACAAAGCTGGTATTAGTTTTCTTGCGGTCAAATCTCCCGAAGCTCCAAAAATAACAAGCATTTGGTTGTTGGTCTTTTTCATAAAGGTATTTGTATTCCCGTTTAGGGTGTCCAAAACTAGAAGGCTCAAAATGTTATTTTCAAAAAAACATTTTACAAAACCATTTAATTTTGAGCATAACGAATATAACGTTTATTTTAGGTTCGGAATTGAACAAACAACTTACTTAGTTTTTGATTAGCGCTAGGTGAAAAAACAATGAGAATGGCAAATACATACGATTTTGGTCTGGTAGGACTTGGGGTGATGGGGCGTAATTTTATTTTAAACGTTGCGGATAATGGTTTTACTGCTTTTGGCAACGATCTGGATGAAGAAAAAGTAAGCGCACTGATTGAAGAAGGTGGAGATTCTGCGAAAGTAAATGCCACTTCGGATGTTGTCACTTTTGTGAATGGATTGAGTACACCAAGAAAAATTATGTTGCTAGTGCCGGCTGGAAAAGTTGTTGATATTGTTATTGAAAATTTACTTCCACATTTGGACAAGGGAGATATCATTATTGATGGAGGGAATTCCTTTTTTACCGATACAGACCGTCGAGAGGCCTATTTACAAGAGAAAAGCATAAATTTCTTTGGGGCCGGGGTCTCCGGTGGAGCCAAAGGAGCAAGAAAAGGGCCAAGCATTATGCCTGGAGGCTCACGGGATGCTTATCAACATGTGAAACCCATTTTTGAAGCGGTTTCCGCAAAATATAAGGGAGAACCTTGTGTAGCCTATTTAGGTCCTAAATCGGCAGGGAATTATGTGAAAATGGTTCATAATGGCATTGAATATGGATTGATGCAGCTGACTTCGGAAATCTATGACCTTTTGAAAAAAGCTGGGGATTTGACGAATGAAGAACTCCATGAGACCTATGCTTCATGGAATGCTGGACGATTACAATCCTTCCTAGTTGAAATTACATCTGAAATCTTTGAGCAAAAAGACGATTTGGGAGAAGGGCATCTGGTTGATAAAATATTGGACAAGGCAAAACAAAAAGGAACCGGGAAATGGACCTCGCAAAATGCCATGGACTTAGGGATTCCTGTGCCAACCATAGATATTGCGGTAAGCATGCGTGAAATATCTGCTCTAAAAGAAGAACGGGTAAAAGCAGATGCTCTGTACGGTCGTCCTACACCAGAACCTGTAGTAAAGAAGACTTTGATAAACAAGACCGAAAGTGCATTGTACTTTGCCTTTATTATTACCTATGCACAAGGCATGCATCAATTGGCTGATGCCTCAAAGGAGTATGGATATGAGTTGGAACTGGGTGAAATTGCCAAAATCTGGAGGGCAGGCTGTATTATTCGCGCCGCACTATTGGCCGATATTACGGAAGCCTTTAAAGTTGAGCCTGGGTTACAAAACTTATTGCTTTCACCTTCTTTTGTTGATAAAGTACAGGAAACCGTTGGTTCTGCCCGCGAGTTGGTCGCTTATGGAGCTGCAAATGGCATTCCATTGCCGGGACTTTCCAATGCCTTGACTTATTTTGATGCATATACCAGCAGCCGATTGCCCTTAAACTTGATACAGGCGCAGCGAGACTATTTTGGTTCCCATACCTATGAGCGATTGGATAAAGAAGGAGTTTTTCATACGGAATGGGAGGATTGACACCTACCTCCTAATAGAAGGTTAAAATCAAGATTAATGATGAAGTATGCCAAAACAACTCTTCCATCATTTTAATAAATATCTGGAACTAACTGAAGAGCATTTTCAGGAAATACTTCCTTTTTTTGAAATTAGGATTTTAAAGAAAAAAGAAGTGCTCATGGAAGCAGGGAATATGTGCACGCATAACCATTTTGTATTGGAAGGCTGTCTCCATATGTTTTTTTTAAATGATAAGGGTACAGAGCGTACAGTTCAATTTGCGATTGAAAACTGGTGGATAACAGATGATTTAGCTTATCTAAATCAAACTACAACAGATTTTTCCATTCAAGCTGTCGAGAACACACGACTCCTTACAATTACGCATGACAAACAAGGACAATTATTAAAAGAATTTCCACAACTTGAAAAATACTTCCGTACCATTTATCAAATTTCCTATGGCGCTGCCTTGGTTAAAATGAGGTATTTGTTTGGTCTTACTAAAGAGGAGATCTACTTTCATTTTACCGAACAGTTTCCATTATTTGCCCAACGCGTTCCCCAATATCTAATTGCTTCTTTTTTGGGCCTCACCCCAGAATATGTAAGTGAAATACGCGCAAAAAAACGTTCTTAAACCTGTTTAAGTTTTTTGAGGATTGGTACTAATAACTTAGCGTCAAAATTTAAAAAACACTTAAAAATGGATAAAAGAATTCAAATTGATGAAGCGGAACCTTTAGCCTATAAAGCCATTTTTGGTTTAGAGGATTATATGAAACAAAGTGGATTAAGTAAGGTTCATTACGAGCTAATAAAAATTAGAGCTTCGCAACTTAATGGATGTGCTTTTTGTATAGACATGCATACAAAAGAAGCCATAAAAAATGGTGAAAGTCAACAACGTCTTTTTTTATTGGATGCTTGGAAAACCGCTGACTTATTTACAAAGGAAGAAAAGCTTATTCTTCAAATTACCGAAGAAGTTACCCTGATTCATAGAAATGGGTTGACCGATGAAACCTATCAAAAAGCAATTTCGCTATTTGACAAACATTACTTTTCACAGATTATCATGGCCATTGCCACCATAAATGTCTGGAATAGGATTGCAATCAGCACGCATAAACCGCTTTGGGATTGATCATGGTACGCATACCATGATACTCCCCTATTTATTGGACTTGATAAGTGAATTCAATTTTATATTTTTAAACTGACAAATGGTTTCATAGTCAAATGGTTAAAATTATAAATTGATGCCTTGGGTTCCATGCCAGTCATATGCAAATAAATGAAAAAACACAATTATAAAATTAAAGTTGAGTGGACCGGAAATGAAGGAAAGGGCACGCAAAACTATAAAGCATACAATAGAAACCATAAAATATCCACCGATGGAAAATATGATTCTATAAATGGTTCTTCGGACCCTTCATTTTTAGGAGATAAGTCAAAATACAATCCTGAAGATTTGTTTTTGTCCTCCCTCTCTGCATGTCACATGTTATGGTATCTGCATCTATGTTCTGTACATAAAATAGTAGTCACTGAATATGTTGATAACGCCACAGGGGTGATGGAAGAAATGCCAGATGGTAGTGGAAAATTTTCCGAAGTAACCTTAAACCCTATTGTGAAAATCAAAAATTCGGATAATACACAAAGAGCAAATGAGCTGCATGTAGAAGCAAATAAGATGTGTTTTATTGCCAACTCCTGTAATTTTAAAATTGGACACAATCCAATGATAATTGCAGTATAAACTGTTGCCAATAGACCAATTTAAGTTTCGAAATTCACTATTTTTAAACTTCAAAACCGCACTGCATTTTTGCATGGTATTCAATTTGAATAAATGTCAAAACTTTTAGACCATATTACTCCTACCTTAAAAGAGTTTATAGAAAATCAAAAAATATTCTTTGTTGCGACAGCAGCAAGTGAAGGGCGCATTAATTTATCGCCAAAAGGGATGGATTCCTTTAGGGTGATTGAGAAAAATAAGATTGTTTGGTTGAATTTAACCGGTAGTGGCAATGAAACTGCCGCACATTTGCTGAAAAATGATAGAATGACAATCATGTTTTGCGCTTTTGAAGGTAAACCCCTAATCCTAAGATTGTATGGTCATGCAAAAATTTACCACAATAGGCACGAGCAGTTCAACAAATATGTAGCGTTGTTTGATGAAAATACAGGTGCTAGACAAATTATTGAGATGGATATTGACCTTGTTCAAACTTCTTGTGGATTCGCCGTTCCGTATATGGATTTCAATGAAGAAAGAACCATGTTGGATTCTTGGGCCCAAAAACAAGGAAAAGAGGGAATAGAGGCATACTGGAGCAATAAAAACACTGAAAGTATTGATGGATTTGAAACAAAAATACTTGGTGATTAAGAATGCTACAATAGGATAGCGTAATCAATAAAAGTTAAGCACATGATAGATAATTTGCCAAATTGGATTGAAATTTTGTTTTTGATAACGTGTCTAGCGACAATTGTGTTGTTTCATTATGCCAATGGAAAGTCACGTTTTCTGACCTTATCCATTGTTGTTTGGTCAATAATTCAGTCGATTCTGGCGTACACTGGATTTTATCAGGAAACAGAAAAAATACCCCCTCGATTTGCATTGGTCTTAATTCCTATAACCCTATTTATAATCCTGGGTCTTACACCAAAGGTTTTAAAGTGGATGGATAAAAACAGAAATATACGAATCAGTACTTTTCTGCATATCATAAGAGTACCCGTTGAAATTGTATTGCTCTATCTCTTTATATATAAAATGATTCCTGAACTAATGACTTTTGAAGGAAGAAATTTTGATATTCTGGCTGGACTTACCGCCCCAATCATGGGTCTACTCTATCTCAAAAACAAAGTATCGAAAAAGATACTGATTGCATGGAACTTTGTAGGTCTTTTTTTGGTAAGCTTTATTCTGACAAATGGGATATTATCGGCTGAGCTCCCATTTCAACAATTTGCATTTGACCAACCCAATAAAGGGATAAATTATTTTCCGTTTGTTTTATTGCCAGCTACTATTGTGCCGATTGTAATCTACACCCATATAACAGACATTATAAAACTGAGGAGGGAAATTAAATCATAGTTCCAACCAAATCTGATTTATCTCAAACCCAAATTAATGAAAAGAGGTGTTTACAAAAATCATTATAAACACCTCTTTTAACATTCATTCGCAACAAGCATTACATAATCACAAGGAAAAATTCACATATACAGACAAGCGTTCATTAGCCTGCACGTTTCCTCCAAATAAATCCTGGGAAATTGGCAACGATGCATTTGCACCAAGTATGAATTGACCAATTGTGCATTCCGCGCCAAATGTTCCGTTTAAAATCTGACCATCAGTATCTTGAAGCGTCTCCCCAAACTGCTTAATAGTATCATAATCATCTCCAGAAATCCCAACAAAAGGCATCAATGAAAATGTATTTAAAGCCAATTTATAGTACAGGTTTCCAGCATAGCTCCATTGATTGCCAAAACGGTATTCATTTTTATTTTCCCCTTTTTGGTAATAGGTAAAAAGTGCATTGAAGCCAATTTTGTCCCCTCCATAATTATATCCCAATGAAAAAATTCCGTCAAAACTACCAGTCCCTACCTGAAAACCAGGATTTACTCGATTGGTTAGCCGTTCCTCAAATTCTCCGGTTGGCAGTTTAGCTCCTATACCAATCTGGATGGAATGTCTGGAAAGGGGACGCCCTACCGGGTAAGGTATAGAGTCATTATTCTGCTTTTTTAAAAACTGTAATTTATACCAGCCCATCACATTTGCATCACCTATACCTTTGAGTGATTCAGTTGCCGAACCACTCTCAAAGGTTCTTTTCAAATCTTGATAGGGCAAACTGGCCGTTATATAAAAGCTTTGGAATACTGGTACTTGCGTCCAAAGTTGATAGGTGTTCAAGTACTCATTACTACTGGGTGAATCACTAAAAATCCCATCTCTAGACTCAAAACTCTGGTGGATATAGCGAAAACCAATAAAATTGCTGTTGGACAGTGTTCCAAACCCAAAATTTCCATTATTAGTAGCACATCCGCATAAATCACAGTAGGGTTTTATGCTTTTTTCATGCCATGTATCACAATGGTTTATGACTTTTGCAAAAGCTATCTGAGCAAAAAGAATCAGTAAAAGTGAAAATATGTATTGTTTAAAATTCTGCAAAACGTGTATCGTTTAAAAATTCATCATCTGTAAGCGTTTTTAAAAAGGCTATCAATTGTCCTTTTTCTTCATCGGTAAGTGAAATGCCAAAACTTGAGTCACTTCGTAGTAAACTTTCATCAACATTTCCATTGTCAACCATACCATCGTTATAAAAATCCAGAACCGCTTCCAAGGAAGCAAAACGACCATCGTGCATATATGGAAAGCTTTTTTCCACATTTCGTAAACTTGGCACTTTAAATTTGTAGAGGTCATCTGGGTTTTCTAAAACATTAAATCTGCCTTTATCATCCAATTTTGGGTTTATGGGCAAACCTGTGTTCCGATAGCTCTGGTCCGTAAATAAATCTGTTGCATGGCATGATGCACACTTGGCTTTAAAGATACTTTGCCCTTCAAGTTCAGTGTCCGTGAATTCTATGCCTTCTTCTTTTCTTACATATTTATCATACTTTGAATTTGAGGAAACCATCATGAGCATGAATTGTGAAAGTGCTTTGAGTATATTTTCACTGTTAATCTCGCCATCATCAAACGCTAGTGGAAATTGTTCTTGATAGTAACTATCCGCTTTAAGTTTATCAACTATGCTGGATAGCGTCTCCCCCATTTCCAAATCACTGGTAATGGGAATGATTGGTTGTAAATCCAAATGTGATGCAGCACCGTCCCACATAAACTCAGAAAAATATGCCAAGTTTTGTATAGGCTGCGAGTTCCTAAACCCAATTCCACCATTTACACCATGACTCAACGTATGACCGTGATGGGTAAAAGCAAATGCTTGCTCATGGCAAAATGCACAGGGTATACTGTTATTTGCTGAAAGCTTGCCATCATAGAACAATTTTTTACCTAATTCAAAACCCTGCTCGGTAACAGGATTATTGCTGAGAGTGTATTTAATCTCCGGAAAATTTTCCGGATGTTTCACTGTTAGGTTTATAGGTACATATTCATTTTCAGGACTGTCATTGTTACAACTCCAGAAAAAAATAGTGCACACAAAAACCAATACGATTTTTTTGTCCATTGAATAAAAAGAATGTTGTGCCGCAGTAAATACTGCGGCACAAGGTTTATGTATCTAATTATTGTGCACGTGATGAACCTCGAACATTCCCATAACATTATCGGCAATAATCGGAGTAGTAGTCTCATCCGTATGAACTTGACTATAACCTTCTGAAAAGGTAACTGATGTTTGCCCATCAAAAACCAATGAGATATCTGCTTTGATATGTACTTCTGGTTCAGCCATTTCCCTTACCAATACCGTATTGGGTAAATCCAAGCTTACTTCACGGTAATTGTCAAGACTGGTCCCTACACTACCCATATGTATATTGAGTGCCTCATCGGTTACTGAATTATCTGAATAGACCCCGTCTAATCGTATAAAGCGAAAACCTGTGGCCCATGACCATAACATTTCTTCATCCTGTGCCGTTTGCAAAAAATCGCCTTGGCCTTCTGCACCTAGCCCATAACGTTCTTGATCTATGCCAACACCAAAGGATATTTTGGTATAATCTGCCGCAGGAATGCCTTCTAAGGTAATCCAGATTTCTCCAGCATTGTTTGCATCGGCTTCGTTCACAATAAAGACATTATCATCTGTTGGATACATGAAAGTTGTACCGTCTGCATCAGTTAATTCAATATTGCTGATAATATATTTTAGTGTTTCCAGTTGATAGGACTCATTAGCAGATTTGCTATAGTTTACACCAAAAATGAAATCTTGGTCTTCAACTCCATTATCAAATTTTATGACTAGGTTCCCAAATTGTCCATCAAGCGACTCCATATCGTCGTCATTAGAACAAGACATAATAGTATTGCATAGCAGTATCGCTATGAAAAATTTAAATAATTTCATTAGAATATTTATATATGCGAGTAAGGGCCAGCTCTAGCCCAAAGCTTCGCGTTATTATTATTTTTATAGATTTTTAAATTGTTATTTAGCAGTAAGCCAAATATTTGGAGAACTCGGAAGAAATTATTGGAGGTCTATCCTTTTCACTATCAAAAAGTAATTGATAGTGGTTGAAATAGTAGTGGTTTTTATCAGTTGATAAAGATTCTTTTTTTCTGAAGACGAAATCTTGAATCACAACAAAAAATACGGGAGTGATGCTTTGTTCAATAACAACTCCTTTTTCCTTTGATTCCTTTTGTTGTGATTGCTTCTTTAATTGCTTGGCCAAGTAACACTTACCATCACATTGCAATTTAGGCCGCTCTTTATTGATACAGAGAACTTCCTTTATATAATCATTGTTCACACAATAGTCTATCCATACAGAAGCAATCATCATTGGTTGTGCGTGGAAACATATTAGAAGTAATATGGCTATTGTGCGATTCAATTGTTGAATTTTCACAAAGGTAGAAGGTCGCGGAATCAATACCAACTAAATCTAAAATAGAAAGGCGTTATTTTTTAGCAGAAAAAACTGCGTTATAACATCAAAATATTTGCGTAACCGAATGATTACATTATATTTGTAACCATTCAGTTACACAATAAAATGCGAAGAGATGTTTTTCAGGCCATTGCCGATCCCGTACGAAGGGATATCATTCAGCTTCTATCAAAAGAAGCACTTACAGTAAACACTGTTGCTGAAAAATTTGATGTTAGCCGACCAGCCATTTCGAAGCATTTAAAAATTCTGGAAGAATGTGGTATAGTCACCTTTAATCAAAAAGGAAGGGAACGCTACTGTATTATTCAACCCAAAAACCTTATCCCAGCTTTTTTATGGATTGATCAATATAAAAATCTATGGGAAGAAAAGCTGGATTCTTTTGAAAATTACCTAACCCAATTACAGAACAAAAACAAAAAAAATGAGTGAAGTAAACAACCCTAAAAACAGAACATTAACCCTTGAACGTACTTTTGATGCTCCCATTGCATTGGTTTGGGAAGCCTGGACACAATCAGAGCATATTGCGCAATGGTGGGGGCCAAAAGGAATGGAGACCAAAGTTTTGGAACATGATTTTAAAGTTGGTGGAAATTGGAAGTACTCCATGCGGATGCCAGATGGCAATGAATTTATTTCTGAAGGCCGCTATATTGAGATTGTGGAGCATGAAAAAATTATTTCAACGGCGGACTTTAAACCCATGACTGAAGGTGTTGAAATACAGGCGATTTTTAAGGCAGATGGCGAAAAAACCCATTTTACCTTTAATTGCGTTCATGAAACTGAGGAATATTGCAAACAACAAGAACAAATGGGCTTCTACAACGGCTGGGGTTCTGTTTTTGAACGATTAAATGAGTTTTTATCCTAAATACTTAAACCTTAGTTACTGGTTTTAGTCTTAAGTGAAAACTTAATATCATGAAATCACATATTGTTTTACTTTTTAGTATCGCGCTTTTAAGCCTTTCATCCTGTGCTACACGCACCAGGGTTGTGACAACCAACAATTCAAATGTTACCGTTGTCAAGACGAGACCTGCCAACTACAAAATATTGAGGGTCAAGGGGAAGCGTTACTACTTTTGGAACGGAAATCACTATAGAAAAACTAGACGTGGCTATGTTGTTGTTAGAATTTAGTCCAATTTCCCATAAGCAGTAGTTGAAGATGATTGGTGTTTTCATCAATATCAATAGTTTTCTTTTTTTAGTATAGAAAACTTGGACTAATTGTTCAAGCTTCTATGCTTTTTTATTTATCATAAAAAAAATTAATATTTATCATATTAAATATAAATAAAACTTTATGAGTTCAATTTCAGACCTTTGATAAACTTAAAAATTTCAAAGCGTATGGAAAGTATCCCTGTTTTAGAATCAGAAAAGAATTCGGTTTTAACCAAGACAACCAAAATTGCCGTAGCCCATGGTGATGGTATAGGCCCGGAGATTATGAAGGCCACTTTAAATATCATGAAAGCGGCTGGTGCCAAGATAGAAACTGAATCCATGGAAATTGGAGAGCAGGTGTATTTGTCAGGTAATAGTTCAGGCATTACCGAAGCAGCTTGGGATGCTATTTCACGAAACAAGGTTATTTTAAAAGCTCCTATAACTACCCCCCAAGGTAAAGGTTATAAAAGCCTCAATGTTACCCTAAGAAAATCATTGGGCCTATTTGCCAACGTAAGACCTGTCAATGCCTTGCATCCTTTTGTAAAGACCAACTTTCCTACTATGGATATTGTGGTCATTAGAGAGAATGAAGAAGACCTATATGCCGGTATTGAACACAGACAAACAGAAGATGTTGTACAATGCCTTAAACTAATTACCAGGCCAGGCTGTGAGAAAATTGTGCGTTACGCTTTTGAGTATGCCAGGGCTTACAATAGAAAAAAAGTAACCTGCATGGTAAAGGATAACATCATGAAATTAACTGATGGCCTATTTCATACCGTTTTTAAAGAGATCGCTTTGGAGTACCCCGAAATTGAGAGCAACTCACAAATTATTGATATAGGTTCCGCAAAAATTGCTGCTTCACCAGAAGATTTCGATGTAATTGTCACCTCAAATCTGTATGGGGACATTATTTCTGATATTGTTGCTGAAATTGGAGGCTCTGTTGGTATGGCGGGTTCTGCCAACATTGGAAGGAATATTGCAATGTTCGAGGCAATTCATGGATCAGCACCCGATATTTCAGGGCAAAGAATTGCTAATCCTTCAGGATTATTAAATGCGGCAGTTATGATGTTGGCCCATATCGGTCAAGCAGAAGTGGCCGACAACATCAAGAATGCATGGTTGGCAACTCTGGAAGATGGTATTCATACCGCTGATGTCTACCAAAAGTCAATAAGCACTAAAAAGGTAGGCACCGAGGAATTTGCTGAGGCTATTATTGAACGTTTAGGCACCACTCCCAAAAAACTACCTATAAGCTCGTTATCCAAAGGTTCAGGAACAATTACAATTCCAGAATACAAAAGACAAGAATCTACCAAGGAATTAGTTGGTGTTGATGTTTTTATAGATTGGAAAGGAAATGACCCACAAGTTATCGGAAATGGTTTGGAGCAAATAAAGTCACATAACTTGAAACTCAAAATGATTACCAATAGAGGCGTTAAAGTTTTTCCAAGTGGGTTAAAAGAAACGTATTGCACCGACCATTGGAGGTGCCGTTTTGTAGCAAATGCCGCTAACATCAAAACCAAGGAACCCAAATACGAAAATGTTGAATACGAACAAGTAATTGCCTTATTATCAAAACTTCATCAAAATAGTTTTAATGTAATCAAGACAGAAAATCTATACGAGTTCAATGGTAAAAGAGGATTTTCCTTGGGCCAAGGAGAGTAAGTTTTACTGTATTGGCTGGAGAAGAATATCCATTTTATCTTTAATTGCGTTCATGAAATGGAGGAATTTTACAGATAACAGGAACAAATGGGGTGCTACAATGGCTATGGTTCTGTTTTTGACAAACTAAAATAATTTCTTCAATATTAACTGAACTTATTGAGGTCCAAATAGTACAAAAGCCCCTAAATATGGGGCTTTACCTTTTTATATTAATTTATCTCAAGCATTGGTTCCACTAGTTCTTACCAAAGCATTTCTGAAAAAATATTTGCGGATTTAATATTTTTAAATATATTTGTAGTGTTCTAGTTATCTAATACACTATAAATGTTAACTGTTAAACATTTAAATTTTAATTATCCGAATAGCCGGTTTGTGCTAAAATCTATTAACTTGGATTTTACCGCGGGAAACATCTACGGCCTTTTTGGAAAAAATGGGGAAGGCAAAAGCACTTTACTAAAGATTATGACCGGATTGCTATTCCCAAAAAATGGGAATTGCCTGCTTGAGGGAAATGAGATGCGAAAAAGAGAAGTGCAATCTCTTCAGCACATATTTTTGGTCCCAGAGGATTTTGAGTTGCCTGCAATATCGATTCTATCATTTGAAAAGGTTCAATCATGCTTTTATCCTCAATTTTCAAAAGAGCAATTTTATGAGCTTATAAAAGAGTTTCAGCTCTCTCCTACCGATGTCATTTCAAAACTTTCATTTGGGCAAAAGAAAAAAGTGCTCATAGCTTTTGGTATCGCTACCAACACTAAGTTATTGTTAATGGACGAGCCTACCAATGGCTTAGACATTCCATCCAAAAGTCAATTTAGAAAGGTAATGGCTTCAATAGCTAATGAAAACAAGTGCATTGTTATTTCCACCCATCAAGTCCGAGATTTGCACAGTCTAATAAACCATGTGATGATCTTGGATAATGCCCAAGTAGCTTTTGACCAGCCTTTGGATAAAGTCTCTGATGGTCTATGGTTTGGAAAACCATCAACAAATGATTCTACCGAACCAATCTATTCGGAATCTTCTTTTGGAGGAAAGGCAATCTTGCCTCGTTTAGATAAAAATGAAACTGAAGTAGATCTAGAATTGCTGTTCAATGGAGTCTTAAGTACTCCTGGTAAAATAAATGCAATTTTGAACCAAACACAGAACGATGAAAGAGTTTAGTTTGCTAAGAATCGGTCATTTCATTCGTCGTGACATTACTATCCACAAAGGAACATTTGTCACAGGACTGCTTGTAGGCATTGTTTTGATTTTCCTATTCTCTATTTTCAATATGATTTGGGATAAACAATTGTCTCAGGATGAGTTTTTCGGCATATTCCGATTGGTTTACATCCCCATGGGTGTACTATTCACATTCTCTATTTTTAAAGAGTTTAATGACCCTAAAGCAAATCAGTTATACCTATCCATTCCAATTTCAATTCAAGAAAGACTTGCTTCAAAGTGGTTTACCACTGTAGTTTTATATACCCTGGTGTACACGATTCTCGCTATAATCACAGGGATATTGGCACTATTATTTGGAGCGGTGGTCCTTAATGCTGATTTTAATATCTCCTCACTTTTTTCAATAGAATATTGGAACGTACTAAAAGTCTATTTTTTGGTACAACCATTTTTTTTAATAGGTGCTATCTCATTCAGAAAAAATAGAATTGGCAAGACCATGCTGGCCCTTGGAATTTTGGTACTTGTATTTACACTATTTAATTTTCTTCTATTTGGAATATTCAATCATAATTATGGTTTGTTTTCAGGTGATGCCGTAGTGTCGGAAGCATTTGATAAAACAGCAGCAGATTTTTCAGCTTTGGGAAGATGGTTTTATGGTTTGCTCCTTGGCCCGGTGATGCTCATTGTGGCTTATTTTAAAATGAAGGAAAAGGAGGTTTAAGAATGGAATTTGACAATAGCAAACCTATTTATTTACAGATTGTGGACTTTTTCTACGAAAATATCCTTGTAAAACGATGGGCAGATGAAGAACGAATACCTTCTGTGCGTGAAGTTGCCATGATGGTCGAAGTAAACCCAAACACCGCTATACGAGCTTTTAACCATTTACAAGATCTTGGGGTGATCTATAACAAAAGGGGTATTGGATATTTTGTTGCAAGCGATGGTTATATAAAGGTGCTGAATATAAAACGTAAGGAGTTTATGGAGCAAATGTTACCTGATGTTTTTAAAAAATTGAATCTATTGGATATCTCTTTTGATGAATTAAAGAACGCATACAACCAACAAAAAAATGAAGAAAAGTAATCTAATCTTGTTAGGCGCACTGGGTACAGCCCTCTTTTTTTCACTAGTATTTCAAGTGGCTGTGCATAGCAATATAAAAAAAGGAAAAGCCAACGAAATTCCGGTAAAAATCACATCAGAGTTTAGAACCGTATCCTATTTTGACGCAATAAAGGCTGCAAATCGAGTAAAAATAGTTTTCAATCAAAATGATACCGTGAAAGTAGTTGTGAAAGCGCCCAATAATGTTATCGATTCTGTAAGCACCAAGGTGGTCGATAAAAAATTGGTGGTAAGCACGTCCAAAAAATTAAAGAAAACAGATAGTGTCCTCTTACATATAGATGCTCCAATGCTTACCAAAATTGACTTGAGCGACAATTCACATTTTGAAACCAGTGGGCAAATTTCAGGGGAGCGTCTAAATCTAGAATTTAAGGATAAGAGTTCGGGAAACCTGAATCTGTCCTACGATTTTGTAAGGTATATCAACAACACCGAAGGCACTGTCAATCTACAAGGAGAAATCAAAAAAATTGATTTTGTCTCAAATAAAAAACAATAATCAAAAAACGAGCATTACTTAGTTAATCATCAATCATCAATCAATCATCAATCAAAAAACGGACAATCATGAAATCAACCGAAAACAAGAACGTATATCAAACACCGCAAAAACCTCCTAAATTTAGGTTGGTATTAATGCGTGGGCTCTATTTGCTGACCTTTATCGGGCTAGCTTTTGAAGCCTGGGAGTATTTATTGTATCCTAAAGAGCCCATCGACTATATTACTGGTATTACTTTTAGTTTTTGGGCAACCTATGCCACTTTAATGGGATTGGGTGTAAGATATCCCATAAAAATGTTGCCTTTGCTTTTTTTGCAATTGGCATACAAAGCCACTTGGGCATTAACGGTCTATTTTCCTATGGAATCAGCTGAAATTATTACTCCAGAAGCAGAATCGTTCTACCGGATTTGTATTACTGCTGTTATCATTGATATCGTGGTAATTCCATGGGAATATGTTTTCAAAAACTATATCAGAACCTTTTTCCAATTTAAGAGATTCCCTATCTGATATCTGAATAGTACATCTACATAATTAATCAAAAACGAACAAACATGAGATATAACCGAACCAAGGACCGAAACCGGTCACGTATAGGACTAATTCCAATTGTTGGTATGGTCTCAATTATATCATTTCTCATTTTCAATCATAATCAACGCCAGGCCAAACAAGCCGAACGTGTTTATAATGACACCATACAGGCGTTTGAGTTATTAGTCATCAACATGGATAAAGGAAAAGCCGCAATAGCGTACCTAAGCTTATTTGATGACTGTATGGAGAAAATTTACAATCATTAAATAATCATCAATCGAAAAATCATGGAAAAAAATCAAAAAATCGGTAGAATCATTGGCTTTTTATTGCTTCTCATCATGTTAATGGGAATCCCCTCAGTAATGTTTAGAGGCTTATCGACTTCATTTCCCAATTCACCAAATTTTTTATCGCAAATCTTTGAGAATACAATGGAAATGCGCATTTCCATACTTCTAGATGTACTTGCAAGTACATTATGGATTGTGGCCGCAACACTATTATTCCCAATGATAAAAAAATTCAACCATAGATTGGCTTTGGGTTTCTTTGGAATTTGGATGATCTATTTTGCCATAATCATCTTCAGTAATATTAGCCATTTATCCCTACTGTCACTCAGTCAGGCATTTGTAGAGGCCGAAGTTCCCAATACGGAATATTTTGCCCTTGCGGGCTCAATGAAAATCGAAGATTACTTTTGGGCGCACTTTTTTAGCATCATGTTCTATGCTTCGGCAGCTTTTATGTTTTATTATTTTTTATTTAGAAGCAAACTTGTTCCTAAAATATTATCCGCATGGGGCATGATTGCCATCTCCTTGGTGTTTGTTGCTTGCTGGCTTAACATCTTTGACGTAAAAGTCAGTTTTTATTTTTTTAGTCAAAATGGGCTTCATATGATCATTTTAATGGGATGGCTCATCGCAAAAGGCTTCTCTGCACCCAAGATTCAAACCAAATAACCTTGAAAAATCATCAATCATCAATTAATCAAAAAACGAACAGTCATGATTTCTAATTCAAAAACAACAACCCCTACCCTTTCCAATAGGCATTGGTCTAAGTCATTGTTAAATTTTTCAGTGCAATTCTGGTTTATTATTGCTGTATTAGGCCAATGGATCTTTGCTTTTTATGTTGCAGCATTTTACGGAGGAGCTGTTATGGAAGGTGATTTTATGCGATGGAACCGAGTGTTGCCGCATGGATATGTGGAAGGTCAGACAATGGGCAACCTTGCTGTTGCCATACATCTTTTATTTGCCGTAATTGTAATGGCTGGTGGCCCAATTCAATTTGTTCCACAGTTACGAAAGTTCGCACCGAAATTTCATAGATGGAATGGAAGGTTCTATTTAGGCGCTGCAGTATTGATAAGTTTAAGTGGGGTTTACATGGTTATTACTAAAGGAACCATATCTGGTCTTGTTGGCGATATCAGCGTATGTTTAAATGGGGTTTTAATTTTGGTATTTGCTTATTTGACGGTCACAAATGCTATTAAACGTAGGTTTGATGCACACAGAAAATGGGCACTTCGCTTGTTTTTAGTTATGGCAGGTGTTTGGTTTTTTAGGGTTGGTTTAATGTTTTGGTTATTTATAAATAAAGGCCCTGTTGGTTTTGACCCTGAAACATTTCGTGGGCCCTTTCTAGTATTTCTTGGATTTGGTCAATACCTGATTCCCTTAGCGATTGTGGAACTCTATTTTCTGGCACAACGTCAAAAACAAATGGGCATTAAAATATTTGCAGCAATAACCTTATTGATTTTTACCGCTATTACAGCCTTGGGCACTTTTGCAGCTACAATGGGTATGTGGTTACCAAGAATTAGCTAGTTTAAGCAAAGAACACGGTTACATTGAGCCCATTTCAATGGATTGTAGAGGTATTTCTAAAAAAGAACGTCCCTTCAGGTTTTCTAGAGCTTTTCGATAAATGGTATACTTGGTTCTTTCTTATTTCGTTATATATCAGAAATTTACCTACTTATGAAAAGGATAGCCTATTTATCTATTTCCATTATTCTGTTTTTGGTACTTGCTTGTTCTGAGGATTCTTTGGAGCCTTTTTTAGCTGATGAAGATACCAATGAAGAATCCCAAGAAGATACAAACCCTGATCCAGAAGACCCTTCTGACAACTCTTTTGTAACTGATAGTTTTGATGGCACTGGACCCTTGGTTGATTTTGTGATAAACAATGAAGCTGCTTTACCAGAAGTAACACGAGAAAATGGCAGATATAGAGCTGAACTAACAGATAATAGTGACAACAAAACCCTTCATTTTAATGATGACCAAGGAAGATTGGACGCCAAATTGGTCACCTTTCCTTTTGAGTTCATTGCTAGAAACATAGGTATCGGTACTCTTGATGATTCACAGACAGCACCCACGCCATCTGGCTCCCTCTATATATTTTCTGGGGTTCAGGTTCATGTAGAAGATTTGGACTCTTTCAACTCTGCACATGTAGTTGTGGGGCATAGGGGAAATACCCATTTTACAATTGAAGGCAAAAACACTGTTAACGGTGACTCATCCGTAAATGATATAGGTGCCAATACTGTTCCTAATGGAAGGGCAGATATCAGGATTGTGGGTAATGAAGACCAAACCATTACAGTTTACTGGCAAGTTCCAAATCTGGATTATGAAACAACCGATGACAATTGGACAGCCTACAACGAAACTGGGAATCTACCAGGTATAGCACCAACTTTTGGTAACAATGTATATGTTGGACTAATAACCTATGCCTTTGGTACAAATGGTGTTCCTTTTGTAGGCACTTGTGATGCCATCCAAGTATCAGAATAAAATTGACTTTACTTGCTCAAATACATTTTTCTCCGAGAGTATAAATTGTAGAATTCATCATCTTTTAAACTATCAATAAATAGAATGCTTTCTCCTGTACTCTTCATTTCAGGTCCCAGATTTTTATTTACGTTAGGGAACTTGTTGAATGAGAAAACCGGCTGTTTTATGGCGTAACCATCCAACTTTGGTTTAAAGTCAAAGTCCTTGATCTTCTTTTCACCCAACATCACCTTGGTTGCAAAGTTTACGTAAGGTTCTCCGTATGCCTTTGCAATAAAAGGTACCGTACGCGAAGCTCTTGGGTTGGCTTCAATGATATAAACCATATCATCCTTTACCGCAAACTGGATATTTATCAACCCAACAGTATTTAAGGAGAGTGCTATTTTATGTGTATGGTCCTTGATTTGTTGCATTACAAACTCTCCTAGATTAAATGGAGGTAAGGTAGCATTGGAATCTCCTGAATGGATTCCGCACGGTTCAATATGCTCCATAATTCCGATGATATAGACATCTTCCCCATCACAAATGGCATCCGCTTCAGCCTCAATGGCACCATCCAAATAATGATCTAGCAATAGTTTGTTATTTGGAATTTTCCGAAGTAAATCAACAACATGGGCCTCCAATTCTTCTTTGTTGATGACAATCTTCATGCCTTGACCTCCCAAAACATAGGACGGTCTCACCAAAAGAGGAAAATTCAGTTCATCAGCCAGGTCCAGAGCTTCATCCGCGGTTTCGGCAACTCCAAATCTTGGATAAGGTATGCCATTATCCTTGAGCAATGTTGAAAAACTCCCCCTATCCTCGGCCAAATCCAAGGATTCAAAACTGGTACCTATAATATTAATGCCCCATTTATCCAATTTTTCAGCTAGCTTCAAGGCTGTCTGACCACCTAATTGAACAATAACCCCCTCAGGTTTTTCATGAAGGATAATATCGTAGATATGTTCCCAGAAAACAGGTTCAAAATAGAGTTTGTCCGCTGTGTCAAAATCCGTTGAAACCGTCTCAGGATTACAATTGATCATTATAGTTTCGTATCCACACTCGGCAGCTGCCAAAACACCGTGCACACAGCAATAATCAAATTCTATCCCCTGACCTATTCTGTTGGGACCAGATCCCAATACCACTATTTTCTTCTTATCGGTTACCTCACTATCATTGGCAACGAAGCGTTTGCCATCGGTAGTTTCAATTTCTTCTTCAAAGGTTGAATAATAATATGGAGTCATTGCCTTAAACTCCGCAGCACAGGTATCCACCAATTTGTACACTCTGTTGATTCCCGAATACGTACGTTTGGTATGTACTTCACTTTCATAACAGTCCAACATATGGGCTATCTGCCTGTCCGCAAACCCTTTTTGTTTGGCTTCCAACATGAGCTCTCTTGGCAGGCTTTCAATGGTATATTTTGAAATCTCCAATTCCAAAAAGTGTAGTTCTTCATATTGTTTTAAGAACCACATATCAATTTTGGTAATTTCATGGATTCGGCTTAATGGAATCCCCAATTGAATGGCATCGTAAATGACAAAAACCCTGTCCCAACTAGGAACTTTTAATTTTTGGATGATAGTTTCGTAATCCGTATAGCCTTTTCCATCGGCTCCAAGTCCGTTACGTTTGATTTCCAAAGACTGTGTGGCTTTGTGCAAGGCTTCTTGAAAAGAACGTCCAATGCCCATCACTTCGCCTACAGATTTCATCTGGAGTCCCAGGGTTCTATCTGAACCTTCAAACTTGTCAAAATTCCATCTTGGGATTTTTACGATTACGTAATCCAAGGTAGGCTCAAATAATGCCGAAGTGGATTTGGTGATTTGATTATCAAGTTCGTCCAAAGAATAACCAATTGCCAACTTTGCGGCAATCTTTGCAATAGGATATCCCGTTGCTTTTGATGCCAAGGCAGAAGAACGCGAAACCCTTGGGTTTATTTCTATGGCAATAATCTCCTCCTCTTCATCTGGACTCACTGCAAATTGAACGTTACAACCTCCTGCAAAATCACCAATACTGCGCATCATATGGATGGCCATATCCCGCATGCGTTGATATGTGCGGTCTGAAAGTGTCATTGTGGGGGCAACAGTTATGGAATCCCCTGTATGAATACCCATGGGATCCATGTTTTCAATGGCACAGATAATCACTACGTTGTCGTTTTTATCTCGAAGCAATTCCAATTCGTATTCCTTCCAGCCCATTAAGGCCTTGTCTATCATTACTTCGTGGATTGGAGATACTTCCAACCCATGGCTTAACAAGCCATCAAACTTTTCTGGGTCATGCACAATGGAAGCCCCTGCGCCTCCCAATGTAAACGATGCCCTGATTACCAATGGAAATCCAAATTCCTGAGCAATTTCTTTTCCCTTTAAAAAGGAAGTGGCAGTAGCTTGAGGCGCCATCCCCACTCCTATTTTAAGCATGAGTTCCCTAAATTTCTCCCTATCCTCGGTAATATTGATAGCATCGATATCAACACCAATGATCTCAACATCAAAATCTTCCCAAATTCCCTTTTCATCAGCCTCTATACAAAGGTTCAAGGCGGTTTGCCCTCCCATTGTTGGCAAAACAGCATCTATATTGGGATGATTCTTTAAAATCTCAATAATCGATTTTGTGGTAAGTGGTTTAAGATAGATATGGTCCGCCATAACGGGGTCCGTCATAATGGTGGCAGGATTACTATTGATTAGGATAGTTTCTATTCCATCTTCGCGAAGGGAACGAAGTGCTTGGGAACCAGAATAATCAAACTCACATGCCTGGCCGATTATAATAGGGCCAGAACCAATAATCAAAATGGATTTAAGATCGTCTCTTTTTGGCATTCTAAATAGGGTTACTCGTTTACAAATTTTTCAAAATTAGGTCAAAAAAAAGGTGCTAAACTTGAAAAAGTAGCACCTTTATTAAAAAGTTATTTACAGTCATTATTTCTTATGACGTGGTTCTGATGAAACTGTTAGTTTTTTTCTTCCCTTTGCTCTCCTTCTCGCAAGAACCTTTCTGCCATTGGCAGTAGCCATGCGCTCTCTAAAACCATGTTTGTTCCTTCTTTTCCTTTTGGACGGCTGATATGTTCTTTTCATTTCTAACGGATTATAAAAAAAGTCGTAAAGACCTTCTGAAATTCTGGGCGCAAATATACGAAGAGTTTTTACTTTGACAAGTACTAAAAGAAAATATTTAAATTAGTTTTTACTACTTTTGCCTCCTCTCAATTTAAGTTAAAATCACAACAGAATATGTTCAACAAAAATATAAAACTCATCATCGCTGGCCTTATCATCTCTTACGGCATTTATCAATTTATTGAGGGGTACATTGGCAACGGTATAGCCCTGATTTTGCTTTCAACGGTTTTTATTTTTCTGTATTTTAGAAATGAGCTTATTTTAATGGCCTTCCTTCGTATGCGCAAACAGGATATGGAGGGAACCCAAAAGTGGTTGAGCAAAATCAAGAACCCTGAATCTGCTTTAATAAAAAAGCAACAGGGATACTATAATTACCTGCACGGAATTATTTTCTCCCAAAAAAACCTCACCCAAGCGGAAAAATATTTTAAAAAAGCCTTGAAATTGGGATTGACCATGGATTATGATTTGGCCATGGCCAAATTAAGCCTTGCAGGCATCTCCATGCAAAAGCGCAGAAAGCGTGAGGCTACCCAATTGTTACAGGAAGCCAAGAAACTGGACAAAAACAATATGCTCACGGATCAAATAAAAATGATGCAACAGCAGATGAAGAAGATATAAGTCTTTAAGTTACTAACATCATCCGTATTATATTTGTTCATCTATATTATCAATAAAATTGAAGGACACACCCTTTGATTTAACCTAAATTTTTACGATTAAATTCCCGAACTTCACGTATCAGTCGTTAAATAATCATTATAGACGATTTTCAGCTTAACGTTAGCAATAATGCTAAAAAAATTATCATTCATCAATATTAACCAATCAAAAAACAATCAATCAAATGAAAAATCACAAAACGCTATTATCAATCATTTTATTCATTTCTGCTTTTGCAACCTATGGACAAAATTTACCTAGTCTTTTAACTGAGAAGAACATTAATTCGACTTTTTCAATTCTTGCTTATGATGAAGATGCCCAAGAATGGGGAATTGCAGTAGCAACAAACAATATTTATGTTGGAAACTCGACAATTTACATTGAACCTGAGGTTGGTGCTTTTTCGGTAATTGCAGAAACAGAACCTAAATATGGCGTTAATGGACTTGAAAAACTTAAAGAAGGAAAATCAATTGAGCAGGCAATCGTAGAAACAAAAGACGAAGATGATGAAAATAATTATCGCCAAATTTCTGGAATTGACGCAAAAGGTAATGTTTTCGCATTTACAGGTAAATCCTTAAAATACTGGAATGGCAAAGCAGCACAAATCTTAGGAAGAAACTATGTGGTAATTGGTAACCAACTTGCAAATGAAGTCCTCTCTGAAATGTCGAAATCTTTTGAGAAATCGGAAGGAACATTGGCTGAACGACTTTTGAAAAGCTTAATCGCAGGACAAAATGCAGGTGGACAAATATCTGGTAAGCAATCTGCCGCTGTTGTCGTAAAAGGTTCAAATAACGAATGGTACAATCAAATTGACCTTAGAGTTGACAACTCAAAAGAACCCATAAAAGAACTGAAGACACTAATGGACTATCATTATGGTAGAATCCGTCTAAATCAAGCACTTTTTGCACATCGTGGAGGAAATTCAGAAAGGGCTAAACAAAAATTGACAGAGGCGGAATCTATGCTGAATGGATGGACTGGAATGTACTCAAAAATCGCTGGTGCGAATATCGCGATGGGAAATGAAACAAAAGCAATCAAATGGATAAAAAAAGGACTTGACGAAAATCCTAATTGGTCAGTAAATATTCCTGCGTTTTATTTTCTTCGTAATAATCCAGAAATGAAATCAAGAATCCAATCCGATTCTTTTAGTGTGACTGACTGGGAAATTGCTATGGGAATGCTTAGTAATCTCGGCCAAGAGTTAGAAGTAATTAAAGAAATAAAAGGACTTTTTAAGAAGAAAATTGAATCTTCTTATTTGAACTTCCTACTTGGTAGAAGTTATTTTTATGAAAAAGAACAAGAAAAAGCTATTAAATACTTGGAAACCGCATTGAGAATGGACAGCGATAATATTGAAGCTGAAAACTTATTAAACAGTATAAGAGCAAAATAACAGAAAAGCACTATTGCTAACAATGGCTATGATTGGTACGGGAAATAAAAGTGCACTTTTATTTCCATTTAAGTGATTAGCCGAGACCGATACGTGAACCTAAAAATATTATATTTCCAAAACAAAATTGGGATAAAAAAACTTACTTGCCTTCACTCGTACTTCTATAATATCCTTTGTTTGGGATTTCAATAACATATTTTTTACGGGAACTGTTGTTCAGGTGTGGCTCACGCAACCAAGGGTTGTGTCTTTTTAAAACCTTGTAGTTAATCTCATATTCATGGGCAAAATCGGTCCAACTTGCAATCGCCGTATCCACTTCCACAGAAAAAGTGGGCACTGCGTTGTAGAAATCTTCTTTTTCAACAGCAAAACCATATTTATCCGGATTGGAAATGATTTCTTTTATAGCCATAATCCTAAAAATATATCGTCCTGTTTCCTGTCCTAATAATAAATCGTAGTAATCATCAACCTTTTGGATATCCATATATTTTTGAATGCCTGCGGGTCCTGCATTGTAAGCAGCAGCGGTCAAGGTCCAACTGCCGAAACGGTTTTTCCATTTTTTAATGTAATCGCAGGCCACTTGGGTTGCCTTTTCCACGTGATAGCGTTCATCCACATTGGCATTCACCTCAAGCCCATACTCTTTCCCTGTGGCTTTCATTATTTGCCAGAATCCTGTGGCACCTGCAGGTGAAACCACATTTTGCAATCCGCTTTCAGCTACGGCCAAATATTTAAAATCATCCGGAATGCCATTTTTTGCCAAAATCGGCTCTATAATAGGGAAATATTTATTGGCTCGCTTCATTAACAATAATGCATTGGATTGCCAATAGGTGTTCACCAAAAATTCACGATCTACACGTTCCAATATTTCTGGATCTTCCAAAGGAACTGCTTCATCAGCAAAATTTAAATCACTTGGGATTTCAATTGCACTAATTTGATAGCCATCTGCCACATTCTTATCCACAACCTCTTGCTTTATTTCCTCCTTGGCAGCTGAATCGGCCTGTATGGCAAAGACAAGACTTCCTATTACAACAACCAATCCAATTACTGCCAAGATATTTTTTATGTGCTTCATGCTATCCAAATATTAATGTTAGATAAAGATACTATATAGAACTGCCTTCTTCTAAAATAATTGCAGGTAGGTTTTCATTAAACCATCTTGCCCTGTGTATTATCATGGTATGCGTACCATTTTTAACTGGGATGCAGCCTTTAATATTCGATATGGGAAACACTGGGTCCGATTCACCGTGAATATGAACTAGATTGTTTGGAGGATGTTTTTGTTGCCAGTTGACAATGTTGTCTATGGCCCAATCCATATAATGCTTATCCCGAACGGAAAGGTATTTTTCATACAATTCAAGTCGCTTTGTCACTGTTTCTCCAAAAGCATATTTTGCTAATAGCTCTACATTGTTTACAAGGCCGGTAGGGAGTAGTTTATGTGCTTTGGTGTACTTTGCAAACAGCATTTTTTTTGGCAGTTCTGTGTGGCTCTTTACACAAGAAACGCCTATTATCTTTTTTGTTTTTATATACTTGGCCATCTCCTGTACTAGCATTCCTCCGAATGATACTCCCAATAATACTGGGTTTTCATGAGAGAGATTACTGCACATTTTTTGGGCATATTCAGAAAATGTCATTCCCTTTTCAGGGGTAACCCATTCCAATTTATGCATTATAAAGGTGTTGCTATCCAGCTTTATACCATCAAATATGGAAGGATTGGCAGCCATCCCGGGCATAAGGTATATATGAATTTTATTATCGGGCATTTCCTACCTAATATCGATTAGGCTAGGAAATTAGCAATTTTTTGACTAATTTTGTGTCCCTTTTGCGCAAAGCCCCACTTATTTTTATGTGCAACTAGAACCTAGAATACAATTACCGCTTCGGTAATTACTTATGAGTTAATTTAAAACGATACTATATGACAGAAATGGAAATTAATGACAATAGTTTCTTGCGCCAATTTGAAACCAAGGTTGATGGGCATTTAGCTAAAATTGAATACTCCTCCCAAGAGCGTAAGGTATTTTTAACCAAACTAGTAATACCTGAAGAAATTACCCAAGAGGGCTTCAAAGAAACTTTTATTAAAGCCGTTTTGAATGAAATCCAAGAAAAAAATCTAAGAGTTGTTCCTACTAGCCCTCATATAGCAGGTTTTTTAAGAAAGAACAGACAATATAAAGAGATGCTTCCGGTAGGCATACGCATCTAACCACAAGATGTCAAATTATAAAGAACCTCTCAATACGGGAGGTTTTTTTATACCAAGATTTTAGCTGGCAAAAACTGTATCCGCACCAAACCATCTTCATCAATTTCAGTAAGCTCCACTTCGTGCAGGGTATTTATCAACTCAGGGTTCCACGGATACTTTACTTTTATGTAGTTTTCAGTGAAGCCATGAATATAGCCCGATTTGTTTTCACCCTCAAAAAGCACTGTTCGTTTAGTACCAATTTGAGTTTCGTAAAAAGCTCTTCTCTTTTTTGCTGAAAGTCCTCGTAACATTTTACTGCGCTTACTACGAACACTTTTAGGAACAACATTTTCCATCTCAGCTGCCACAGTATTATCCCTTTCCGAATACGTAAAGACATGTAAATACGAAATGTCCAGTTCGTTCAGAAAATGATAGGTTTCCAGAAAGTGCTCATCGGTTTCACCTGGAAAACCAACAATCACATCCACCCCTATACAGGCATGGGGCATAGTTTGTTTTATCCTGTTTACCCTATCCACATATAAATTGGATAAATACCTACGGCGCATCAATTTTAGGATATGGTCGCTACCACTCTGTAACGGAATATGAAAATGCGGGACAAAGCTATTGCTCTGGGAAACAAAATCAATGGTCTCATTTTTTAAGAGATTGGGCTCTATGGATGAAATTCGTAACCGGTGAATCCCCTCTACCCTATCCAAGGCTTTCACCAAGTCCAAAAAAGTATGTTCATGCCTTTTGTTTCCAAACTCTCCCTTGCCATAATCTCCAATATTTACTCCCGTCAAAACAATTTCTTTGATGCCTTGAGCAGAAATTTCTGCGGCATTCTTGAGCACATTTTCTAAAGTATCACTTCGTGATATGCCTCGCGCCAAAGGAATGGTGCAATAGGTGCATTTATAATCACATCCGTCCTGAACCTTTAAAAAGGCTCTTGTCCTTTCACCAATGGCATAACTACCCACATAAAAATCCGCATCCTCAATTTCACAGGAATGTACTTCACCCCTATCATTTTTAGTCAGGTCGTTGAGGTAATCCGTGATTTTAAATTTTTCAGTTGCTCCCAAGACCAAATCCACACCATCCACTGCAGCCAGCTCTTCAGGCTTTAGCTGTGCATAACAACCTACGGCCGCTACAAACGCCTCTGGATTGGTATTCTGTGCCTGTTTTACAATGGTCTTAAAGCGCTTATCTGCATTCTCCGTAACAGAACAGGTATTGATCACATAAATATCTGCATGTTCGGAAAAATCCACACGTTTAAATCCTTCCCCTGTAAAACTTCTGGCAATAGTGGAAGTTTCGGAGAAGTTAAGCTTGCAACCTAATGTATAAAAAGCAACTTTTTTGCTCATGGCAAACCCCTGATTTTAAAGGCTGCAAAGTTACTAAATTGATTTGATTTTTATTTGTTGGCAAAAGAAACATCCTATTATTCAACTACTCTAAAATGTGCCCCACAGATTGGTTTATTACGGTACCGGTCATGTAACTTGCCAATTCAGATGCTGCTAAAACTACTACGTTTGCTGTATTTTCTGTGGAAGGAAGTTTTTTCATCGCAGTTTTGTTTTCTACTATGAATTGTTGCATTTCATCTCTGCTTATTCCCATATTTAACCCCATTGTGGTAAACGTATAATCAATTGTTGGGGAATCTGGCATTGCCTCTGTTCGTACCCCAATTACCCTTACACCTTCTGGCCCCCACTCATTTGCCAAACTTTTCAACAAACCTTCGGTAGCTGCATGAGATGCAGTTAAAGCAGGACTCCAAGGGGAACCTACCTTAGCTAAGGTAGATGTGATGAATATAATAACTCCTTGTCCCTGCTTGGACATAATTGAGTAAGCAGCTTTAGCCGTGAGAAACTGGCAAGCCGTAGTAGATTTCAAAGGTATCATAAATTGTTCCAAGGATACTTCCATTGCAGGTTTTCCATGATTATATTCTGCAGGATTTGAAGCACTTAAATTAATCACGATATCAACATTTACATTCTCCTTTTTAAACCAGTCAAAATATTCCAAAACGGCAGCTTCATCCAGCGTATCCAACTTTCGTACCTGGCCTAATGCTGATTCTTCCGCAATGCCATTTACATTAATATCAGACATATAAATAGTGGCTCCTTGCATTTTCAATGCTTTTGATACTTGCACCCCTAAAGCTCCCTTAGCACCAAAAACAAGTGCATTCTTGTTCGTCAGTAATTGATTATTCATATAATTAAGTTTTAATTTTGAATATTTACTAGATTCGGATTTCCGGTTCCCGTTTCCAAATAGTGTTTAAGGCTGTTGGTTATGAAATGGGTCCAGCCGGCATCGCAAATTTCATAACAATTGAGATCTGGAGTTAGCCCTTTGTGTACAAATGAAAGTTGTGTCCTATTGTCTTTTAATTGTTTAAAAACAAATTGTATCTCACTATTCAACCATTCTTCTTTTATACCTTTGAGCCCTGAAAACGAATGATTTGCATAAATGCACTTCCACGTGACATGATTAAACTCCTCCAGTTCTGAAATCACAAACCGCCATTCCGTATTCTCTTCAAAAAAAATGGAAAACTCACTTCCAATTTCATTTGCCATCTCATTATCTACATTTCCCCACCACTTATTCACTTCGGTTGTTATTGCGTTAAAGGCTTTTTCTTTCGATGTTTTAATGTCAATTATTTTTTTAAAATCCATATTAAATAGTATTAATTATTTTTTAATGTATTCTGGAGCTAGACATATCCAGCCCTGTGTGGTATTTTCATATAGTTTTTTATAGTTCCCATACTCCTTAGAAGTATGGAATTCGTAAGCATTATCCACAGATTTGAACTCCATAACCAATACAACTTCTAAGGGTGAGCCAAATAAAGTTTTAGCTTTTGGTGTTGCCACTAAGAATTTTCCATTAAACTTTTCTAGTATTTTGTTTATTGCTTTTACAGGTGGGATGTAATTCTTATTATCCGTTACGGTATAGTTTTCAATCAGATAGCCTCTATTCATTAGTGTGAATTTTCACGTATATTTGACCAGTTGCAAAAAACAACTTTTCAAATATATTAAACTAATTTTATTTTGCAACTAGTTTTAATGTAAAACTTAATATGAAAGAGTTAAAATCATCATGCCCCATAAATCAATATCTAGAAGTGTTTGGGGATAAATGGACCTTGTTGATTATAAGGGATATTATGTTTGATGGGAAGCGATACTTTAATGAAATACGGGAGTCTGATGAAAAAATTGCCAGTAATATTTTAACGGACAGACTTAATAAACTGGAAGAATCAGGAATTGTTATTAAAACAAAAGACGCCAAGCACAAACAAAAAAATATTTACACCTTGACCCAAACTGGTATTAACTTAATGCCAATTATGATAGCAATGTCTTTATGGAGTTTAAATCATAGAAAAGTTTCTGAAAAAGATAGAGCTCATGTCTCGGAACTTGTAAAAGGAGGTAAAGAGTTACAGGATAAAATGAGTGCGGTCCTCTTAAAGGAGTATGAAGCTATTTCCAAAAAATAGACTAAAGGTCTACTTAAAACACCTTTAATAATTTCGCCACTTTTTGGTCATCTCAAATACATAATCCAAAATACGGGCTTCTTTTTCATCAAAACCAATTCCCCTTCTTTTCATCATTTCTGTAGCTACTTCAAATGCTTTTTTAGGCAGAAACCTGGTAAAGCCAGATGCTCCGCCCCAACTATAACTAGGAATAAAATTCCTGGGATAACCGCTTCCAAAAATATTGGCACTTACTCCTACAACTGTTCCCGTATTGAACATGGTATTGATTCCACACTTGCTATGGTCACCCATCATTAACCCACAGAACTGAAGTCCGGTCTTTGCAAAACCTTCGGTTTGGTAACTCCATAAACGCACCTCTGCATAATTGTTCTTCATGTTGGATGTATTGGTGTCAGCGCCTATATTGCACCACTCACCCAAGACAGAATTGCCCAAAAATCCTTCATGTCCTTTATTGGAAAAACCAAACAGGACTGAATTATTAACCTCTCCCCCTAATCTGCAATGTGGACCTGCGGTAGTTGGACCATAGATTTTTGCTCCCATTTTTATAATGGCGTTGTTGCAAAGCGCGAAGCCACCTCGTATGGTGCAACTTTCCATAACCTCAGCATCTTTCCCTATATATATAGGTCCTGTTGATGCATTCAAGATGCAAAATTCCACTTTAGCCCCCTCCTCAAGGAAAATATTTTCAGGGTTCACCACCTGATTGGTGCTGGAAATTGCTTGGCTCTTTCTTCCTTTAGTGATTAAGTCAAAATCTGCCTGAATTGCCTCTCCGTTTTTAGAAAATATATCCCAAGCATTTTTAATCGTGAGACCGTCAAAAGAAAAATCAATTGATTTGTAATTTGAAGCCTCAAATTGTTCATGGACATCCTTGGTTATATAAGTAATATATTCTTCCCCATCCATTAAAGCTTCACCATTTTTCAAGTCTTTAATTGCCTGAATTAAATTGGGAGTGGGCATATAACCTGCATTGATTACAACATTTTCAGAAGCAGTGAACAATGGGAACTTCTCCGATAGATAATCCTCAGTTTTAAAACTTATGGAAGTATTAAGGTGCTTTTCCCATTTTTCCCGAATGGTCAAGATTCCTATTCTAATGTCTGCTACCGGTCTTGTGAATGTAAAAGGAAGTAACGATTCTCTTTGTGGTCCGTCAGAAAGAATATAGCTCATGGTTGTAGTTTAGAATGTTGTAAAAATAAAAAACGCCCCTGACAATAATCAGAGGCGTCCAATATTATTAAAAGAAATCGCTTATTCTTCGCTTTTTTCCTCTTTGCTGAACTTCTTGTATTTGTTTTTGAACTTATCAATTCTACCCGCAGTATCCACCAACTTGGTTTTACCAGTGTAATATGGATGTGATGTTCTTGATATCTCCAACTTTATCAAAGGATACTCAACACCATCAACAGTGATATTTTCTTTTGCTTCAGCAGTAGACTTTGTAATAAACACATCGTCATTGGACATATCTTTGAAAGCTACCAATCTATAATTCTCTGGGTGTATACCTTTTCTCATCGTCTTAAAACTTAAATCTCAGATTTTTCGAGGTGCAAATTTAATAATTTCTTTTATTAGTGCAACCAAAAAGGAGTAAAAAAGAAAAAATCTACCTTAGCATGTAACAAAACATATAAGTTATTCACTAACAAGCAACAATCAACACATAAATTTATAAAAACATGGAAGAAAATCAACCAAAAACTGGGAAGTTCTCCTTACAATTTGGCCTAATAGCTGGATTGGTAGGCATTGTATTTGGCATAATGCTATACACTATGGATATGCATTATGAAAGAGGTTTTGCAATTCAGGCAGTTCAATTTGGAATTTTGGCCGTATTTGTGGTCATAGCCTTGGTTCAATACAAAAAAGCAAATGGCGGCTTCATCAAACTGGGGCAAGCTATTAAAATTGGGGCTGGGGTTGGCTTAATTGCAGCAGTTCTTGGCACAATTTATTTCCTGGTACTTTCAAATGTAATTGAGCCTGATTATATGGATAATATGATGGAAATAGAAAAAGCAAAGACGTTTGCAGCTAATCCAAAAATCACTCAAGAACAATGGGATCAGGGAGTGGCATTCCAAAAAAAGTTGTTCCCGGTATTCTTGGCCTTCGGATTGGTAATCAGTGCACTTTTCGGTCTAATTGTTGGACTTATTACAGGACTTATCATTAAAAAGGAGGAGACTTCCTACTAAGGCAAAAAATGCTATTTTTGAAAGGAATTCCACAAACAGACAATGCAGATTTCTATTGTAATTCCTTTACTTAACGAACAAGAATCGCTTATAGAACTTCATGATTGGATTGCAGGTGTCATGCAATCCAATCATTTTGTTTATGAGATTATTTTTATTGATGATGGCAGTACCGATGCATCATGGCGGACCATCACCGAATTATCAACAAAAAATAACAATGTCAAGGGAATCCGATTTTTAAAGAATTTTGGAAAATCCCAAGCCTTACATGCTGGGTTTAAAGCCGCCCAAGGTGAGGTTGTCATTACCATGGACGCTGATTTACAGGACAATCCGGAAGAAATTCCCGGATTGTATAAATTGATTAAAGAAGATGGAAATCATATTGTTTCCGGTTGGAAAAAGAAACGATACGATTCCATTATTACAAAGAACATCCCTTCCAAACTATTCAATTGGGCAGCCCGAAGAACATCTGGAGTAAAATTACATGATTTCAACTGTGGCCTCAAAGCTTTCAAGAACGAAGTGGTCAAAAACATAGAAGTTTCGGGAGATATGCATCGGTATATTCCAGTTCTAGCAAAAAATGCAGGTTTTTCCAAAATCACAGAAAAGGTGGTTCAGCATCAAGCTAGAAAATACGGAAGTACCAAATTTGGAGCAGAACGTTTCATCAATGGCTTCCTGGATTTGATCACCATCTGGTTTGTTTCCAAATTTGGACGCCAACCCATGCACTTATTTGGGGCTCTTGGAGTTCTTATGTTCATAATTGGTTTTGCATTTTCACTATATCTGGGCATTGACAAGCTGTACCTAAACCCAACTGGCAGGTTAATTACGGAAAGACCCGAATTTTACATAGCCCTTACCGCCATGCTTCTTGGAACACAACTTTTTTTGGCTGGATTCTTAGGGGAAATAATGGTCCGCTCCAGAAAAAATGATACCCGCTACACCATCTCCAATAAAATAAACGTTTAAGTAGAGTCAAACACAGATTCTTTGTAATTTTAACACGCAAAATATTAAGCTATATTCATGGATTCCATTCTCTCAACCGCACAGACTTGGTTAACCGATTTTTTTGATTCAGAAACCAAAAAAGAAATTCAACATCTTATAGAAAATGACACAGAAGAACTAAAAGAACGCTTCTACAAAGATTTAGAATTTGGAACCGGGGGAATGCGCGGTGTAATGGGTGTTGGAACCAATAGGATAAATAAATATACTCTAGGTAAAAATACGCAAGGTCTCGGAAACTATCTTAAAAGATCATATCCCACAGAAGAAATAAAGGTGGTTATCGCCTATGACTGTAGACACAACTCTGATACTTTGGCGCGCACCGTTTCTGAAGTATTGTCTGCTAATGGAATTAAGGTCTTTTTATTTTCAGAATTGCGTACGACGCCTGAACTTTCATTTGCCGTCAAACATTTAAACTGTCATGCAGGGATTGTATTAACTGCTTCCCACAATCCACCTGAGTATAATGGGTATAAAGTATATTGGACAGATGGCGGGCAAATTGTACCACCGCAAGATCGTGAGATTATAGCAGAGATCAATTCGTTGTCTTTTGAGGATATAAACTTTAAGGCCAATAAAAATCTTATTGAATTAATTGACAAGGAAGTTGATGAAGCATTTTTTGAAGCTTCGGTAAGCAACGGAAGTTTTGATGCAAAGGATAAGGACAATTTTAAAATTGTTTTCACTTCCCTACATGGAACATCGATAACGGCTATTCCAGAAGTTTTAAAACGTGCTGGTTATAAAAATGTGACCATTATTGAAGAACAGGCAAAGCCTGATGGTGCATTTCCCACTGTGAAATCCCCAAACCCTGAAGAACCGGAAGCTTTGGCAATGGCCATTAAAAAAGCAGAGGAAATCGGTGCAGATATGGTGGTGGGTACAGATCCTGATAGTGATAGATTAGGCATCGCAGTAAGAAATTTGGAAGGAAAAATAGAATTGCTCAACGGAAATCAGACCATGGTATTGATGACCAAGTTCCTTTTGGATAAATACAAAGAAAACGGATTTAAAGGCAATGAATTTATTGCAACTACAATAGTTTCCACACCAATGATGGAGCAAATGGCCAAATCCTATGGTGTTGAATTTAAAACTGCTTTGACCGGATTCAAATGGATTGGAAAAATGATCAAGGATTTTCCTGAATCGACTTTTATTGGAGGTGGAGAAGAAAGTTTTGGTTATATGGTAGGCGACTTTGTCCGTGATAAAGATGCCGTTACCTCTACCCTATTGGCCTGTGAAATTGCAGCAAATGCAAAAGCAAACGGAAGCTCTTTTTATCAGGATTTAATTGACGCTTACGTTGACTTTGGATTTTATAAGGAGAAGTTGATTTCTTTAACCAAGAAAGGAATCAGCGGTGCAGAGGAAATAAAACAAATGTTGATTGACTTTAAGGAAAATCCTGTGGAATCTGTCCAGGGCTCCAAAGTTATATGGATAGAGGATTACAACACCTCAACCGCCAAGAATGCACAAACTGGTGAAGAAAAAGCAATTGACCTGCCCAAATCCAACGTATTGATCTATGAAACTGAAGATGGCACACGCATAGCTGCAAGGCCAAGCGGTACAGAACCAAAAGTCAAATTTTACATCAGTACAAATACCACATTGGAAAAATCAGAGGATTATAAATCCGTAAATTTGCAGTTGGAAACCAAAATTGATGGTATCCTCTCAGAACTGAATTTATAGGTGAATGAACTACTTTAAAAAGATTCTCCAATTTGCGATACCCTATCGCAGGTATGGTTTTTTGAATATTTTTTTTAATATACTTTACGCACTTTTCAGCGCGCTATCTTTTGCAGCGCTAATTCCAATGTTGGACGTTCTGTTTAAACCGGAACAGAAAATTTTGGTAGAGCCTGTATACAATGGTTTCGCTAATCTCAAGGACTACTTACAGGATTATATTAACTATCGAGTAACAGAGTATTCAGGGGATGATGATATGAAAGGGTTGATTTTGGTCATTGGGCTGGTATTGATTCTGTTCCTGTTGAAAAACGCTTTCAACTATTTTGCAATGTACTTTATCACCTTTCTTAGAAATGGTGTCCTAAAGGACATTCGAAATAAAATGTATCAAAAAATAGTGGATTTGCCCATTTCCTATTTTTCGGAAAAAAGAAAAGGAGATGTCATTGCCAGGATAACTTCTGATGTACTGGAAATTCAACATTCGTTTTTATCTGTGCTCGAATTGGTAGTTCGGGAACCGTTGACCATCCTGTTCACAATCTTGATCATGTTTGGTATAAGCGCCAAGCTTACCATCTTTGTTTTTGTTTTTATCCCAATTGCTGGGATGATTATTTCAAGAATTGGAAAATCTCTCAAAAAACAATCGGACAAAGTACAAAAAGAACAAGGTGAGTTCCTTTCCATTGTTGAGGAAACACTTAGCGGTTTGCGTGTTATCAAGGCTTTTAATGCGGAATCAAAATTCTACAACACCTTTAAAAAATCTACAAATCGGTTTTTTAAATTTTCAAATTCATTATTGAACAGACAGAACTTGGCTTCCCCAACAGGTGAATTTTTAGGAATCTTGGTAATAGGGGTCTTATTATGGTTTGGAGGCAAAATGGTACTGGTAGACAAAACGCTTGACCCTTCTTCTTTTATTGCTTATATGGGATTGGCCTATAACATTCTTACCCCGGCCAAAGCAATAAGCAAAGCCTCATATGGTGTACGCAAGGGAAATGCCGCTGCGGAACGGGTTCTTGAGGTGCTAGAATCTGAAAACCCAATTTCCGATAGCAAAAATGCTGTTGAAAAAACCGATTTGAACAAAGATATCCTTATTGACAACGTCTCTTTTAAATATGAGGACGACTATATTTTGAAGGATTTCAACCTCAAGGTAAAAAAAGGACATACCGTAGCCTTGGTTGGGCAATCCGGAAGTGGAAAAAGTACAATTGCCAATTTGGTCACCCGTTTCTATGATGTAAACATGGGCGAAATTCTGATTGATGGCATCAATATAAAAGACATTTCAAAAAAGTCACTTCGGGATTTAATGGGATTGGTGACCCAGGATTCCATCTTATTCAATGATACGGTCAAAAACAATATCGGCTTAGGAAAAGAAAACGCTTCACACGATGAGATTATAGAAGCGGCCAAGGTAGCCAATGCCCATGATTTTATTGTGGAGCTGTCAAATGGTTACGATACCAATATAGGCGATAGCGGAAATAAACTCAGTGGTGGCCAAAAACAGCGGCTTTCCATTGCAAGAGCAGTGCTCAAAAACCCGCCCATCATGATTTTGGACGAAGCAACCTCCGCCTTGGATACCGAAAGTGAACGTTTGGTGCAGGATGCCTTGGAAAAAATGATGCGGAACAGAACCTCTATTGTTATCGCACATAGACTTTCCACAATCCAAAATGCAGATTCAATCGTGGTGCTCAACAAAGGAATAATTGTAGAACAAGGTACCCATGAGGAATTGATGCTATCCAAAAAAGGGTATAAAAAATTGGTTGAAATGCAGTCTTTGAATGCATAGTTAAACCTTTTCATAAATATAGAGTCATAGCACCAAATTGTAGAGACAATTGATCGCTGAGGAAGCCCTAGTCAAAGAACTAAAACAAAAGGATAGCCAAGCAAAGGCCTTTGAAGTGTTGGTGAACACTTACAAAGAACGCCTATATTGGCATATACGAAGAATTGTTTTGGATCATGATGATGCGGATGATGTGCTTCAAAATACGTTCATTAAAGTGTATAAAAATATTGAGGGCTTTAAGGGAGACAGTAAGTTATATTCATGGATGTACCGTATTGCCACAAATGAGGCGTTGACTTTTTTGAAACAAAAATCGAAGAAGGCGGAAATAAGTGACCAGGAATTAAAAACGGCAATGGTTGAAAATTTGCAGTCCGATGTTTATTTTGAAGGAGGTGAGATTCAAATGAAATTACAACAGGCTCTTGCCACCTTGCCCGAAAAACAAAAGTTGGTATTTAACATGAAGTATTTTCAAGAAATGAAATACGATGAAATATCAGAAGTTTTGGAAACCTCGGTTGGGGGATTAAAAGCTTCATACCATCTAGCAGTAAAAAAAATAGAAGCGTATCTTAAGAGTGATTAAACCTTTTAGTAGTTTAATTGTCAAACAAATAGGATGAAAAAGAATCACAAAAATAAATTCAAAACCCCAGAAGGCTATTTCGATAGTTTTAATGAACGCCTTATGGAAAAAATCGCCAAGGAAGAGTCCATAATTCCTAAGGCAGATGGTTTTGGTGTACCAGATGATTATTTTAAAAACCTAAATGATAATATCATCTCTAAACTGGATGAAAAAGAACCTAAGGTCATTCCATTAAAATCATATAAAAAATTCTATTACATAGCTGCATCAATTGCTGCAATAGCTATCTTAACATTGGCTATAAATTGGAACGATCAACCGCAACTTGGTTTTGAAGATTTGGCAAGTGCCGAAATAGATGCTTATTTTGATACAACAGATATGAAATTGAGCAGCTATGAAATTGCAGAAGTGGTTTCCATTGATGAGTTGGAATTAAATGATGTTTTGGAAAATAGTTTGGAGGATGAACATATACTGGATTATTTGGATGAAAATATCAATGATATTGAAGAATTAGATTTAGAAAACGACTATTATGAATAAAACACTACTTATATTATTCACACTGTTGTTGGGCTCCAATTGGATTTATGCCCAACGCCCTTCAGGGGAACGTATAAAGACCCTCAAGGTAGCTTATATCACAGAGAGAATAAACCTTACCAGTAAGGAAGCACAATCGTTCTGGCCTATCTATAATGATTTCGAAGAAAAAAAACAGGTACTAAGAAGAAAAGAACGAGTTGAACTAAGGGCACAAATAGAATCAATAGGAAATCTATCCAGTGAAGAATCATCTTCGCTTTTAGATAAACATCTTGCCATACAAAAAGAAAAATATAATTTGGAACAGAACTTTATTTCAAAAATAAAAAACGTCATAACTCATAAAAAAACCTTGCTGCTTTTAAAAGCGGAGGAAGATTTTAAAAAAAGACTGATACAGCAGTATAGAAAGCACCGAGAGAATAAATAAAGTCTAAAATCAGACAAAAAAATTAGAAAAGGAGCCAACTGGCTCCTTTTTTTGATTAAACCTTTTCCTAAAACAAGAGTCATAGATACAGAAATCCATTAAATCAGTTGTAATGAAAAATATAAAACTTGTCCTTTTGACTATAGCACTAGTAGGTGGTCTTTTGATTGCCAATGCACAAAAAACAGTTGTTCGCGTATATCCAAAACATGGAACAGTGGTAAAGACGATTACCAAACCCAAAGTTGTGGTACACAACAATGTAAACTTTTATTTTTCTGATGGAGTTTGGTACAGGGCCAAAGGCAAAACCTATGTAGTAGCCGCCGCACCAAGAGGCATTACTGTACGAAAGTTACCAAGAGCCCGAAAAGTAGTGGTTGTAAATGGTAGAAAGTTATATAAATATAGAGGTGTTTGGTATAAAAAGACCGGAAGAAATTACGTTGTAGTTAACGTTTAGTTGGTTTGGTTATTTGTTCGTAAGGAGCGGCGATTTCTATCGTCGCTCTTTCTTTATTTGAATACCAATTTCGCAATCTTGTTTTTCCCTGCTGCGTAGGCTGTGGAACTATTTAAAAACCGAATGGTGTAAAATCCTTCTTCACTAAGTGATTCCCAGTTATGTCCACCATCTTTGGAATATGAAACTCCCGTAAATCCAACAGCAACCATATCTTTTCCTCCCGATTTGGGTATAAACTGTACGCAACTTTTATATCCTGGTTCTTGCCCTTCCGCAATGAGTTCCCATGTTTTCCCACCATCAACGGTGATAATCTTATTCGATTTCTTTACATCCGTGACCTTAAAAGAACCTCCTATCCCATAACCCAAATTCCCATTGTAAAAGTCAATGGAATAGATTCCTTGAAAAAGTTCCGTCATTAGTATTGGAGTTTTAATTGCAGCCCAAGTTTTGCCTCTATCTTCAGAAAATAACGTGTACTCAATAGAGGTCATGATCCAACATTTGTCCCCAACTATTTCAATATTTGTATTGCTTGCTGCATAAGCCCCAACAGATTCTTCTAAGTTCGGCAAGGAGTCACAGGGAATTTTCATCCAATTCTTTCCCCCATCCCTTGTAATGATAATGGATAGACATCCATCAGCCCCATCACCAATGGCAATACCTTCCCTATCGTTCCAAAACTTCATGGAATCATAAAAAACACCTTCTCCTTCCTCGCTATAAACCAATTCCATTTTCCCTTTCTCACCAGTTTTATACAGCAATGCAGGAGAAGCCACGGAAAGCATAAAAAAGTCATTTTTGGTATGTGCTATAGCTCTAAACTCGGGAAGAATACTGTCAAATTTTTGCACATTGGCTCTAACAGTATTTGTTCTAACATCAATAGAACCGTATACCCCATTGTTTCCTGCAAAGGCTAAAGTATTGTCATCTAAAAACTCAATGGCCCTAATACTAACTGAGTCACTGAATACTGTAGCTATTTCTACTTCAGAATAATTGAATGACTTATTTTTTGAGGAACACCCTAGTGCTACCAATACCACAATAATTACTATTTTTTTTACCATCCTATAAGGTTCATTCAAATTTAATTGGAATCCATGGTAAAACAATACCTTTGCAATCCTTAATTTTCAGGATGCGACTACACAGAAACTTGGTCTTTGCCGTTATAGATGCCCTTGGCATGATTTTCAATGAAAATGAATATGCCGATAAGGTAATTGAAAAAGTACTGCGTTATGATAAGCGCTGGGGTGCACGGGACCGGGGATTTATTGCCGAGACCACTTACGATATTGTTCGTTGGAAACGTTTGTATGCTGAAATTGCCGAAGTAAATGCTCCTTACTCCCGTCAAAACTTATTTAGACTGTTCACGGTCTGGTGTGTATTACGTGGGATTCAGCTCCCAGATTGGAAACAATTGGAAGAAACCCCTGAAAGACGGATCAAAGGACGTTTTGATGAGCTTTCTAAAATCAGAAAGCTTCGGGAATCAGTACCTGATTGGATGGATGAATTAGGTGAAAAAGCATTGGGAAATGACTTATGGACCAAGGAGATTGCCGCTTTAAATACGCAGGCCGAAGTAATCCTTAGGACCAATACCTTAAAAACCACCAAGGAGAAACTACGGGCGCTTTTAAAGACCGAGGAAATTGAAACAGAAACCGTTTCTGGAGTAAAAGATGCTTTGAAATTGGTAGTGCGAAAAAACGTTTTTGTAACCCAAGCTTTTAAAGATGGGCTTTTTGAAGTTCAAGATGCTTCCTCACAACTAGTGGCCCCATTCTTAGAAGTAGAGCCCGGGCAGCGCGTAGTCGATGCCTGCGCAGGAGCTGGTGGGAAAACCTTGCATCTGGCCTCTTTAATGGAAAACAAAGGACAATTGATTGCCTTGGATATTTATGAAAGTAAGCTTAAAAAACTTAAGGTTAGAACAAGGCGAAATGGAGTTCATAATGTAGAAACAAGGGCTATTGAATCTACTAAAGTGATAAAAAAACTATACAATTCCGTTGATCGCTTATTGTTGGACGCTCCCTGTTCCGGGCTTGGTGTGCTTCGTCGTAATCCCGATTCAAAATGGAAATTGCAGCCGGAGTTTATTGAAAAAATAAAAGGTGTTCAACACGATATTTTACGTAGCTATTCCAAAATGGTAAAACCCGGAGGTAAAATGGTATATGCCACCTGTTCCATACTTCCCGAAGAAAATTCGGAGCAAGTTCAATCTTTTTTGACTTCTGAAGAAGGGAAGGGTTTTGAGTTCATAAAAGAGCAGAAAATTTTTGCATCAGAACATGGCTTTGATGGGTTTTATATGGCGCTTTTAAGTAAAAGCTAAAAGCTTCGTCTCAACAGTTAATTTCACAAATCATATTTATCAATTGTTTGATTTATATAACTTTGTTATATGAACAAAAGGGTTTCCATTGAAGAATTTTATGAATCGAGTCACAAATTTGTGCCCGAAAGCGTAAAATCTGGCATCGGACATTTTAACGTGTTCAAACTAGATGAATTTGCCGGACCCAAACCAAAGGCGATGCCATTTAATCGCAGGGACTATTTTAAAATAAGTTTGGTCAAAGGAAAGAGCAGGGTACATTATGCCGACAAGATTGTAAATGTGCAAAAACAAGTCATTGTGTTTTCCAATCCTCAAATACCCTACAATTGGGAAATGATAGATGAGCAACTAAGAGGCTATTTTTGTGTGTTTACCGATGCATTTTTCCATCAATTTGGGAATCTTACCCAATATCCAGTTTTTCAGCCTAACGGTAACCCCGTTTTTCAATTAACCGATGAACAGTTGGAAACCATTTCATCCATTTTTCAACGGATGTTTACCGAAATTGATTCGGATTATGCCTACAAATATGATGTGCTTCGCAATTTAGTTTTCGAATTGATTCATACCGCCCTAAAATTGCAACCCGCTGATTTAAATATGAATCTGCATTCCAATGCTTCAGAAAGAATTTCAGGCTTATTTATGGAGTTGTTAGAGCGGCAATTCCCCATAGAAAGTCCTATGCAACGCATGCAATTACGTTCAGCTTCAGACTTTGCCACACAATTAAGTATGCATGTCAATCATCTTAATCGAGCCCTAAAAGCAAGCATGCAGAAAAGCACATCAAATCTTATTACCGAACGTGTTGTGCAAGAGGCTAAAATTTTGGTACGACACACCAACTGGAACATTTCAGAAATTGCAAACACTCTTGGATTTGAAGAGACCGCTCACTTTTCAAATTTCTTTAAAAAACATGCGAACCACTCCCCTGCTTCATATCGGAAATTAGAAAATATTTGATTTTTACAACAATTGACTTCTTCATTACAAACATGGTGATGATTTGGTCAGGACCTTTGCTGTATTCAATAATCATAAACATAAAATACTATGAATACTAGAAAAATTGCATTGGTAACAGGTGGTAGCCGGGGATTAGGCAAGGACATGGCCATCAATATTGCAAAAAGAGGTTTGGATGTTGTCGTTACTTATTATTCCAATAAGGAAGCTGCAGAAAATACGGTAAGTGAAATCCAAGCCTTTGGAGCAAAAGGAATAGCCATACAATTGGATACTAGAAAGGTTGCTACCTTCAAAACTTTCAAAAACGAACTTGCCAGTGAGTTGCAATCACATTGGAAAACTTCCAAAATTGATTTCTTGATAAATAACGCAGGCTTTGGGCATCACAGTTCTGTGGCTGATACTACGGAAGAAATTTTTGATGATTTGGTTAACGTACATTTAAAAGGCGTGTATTTTTTGACGCAAACCTTGTTGAATTGTCTACATGATGGCGGTGGAATTGTAAACATATCCAGTGGACTGGCCCGATTTTCCTTTCCAGGATACTCGGCATATGCCAGCATGAAAGGAGCAGTGGAAGTATACACGCGCTATTTGGCAAAAGAGTTTGGTGAACGCCAAATACGGGCGAATACGGTAGCGCCAGGTGCCATAAACACTGATTTTAACAAAGACCGCTTTCAAGAAACCCCTCAAGTGGTTGATATTATTGCAGGAATGACATCTTTGAGTCGCGTGGGTGAAAGCGATGACATTGGCAGCGTCGTGGCCTTTTTATGTTCTGATGATGCCAAATGGATAAGTGGTCAACGTATTGAGGTTTCTGGTGGTATGTTGGTATAAGAATAAAGCAAAAGTGATAAAAAGCCCTATCTGGGGCTTTTTTTTGTGTGGAAAAGTGATTTAATGCATTTATCATGACAGCAATGAAGATGAAAATCTATCAACACATTCCGTTAACAACTCGCCTTTTCTATGCATCAAAATTCAAGGTAAACTTGTAAATTTGTACTTTCTTAATCCGTTCAAGAACTAGGCTGATATGATTCATTTCTTTGGGGACGAGGCAACTAAAATATTTGCCGTCCAGACTACTCAAGAAATCACACCAAAAGACACAGAAAAATTAACATGGTTATTTGGCAACCAACCAAAAATAAATACGGCGTCACTCGACGCCTTTTTTGTTGGTCCGCGTGCAGCAATGATTACTCCATGGAGCACAAATGCTACCGAGATTACCCAAAATATGGGTATTGAAGGGATTTTGAGAATTGAGGAGTTTAAAGCCGTTGACAAAGATTTTGTCTCTTTTGATCCAATGTTGTTTCAAAAATATTCAGGTTTGGACCAGAGTATTTACACCATTGATGTAATTCCTGAAACAATTTTGGAAATTGATGATATCACTTCATACAACAAAAAAGAAGGTCTGGCGCTGAGCAATGATGAAGTGGAATACCTTGAAAAACTATCGGGGAAATTAGGTCGAAAACTAACAGATTCTGAAGTCTTTGGTTTTAGTCAAGTAAATTCGGAGCATTGTCGGCATAAAATATTTAATGGCACTTTTGTAATTGATGGACAAGAAATGCCAACATCACTTTTCAAACTCATCAAAAAAACTTCTGAGGCCAATCCCAATGGAATTGTTTCGGCCTATAAAGACAATGTGGCCTTTGTAAAAGGACCAAAAGTGGTGCAGTTCGCCCCAAAAAGTGCTGACAAACCAGATTTTTACGAAGAAACAGTGTTTGATTCCGTACTTTCCTTAAAGGCGGAGACGCACAATTTTCCTACAACTGTAGAACCATTCAATGGAGCTGCTACAGGTTCAGGAGGCGAAATTCGGGATCGCCTTGCCGGTGGAAAGGGTTCTTTACCCTTGGCGGGCACCGCGGTGTACATGACCGCCTATTCCAGATTAGAGGAAAATCGACAATGGGAAAAAGCAATGGCCGCACGCCCTTGGTTATATCAAACGCCAATGGATATCCTAATCAAAGCCTCAAATGGAGCATCAGATTTTGGCAACAAATTTGGCCAACCACTTATTGCGGGCTCCGTGCTGACCTTTGAACATGAAGAGCATGGCCGGAAGCTCGGTTTTGATAAAGTCATTATGCAGGCAGGCGGTATTGGTTATGGCAAAATAGATCAAGCCCTGAAGGACGAACCCAAAAAAGGTGACAAAATCGTCATTCTGGGTGGTGACAATTATCGCATTGGTATGGGTGGCGCTGCCGTTTCCAGCGCAGATACGGGAGAATTTGAATCTGCTATAGAACTGAACGCCGTTCAACGTTCCAATCCTGAAATGCAGAAAAGAGCTGCCAACGCAATCCGCGGAATGGTGGAAAGCCGAGATAATGCAATTGTTTCCATTCATGATCATGGTGCAGGAGGGCATTTAAATTGTCTTTCAGAATTAGTAGAAGAAACAGGAGGACATATTGATTTGGATAAACTTCCTGTTGGAGATCCTACCCTATCTGCCAAAGAAATCATTGGCAATGAAAGCCAAGAGCGTATGGGACTGGTGATTGGCGAAAAGGATACCGCATTATTGCATCGAATTGCGAATCGCGAGCGCTCGCCAATGTATGAAGTTGGAAAGGTAACCGGCGACCATCGCTTTACCTTTAAATCATCTTCCAAAGGTGACAAACCAATGGATTTAGAGCTTTCCGATATGTTCGGAAGTTCACCTAAAACCATTATGGAAGATTCCAAAATCGACACGCAATATAAAAATCCAGAATATTCATTAGAATATTTTCATGATTATCTAGAACAAGTCTTACAACTAGAGGCAGTGGCCTGCAAAGACTGGTTAACGAATAAAGTGGACCGCTGTGTAGGTGGCCGAGTGGCAAAACAACAATGTGTTGGGCCATTACAACTCCCACTAAACAATTGTGGGGTTATGGCTCTTGATTTTAAGGGCAAAGAAGGGATAGCCACGAGCATTGGACATTCCCCTATTTCCGGACTTATTGATCCCGTTGCAGGCAGCAGAAATAGCATTGGCGAAGCTTTGACCAATCTGGTTTGGTCACCCTTAAAGGACGGATTGGAATCTGTTTCACTTTCAGCCAATTGGATGTGGCCTTGCCGTAATCCTGGAGAGGATGCGCGTTTGTACGAAGCGGTAAAAGCTATTTCTGAATTTTCGATTGATTTGGGAATCAATGTTCCCACAGGAAAGGATTCGCTTTCCATGAAACAGAAATACAAAAATGAAGAGGTAATTGCGCCAGGAACTGTGGTAATTTCGGCTGCCGGAAATTGCAACGACATCACCAAAATAATTGAACCTGTATTTCAAAAAGATGGTGGGGACATTTATTATATCAATCTATCCAAAGACAATTTCAAATTAGGAGGATCTTCTTTTGGGCAAATAACCAATACCGTAGGTGACAGCGCTCCAACAATTAAAGATGCAAACCATTTTAAAACAGCTTTTGATACAATACAACAGCTAATTTCGACAGGAAATATTGTGGCGGGTCACGATATTGGTTCGGGAGGGCTGATAACTACCCTACTGGAAATGTGCTTTGCTGACACTGATTTAGGGGCAGAATTGGATTTAACCCCTTTAATGGAAGTGGACACCATCAAAGTATTGTTTGCTGAAAATATTGGTTTGGTAATTCAAACAAAAGATGAAAACGCCGCTAAAATCATACAACAATCTGGAGTTGAAATCCATAGTATTGGAAAAGTAATCTCGGAAGGGCAACTAAAGCTAAAAAACCAAGGTATTGAAATTGGGCTGAATGTTGCTTCACTTCGAGATACCTGGTTTAAGACATCGTACTTGTTGGATGATAAACAGACTGCACAAGGTTTGGCCAAAGACCGATACGATAACTATAAAAATCAATCATTAAACTATAGTTTTCCACAAAATTTTGAGGGCTCATTACCGTCTCGATCGCAACCAGAAAACAATAGACCGAAAGCTGCTATTCTGAGGGAAAAAGGAAGTAATTCTGAACGTGAAATGGCAAATGCCATGTATTTGGCAGGTTTTGATGTAAAGGATGTTCATATGACCGATCTTATTTCTGGGCGTGAAACTTTAGAAGATATTCAGTTTTTGGGCGCCGTGGGTGGTTTCTCCAATTCTGATGTACTAGGAAGCGCTAAAGGCTGGGCGGGAGCTATTAAATACAATGAACGTGCAAATAAGGTCATCAATGATTTTTTTGCCAGACCTGATACACTTTCTATTGGAATCTGTAATGGTTGCCAGTTGTTTATGGAATTGGATTTGATAAATCCAGACCATAAAACCCATGGTAGGCTGACTTATAATGATTCTGGTAAACATGAGAGTAATTTTACTTCAGTAAAGGTTCAGAAAAACAATTCCGTCATGTTATCCTCTTTGGAAGGAACTACTTTAGGGGTTTGGATATCACATGGCGAAGGTAAGTTCAGTTTACCTCACACGGAGAACCAGTATGATATTGTTGCAAAATATGGATATGAAAGTTATCCTGCTAATCCAAACGGCAGTGATTTCAATACAGCAATGCTCTGTGATAAGACAGGACGCCACTTGGTGACCATGCCCCATATTGAACGTTCTATCTTTCCTTGGAACTGGGCATATTATCCAAAGGATAAGCAAAATGACAAAGTTTCCCCATGGTTGGAAGCTTTTGTGAATGCAAGAAAGTGGATTGAAAAATAATTGTAATGAGTTTAAAATTGACTTTTCGTATTCTAACATTTTCCATTTGTTTTCTATTTCAGAACTATTCATTAGCCCAACATTTGGAAAAGTGGTATCTGGACGAAAACAATATCAAAATCAGTGAAACAACATATCAAAGAAAACTAGACTCAGATATTTATATAACTGAGATATTAGGGAATAAAGACACCCTAATTTATCGGCTACAGTTGAAGGAGCTTTTGGGAGTATTAGAAGAGAAAAAGCGAACGCAGCTGTTTCAAATCCTAGCACAACGCAATGGTGTTGACACCACTAAAACTATCTTTATTCGTTATACGGACACCTTATATTCAAAAGAGGTTTTAAAGGGTCGAAAACAAAAAATACCCCTCAAAAACGGGCATACATCCTACTCCAACGATTATGAACAATTCATTAGAAATAGTAAATCATGGGTGAAAAGAAAAAACAAAAAATTGGTTACTTACAATTTCTATTCCCACAATCAGAATTCTAATGATGAATTTGATGGGACGCAATGGCACAAAGACCCACTTTCCCTTATCAAAAAGATGTTTAGTTCATTCAACAGCAATTATGGTTTTTTTCTAGCCATTCATCCTGATGGGCGTTATTGGGTTAGTAACTCTTGTCTAACCAATAACTTGGATAAAAAAATGGTGGATGACAAAGCTTGGAATCAACATTACGCAAGTTATCAAGGGAAATACCTTCAATTGAATCCCATTCAGAGAAAATGAAAATCCGAAAAGCTAAAAAAGAAGATGTTCAATTCATTGTGGAGATGCTAGCCAATGATAAATTGGGCAAACTTCGTGAGGATTATAAATTGCCACTACCCGAAAAATATTGTAGAGCTTTTGAAAATATAGACAATGACCCTAATCAAGAACTGGTAGTAATTGAAAATGAGTCAGGAGAAGTTATTGGAACATTACAACTAAGCTTTATTCAGTATTTAACCTATCAAGGCGGTATTAGAGCCCAGATTGAAGCAGTGCGCATCCATGAATCGTATCGTGGAAAGGGTATTGGAAAAAAACTTTTTGAATGGGCAATCACTCGGGCAAAAGAAAAAGGTGCTCATGTTCTTCAACTCACAACGGATAAAAAACGCCCAGAAGCTTTTGATTTTTATATTAAGCTTGGTTTTAAAGCTTCTCATGAGGGAATGAAATTACATTTTCTATAAGATTATCGATCATTTAAGGTGTTTTTTAAATAACCCATTTTAAAATCCCGCTTCCTTTCCTTATTTTGCAATTACTTTACAGAAACTTACTATGCAAAAAGTTACCAGATTATTTGATATCCCAAAGTATCAATTGGAAAAATTCCCTCTAGAAAACGCATTGGTTACCAAGTACAATGGCAAATGGGTTGGCACTTCCTCAAAAGAATATGTGGACAAGTCCAATGCCCTGAGTCGTGGTCTTTTACGATTAGGGGTCAAACCAAATGATAAGATAGCCGTCATTTCAATGACCAATAGAACTGAATGGAATATCTGTGATATTGGCATTCTTCAAGTAGGGGCCCAAAACGTACCTATTTATCCCACTATTTCTGAAAATGACTACGAGTACATTTTAAACCATTCCGAAGCTAAATATTGTTTTGTTTCGTGTCAAGAAGTGTTGGATAAGGTGCTCTCCATTAGTGGAAAGTTAAAAAAGCTGAAAGACATATATTCTTTTGATGAACTTTCCAACTGTACCAATTGGTCGGCGGTTTTAGAAAAGGGGAAGGATGCTTCAAACCAAGATGATGTAGAAAAAAGAAAGGAAAACGTTCAACCTGAAGATTTAGCAACATTGATTTATACTTCTGGTACTACAGGAAGACCCAAAGGTGTAATGCTCTCACACAACAACATAGTCTCAAATACCCTTTCCGCGCAAACAAGACTACCACTAGAACCCGGAGAAAAGATTTTAAGTTTTCTTCCTATCTGCCATATTTTTGAGCGTACCTTTTCCTATGTCGCACAATACCTCTGCCTAGAAATTCATTTTGCAGAAGGGTTGGATAAAATAAGTGATAATGTTAAAGAAGTAAAGCCTGCTTTCATGACCGTTGTACCGAGATTGGCGGAAAAAGTGTATGATGCAATCATTGCAAAGGGAGCTGCGCTTACTGGTGTGAAAAAGAAACTTTTCTTTTGGGCGGTTGAACTTGGGTTCAAATTTGAACCGTATGGAAAGAATGGATGGCTATATGAAAAGAAATTGGCCCTGGCACGTAAGCTAATTTTTAGTAAATGGAAAGAAGGTCTTGGTGGTAACTTAAAGTTTATGGCCTCTGGTAGTGCTGCTCTACAACCAAGGCTTGGCCATATTTTTGGAGCCGCTGGAATGCCCATAATGGAATGCTACGGCCTTACCGAAACTTCTCCAGGTATTTCTGTAACGGAACTGGATAACAAAGGTTGGAAAATCGGCAAAGTAGGTAGGATGATGGATGGTGTTGAAGTAAAGATTGCTGAGGATGGAGAAATTTTGTGTAAAGGTCCCAATGTAATGATGGGTTATTACAAAGACCCAGAAAAAACGGCCGAGGTTATCAAAGACAATTATTTTCATACTGGGGATATAGGCGAAATTGATTCAGACGGGTTCTTACAGATTACAGATCGTAAAAAAGAAATGTTCAAGACCTCTGGAGGTAAATATGTAGCGCCACAACTACTTGAAAACAAGTTTAAAGAATCCCGTTTCATTGAGCAGGTCATGGTAGTAGGTGAAGGTGAGAAAATGCCAGCAGCCTTGATTCAACCGAATTTTGATTTCTTATATAAATGGGCTGAACGACATAATATTGTCCCAGGTGAAAATTCAGATATTATTTTAAATGACAAGGTGATTTCCAGAATACAGGAAGAAGTGGATTTGGCCAATGAAGATTTTGCCAAATGGGAAAAGGTAAAACAATTTAGGCTTACACCCGATGTATGGAGCATTGATGATGGTCACATGACTCCAACAATGAAGTTGAGAAGAAAAATAATAAAAGAAAAGTATCTCGATTTATACAATAACATCTATGGCCGCTAGTGCCTAATGTGTATAGCTTTCCGCAAAAAAAATAAGCCAGCTTGTTGAGTTGGCTTTTCTATTTTAAGAAGTATAATTTATTCAAATTTATTATGCATGCATAATAAATTTTAGTATATTTGATGCACCAAACCTCTTATATGAAAGATTTGACAATTGATTATGCCCTCAGAGCTACATGGCAAGCGGTAATCAAAATGTATAATGAAGAAGCGAAGGGTTATGGACTAACAATGGCCATAGGATTTACACTACTAAGTATTGATCCAAAAAAAGGGACACCAAGTACAGCACTAGGTCCAAAAATGGGAATGGAAGCTACAAGTCTCTCAAGGATTCTAAAAAGTATTGAAGAAAGAGGATACATCCAAAGAAAACCAAACCCAAAAGATGGAAGAGGAGTACTTATACATCTAACCGCTTTAGGGTTGGAAAAAAGGAAGGACTCCAAAGATGTGGTATTGCGTTTTAATGAGGTGGTAAGAGAAAATGTTTCAGATGAAGACCTCCAGGGGTTTTTTAAAACAACTGAGGTCATCAACAAACTTATTTTGGAGAAAAAAATATATATCAAAACAACTACTAATTAATTTAAACTTTTAATGAAAAGGCATATCAACAAAGTTGCCGTTATTGGTTCTGGTATTATGGGTAGTGGTATTGCCTGCCACTTTGCCAATATTGGGGTCGAGGTCTTGTTACTGGACATAGTTCCAAGAGAACTTAACGATAAGGAAAAGGCCAAAGGGCTTTCCCTTGAAAACAAGATTGTCCGAAATAGATTGGTCAATGACTCCTTATCGGCAGCATTAAAGTCCAAACCCTCCCCTATTTATCACCAAAAATTTGCCAGTAGAATTACGACGGGAAATCTTGAAGATGATATATCTAAAGTCAATGAAGTAGATTGGATTATTGAGGTTGTTGTTGAACGATTGGATATTAAGAAAAAGGTTTTTGAAAGCCTTGAAAAATACCGCAAACCAGGCACTTTAATTACCTCCAATACCTCCGGTATTCCTATAAAATTCATGAGTGAAGGAAGAAGTGGTGACTTTAAAGAGCATTTCTGCGGAACACACTTTTTTAACCCTGCCAGATACTTAAAACTTTTTGAAATTATTCCAGGTCCTGAGACATCACCAGAAGTACTGGATTTTTTAAATGGATATGGAGAGCAATTTTTAGGTAAGACTTCAGTAGTAGCAAAAGATACTCCTGCTTTTATTGGCAACAGAATAGGGATTTTTAGCATTCAAAGTCTATTCCATGCCGTTAAGGATTTGGGCATGACAGTGGAAGAAGTTGACAAACTAACTGGTCCGGTTATCGGTAGACCAAAATCCGCAACCTTCCGTACAGTTGATGTCGTTGGTTTGGATACCTTGGTTCATGTTGCCAATGGAATTCATGAAAATTGTAAAGTAGACGAACGCCTTGAACTGTTTAAACTACCAGGTTTCATCAACACCATGATGAAAAACAAATGGTTGGGGAGCAAATCAGGACAAGGGTTTTACAAAAAGGTAAAGGACGATAAGGGTAAAAGTGAAATTCTCACTTTGGACTTGGATTCAATGGACTATCGCTCTAAAAAAAGTGCAAAGTTTGCAACTTTAGAGTTGACCAAGACCATTGATAAGGTTGTTGACCGTTTTTCAGTTTTGACTTCAGGAAAAGATAAAGCCGGAGAATTTTATAGAAAAAGTTTTGGAGCCTTATTTGCCTACGTTTCGCATCGTATTCCTGAAATAACGGATGAGCTTTATAAGATTGATGATGCAATGAAAGCTGGTTTTGGATGGGAACATGGACCATTCCAAATTTGGGATGCAGTGGGGCTGGATAAAGGCTTGGAATTTATTAAAGCTGAAGGTTTAGAAGCTGCTTCTTGGGTTAATGAAATGAAAGAGTCCGGTATTGACACCTTTTATTCTGTCAAAGATGGTGCTACCCATTTTTATGATATCCCCAAAAAGAAGATGGAAAAAGTTCCAGGACAAGATGCATTCATCATTCTGGATAATATTAGAAAATCCAATGAAGTCTATAAAAATAGTGGCGTTGTTGTAGAGGATTTAGGTGATGGAATTTTAAATGTGGAATTTCAATCCAAAATGAACACCATAGGTGGTGATGTCTTGGCTGGACTCAACAAAGCCATAGATCTTGCTGAAAAAGATTTTCAAGGATTGGTTGTTGGCAATCAAGCCGCAAACTTCTCAGTTGGAGCCAATATTGGAATGATTTTTATGATGGCAGTTGAGCAAGAATATGACGAGCTGAACATGGCCATCAAAATGTTCCAAGATACCATGATGCGCATGCGATATTCATCAATTCCAACCATTTCTGCACCTCATGGAATGTGCCTGGGAGGTGGATGTGAGCTTTCGCTACATGCAGATAAAGTAGTCGCGGCAGCTGAAACTTATATTGGTTTAGTAGAGTTTGGTGTTGGCGTAATACCTGGTGGTGGAGGTTCCAAGGAAATGGCATTGCGGGCATCTGATACTTTCAGAAAAAATGATGTTGAATTAAATGTACTCCAAGAGTACTTTTTGACTATTGGAATGGCAAAAGTGTCAACCTCAGCGTATGAAGCTTTCGATTTAGGAATCCTTCAAAAAGGAAAAGATGTAGTCGTCGTAAACAAAGACCGACAAATTGCTACAGCCAAAGCACATGCCAAATTAATGGCAGAAGCTGGGTATACGCAACCATCCAAAAGAAAAGATGTAAAGGTTCTTGGAAAACAGGCATTGGGAATGTTTTTGGTCGGTACAGATTCTATGGAAGCTGGACATTACATCTCGGAGCACGATAAGAAAATAGCCAACAAATTGGCCTATGTAATGGCAGGTGGCGACTTATCGGAGGCTAGTTATGTTTCTGAGCAATACCTTTTAGATATTGAGCGTGAAGCATTTCTTTCACTTTGTACCGAAAGAAAAACACTGGAAAGGATTCAGCATATGTTGAAAACTGGCAAACCTTTAAGAAATTAGAATGAAAACAGCATATATCGTAAAAGCATATAGAACAGCGGTTGGTAAAGCACCCAAAGGGTTGTTTCGGTTCAAAAGACCGGATGAGTTGGCAGCGGAAACCATTGAGCACATGATGAATGAATTGCCCGGCCTAGATAAAAAAAGAATTGATGATGTCATTGTGGGCAATGCAATGCCAGAAGCGGAACAAGGCCTAAATATGGCCCGTTTAATCTCACTAATGGGGCTTAATGTTGATGATGTTCCTGGCGTTACCGTTAATAGATATTGCGCATCTGGATTGGAAACTATCGGAATTGCTACAGCAAAGATTCAGTCAGGTATGGCAGACTGTATTATTGCAGGTGGGGCTGAAAGCATGAGCTATATTCCTATGGGAGGTTATAAACCTACTCCAGATTATGCAACCGCAAAAGAAGGTAATGAGGATTATTACTGGGGAATGGGTTTGACTGCCGAAGCCGTAGCCCAACAATTCAAGGTTTCTAGGGAAGATCAAGATGTATTTGCCTACAGTTCTCACATGAAAGCGTTAAAAGCGCAAGAAGAAAATCGTTTTCAAAATCAAATTGTTCCTATTGATGTAGAACACACATTTGTAAACGAAGCCGGTAAAAAAGAAACAAAAACATATACCGTAAATAAGGATGAAGGACCAAGAAAAGGCACTAACATTCCAACACTTAATAAACTTCGTCCTGTATTTGCCGCAGGCGGAAGTGTAACAGCCGGAAATTCTTCCCAGATGAGTGATGGAGCAGCCTTTGTAATGGTAATGAGTGAGGAAATGGTGAAAGAATTGAACTTAGAACCCATTGCACGCTTGGTGAATTATGCTGCAGCAGGGGTTGAACCAAGAATCATGGGAATTGGACCTGTAAAAGCGATTCCAAAAGCATTGAAACAAGCTGGAATGAAGCAGGACGATATTGAACTAATAGAATTGAATGAGGCATTTGCATCACAATCTTTAGCGGTCATGCGCAAATTGGACTTAAACCAAGAAATTGTAAATGTAAATGGTGGAGCAATTGCATTGGGGCATCCCCTGGGTTGCACGGGCGCCAAACTTTCCGTGCAACTATTTGATGAGATGCGCAAACGCAATATGCAAGGGAAATATGGAATGGTAACCATGTGCGTAGGAACAGGACAGGGCGCAGCGGGTATCTATGAATTTTTGAATTAGAATGAATTAAATAGTAATGCTATGAGTACTGAAACCCTAAATAAAGAAATTCTAAGAGGTGGTCAATTTTTGGTGAAAGAGACCAATTGTGAAGATGTTTTCACCCTGGAAGACTTGAACGAAGAACAGAAAATGATGCGTGAAAGTACCAAAGAGTTCGTAGATAGAGAACTTTGGGCGCATTGGGAACGTTTTGAGAAAAAAGACTATGCCTACACCGAGGAAACCATGCGAAAAGCAGGTGAACTTGGCTTGTTAAGCGTGGCGGTTCCCGAGGCTTATGGCGGAATGGGAATGGGTTTTGTTTCCACAATGTTGGTTTGCGATTATATTTCGGGTGCCACAGGTTCGTTCAGTACTGCATTTGGCGCCCATACAGGTATTGGTACAATGCCAATCACACTTTATGGAACTGAAGAACAAAAACAAAAGTATGTTCCTAAACTAGCTTCAGGTGAGTGGTTTGGCGCGTATTGTCTAACAGAGCCCGGTGCTGGTTCAGATGCTAACTCAGGAAAAACAAAAGCAGTTATTTCTGAAGATGGGAAACATTATAGCATTACAGGACAAAAAATGTGGATTTCCAATGCTGGATTTTGCAGTCTGTTCATTGTTTTTGCAAGAATCGAAGATGATAAAAACATCACAGGTTTTATTGTTGAAAATGACCCTGCCAATGGAATTACCTTAGGTGATGAAGAAAAGAAATTGGGGATTCATGCCTCCTCTACCCGTCAAGTATTTTTCAACGAGACAAAAGTTCCTGTGGAAAACATGCTTTCTGAAAGGGGTAATGGGTTTAAAATTGCCATGAACGCCCTTAATGTTGGTAGAATTAAATTGGCGGCAGCATGTTTAGAGGCACAACGAAGAGTAGCTACAGAAGCTATCAAATATGCAAATGAACGTATTCAGTTTAAAACACCTATCATAAATTTTGGTGCTATTAAGGCTAAAATCGCAGACATGGTCACCAATGCATATGTGGATGAATCTGCCTGTTATCGCGCAGCCAAAAATATTGAAGATAGAATTGCGATACGTGAAGCAGATGGCAATTCGCATCAAGAAGCAGAACTTAAAGGAGTTGAGGAATATGCCATAGAATGTTCTATTTTAAAAGTTGCCGTTTCCGAGCATGTACAGGAAACAACGGATGAAGGCATTCAAATCTTTGGAGGAATGGGCTTTAGTGCAGATACACCAATGGAGTCTGCATGGAGAGATGCCCGTATATCTAGAATTTATGAGGGTACCAACGAAATAAATAGAATGTTGGCTGTAGGAATGTTGGTAAAGAAGGCTATGAAAGGTCATGTGGATTTATTAGGTCCGGCAACCGCCGTTGGAGAAGAACTCATGGGAATTCCATCTTTTGATACTCCTGATTTTTCAGAGCTTTTTGCTGAAGAAAAAGACTTAGTGGCCAGATTAAAAAAGGTTTTCTTGATGATAGCCGGAAGCGCAGTTCAAAAATATGGCCCAAGTTTAGAAGAGCATCAAATGTTATTGATGTCTGCCTCAGATATTTTAATTCAAGTATATTTGTCGGAATCCGCTATCTTGCGAACGGAGAAAAATGTCAAAAAGTTTGGCGAAGATTCCCAAACTTCTCAAATTGCAATGTCTAGACTATATTTGTACAGAGCAGTGGACATCATCAACCAGAAAGGAAAGGAAGCCATTGTTTCTTTTGCAGAGGGCGATGAACAACGAATGATGTTAATGGGACTAAAACGTTTTACGAAATATACAAATCAACCCAATGTCGTGGCACTCCGCACCCAAATTGCGGACAAGGTTGCAGCGGATAATGGGTATAACTTTGACTAATTCAAATAATGCTGAAACAAAGCTGATTTGGAAACCGCTCCTTTAGGAGCGGTTTTTTTATGTTATTAAGTTATTTTACCAGAAAGAATATCCAAGTGATATCGATTTTCCTGAAACTTCATCATTAGGAAAAGCTGGTATGTTGGGACTTATAATATTTTGCGGTGATCTCCCACTAAACCTGACGTACAATCTTTTATTATAACTATATCCAAAACCATAAAACCCTCCATTTCCGTTATCCAAGGGTGAGGATCTTTGTTGTTCCGAAAATGTTGGCTCTCTCCCCAAAATTGTCAAGGTCGTCATCTGTTCCAGTTGGGTATTTGAGAATGGAATTAATGCAAAACCTCCATCTAGAAAAATAGCGCTTTTGGGACCAATATTAATATAGAATCTAAGTCCTATTTCCGCTTCCAATATTTTGTAATTTGCTTTCAAATCTGTTTCCGTTACAGATATTTCACTCTGGGACATCCCTTGGAATTCATTTTCTGCGGCAAAATAGTTTACTGCCAACAATCCAGAAACATTTGTAATACCAAACAATCTGGGAAAAAGCTCTAGCTCCAATCCGAACTTGGGCAAACTTTGGTCAGGATATGTGACAGGTGCGTTCTGGCTTCCCTTGGCAAAAGTATTGTTCTGAATACCAGCCCATGCTTTCAAATTGACAAAAAAGGGTTCAGACTGGTCAAAAGTATTTTTAAAAACCACATGATTGTTGTCTCCCGAGCATGTATTTAGGTATTCGAAATACTTAATCAAGGAATTTCTGGAGTATTTAATTTCCTGAACAATAGGAGCGTTACCACATTCAAACTCCTTTATCAATTGTTTTTTAAATGTATTGTTACCTGAAAGGTTGCTCACTCCATTGGTTTCCTTTTCAAAAACAAGAGGTTTAATTTCTGTACCGGTCTTGCTGAATAAAAACAAATCTCCACTTCCATCTGTAAATAGGTATAGGGAGGCAAGACCTTTTACGAGACATTGAACGAAAACTTTTTCTGCAACGGGCTCAGTTAACCCTGACTCACCTCGCTTCAAGTCAGAATTTGACTTAAAATTATCTTTTCTCATTCTTTTGAACCTAACACTTTCGCCAATTTGAAATTCTTGGCAACTATAGGCATCCAATGATTTCACCTCTTCCATTTCATCGAGTTTATAAAAAAACTCTTTAGGTGTACGGGTCCAGTTTTCGTTTTTAATAAGGCATTCAAAAATTTTACCAAAATTGTCTATAAAATAACCTGGTTCAAAATCTTTTTGGGCTAAAACAACGGTGGAGATAAGCATAAAAACTGCAGTTAGTTGGATTTTCATTCAAAAATATAATGTTACAACAGATGGATTTATGGGTCTTTAACTTATGGTTTCCAAAATCTTCTCCTCACTCTTCTTTTTTGAAAAATTGATGGCGCATTCAATCAAAGCCAAATGTGAGTAAGCCTGTGGGAAGTTACCCAACAAACGCTTTGTTTTAAAGTCAATATCCTCGCTAAACAATCCTAAATGGTTGCTATAACTTAACAATCGTTCAAAATGTGCCAATGCTTTTTCTTCTTCCCCTATTTTAAATAGGCTGTTAATAAACCAGAATGTACAGATTGTAAAAGATGATGATGGCAATCCAAAGTCATCCTCGTTTTTGTATCGATAAAGTAATCCGTCATTGCTCAAATCATCCTCAATTGCCCTGACCGTACTGACAAATTTAGGATCCTTTGCATGAATAAAACCGTAGGATTCCATCAACAATACAGAGGCATCCAAATGATGAGATCCATACGATTGTACAAATGCATTTACCTCGCTGTTCCATGCATTTTCATGAATATCTTCTTTCATTTCCTGTTCAAGAGCGGTCCATTTCTGTATTTTTCGGTCTTTACCAAAAATCTTGGCCACCTTTATGGCTCGATCTATAGCAACCCAACACAATACTTTGGAAAAGGTAAAATGACGATCCTCTCCCCTAAATTCCCAGATTCCTTTGTCGGGTTCTCTCCAGTGTTTGCTTACAATCCAAACAATACCCTTGGTAATACTCCATAGGTCTTCACCATTTTCAATGTCATTGCTAAACTTAGCCAACTGCTCATAAATAACATCCATTAGAATGCCATAAATATCGTTCTGCTTCTGTTTATAGGCGGCATTCCCTATTCGGACAGGTTTTGAGCCTCGGTAACCTTCCAAATGGTCTAAAGTCTTTTCGGTAAGATTTTTTTCCTTGTTGATGCCATACATAATCTGGAGTTTTTCATCCTTATCGGGCATCAAATCAATAATAAACTGTAAATACCTCCTGGCAGAGTTTTTGTGTCCCAATTCTGATACTACCTTTATCACCATTGAAGCATCCCTGATCCAACAGAAACGATAATCCCAATTACGTACTTCCCCTATAGTTTCGGGTAAGGATGTGGTAGCAGCAGCAAGTACTGCACCGGTCTTGTCATAAGTCAACATCTTTAGCGTAATGGCACTCCTGATGATTTCTTTGTTGAATTGTTTATAATCAGGGGTTCTATCTACCCAATCCAGCCAATAAATCTTTGTGCGTTCCAACTCCAAAGACATTTTTTCCGTGGTCGGCTTTAAAATCTTTTCGTTGTAACAAATCAAAAAATAGCCATCTTCCTTCAATTCTATTTCTCCACCCTCCAACACCATCTCTTTATTGAAATTGGTATAGAGAAAAAGCGTGTCGAACTTTTTCTTGCTGGTAAGACTGACTATGAAATTGGTCTTGGCGTGATTGGTCGTTTTACCCTGGGCATACTCAAGCTTGGGGTCATAGTGCACACTAAATTTAGGTGTCCCTGAAATATGCTTTACATAACGGACAATTTCTGGTGGCGCATTATATTTTCCATTGAGCTTGTGGTATCTGGGCATGAAGTCATGAACCTCAAAGGTATTTTCCCCATCAGAGTACCTGGTTACAAGTATTGCTGTATTTCTAAAATATTTTTGATGAATCTCATAATTGTACTTTGTCCTTATTTCAAAGCTCCCTCCATTTTTATCATCAAGTAGTTTTGCAAAGACAGAAGTAGAATCAAATTGGGGTAAGCAACACCAGTCCAAAGAACCAGTATCAGAAATTATTGCAGCGCTTCTGCAGTTTCCAATTATTCCGTAATTTAGGTTGTCCATAGTAAGGATTAATATTTCTGTTGGTTATTGTAGGCTTTTACCTTATTATAAATCGATAAAATAGGAATTTTATTACAAACTTGCCCTAAAATCACCTTTAATGAGTAAAACTATAATTATTTCCAATAGACTCCCAGTACAATTACAAATAAGTGATGGCGGCCTAACAGCAATACCTAGTGTTGGTGGTTTGGCAACAGGTATGAAATCCGTACATAGTGGAGGCGAAAGTCTCTGGATTGGATGGTCTGGACTAACGGATGAAGAAACTCCCCCTGAGCTTGAAGCTGACATTGACAAAGCCTTGGAACAACACGCCTGTGCAAAAGTCAATCTTACCGAAAAAGAAATGGAAGGGTTCTATTTTGGATTTAGCAATAGAACAGTCTGGCCGCTATTCCATTATTTTTTGGAGTACTCAGAATTTGAATTGGAATTTTGGAACACCTATAAAGCGGTAAACCAAAAATTCGCCGATGCCATCATTGAAAAATCCAATGAAGGCGATACCATATGGGTACATGACTACCAGTTAATGTTGGTACCACAAATGGTCCGGGAAAAACGCCCAAATACCTCAATAGGTTTCTTTTTGCACATTCCTTTTCCTTCATACGAGATCTTTAGAACCTTACCTTGGCGTGAAGAAGTTTTGGAAGGTCTGCTAGGCTCTGATTTGATTGGTTTTCACACCTACGATTATGAACGGCATTTTTTAAGTTCTGTGCGGAGGTTGCTAGGTTTAGAAGTTAGCTTCAATGATATTTATCTGGACAATCGGGTAATCAAGGTGGATTCTTTCCCTATGGGAATTGATTACAAAAAATTTAAGGACGCTGCCATAGCCCACGAACAAATAACCAAAGAAAATAGAACCGATTTTCAAAAAAAATTAGATAGTCATAAGGCATCGGCTCCAGATACCAAACTTATTTTGTCCATAGATAGATTGGACTATAGTAAGGGTATTGCCAAACGCATCAACGCTTTTGAATACTTTTTGAATAAGTATCCTGAATACAAGGAAAAAGTTCGATTAATTATATTGGCCGTTCCCTCCCGTTCCAATGTTCCTCAATATAAATTGCTTAAAAAAGAGATTGATGAATTAGTTGGACGCATAAACGGAGAACTTTCTAGCGTAAATTGGACACCAATCTGGTATTTCTATAGATCATTGCCTTTTGAAAATCTTATTGACCTATATACTTCAAGTGATATTGCTTGGCTTACACCGCTTCGCGATGGAATGAATCTGGTGGCAAAAGAATATGTAGCTACACGTACTGATAAAACCGGTGTTTTGATTTTAAGTGAAATGGCTGGGTCTGCCAATGAAATGAATGAGGCATTGCTAATTAATCCCAACAATTTTGAGCAACAGGCTGATACGTTAAAAAGGGCGATTACTATGCCCAAAGAAGAACAGATGGCAAGAAATATGTTTCTTCAAAATAGACTTGAACGCTATAATGTAGAAGTATGGGCCAATGAATTTATGGGCGCGCTCAACCGGAAAAGTGAGGACAATTATACCTTCGTATCCCAAAAAATGTCTAACACCATTTTGAATGAAATCACTGAAGAGTATTCAAAATCAAAAAAAAGACTTCTGTTTTTAGACTATGATGGTACTCTTGTTGGGTTCGACAAAGACCCACAGAAGGCTTCGCCCGATGAAGAATTGTACGAGATTTTGGACAAGCTGCATCAACAAGAAGATACCACCTTGTTTTTAATCAGCGGACGGGATAAACAGACCTTCTCCAGATGGTTTTTACCCAAACATTACAATATGATTGTGGAACACGGTGTCTGGATTTCGAGAAAAGGGGAGGAATTTAAATTATTGGAGAACGTGAAAGGTGATTGGATGGAAAAAATACGACCCGTATTGGAATCTTTTGTGGATAGAACGCCCGGCTCATTTATAGAAGAAAAGAACTATTCAATGGCATGGCATTACAGAAATACGGATCCAGACTTTGGTCAAAAAAGAGCTACGGAACTAAATACAGTGTTGACCAGTTTAATTGGCAATGATGATATTAGTGTACTAAATGGAAACAAAGTGATGGAAGTAAAAAGCAGTAATGTAAATAAAGGCAGGGCTTCTGTGCGAATGTTGGGCGAAGATCAATACGATTTTGTCTTTGCTATTGGAGATGATTGGACTGATGAATTTATGTTTCAGGAACTTCCTGATTCTGCGGTAACAGTTAAAGTTGGACTTAAGAAGACCCAAGCCAAATATCACGTTGAAAACACTAAACGCGTGAGGGATTTACTCAAACAATTTACAGAACAATGAATTTCAGATTAGTATCAGCCTTATTTCTTCTTACTGCCGTAGCTGTAAAAGGACAGATAAATACAGAGGTTTATCTTTTCGATTTAAAAATGGAACTTGGTAATCCTGTTCTGTCAAACCCAAAGAACATATCAAATAATGAAGGGTATGACAATCAACCCTCTTTCTTAAACAACAATACAGTGCTGTTTTCCTCAACCCGAGACGATCAGACGGATATTTTACGGTTCAATATAGAAGCAGGGAGCACAAGTTCATGGATTTCCAATACCCCAACAGGTAGCGAGTACTCCCCATTAAAGATTCCAAATAAGGATGCAATATCTGCCATTCGCCTAGATTTGGATGGATTGCAACGATTGTATCAATATGACATAAATACGGGCGAATCGGTTCCAATTGTAGAAGATTTAAAAGTAGGATACCATGTCTGGTACACTGATTCCATTTTGGTTTCATCTGTTTTGATAGACAACAGAATGGATTTGGTGGTTAGTAACCTAAAAGACAATTCCAATAGGACAATTAAAAAAAATGTAGGCCGTAGTCTGTGGAAAATTCCCAGTTCAGATTTGGTGAGTTTTATCAGCAAAGAGAAAAAAGTATGGGAGATAATGTCCTTGAACCCCAGTACCGGGACCATAAAAAAAATAGCCAACACGTATAAAAATGCAGAAGACATATGCTGGTTGGATAAGAACACTATCCTCACAGGAGCAGGAAAATCCATAATGAAGTTTGATGTTGCAATGGACGTTGAATGGCAAGTTGTAATGAAGTTCAAACAAGAGGAAATTAACAATATCTCTCGCATGGCCATCAACCCAAGTGGAAATCGATTAGCTTTTGTGGCAGAAGAATCGCCTGTAAACATTGTTCAAAAACAGCTTGATGCTTATAATAAAAGAGATATTGATGCATTTATGGAAACCTATTCTGAAACCATTAAGCTTTTTGATTACCCTAACAAATTAATTTCAGAGGGTAAGAAAGCTATGAAAGAAAATTACAGTTCTTTCTTTGAAAATGTGCCCAATCTTCATTGTGAAATAAAAAAAAGGATAGTAATCGGAAATAAAGTCATAGATGAAGAATACATTACAGCCAATGATATGAATTTTAGTGCCGTGGCTATTTATGAAGTAGAAAATGGCAAGATTGCCAAAGTAACCTTTCTTCGATAAATTTAATTAATCTCCAATATAATATGTCTTACTTCAATAAAACACTATTAGTTCTTTCTTTGGGTATTGCTTCAACCTGCTTCTCGCAATCAGATTCTCGTTTATACGATGTTATAAGTGCAGTTTCGGCAGAGCGGATAGAAAAAGATATTACGACGCTTGCCAATTTCGGAACTAGACATACACTAAGTGATACGCTTTCACAAACACGTGGGATTGGTGCCGCAAGACGTTGGATAAAAACAGAGTTTGAAAAGATTTCCACCGCTTGCAATGACTGTCTGGAGGTTTTTTATCAAAAAGATTTAGTTAAAAAGGGAGAAGGACAACGGATTGTGAAGGATGTTTGGGTTGTTAATGTCGTAGCCATTAAAAGAGGTTCCAAATATCCAAACAGGTTCATAATTATGAGTGGTGATATAGATTCCAGAGTAAGTGACCCCAATGATTTTTCCTCTGATTCTCCAGGTGCCAACGACAATGCCAGTGGAATGGCAGGAACTATTGAAGCCGCACGTGTACTTTCCAAATATGACTTTGAAAGCAGTATAATTTTTGTTGGACTTTCTGGGGAAGAGCAAGGTTTATATGGGGGAAAGGGACTTGCACAGCATGCTAAGGAAAAGGGATGGAATATTGTTGGTATCTTGAATAACGACATGATTGGAAACATCACTGGGGTGAGTGGAGTTGTTAGTAACCGTGATTTTAGAATTTTTTCTGAGCCTGTGCCACCAACAGAAACTGAACAACAACGCCGTGCAAGGCGTTTCTATGGTGGAGAGGTAGATGGAATTTCCAGGCAATTGGCGCGATATGTTTATAAGACCACTAAAACTTATATGCCTGAAATGAACCCTATGATGATTTATCGTTTAGATCGATTTGGACGAGGTGGACACCACAGACCATTCAATGATGCCGGTTTTGCCGGTATCCGGATTATGGAGTCCCATGAAAATTACACACAACAACATCAAGATATTCGTGTGGAAGATGGCATTGCTTACGGTGATGTATTGGAACATGTGAATTTTGAATATGCAAAAAAGTTAACGGCCGTAAATGCTATAAACTTGGCTTCCATTGCTTGGGGCCCTCCTGCTCCAACAACAGTAGAAATTGGTGGTATTGTTGAACCTTCCGCAAAACTAAAGTGGAGCAAAGTTGAAGGCGCCGTGGGATATAAAATCTATTGGAGAGACACCACCTCCCCTACTTGGGACAATTTTAAATATGTTGGGAACGTAAACGAATCCACATTAGATGGCATAGTAATTGACAATTATTTCTTTGGAGTTTCGGCTGTGGGTAAGGATGGCCATGAAAGTCCAGTTGTATTTCCAAATAAAGTATTTAGATAGTAAATCAAAATAAGTTTAAAAAGTTTTAAGTCAACATATGAAAATACGTTTTGCAACCGTCCTTTTTTTAGTTACCCTATTTTTTTCCAATGCCCAAAATTTCACCAAACAAGACACTTTAAGGGGAAGTATTACTCCTGAACGTGCTTGGTGGGATGTTAACTATTACAACCTGAACATTAAGGTGCAACCTGAAAAAGAGTTTATTGCTGGTTATAACATCATCAGGTATAAAGTTTTGGAAGAATCAGATATTATTCAAATTGATTTACAAAAACCTCTAAAAATAGATGCAGTATCGCAGGACAATATAGACCTTGATTACACTTCATACGGTTCGGCTCATTTCATCCATTTAAAGAAAAAACAAGTTCCGGGGGAGTATAACGAATTGTATGTACAATATTCTGGAAATCCTAAAAAAGCTATAAGAGCCCCATGGGATGGTGGTTTTTCCTGGAAAAAAGATGATAATAGTAAACCTTTTGTAGCCACCTCTTGCCAAGGTTTGGGTGCAAGTGTTTGGTGGCCCAACAAAGATCATATGTATGACGAGGTCGATAGTATGCGTATTGCCATTGATGTTCCAAAGGATTTAGTTGCTGTTTCAAATGGCCGATTAAGGGAAGAATATCTTTATGATTTTGGAGGCTATAAATTGTATGACTGGTTTGTATCCAATCCCATAAATAACTATGGGGTAAATGTGAACATTGGGGACTACGTAAATTTTGGAGAAAAATATGAAGGTGAAAAGGGAACCTTAGATTTAGATTATTATGTCTTGCATGATAATCTGGAAAAAGCGAAAAAACAGTTTAAACAAACCCCATTAATGTTGGAAGCTTTTGAGCATTGGTTTGGGCCTTATCCTTTTTATGAAGATAGCTTTAAATTAGTAGAAGTCCCCTATTTGGGTATGGAACACCAAAGCTCGGTTACCTATGGTAACAAATACCAAAATGGGTATTTGGGCAAAGACCTCTCCGGGACAGGATGGGGCTTAAAGTTTGATTTTATAATCATTCACGAAGCGGGGCATGAGTGGTTTGCCAATAATATAACCTATAAGGACATTGCGGACATGTGGATTCATGAAGGATTCACCGCTTACTCAGAAAACCTGTATTTAGATTATCATTTTGGTACAAAAGCTGCTTCAGAATACGTAATAGGAACACGCGCAAACATTCAAAATGACCGCCCCATTATAGGTACTTACAATGTGAACAATAAAGGTTCTGGAGATATGTATTACAAAGGAGCCAATATGCTTCACACCTTGCGACAACTCATCGAGGATGATGAGTTATGGAGACAAGTTCTTAGAGGATTAAATGCCGAGTTTTACCACCAAACGGTTACTACAGAACAGATTGAAAATTACATCAGCAAAAAAACAAAGAAAGACCTATCCGCTTTTTTCAACCAATATTTGCGTACTACCCTAATTCCTAAATTGGAGTACAAACTAGACGATACTACCATCACCTACAGATACGTGGATATCGTTGAAGATTTTGATATGCCCGTCCGAGTTTTTACTGGAGAAACCGAAAAATGGCTTTTCCCAAGCAAAGAATGGAAGACGGAAACCTTACAAAACCAGAATGTTGTTTTTGATGAAAACTTTTACATTGAGCACCAAAAACTATAATATTATTCTTTTCGCTTTAGTTTTACAGAATTAAAGGCTGTGAGTGGCTGGGAATCGCCTTCACCATTGTCGGTGTAACTTGCCGTCAATACCATAACTTTATCTCCCTGCTCCGGTTTTGGAGTAATTGTTCCCGAAGTAGGTAACGACTTGCGTTTCTTTTTACCCGTATCCGTCAAGGATTGTATGTACCTAACAATCTGAATTGCCTCACTTTGGGTAACATCTGGGTGTGCCGGCATTACCACTTCGCCCCAAATTCCGCCTCCACCAAGAATTATCTTATTTCTAAGATAGGTACTTGCCCGTGGCGTAGTTTTATGCTTAAGGGATACATCTAAATACGATGGTCCAATTGAAGCTTCCTTCTCTTTATGGCAGGTTTTACAATCCAAATTCTGTGTCAAGGCTTTTCCTGATACCACAGATGATATTTGTTGATGCCCTACCGACATTCCAACTTCATCAAGGCTTTCCAAATAATCGACCGCAACAAAAATATTGGAAGCATCAATGGTGTCAGCACCGTCTGGGTCCGTAACCTTGATAGTATATGAAATGGATTTTCCTTCAGTAAAGGTGGAATCTGAATTATTGAGTACAATAGCAATTTCTGGTTTTGAATTCCCGGCATTAACAGCAATATTTTCGCTTTCTTTTTCAGCCCCGTTCGCATCTTTTGCCGTAACTGATAATTTAAATTGTCCCGATTTTTGGTACGTGTAGGACGTTTTTGGGGTCGTTGTTTCCTGGGTTTCCCCGTTTCCAAAATCCCAGATATAGGCTATAGCGTCTTTTTCCTTGTCATAAACTGCAACCTCGGCAGAAATTGTAAGCGGAAGTTTTCCTGAGGTTTTATCCACAGTTAAGCTATCAATCACAGGTGGGCGATTTCCACCGTTATATTCTACATAACTCAACCCAGAATCATGGTTTTGCGAAAACCATCCAGAACCATATTCCAAAAGATACAGACGCCCGTCAGGCCCCATTTCCATATCAATTAAATTGTTCACTTTTATGTCTGACCCAAACGGTTCCATTTTATTAAAGCTACCGTCCTCAAAAAGTGTAACTGCCTTCATCCATCCACGAATCCAATCGTAGATAATCACTTTTTCATCGTAGTAGCCAGGTAGACTCACACTTTTATCATACATATCGGCATAATACGTAGGTCCCGCCATGGCATTCCTGCCTCCTGTTGCCACCTGTGGGAAATATTTGGTTTCTACATAGGGATAAAAGGCATAAGCCGGCATCGCTGGAGGCAATTCGGTTAGTCCTGTATTGTTCCTTGAATTATTTATCGGTTTTTCTGGGTCAAATGCCTCTCCGCTTTCACCGGTTTCATAGTCATAGGCTACATATGGTTTGTTGTCCCCGATAAATAATGGCCATCCAAAATTTCCTGCTTTCCGTGCTTGATTCATTTCATCATACCCGCGAGGACCTCTGAGTTTCAAATCGTCTTTTCTGGCATCTGGACCAACATCCCCCCAATACACATACCCTTTTTTAGGGTCAACCGAAATACGGTAGGGGTTACGATGTCCCATGGTATAAATCTCAGGTCTTGTTTTTTCCATACCTACAGGAAATAAATTCCCCTCGGGAATATCATAACTTCCATCTTCATTGACCTTTATTCGAATAATTTTACCACGTAAATCATTGGTGTTGGCGGAAGATCTTCGCGCATCATATTGCTCGTGGCCTGGAATGTCATTTAAAGGTCCGTACCCCTTACTTACGAATTCAACACCTCTTTCATTAAATGGCGTAGTGTTGTCGCCTGTGGATAAATACAACAATTTATCAGGGCCGAAGGCTATAGATCCTCCTGTATGACAACATATCTCCCGTTGGCTGTCCACGTCAAGAATCACTTGTTCGGATTCCAAATCGAAAACATTATCCTTGAACTTAAAACGTGATAATCTGTTTACCCATTTATCACCAGTTGGCGCGTAAAAGGCATACACCCAATGGTTGGTCTCATAATCTGGGGCTTTTTGCAATCCCATTAAACCTTCTTCGGCATTTACCCCTTCAGCTTCCAATACTTTATGATAAACATCCAAAAGTGCAACTTGACTTACTTTACCTGTTTCGGCAGAATAATGCATTATCTCTCCCCTTCGTTGTGCTATCAGGACATCATTATTGGGCAATATTGTCATTTCCGTTGGCTCATAAAACGTTCCGGTGAGCAATGGCTTTTTAGAAAACCTATCCATATCGGGCGGAATCTGGGTTGTAGCTTTACCATAATCCAAAACCAAATTTTCTCCAATTGCATATTGTATCCCCCCCAGCAAGTGCTTTAAAAACAATTCCTCGGAAAAGCTCTCATCGGTGTGCCCTGCAGCTGTATAAAAAGCTCTTCCACCATCATATTCATGGTACCAGCTCATAGGATGAAAATCCCCCATAGTACCGCCTTCATATGTGCTCTCATCGACAGTGACAAGAACATTTACATTGGTGTTGAACTTATCAAAATTGTACAGTTCGTCTGTTCGAGTCCAAATCGAATCAGTGAAAAAATTGGTTGCTCCAAAGTTTTTATCCTTAATTACAAAATTGGACTCCGGCGTTCCACTTGGATGACTTTGAAAATATCCCCCCACTAACTTGCCGTACCAGCCCCAATCGTATTCGGTATCCATTGCTGCATGGATTCCTACAAATCCTCCACCGGATTGTATGTAGCGTTCAAAAGCCGCTTCCTGTTGATAATCCAATACATTTCCTGTTGTGCTCAAAAAAACAATTGCTGAATAGTTTTTTAGGTTTTCATCCGTGAACAAATCCCCATTAGTTGTTGTATCGACACTAAAATTATTTTCCGCACCCAATTTTTTAATTGCATCAATTCCTGTTGGAATAGATTTGTGTTTATATCCCATAGTCTTGGAAAAAATCAAAATCTTTGGATTACCATCCCTTTTCTTATTACAACTATTAAAAATAAAACCCATAACAATCAGGGAAGCGACTAAAACTTTTTTCATGAATTGATAACTTAGTAAAGAATTATTAGAACTGCTAAAATACATTTCGTGTTTACTTATTCTTTCAAAAGTCAGATATTTTATGATAAAAATTTATAACATAGCGCTCTTTTACTATCACTTTTGATGAAAAATATTCAAGAATACTATTTTAAGGATGATTCTTTATGGCGTAAGTGGCTTCATGAAAATCATAAGCTATCCAAAGGCATATATCTAATTTTTTATAAAGTAAACCATGAAATGGAAAGCATGCGTTGGGAAGAGGCGGTCAAAGTAGCACTATGCTATGGATGGATAGACAGTACTGTGAAAAGTCTTGGAAATGGTAGGCGCAGACAATATTTCTGTCCCAGAAAGCCAAAAAGTGTTTGGAGCAAGGTTAATAAAGACCATATCAAAAATTTAATGGTTCATGGCCTAATGCACGAAAGTGGATTAGAGAGTATAGAAATTGCTAAAAAGAATGACTCTTGGACAGCATTGGACGATGTGGAAAATGGTATTGTTCCAAATGATTTGCAATGTGCATTTGATAAAAATCACCTGGCCTTTGAAAATTTTCAAAATTTCACCAAGAGTCAACGCAAAAGCTATTTGTATTGGCTTAATCAAGCAAAACGGAAAGAAACAAGACTAAAACGAATTGTTGAGATTGTGGAATCGAGTTTGAAAAACATTAAATACCGAAACCCTGGGAGCAGATAATTGCGTTAACAACACGTTAAGAATTTCGACTGCTCTTTTTGGTATCTTTAACCGACTAATTCAACTGACTCAAAAATGAAAAAATTACTCACCCTTGTGGTGCTTTTCGCATCAATTCCCCTATTCGCGCAAGAGAAAGAAAAAAAAGAAGATAAAAAATGGGATGTATCCAACCCAGAAGGGCAATTTAATTACAAAGAGCACGAATTCACTACAAATGAAGGTACTTGGATGAATCTTGATGTAAGTCCAGATGGGAAAAATATCGTTTTTGACCTTCTTGGAGATATTTACATCATGCCTATTTCTGGTGGAAATGCAAAAACACTTAGATCAGGAATCCCTTTTGAAGTACAACCACGTTTTAGTCCAGATGGAACAAAAATAGCTTTTACCAGTGATGCCGGTGGCGGGGACAATATCTGGCTAATGGATGTTGATGGTTCAAATGCCAAACAAGTTTCAGAAGAAAAATTTAGACTACTCAACAATCCATACTGGATGCCCGACGGTAACTACCTTGTGGCAAGAAAACATTTTACCTCACAACGCTCATTGGGGGCCGGTGAAATCTGGCAGTATCATATTTCTGGGGGTTCAGGCCTACAACTGACCAAACGTAAGAATGACCAACAGGATGTAAACGAACCTTGTATATCCCCAGATGGAAGATATCTGTATTATAGTGAGGATGTATATCCTGGAGGCTTTTTTCAATACAACAAAGACCCTAATAAACAGATCTATGCCATAAAACGGTATGACTTTCAGACAGGCAAAACCAATACGGTAACGGGCGGCCCTGGAGGGGCGGCCAGACCTCAACTATCAAGAGACGGTAAAATGCTTGCTTTTGTAAAAAGAGTACGTACCAAAACCGTTCTATATCTACACGATTTACAAACCGGTGAGGAGTGGCCAATTTTTGATGAACTCAATAAAGATCAGCAGGAAGCATGGGCGATTTTTGGGGTGTATCCAAATTTTAGTTGGATGCCGAACAATGAGGAAATTGTATTCTGGAACAAGGGAAAAATTTACCGAATAGCTATAAACACCCAGGAAGTAACCAATATTCCCTTTACAGTTGATGCCAATATCAAAATTGCAGAAACCCTTAGGGTTGATTCTCCTGTGGCACCAGATCAATTTACCGCCAAAGTAATTCGCCATGCGGTTACCTCTCCAGATGAAAAAACTCTTGTATTTAATGCATTAGGGCATTTATGGTCTAAAAAATTACCCAACGGAAAACCCAAAAGGTTGACAAACGATTCCAATTTTGAATTTGAACCAGCATTTTCACCAGATGGAAAAACTATTGCATACGTTACCTGGAATGATGAAGATCTGGGAGCCATACATAAAATTGCCCTGACAGGAGGCGCATCAAAAAAAATAACTACCGCAAAAGGTATTTATAGAACCCCTTCTTTCAGTCCAGATGGAACTATGATTACGTTTAGAAAAGAACCTGGAAATAATGACCAAGGAAGAAGCTTTTCCAAAAAAACGGGTGTCTATATAATGAATCCCGACGGATCCAATCAAAAGTTGATTTCTGAAGAAGGTGAATATCCTATGTTTTCAAAAGATGGCAAACGTATTTTTTATCAAACCGGAGGCACTTATTTTGGTCAATTAACGAAACACTTAAAATCAATTGACCTCAATGGTAAAGATGAAAAAACACATGTGAAGTCAAAGTATGCCAATCGGTTAGTGCCTAGTCCCGACAACCAATGGATTGCATTTACAAATCTGCACAAGGCCTATATAGCACCTTTGGTTCTTAATGGAAAAGAAATCGATTTGGACAATAAAACAAAGTCTGTTCCCGTATCGCAGATTTCGAAGGATGCAGGAATCAATCTAAATTGGTCCAAGGACAGTAAAAAAATCTTTTGGACTTTGGGGGATGAATATTTTGCAAATGCAATTAAGGACAGATACACTTTCCTTCCTGATTCTCCTGAAAAAGTGGCAAAATTAGATAGTGTAGGCACCAAAATTGGATTGATATCCAAAACAGATAAACCTTCTGGACGAATTGCATTCACCAATGCCCGAATTATTACCATGGAAGGAGACGAAGTAATTGAACAGGGCACTTTGATTGTAAATGAAAACCGGATTGAGTATCTAGGTAAATCCAATGAAATAAATGTTCCAAAAAATGCCAAGATTTTTGACGTTTCTGGAAAGACTATAATGCCGGGGATCGTAGACGCGCATGCACATATTGGGGGTTTTAGGTACGGACTCACCACACAAAAACATTGGCAGCTTTATGCAAATTTGGCTTTTGGAGTCACTACCTCACATGATCCATCTGCCAACACTGAATCCATATTTGCGATGTCTGAATTAATTAAAAACGGAGATATGATTGGTCCACGTTTATATTCAACCGGCATCATTCTTTATGGTGCAGATGGGGACTTTAAAGCTGAAATCAATAGCCTGGATGATGCAAGATCAGCAATCCGTAGAACTAAAGCTTTTGGGGCAAAATCGGTAAAAAGTTACAACCAGCCCCGACGTGATCAGCGGCAACAGGTAATGCGAGCTGCACGCGAATTGGGAATAAATGTTGTTCCTGAAGGAGGTTCGACCTTTTATCATAACATGTCCATGATAATGGATGGCCATACCGGAATAGAACATAACATCCCTGTGGCCCCTGTTTACAAAGATGTCACGGAACTATGGAAAACAAGTAACTCAGGGTACACGCCTACCCTAATTGTGAACTATGGCGGCATGAATGGAGAATATTGGTTTTATCAAAAGGATAAGGTGTGGGAAAACGAAAAACTCTTAAAATATACCCCAAGAGGTTTGGTGGATTCACGATCAAGATATCGGACCATGATACCTGATGAAGAATATGAAAACGGCCATATTTTGGTATCCAAAACGGCTACAGCCCTGACTAATCAAGGTGTAAAAGTTAATTTAGGTGCGCATGGGCAGTTGCAAGGCCTTGGTGCACATTGGGAACTCTGGTTGCTTCATCAAGGTGGATTGACCAATATGCAAGCCTTAAAAGCGGCAACCATTAATGGAGCGGAATATATTGGTGCCGGGTCTGATATCGGTTCACTGAAAGTGGGCAAACTGGCGGATTTAATTGTATTGGACAAGAACCCCTTAGAAGATATTCGCAATACTGAAACCGTGAAATATACCATGGTCAATGGCAGACTTTATGATACGGATTCCCTAAACGAAATAGGAAATACGGAAAGTGACCGTGGCAAGTTTTGGTGGGAAAACAATAAATACAATGCAGCTTTCCCTTGGCATGAAGAAGCACAAAGTTTTACAAGGCCAGGCTGCGGTTGCCATATTGGTCATAATTAAATAATTATACTTTTGAATTGAAAAGAATCAGCATGAAAAAAATACTTACCCTTGCGATGCTTTTTGCATCAACCATACTATTTTGCCAAGAATTTTCCATGGACCTTATTCAGGATATGAAGCCAAGAAACATAGGTCCAGGTGGAATGAGTGGGCGTGTTACCGCTATAGATGTTGTAACCACCAATCCAGATGTAATGTACGTTGGAACCGCTTCAGGTGGAGTGTGGAAATCAACTTCAGGTGGAATTAAATGGAGTTCCATTTTTGATAAGGAGGTTACTGCCTCGGTCGGTGCAATTGCAATTCAACAATCAAACCCATCAGTTGTTTGGGTGGGTACTGGTGAAGGAAATCCAAGAAATAGTTTAAATGGAGGGTACGGAATTTACAAATCGTTGGATGGAGGTAAATCCTGGAAATCCATGGGATTGGAAAAAACCAGACATATCCACCGTGTAATTATCGACCCTACCGACCCGAATGTGGTCTATGTTGGTGCGATAGGTTCTCCATGGGGTGTTCATGCTGAACGTGGAGTGTATAAAACCACAGATGGAGGCGAAACATGGAAAAAGATTCTGTATGTAAACGATAAAACTGGGGTAGCCGATTTGGTCATGGACCCAACCAATCCAAATAAGCTCATTGCCGCCATGTGGGAACATAAACGAGACCCATGGTTTTTTAAATCTGGAGGGGAAGGTAGTGGACTTTATATGACCCATGATGGAGGAGATAACTGGAAAGAATTGACAGATGAAGATGGATTACCCAAAGGAGAACTGGGTCGGATTGGTATTGCCATTGCCAAAAACAAACCCAATATTGTTTACGCTTTGGTAGAAGCAAAAAAGAATGCGCTGTACAAATCCGAAGATGGCGGTTTTAAATGGAAGAAAATCAATGACAAAAATGATATTGGTAATCGGCCATTCTATTACTCAGATATTTTTGTTGACCCAGAGAATGAGAATCGTGTCTATTCTGTTTTTACCTATGTAAATTCTTCAGAGGACGGTGGAAAAAATTTCTCCCAATTGATGCCTGCCTATGGGGTTGATAATGGTGTACATCCAGATCATCACAGTTGGTGGATTCATCCTGAAAACGGGCAATTTATGATTGATGGCAATGATGGGGGAATGAATATTACCAAAGATGGTGGTAAAACATGGCGGTTTATCGGCAATCTGCCTGTAGCCCAGTTTTATCACATAAATATTGATAATGAATATCCCTATAATGTATATGGCGGCATGCAAGATAATGGTTCATGGCGAGGCCCTGCCTATGCTTGGAGAGCTCAGGGTATCCGCAATAGCTACTGGCAAGAAATTGCTTTTGGGGATGGTTTTGATGTTGTTCCTGATTTGGATGACAACCAATTTGGGTATGCCATGAGTCAACAGGGTTATGTATCCAGATATGATTGGAAAACAGGAAATAATTATACAGTTAGACCTACACCTCCAGATGCAAAAACCAAATTGCGATTTAACTGGAATGCAGGAATAGGCCAAGACCCTTTTGATAATAGTACGGTATATTTTGGAAGTCAGTTTGTGCATAAATCAACTGACAAGGGCCTGACATGGGAAATAATTTCACCTGACATGACCACCAATGACAAGGAAAAACAAAAACAAAGTGAGAGTGGTGGACTCACCATGGATGCCACTGGTGCAGAAAACCATTGTACCATTTTGGTTATTGAGCCTTCTCCTGTTGAAAAAGATATGCTTTGGGTAGGAACGGATGATGGAAAAGTACATTATACGCAAAATGGAGGCGCCAGCTGGACAGAGGTAACTTCCAATATAAAAGGACTCCCGACAGGAAGTTGGATTCCCCAAATTAAAGCTTCCAAAAAGAACAAAGGAGAAGCTTTATTGATTGCCAATGATTACAGAAGGTTCAATTATACACCCTACGCATATCGAACCAAAGATTATGGTAAAACATGGACTCGAATTGTTGATGCAAGCGATGTGGAAAGCTATACCCTTTCCATAGTTGAGGACTCTGAAAATTCTAATTTGATGTTTTTGGGTACTGATGATGGGCTTTACGTTTCTTTTGATGCTGGGAATAAATGGCAAAAGTGGACTGAAGGTTTTCCAACTGTTTCAGTCAAAGATTTAGTAATCCACCCTAGAGAACATGATTTGGTCATTGGTACTTTTGGACGGGCCGCTTGGGTTTTAGATGATATCCGCCCCTTAAGAGCTCTTGCCAATAAGAATACCATCCTTCAAAAGGATATTAAACTTTTTAATAGTCCCACAGCATATTTGGCCGCTTATCAACAAGCAACGGGAAGCCGATTTGGGGGAGATGCCCTATACAATGGAGAAAACCGCAAATACGGTGCAATGATCACCTATTACTTAAAGGACGGCAAGAAAAAAGAAGAACCCAAAAATGATGATGAAAAGGACAAAGAAGAAAAAGACACTGAATCCGCACCTAAAAAAGAAGAGCTAACAGGAGTACAAAAGAAAGATTCTATTCAATTTGACTTTTTTGATGGAAACAGGTTGATTCGAACCCTGAAATATAAAACTCCAGAAAAATCTGGATTTCATAGAATCTATTGGTCACTTGATGAAAAAGGACCTGATAGACCCTCTAGAAAGATTAGTACGTCTAAAAAGGAACCAAGTGGAATTGAGGTCAAACCTGGTACATATAAGGTAAAAGTTAGTCATGGTATGGTTTCGGACTCTACATCCATTAAGGTAGAAACCGACCCAAGGATAACTGTTTCAAAAGCTGCCACTACTGAGGTTTACAATACTGGAAAAAAATTGGAAGGATATACGCAAATGGCAGCAGATGCAGTAAAACAATTGATAGAAAGCAAGAATTTGGCAAATAAATTCCAAAAGGAGATGAAAGATTTGGACGAAGAAAAATATAAAGACCAAATAAAGGCTTCAAAAGATATCGTAAAACAAATTGATTCTGTTGTGGCGCAATATATAGGCAAAGAAGATAAACGCCAGGGTATTACCCGTAATCCTGAACTAACGGTTACCCAGCGTATCAACACCGCAAGTTGGTATGTTGGTAGTCGAAAAACCGGACTGACCAAAACTGAAAATGATTTGATTAAATTCGCCGAAGATGATTTAAAAACGGCTATTGACAAGACCAACAGCTTTTTTCAAGAAAAGTGGACACCTTATCGAGCATCTGTTGAATCCTTGGATTTATCCCCGTTTAAAGAGACAGAAACATTTAGCATAGACTAATGAGAAAGGTTTTAGGTTTTTTGCTGTTGTTTTTTGCACTAGCTCAAATGAGTGCACAGCAAACTGGTGAAAACGAGTTAGGAGCATGGTACATGTATTTTGGAACCAATAAAATTTCGAAACGTTTCAGTCTGCATACTGAGGCTCAGTTTCGCTATTATGAAACCACCTCAAACTTTAATCAACTGCTCCTACGAACCGGATTGAACTATCATATCAATCCCAATGCTATAGCAACTTTGGGGTATGGTTTCATCGAAACAGATGGCATATTCCAAGATAGTCCAAGTGAGGCGAACTCCAAGGAAAATCGAATATTTCAACAATTTATCTTAAAGAACAAAGTTTGGGAGTTTCTCTTTGAACATCGTTATCGCTTGGAACAGCGTTTCATTGAGGCAAGAGATATCACAAGTGACCCAGAAATAGACCTTTCAAGAACAGAGCACCGTGCACGTTATCGTATACAAATGACTTTACCATTGACCAATACCTTTTTCTTGAATTTTTATGATGAGTTGTTCATCAACCTACAAGATGATCTTTTTGGACAAAATCGTTTGTATGGAGCTCTGGGAATCAATATTACCGAAAATAGCAGCATTCAATTTGGATATCTTCGAAACCAGTTTGCCAATGCAGTTTTTGATCGTTTGCAAATAGGGTTCTTCTACAATCCTGACCTAAGAAGTGTGTTTAAAAAGAAAAAGGTCCAAAAAAGTGATTAATCTGAAATCGTAAATAGTTCTTTTTATAGAACTGTCTTATTTTTAGTTTCCTAATGAGTCTAAAAAGCAAAGTTTTTGAAGTCGCGGTACAGGGAACCCATAACTTGGCCATTCCCGATGATATTGTCTTGCCTTTTCTGGAAAAAGGCTTCAAAAGAGTCCAGGTGGAAGCCAGTTTTGAAGATAAAAGCATTACATTCCATGCAGCCCTTCAGAAGAGACATGGCAGCCATTTTATGATGTTTAGCAAAAACCACCAAAAAGCACTGGGAATTTTTCCCAATGACTATTTTCAACTTCAGTTTTTTGAAGACACTTCAAAATATGGAGTAGAGGTGCCAGAGGAATTTAATGCAGTACTTTATAGTGATCTGGATGCCCATAGAATTTTTGAATCCTTCACTGCTGGAAAAAAACGGGGAATTATATACATGATTTCCAGGTACAAGAATTCCCAAACCCGAATAGACAAATCCATTTTGCTCTGTGAAAATCTAAAAAAAGGCATTCGGGAAAATAAAGATTTGTTAAAACCATTATAGTTTGACATCACCTTCATTATTCACTAACTTTAACCAAAACCTAAAGACACTTACAATGAAAAAAATACAAGCGTTGACAATGGGACTTTTTTTGGTCGCCACCTTCAGTTGCAAACAGGTTAAAAAAGAAGCCAAAGATGGTATGGAGGATGCCACAAAAGAATTGGAATCGGAAGTGGAAAAGACAACCATTACCTTAAGTAAACTTGAAGGTTCACCAGCTTATTCAGATGCAGAATTAGTATTAGAGAGTCCTGCAAATACCAAGATTGACAATAGTGGTGAAATCGATTTCGAATTTGCGGTAAACAACTATGAATTAGGAGCACAGACTGGTGGCCCTAATGCAGATAAATTGGCTAACTCGGGAAAAGGTCAACACATTCACTTTATTCTGAATAATCAACCCTATTCCGCCCATTATGAGCCCACTTTCAAAAAGGAAATTCCTGATGGAGTACATCATTTAGTGGCTTTTTTGAGCCGTTCGTACCACGAATCAGTAAAAAATGAAAATTCGGTAGTCGTTAAAAAAATGGAAATCGGTTCCAACCCCCAAGACTCCTTAGGATTGAGTATGGATGCCCCTACCTTGATTTATAGTCGCCCCAAAGGTGAATATTCCGGAAAGGACACCGAAAATCTATTGTTGGACTTTTTCGTCTTAAACACAACACTCTCAGAAGACGGCAACAAAGTACGAGCTACTATAAATGGTGAAGAATTTACTATAACAGAATGGGCACCCCATATTATAAAAGGATTGCCAATGGGTAAGGTAACAATTGATTTGGAGCTTATTGATAGTGATGGTAATTTAATTGAAGGTCCATTCAATAAAGTTAATAGAAGTGTAATGCTAAAACCTTGACTTAATTACAGAAGAAAATCAAAATTGAAAAAACCACCTAATGGTGGTTTTTTTTTATTCTTAACAATGAGTGAAAAGCTCCAAAAAAACCTACTTTCGAGCTTGAAAATAGACTATGCCCAAAAACCGCAGTTTTATTCTTTTTGAACCAGCCAAAAGCCCCATTTTTTATGGGTACATTATCATGGTCATCGGCACAATTGGTGTGTTTTGCAGCGTGCCTGGCCAAACCATTGGGGTTTCGGTATTCACAGATCCCGTAAAAGATGCCTTGGGCCTTAGTAGGAACCAATTTAGCAATGCCTATATGATTGGCACCATTGTAAGTTCATTGGTAATCGGTAGGGCTGGAGTTTGGTTTGATCGATATGGGGCACGCTATGTTGCCTTTTTTGCCATTCAGGTATTGGCAATTACAGTGCTTTTATGCTCTTTTTCAGCACAAATGAGTGAGTCCATTAAAACTTTGCTGGCACAAGATACTTGGTTAATCCCTTTTTTGTTAATGACCACTTTGTTCTTCCTACTTCGCTTTTCGGGGCAGGGAGTTTTGACCATGGCTTCCCGTAATGTAATCATGATTTGGTTTGATAAGAATCGTGGTAAGGTAAACATGTTTAGTAGTGTGGCCATATCTTTTGGATTCTCCTCGGCACCCCTATGGATAAATACTTTGATAGATTATGGAGGTTGGGAAAATGCATGGCGCTATATGGCATTTGGATTATTGTTTTGTAGCATCTTAATCTATTTTCTATACAAGAACAAGCCCGAAGAATATGGATTGCTTCCTGATGGTCAAAAAGTCGTAAGCCAAGATGAGGCGGATGTTAAAATGCCTATTTATAAGCAGTTTACGCTCAAGGAAGCAATGGTAACCCGTGTTTTTTGGATGTATGGTCTAATGTTGGCCTTCAGTAGTTTTTTTAGTACCGGACTTTCTTTTCATGTGGTCTCCATTTTTGCCAGCCAAGGTTTTCCCAAAGAGGACGCCATATCCATTTTTTTGCCAGGTTCCGTTGTGGCGATTTGTGTTTCAACACTATTTAACTATCTCAGTGATTCCCTACCATTAAAATCATACTTATTCTTAATGTTATTTGGTGGTTTATTGGCAGCTATTGGATTTTTATCCTTGGCCAGTCCAGTAGGTATCCCATTATTGATAGCAGGTTTCGGTATAATGTCCGGGTTTTATGCTGTATTGAATGCAATAGCTTGGCCCCGCTTTTTTGGCAGGGATAACCTTGGTGCCATCACTGGGAAAATAATGAGTTTTTTAATTCTGGCCAGCGCCCTTGCGCCACCAGTTTTTAGTCTGTGTTTTTCTACTTTTGATTCCTACAGTCTGGTAGGCTATCTTGGCCTGGCTTTCCTAACGTTCTTGCTAATCGGAAGCATAAAAGCCAATAATCCACAATAAAATTAATTGCCATAAGCCAATTATTCCTGAAGAAAATTCTCTACTTTGATAAGAATCAGTTTAATGGAAGATACTCCTCATATTTATCCATAATAATTGTATTTTGAATTTTTGAATGTAAGCGGTTTATCAATATTTGGTTTAAAATGAACAATCCCAACTTTACGACAAGCAATGAGCTTACCTCCCACTTTTTTAGAAATGAGTATGGCAAGTTGGTCTCCGTTATTACAGGCTATTTAGGGAATGCCCATGTTGAAACTGCTGAGGACATTGTACAGGAGACTTTACTAAAGGCAACGGAGCATTGGGAAATGAAGGGGATTCCTGAAAACCCTAAGGCTTGGTTATATACAACAGCTAAAAATTTGACTTTAAATGTACTAAAGCGAAAAAAATATCAAAGAGATTATGAATCCCAAGCCAATCAAAAACCAGAAATGGACGAGACTGGTTTCTTTTCTGATGAATTGATTGAAGACAGCCAGTTAAAAATGATGTTTTCCTGTTGCCATCCCTCTATCTCTGAAAACTCACAGATAGCACTTATCCTAAAGATATTGTCTGGTTTCAGTATTTCTGAGATTGCAAACGCCTTTTTTTCAAATGAGGAAACCATAAATAAGCGACTTGTTAGAGGAAGACTGCAACTGAGAAAAATTAAAATTGATCTCTCCCAAAAATTTGATACAGATAAACGGTTGGAAGCCGTTCTAAAGACAATTTACCTCTTATTCAATGAGGGTTATTTTCCAGCAAACAAAAATCAGGTTATCCGTTTTGATCTTTGTTTGGAAGCCATCAGGCTTGCACGCTTACTTGAAGAAAGTACCGTTGTTGGCAATAAAACTGATTGTAGTGCTCTTTTAGCCCTTATGTACTTCAATGTATCTAGATTTGCTTCCCGCGTATCTGATGTGGGTGAAATCATCGATTTAAAGGAGCAAGATCGCTCAAAATGGGATTCTCAATTAATTCAAACGGGAATGTGGTATTTGGATAAAATCACCTCGACCAAAACAATAACCAAATACAATATTCTAGCTACCATTTCTGCCCATCATTGTATTGCCGAAACCTATAATAAAACAAATTGGGAACAAATTTTGTCCTTGTATGATCAACTTATAGTATTGGAAGATTCCCCAATTACACAATTAAACAGAAGTATTGTATTAGCTGAAGTAAAAGGAACGCAAGTGGCTATTTCTACTCTGGAAACATTGGGAGAGGAATCAGATATCGACAATTATTTTCTATATCACTTTACCCTTGCAGAACTTCATAAGACGAACAAAGCCTTCGCAAAAGCACGATTTGCCTACAATCAGGCTTTACATTTGGCCAAAAATCCAAGAGATAAAGAACTTTTGAGAAAAAAATTGGATGAGCTTGTCCTGATTTCACCATCTCAGTTGTCTTAGGGTCAAATTATAATCTTAAATAAAAAATTATGAGAGAATTTCTATTATTAATTCGAAGTGAAGAGGAACCCAAAGCCAATTTATCTCCAGAACAAATGCAGCAGCATATTGAAAAAATTGGAGGGTATTTAAAAAAACTTACGGAAGAAGGTAGAATGAAATCTGCCCAACCCTTGGAAATGAAAGGAACAATGCTATCCTACAAAAACGGGCAAATTGTTGACGGACCTTACAATGAAACCAAGGAGATTATCTCTGGATATTACCATCTCCTGGCAAAAGATTTGGATGAAGCAATAGCCATTGCAAAACAAGACCCAAGATTTGATGAAGGAATTTGGCGGATGGAGGTTAGACCCATAAAACATGTTGAAGGCATTAACTAAGAACAAATAATACTAAAAACGGCTTGAGTTTCCATCAAGCCGTTTTCTTTATCATAACTTAAAGCTGGTATTTTTATAGTTTTACCCCTACTCCAAATCCAAAAATCCATGGGTTAATGTCAACATCCGCACCGACTGTAGCCCCAAGAGCTGTAGTAGCATCAATGGTTGCATCCGTTCCCATAAACATCTTCTTTATATCAACATTCAAAAACCAGGTATCATTTAACATGTAGTCAAACCCTCCTTGAAAAGCAAATCCCAAAGCCGTATCGTAATCAACATTATCAGCAACAGGGCCTTCATCAACTCCATAAAACAAGGTCAAATTCAATCCTGCTCCCAAATAAGGTACCAAGTTGCCTCCTGTAAAATGATATTGACCTGTTAAAGTTGGTGGAAGCAACCATACATGTCCCAAATCTATATCACCAGCCGAAGTTCCAACTGCCTCGACATCGTGTTTTGTTGTGGCCAAAATCAATTCCAACGACCAATTCTCATCAAAAAAATAAGAAATATCCAGTTCAGGTACAACTGCTGTGGAAATTGACGCGTCGCCACCAATAGCTTCAATATCAGCACTCTCATCAGGTGTTACTACGATTCCGCGTAGTCTAAACTGCCATTTACTACCATCAGTATCTGTACCTGAGCTTTGTGCATGGGACAAATTTGTAGATCCTACTACAATCATCAACAAAAAAACAATTACCTTCTTCATACGTGTATGTGTTTTAAATTTGACCAAAATTACCTACCCCTATTTTTAGAGCATATGACCTTTATCATTGTATAAAATTTATATGCAGGAAAAGAGAATTAGGTATTTTGCAGTATCATAAATCAACACCCTTTGTTATGTTAGATGTAATATCATATAAAAATGAAATTATAATTACCGTTGTCTTATTGGCCCTCCTAATCGGCATTAACACGATTACAAAAAAAGCTATTAGAAGATTTGGGAGAACCAGCGCCATTGACATGAACAGTAGAAAAATTATCTTCTACTTGAGTAATCTACTGTTTTATGGAATAGCCATAATTGGAATTACATTGATTTGGGGCGTAAATCTACAAGAGTTTTCCATTTTTATTTCTTCCGTATTGGCAATTGTGGGTATTGGGTTTGTGGCCCAATGGTCTATTCTCTCCAACTTAACCGCTAGTGTCATCCTATTTTTTGGTCATCCACTACGACTGGGCGATAGGGTAAGGGTTTTGGACAAGGATTTTGACTGGACGGGTAAAGTAGAGGACATTAGTGGGTTTTATCTTTTTATGCGCACGGATGATGGTCGTAGAATATCCATCCCAACAAATCTGGTGATTCAAAAGGGAATTGAAATCCTACATAAGGAAAATAATTCCATTGAAAATGGGGGGCCTAAAATCAAAGAATAGAAGGTTTCTTGATGATTGTTTGACATCCAAAAAACAAAAACCCATGCTTTATTGAATTTTGTATGCAAGCAAAGTCGAATAAAGTCCTATAAATTATGTTATTTTGAACGGTAAACATTAACCTAATGAATCCCTCATCATCCGGATGGATCAATAAGTTTGGACATCTGGTCAAAAAAGAATCCATTCACTTTCCGAACTTTGATAGTTTATATCAAGAACTTAAAAGAAACGGATTTATTTATGGGATTCATCTTGATATTTGTTCTTTTATTGATGTTGAACATGAACTCACTGAGGATGAAATAGCTAAGATAAATTTACTTACTGCCCTCTACTTCACTTTTACACTTGAAAAAGGCGAAACGGATTTTGACCTTTTTGTAAACACTGTTTTTAACTATTATCAGTCCCTTGATGTTGCCAAAATATCGTTCTTGAATAAAATTTTGAGCGGTAAACAGACCGAATCCCAGCTTGAAAAACTCTTGGATTCCAGAATTTATCTTGGTGGAACTGCATTCAATAGAGCTTTTGGGAACAGCCTTACCAACTCATTGTTATATGTTGATATTCTGATTTTTCAAATTTATCTACAGGGTTCCCCAAATATTATGAGACATGCACAGCTATTGGAATATGTAACCATCAACATTGCCTATCATGCACTAAACTCTAAGGAAACAAAAAAGGCAGATGATAAGTTGATTCAACTTTTAGACTCTTCCCTTACCTATGTGGATCCGGATAAGGCAAATTTTGATGGTACCTATAGGGATTTATTAAAGTATAATTTCTCCAAATATGCCAAGGACTATTTTTTGGATATGGCGTGTTTGACCATATGGGAAGATAAGTCTTTAGACTATACAGAATCGGAATATATTTTTGGACTTGGAAGTGACTTGGAAAAGTCAAAAAATGAAGTGGAATCGGTGCTGAAATATACCACAGAATTCTTTCAAAAAAACAGTTCAAAAGTTGCCTACTTAAATGACAAAAATTTAGCCTTTCAATTCTATGAAGGAATGCTAAAAAACGTTAGTAAATTAATTTTAAGAAATAGTAAAAGGCTTAAAAAAGAGCTCACCGAAAGTAAAGAACTTGTATCTCTTTTATCAAAATCCGCAGCTAAGGAACTAAACCCTGAAGAGAAGAAAAAAGTTCAAAAACAATTGTTGGACATTTTTAAGACTATTCCTTCCTTGGCCATTTTCATGTTACCCGGAGGAGCTGTTCTATTACCAATTTTTATAAAATTAATTCCTAAATTGTTACCCTCAGCATTTGATGACAATCGAATTGAAGAAAACTAGATGATTTTTCTCAAAAACTTAACTATAAGAAAAATTTATTGTTATTTTTAAATATGTTTAATTATTTGTTAATCATATTATTAATATACATTATTCTAACCATAACTTAAAGTCTTTTACTCGCTCTCTACTAACAATGATTTCTTGTTCGCTAAAGTGATTTAACTTAATTTGAAGCCTAGAATTTGTGTATGAGATGATATCTTTTATGTGAATGATATTTATGTAAAACTTCCTGCTTACCCTAAAGAACTTTTTTGGCGACAGCTCCCCTTCCAAGTTCTCCAGTGTGGTATCCAACAAATAGTTTCTTCCATCTGAAGTTGCTGCGTAGGTACCCTTGTTCTCACTATAAAAACATTCTACCTCATCAGCATTGATGATTTTTAAATGTTGCCCTACCTTAACCGTAAATCGTTTTTTATACTCTCGTTCCAGAGGGTTGACAAGCAACTTTTTTATGTCGTTAAAATCAACAGATATTTTTTGTTTTTCAGGTTTAAAATCCCGGTACTTTTTCACTGCACTTTCAAGCTCTTCATCATCAATGGGTTTTAACAAATAATCGATGCTATTTAGCTTGAAAGCCTGGAGTGCATATTCATCAAAAGCGGTAGTAAAAATGATAGCGCTTTTTACTTCGATACTATCAAATATTTCAAAGGAGAGACCATCCGATAATTGAATGTCAAGAAAAATTAAATCAGGATGTGTGTTGTTAGTGAACCACTCAATTGATTCTTCAACGGAATGAAGCATTGTGGAAACCTCAACATCCAGTTCCAAAAGCAATCTACTTAATCTTCTTGCGGCTGGCTTTTCATCTTCTATGATGATTACGTTCATTTCTACAGTTTAAAAATTAGTAATGTCCAGAGATATCATTCTCTTCTTTTTCCAAAAATTTCTGAATCTGCCCTTTTTCCCATTTTTCCACTAAAGGATGGCTAAAGACCTTTGTAGCGTGGACAATTAAAAATATTCCCCAAATTATGGGTGTAGACAACATATTCCAACTTATCCAAGCTGTTAGGTCAACATTTTCCCCAATGTTATTTTCAAAAAGACCAAAAAAATAGGCCTTAATTCCTAAAAGGATGAAGTTAACTAATATGTAGATTGATAGGTGCGTGTAAAACTTTTTTAGTTGAGACACTCTTTTTTTAGCCCTTTCCACACTTGTCGTTGCTTTTTCCATCCTATTTGAATTTATCCATTTCCTTTTTATCCTCTTCTATATATTTCTGTATTTGTTTTTTCTCCCAATCCTTACCAAAAAAGGGGTTAAAACCAAAGGTTTTGGTTGCGTGGAACGCTAAACCTATTCCCCAGCCAAAAAGAGTCACAAAATGCGGCCACTTCCAGAAATCATCAGTGTTTAAATAAATATTAACGAGTATGAACACATTTACAATTATATAGACCGTGAGATGTACATAAAAACCCTTTAGTTCATCTACCTTCTTTTTAGCCCTCTTCAATTTTTCGTTGTTGAAATCTTCCATTGTTATGTCCATTTTTGCGTTTTCTCATCTTCATCCATCAGCTGTTTGATCTTACGCTGTTCCCAACTTTTACCAAAGAAAGGGTTAAGGTCAAAGGTACTTACGGCATGAAAAAATATTCCTATGCCCCAGCCAAATGCAGCCCATAAAAACCACATATAGCTAAATCCGTTAACCAAATAATTGATTAAGGCCAATATGCTAATTACGAACACATACGTACTAAGGTTTGCATAAAACTTCTTTAGTTTTGCCACCTTTTCCTTGGCCCTAAGGTATTTGGTTTCTTTATTTGAATTTTCCATTTTTTAATCTCTTGGTTGTCTCTTTAAATATACAGATATGTTAGATTCGGTCAGACTCCATATATTCTCTTATTTTTTGTTCTTCCCAGTTTTTACCTAAAATAGGGTTATACCCGATAGTGCAAAACCAATGGCCAATTAAACCTATTCCCCAGCCAAGGGCAGGGAAAACGACCCAAGGGAAACTTGTTGTTCTAAAGTTTAAATAGGCCAAAATCGGAATAACAATACAATAAGCCGCTAAATTTGAATAAAATGACTTGAGTGCTGCTACTCTTTCCTTTGCTCTCTTATATCGAAGTTCACCATTATTTTCCATCCTGTGTTTTTTAGTGATTATTAATTATGGTTCAAACTTCGGGAGAAAACGGTGTTTCCCAAAAAGTAGATTCGCGAACTGTTGTTTTTAAGGGATGAATTGTGAAAGCCCGCCAGAATTTAGATTTTGTGTGTACTAAAATTCCTCACTATCCATAAATTCCTGGATTTTTCGTTGTTCCCAACGTTTGCCCCACAATGGGTTGCGTCCATAAGCTTCAAGACCATGGGCAAGAATACCAAAACCCCAAAACAAGGTTGGAAAGAACGCCCAGAGAAAGTCAGTGGTTCTTAAATTGAGCCACCACAAAAATGGAATTACAATACAATAGGCCATTAAATTGCTATAAAAGCCCTTGATCGCTTCTACTTTTTCTTTTGCCTTTATGTAACGTTTCTCCCCAATATGACTTTCCTGGGTCTCTATCACAGAAATTTGGGCCGTTAGCATAGGCAGTGCTACACTAAATTCTTTTACAGTCTTATTAATGTCTACCTCTCTGTCCGTTAAAATGGCATAGCGCTGTTTAATATTCTGTAGCCCCACCCCACTGCTCTTTTTTACTACTTGCTTTTCTTGCAAGTTATTGCTAACAACTAATGCCCCCTTCTTTTCAATAACTTTTATATGTAATGGTCTAGTAGGAGTTACCACATTGTGTTTTACCGCATTCTCCAAAAGCAGTTGCAGAGAAAGTGGAACGATCATAGCTTCAGGATTACTGGATTTTTCTGGAATCTCAAAAACAATGCTATCCTCAAATCGCATTTTTAACAATCGTACATAGGTTCTGGCAAAATTTAGTTCTTCATCCACTGTAACCAAATCTTTATTTTTCTGTTCCAATACATATCGATATACTTTGGATAAAGAAGTGGTGAATTTTTGTGCTTGGTGGGGATCTTCCTCAATCAGACTGGTTAATACGTTTAAACTATTGAATAAAAAATGTGGGTCTAATTGATTTTTTAATGCATCAAAACGTGCCGAAGCCGATCCTGCAATAATTTTTTGTTTTTTGACCTCCTTCTTTTGAAGTGCCCTGTAAAAATAAAAGGCATGTGTGAAAAGAGAAGCAATAACAGTAATAACAATGGCTATTATATATGACTCAAGTGTCTCCTGCTCAAGAAATTCACCAATAGAAAGTCCTACATAATAAAAATGAACCAAATATCTTAATACCCCAAAGGTTATGATGGTTAAGAAAAGAGAACCTATAGCACCTATCCACAAACGTTTTTTAGGGTCTTTCTCCCAAGAATAACGGATGTTCATCCCATCATAGTAATAAGAATTGACAGCCGTCAATCCAAACGAAAAAATAAAACTGATAATTATATCTCTAGTGATGCTATCATAAGAGTAATCGCCATCCCCAAAAATAAAAATGCTTAGGATGGCGACAAATATGGTAATCAGTAAGGATACTTTTATAACCTTTAAAAAGTTCTTCATATTTAAGACTTACATTGCTCGAGCACTTGTTCTGCCCTATCCTTTCCCCATGAAGGATAAAATGGTGTTTCATTGCTAAAATTAGCAAAAAGTTCTAAGGCTCTTTCCACATCTTTACAATAAGGGGCGGTATCCTTCCCAAAATATCGTGCACTTCCCATATCCCATTCCGCTTTAGAAAAAACAACTCTAGGGTTTTCTGGGGCAATTTCCAGAGCTTGCTGATATAACTGTACATTCTTTCCAGATAATGTCATTCCATAGGTTGCACCATCAAAAGAAATCCAAGCGGTGTTTATCATGGCTTCTAAAACTAAAATTTCAGGGTTATCAGGTGAAATTGCCTTGGCCAATTCCACAAATTCCCTTGCCTTTTCCAATTGCTTAGATAATTTTTCAAAATCCTTTTCTCCAAAGGAGTAAATGGTATTGATTTGAGCCACATAATAATGAGGAAGCCAATTATCCTGCTCCGCCATGGCAATACGTTCAAAAAGGTTGGCAGCTTCAATAGGCTTTTGATCGCCCCATAGGTGGAAAGCCTTGTCCATTCCTTTAGTATACTGATCCTGAGCGGTTAATGTTCCGATTACTAATAAGATTAAAATTTTGGCCAATGTTTGCATAACTGTTTGTTTTGATTGTTATTGAAGCAAAATTGAGTCAGAACTAAGATTTTCACCAGAAAGAATTACCGAACCGTACTTTTTTATGGATGGACTGTAATTATGATCACTTCAGTTTATTTTAAAAAAAATTACTACTCAGTCTCATCTCTTTTTACTACAATTCGCACACTATCAATTTTTTAAATTTCATTTTTTTATAAAATGAAGTCCTTTCATTTCTTCAGAAAAAAATTTCTTTTCTGTTTGATGCAACCTTTCCAAATACCACATGTCATTAAAACAAATAAATCAACAAAAGGTTTGAACATAATCATTAAATCAAAAAACGAATGAAGAAAAAAAAGGATAGGTATGCACCAATACAATTATTGATTGGCCTGTGTATTCTATTGGGTTCAACGGTAATCCAAGCACAAAACAGTTTTACCATTAGTGGAAATATAACCGACAAAATGAACGGGGAAACACTTTTTGGAACTTCCATCTTTTTAAAGGGAACAACCATTGGCGCAGTAACCAACGAATATGGATTCTATTCCATTACGGCACCCAAAGGTTCCTATACCATGATTGTCTCACACATGGGCTACAAGGAAATAACAATGGAGGTGGTTTTAGACCAAAACCAAAAAATAGATGTGGAAATTCAAGAGTTTTCAACGCAATTGGATGAAGTAGAGGTAACAGCGGAAGAACCGGAACGTGCCATTTTAAGAAAGCCCGAAATGAGTGTTTCCAAATTGAACATAAAAACGGTCAAGCAAATGCCCGTTGTATTGGGCGAAGTGGATATTATAAAATCCTTACAGATTTTACCCGGAGTAACCAACAATGGTGAAGGGTCCAGTGGTTTTCATGTGCGGGGAGGTGCTGTTGATCAGAACTTAGTCCTATTGGATGAGGCCATCATTTACAATACATCACATATGTTGGGATTCTTTTCGGTCTTTAATGCAGATGCAGTAAAAGATCTTAAACTGTACAAGGGTGGTATTCCAGCAAAGTTTGGTGGTCGTGTTTCATCGGTATTGGACGTACGACAAAAAGACGGAAACAACAAAAACTTTGCACTAACAGGTGGAGTTGGGGTAATATCTAGCAGGCTTGCTGCGGAAGGACCAATGTTCAATGAAAGAGGATCCTTTTTAGTTGCAGGTAGAGGTTCTTATGCACATTTGTTCCTAAAATTGGCAGGAGAAAAAAACAGTGTTAGTTTTTACGATCTTAACCTAAAGACCAACTATAGTTTCAATGAAAACAACAAGCTATACATATCTGGGTATTTTGGGAGAGATGTTTTTGATTTTGATGGGTCGTTCAGTAGTAGTTATGGTAACGCATCAGGTAATTTAAGATGGAATCATATTTTTAATGATAGATTATTCTCAAACCTGTCCTTGATTTATAGCAAGTATGATTATGAGCTGGGCATTACCGATTTTGAGTTTGACTGGATTTCATCCATCAAAAATTACAATGCTAAGTACGATTTAAAATATTATTTCAGTGATGCTTTTAAATTAGACTTTGGAATAAGCACCATAAAATATGAGTTTGATCCAGGACAAATTAAACCTACAGGGCCAAATTCCGCAATCAATGAATTACAATTAGACAAAAAAAGAGCTCTAGAGAGTGCCGCATATATTAATGCCGAACATAAATTAACAGATAACTTAACGGCACAATACGGCGTTCGGTTCAGTCATTTCAATCGCATGGGCGGACAACCTATATCAGAATACGCCAATGACCAACCTTTGGTCTACAACAACACTTTGCAATTTTATCAAAGAACCGATCCAATTGGCGAAACCAATTATGACAAAGGTGAGAGTATTAAAACGTTTAGCAACTTTGAACCCCGTTTATCCTTGGCTTATCAACTCAACGATTACTCCTCTGTTAAGTTAGGTTACTCAAGGGCGGCACAATACATTCATTTGCTATCCAACACCTCATCTGTTACTCCGCTTGATGTTTGGACACCAAGTGGAGAATATATAGAACCTCAACTATCTGACCAATATGCTCTGGGCTATTTTAGAAATTTTAAGGACAAAATATATTCTTTGGAAGCCGAAGTGTATTACAAAACTGTAGACAATCGCATTGACTATGTTGATGGCTCTGACTTAATCGGAAATAACACCATTGAAACAGAAGTCCTAAATGGCGAATCAAGAGCTTATGGTTTGGAACTGTTGTTCCGTAAAAATGAAGGGCCCTTTACCGGCTGGGTATCCTATACCCTATCCAAATCAGAACAAAGAACACCTGGGGGCATTGCAGATGGACCTGGTATAAACAATGGCGAGTGGTATAACACTCCTTTTGATAGAACTCACGATATTTCCGTGACCGGAGCATACCAACTCAACAATAAATGGAGTTTTGGTGCGAATGCTATTTTTCAAACGGGCAGACCGGTGACCTACCCCAATGGGCAGTACGAATATGAAGGCATTTCCATTGCCAGTTATTCAGATCGCAATGCCGATAGATTGCCGGCTTATTACCGTTTAGATGTTTCCGCCACTTATAAACCTAACAGAAGACCCGACAAAAAATGGAAAGGTGAATGGGTATTTGGTATTTACAATGTATTGAATAGAAAAAATGCCGCAGCCATATCATTTGGCCAAAATTTTGAAACTGGAGCCAACGAAGCTACCCGGACCGCCATTTTTGGAATCGTTCCTTCCTTGACATATAATTTTAAATTCTAAATTGATGAAATCCATATATAAAATACTATTTTCTGCTTTGTTGTTGATTTGCACATCATGTACTGATGTCATTGACGTTGATGTGCCCGAAGGACCAATTAAATTGGTGATCGAAGCTTCTCTTGACTGGGAAAAAGGAACAGCTGGCAATGAGCAAACTATCAAATTGAGTACGTCTACACCTTTTTTTGATAAAGATGGAAATACTTCCGTAACTGGAGCTGTAGTACAGGTAACCAATGATAATGATGGTACTGTATTTATTTTTGAAGATCAAAATGATGGCACCTATGATACTTCATCATTCATTCCAATTATTGGAAATTCGTATTCCCTAGAGGTAATTTATGATGGTGATCAATATGCCGCCACTGAAACCTTATTTTCAGTATCCGACATTTCTTCAATTACCCAATCCACTGAAGATGGAGATGATGAAGTTCTTGAGGTAAATGTCTCCTTCCAGGACCCTGCTGGTGTAGAAAACTACTATTTCTTACGTTTTCAAAGTAGGAATGACTTACTTCCTGAACTCTTCTATATCAAAGACGAGTTCATTGATGGAAACGAAGCTCCTTTTTACTATGAAAAAATAGAGGACGAAGAAGAAAACATAGAAGAGTTTAAACCTGGTGATATTGTTGATATTGCTCTGTTGGGCATCTCTGAAGACTATTATAACTACCTACAGCTTTTAGTTGAACAATTTGAAGGTGCAGGAGACCCATTTAGTCCCACCCCTGTTGCTCTTGTTGGAAACTGCATTAATTTGACCGATCCAGATAATGCGCCCTACGGTTATTTCAGGGTAACCCAAAAAGTACAAGACAGTTATACGTTTGAATAGTTTTTTGATTGGTTGCTTAATCCCAAAACCTAAAAAAGGTTTTGGGATTTTTTATTATTCTGCATTTGAGAAAGTTTCATCAGACCTATTGGTTTTGTGGATAAGTTCATTTGATTATCCGTTTAAATAATACGTTACCAGTTTTTTACTATATTCGAGAACTGAGATATTTACTATACCTCCCCCACTCTTTCTCAGTTTGTTCCCCTCTTGGATAGATCAGTACTTGTCATTATGTGGTTGATTATGATGTTTGACATGAAACAAATCAGTTAAATAGTAATTAAATGAATACAACCAACCAACAATCACTTCAACCAACACAAAAAAAAGATAGAATCAATTCCTTGGACGTAATCCGGGGAATTGCGCTTTTAGGAATATTGCTCATGAACATTAATGGTATAGGGCTTCCTTTTGCTTATGGTGATCCAACCATTGCAGGAGGATCAGAAGGGCTCAACCTAAAGGTTTGGATCATGAACAATATGCTTTTTGAAGGAACCATGCGGGGACTTTTTACCATATTGTTTGGAGCCAGTATTATTTTATTGACCTCTCGATTAGAAAAAAGCGGTGCAGGTATTAAGACTGCTGATATTTATTACCGAAGACTGCTATGGTTATTGCTATTTGGTATTTTTCATGCTTATGTACTGTTATGGTTTGGAGAAATCCTTTATCCCTACGCACTATTTGGGCTCATGCTATTTCCTTTTAGAAATTCAAAAGTCAAGACATTGTTAATCTGTGGTATTGTATTGGTTTCCATTGGTGTTTTATGGGATGTGGCCGACCATAGAAAAACACTAAAGACGCAAAAAGAAGGCTTGGTTGCAGAGGCTTTAAAAAAAGAAGGGGATTCCCTTTCCAAAGATCAGCAAGCTGCATTTGACAAGTGGGAAAAGAAAAAAGAAAAAAAGACTGCTGAAGAGGTAACGGAACAAATTAAAAAAATGAATGAGGGATATTGGTCCATTATGAAGACCAATGCCAAAATGAACCAGTTCATGCAAACCTATGTTACCTATCGCTATTGGCCTTGGGACCTCTTAAGTTTCATGTTTATTGGTATGGCATTTTTTAAACTCCGGATTTTTCATGGAGAAAAAAACTATCTGTTTTACCTCATCATGATGGTCACGGGATATTTGATTGGGTTGTCTATAAATTATTATGAAACTAGTATAGATGTAAACTCAAATTTTGATGTTGTAGCAATGTCAAAATCAGGACAAACGTATCATATTGGACGTTTGTTCACCACTCTTGGTCATATTGGCCTTTTTATGTTGTTCATAAAATCCGGTTTCCTTAATTTTCTTCAAAAAGCACTAGCAGCCGTAGGTAAAATGGCATTGAGCAATTATCTAATACACAGCATTATAACTGCTTTTGTATTTTTAGGTTTCGGATTTGCGCTGTATGGAAAACTTCAGCGTTACGAACTTTATTATGTTGTAGGTGCCATTTGGCTTTTCCAATTGATTTTCAGCCCTATTTGGTTAAAATACTTTCAGTATGGACCTGCAGAATGGCTTTGGCGGTCCTTAACCTACAAAAAGAAACAACCACTAAGAATTAAACCAAAAACAACCAGATGAATTTAAAACAATCACTTCTCATTGCTTTATTTTTAGGTGTAATTGGACTTGTTGGATGGGAATTTTTTTTGCGTTCCCAGGGGTTCTCACGATCAATTGATGATAATGATGCCCTTTGGGCACTTGAACGCTCTAAAGTTGATGATCTATCCAAAGAAGACATTGTTCTTATTGGATCTTCCAGAGTGCATTTTGATATACAACTGGATGAATGGAAAAAAATAATTGGAAAGAAACCTATTCAATTGTCAGCTGGTGGCTGCTCCCCTTTACCTGTTTTTCATGATATAGTCAATACCTCCTCCTTTAATGGCACCATTCTAGTTGGGGTAACACCTGGCCTCTTTTTTTCAACTACATATCCTGAAGCTCCGCCTTGGGCTTGGCCACAGGCTAGAATAGACTATTTTCATGATAGAACCTTCGCCCAACGCATAAATCATAAGTTATCCATTCCACTTCAAAATTCGCTTGCTTTTATAAGTGAAGTTGAAGGGGTAGATGGTCTCAATCTAAAAGAATTATTGGGAAAAGTAAAAATTGGCAATCGCGTTTTTGACCCAATGCCTCCATTCCATTCCTTTGAAACCATAAGACTGGACAGAAATGTACGCATGAAAAAACGGATGGAAACTGATACAGCCTTTGCAAATACCGTGAAAAAAGTTTGGCAATTTTTTATGTCCGGGGAAGGACCGCCTCCAGATAAAAAAGCAACAATGGCTTTTTTTCTTGAAGATTTAAAAAAATTTAAGGAAAAAGGTGGAAACGTTATTTTGCTACGTTGTCCATCAACAGGCTATCTACGGGATTTTGAAACTAAGATTACTCCCAGAAACGAGTTTTGGGATGAATTGGTTGAAAAAGCCAATGTCAGAGCCTATCACTTTGAAGATTATCCACAGTTACAAAATCTAACCCTCCCAGAATGGTCCCATCTAACAGCAGATGATGCAGATTACTTTACCAGGGAGTTCATCAAGATTATGAAAACAGATGGTATGTTCACTAACTAATAATGACAAAGATGAAGCTGAAACAATCATTGTTAATTGCCATTCTACTCAGTATAATAAGTCTGGCTGCTTGGGAGATACATTGGCGTTCAAAACCAGATTATTACAGAGCAAATCTAGAAGACGATAGATATCTCTGGGCTCAGCACAAAGCCAAAGTAGCATCAGCTACTGAGAACGACGTTGTTATCATTGGCTCGTCAAGAACTGGATTTGATTTTAACACACATGTTTGGGAAGAAGTACAAGGTAGTAAACCCATAAACTTATCTACAAACGGTAAACCTCCCCTACCATTCCTTGAAGATATTGTTGAAAATACCGATTTTAATGGAACACTGATTCTTGGAGTTACACCGCTTCTTTGTTTCTCACCAGGGGTGGAACAACGAAATTTAGAGGCCAAAATGTGGGTGGAACATTACCACAATCAAACCTATGCCCAAAAACTGGGTTTTTGGGTTTCAAAACCTTTAGAACGAAATTTGGTAATGCTGACCTCATCAGAGCTGAAGTTTTACAATGACCTTGATTTAAAAGCACTGATAAACACTATCTCGATTGGCGAAAGGATTCCACCTGCACCTAAGTTCCTGAATTTTGGCTACAATGATGAAGATAGAAATTTAATCATGTTCTCTTCAATGGTAACCAAACCTGAATTTGCAGAAAAAGTCCAAAATGTTTGGAATTCTTTCTTACCATATATCCCAGATTATGAGGTCATCAAAGATGTGGTGCCCACAATAATTGAAAAATATCAAGAGCCAGCAAAAAAATTCAAGGCCCGTGGAGGGAAAATTATTTTGGTAAGGCATAAGGCTGAAAATGAGTGGAATATGCACACCAAAAGAATCCTTCCTAAAAATAAGGTTTGGGACAAATTTGTTGAACTTCTGGATTGTCCAGCATATCATTTTGAAGATTACGGATTTATGTCAAAACATACATTGCCAGATTGGTCCCATATGAATGCCGAAGATGCAAAAACGTATACCGCCGATTTGGTAAACCAACTAATTAAAGATAAACACTTACAAAAAACCAACTAAATATGTTATTCAATTCATTAGGATTTATTGTCTTTTTGACAGTTGTATTAGCACTGTATTATGCTCCTCTTTTTAACTGGACAGGAAAAAAAACAATGCTGTTATTGGCCAGTTATGTCTTTTATGGGTTATGGAATCCGCCATTAATTCTGCTTCTATGGATTTCAACCATGGTAGACTGGACAGCAGGAAACCAATTGGCCAAAGAAGAACGACAAAATATTAGAAAATTATGGCTCTTGCTAAGCATGGTTGTAAATCTTGGGTTCTTGGCCTTTTTTAAATACGGGGATTTTTTACTGGAAAACTTTGTTACAGCGGCAAATAGCATTGGGTGGGATTTCCAAGCACAGCCTATGGATATTATTCTGCCCATGGGAATTTCGTTTTACACCTTCCAGACCATGTCCTATACAATTGACATTTATAAGAAGAAAATAGACCCCGCCAAGACCTTTTTAGATTTTGCGTTGTATGTAACCTTCTTTCCGCAACTAGTGGCGGGTCCAATTGTAAGGGCAAAAGATCTTATTTCACAATTTTACGAATCCAAAAAAGCCACTGCGCAACAATTTATCTGGGGTTTGTTTTTATTGACTATTGGATTATTTCAAAAAGTAGTGCTGGCAGATACGTTGCTGTCTGGAACTTCCGATACAGTTTTTGGCTCGAAGAACATTCTTCATGGAATGGATGCTTGGTCGGGCACACTTGCATTTTCAGGTCAAATCTTTTTTGATTTTGCCGGATATTCTACCTGTGCCATTGGCATTGCATTGATGTTGGGAATTGTTCTTCCTGATAACTTTATGTTTCCCTACGCTTCTATTGGTTTCAGAGATCTATGGAAACGTTGGCATATTTCCCTCTCTAGCTGGTTACGAGATTATTTATATATTCCTTTGGGTGGAAATAGACACGGGATTACCCGCATGTATGTTGCCTTAATGCTCACCATGTTATTGGGTGGTCTTTGGCATGGAGCTGCATGGACCTTTGTTGTTTGGGGCGCTTTGCATGGCATCTACCTGGTAGGTGAACGTTTGCTCAAAAAAGTAATACCCATCAAAATAAATGCTTGGAATGGGATTCTATTTGCCTTGTTAACCTACACTTTGGTAAATTTCACATGGGTATTTTTCAGGGCAAGAGAATTTTCCACAGCTAAAAACATGGTTACATCAATGCTGTTTCTGAATGATGAGGGTGAAAAAATTCTCGGGTCTTTTGATATTATCAAGGTATTTACTGTGGTTGCCCTTCTTTTTATCTGCCATTGGTTCATGCGCAACACCAACATGAAAGAAGTAAGCAAAAAAATACACCCGTGGGCATTGGGCATAGTTTGGGCTGTAATGTTTATACTTATCTGTATTGCACAAGGTAGTGGGGAGCAATTTATTTATTTTCAGTTTTAGCATTAAAAGTTTGTGCCTATATATTTGATAATCAATCAAAAGTGAATTGGGAAGCGTCTATTTGATTTGGGTTGGCATTGTACTCTTTCTGTACCCCATTTGTAACAAATACATGATTTACAAACTCAACAATAAGGGAAAGTGGTGGTTAAGCTATTTATAGCTAAACCGTATCTTGCAATGATTTTTTTCACTGACTTACCATTTTAATAACTACTTATGAAAAAGTATATTCTATGGTTATTTTGCATCATTGTCTTCCCATCCTTTGGGCAGTCAGATTCAGACCCTGTAGTGGCTTTTTTAAAATCGCTCAATGTTGCGCAACTCGAAAAAACCCAATTCCCTTTTGAAACTGAAACACGTCAAAACTGGCATTTTTTACCTGCATCCATGTGGGAAAGACCTGGTATTCAAATTGGAAAATTAAATAGTTCCCAATCCAAATTATTCCATACGATGCTAAAAAGCCATTTAAGTCTTTCGGGCTATGAAAAAACCATCAGGATTATAGATCTTGAAAACGTTCTTGCGGAACTTAGCGGAAATACCCACATGCGCGATTCTAAAAAATATCATGTTGCGATCTATGGCTACCCAAAAAAAGATGCAGTTTGGGGATGGTCTTTTGAAGGGCACCATATTTCCTTAAACTTTACTGTTGTTGACGATAAAGTTTCCTATACTCCTCGTTTTTTTGGAGCGAGTCCGGCAATCATAAAATCCGGTACTAGAAAAGGTGAGCGCACTTTGGCAACGGAACAGGATTTAGCACTGGAACTAATCAACCAGCTAAATGAAGTTCAAAAAGCAAAAGCTATTTTTAGGGAAAAGGCCTTTAGAGATAATGTTTCAAGTAACTTTTCAACAGTTACACCTCTTGAAACCGTTGGAATTTCTGTATCGGAATTAACGGATAATCAACAACAAATGATTTCTGAACTTATTTTTGAATACCTATCCGCAATGCCAGAAGAATTGGCAAAGATGCGCATGGAGAACTTAAAAAAAGAAGAGTTTGGGAATATCCACTTTGGATGGGCTGGAGAAACCGAAATAGGTAAACCCCATTATTACCGCATTCAAGGAAAAACGTTTTTGGTTGAATTTGATAATACCCAGGAAAATGCAAATCATATTCATTCTGTTTGGCGTGATTTTGATGGAGACTTTGGAAGGGATCTGATCAAGGAACATTATAAAAACTCACATCATTAAATTCTACTGAAAACTAATTGAACCCTTTTCGTCAAAATTTGAATAGATGTATATCCCACATTACTACAAAAATGAAAATCTAGCTGAAATCAAAGATTTCTTGATCAATAACAGCTTTGGCATTTTGGTTAATCAAACAGATGGAAGACCTTATGCTACACATATTCCTTTGGAGTTAGATAGGAATGAACAAGGAAAAGATGTTCTTGTAGGGCATATTGCCAAGGCGAATCCGCAATGGAAGGCATTTAGTGACATAACCGAAGTCTTGTGTATTTTCAACGGTCCCCATGCATATGTATCATCTTCATGGTACAAGGAAGAGGAAGTTCCCACTTGGAACTATATTGCGGTGCATGTTTATGGAAAATTAAGTGTTCTCAATGAAAAAGATACCATGAAATCTCTTCACAAATTGGTGCACAAATATGAAAAGGATTCTAAAAACCCTATTTCTCTTGATGATATGTCTCCAAAAACTCTAAGACAAGTGAAAGGAGTTGTTGGTTTTCAAGTTGAAATCACAGAAATTCAAGCAGCATACAAACTCTCTCAAACACGTACAGAAGACCATCCAAAAATTACTTCCGAGCTTCATGAAAAAGAAGATGCCGGAAGTAAAGCTATTGCTAAAAAGATGATTGAACGTAAATCCTGATTACTTATTCATTGTCCATAAACTTGGTGTCCGCCCAATTTGAATACCTTGGATTGTCTACATGCATAATCCAAATTTCATCACTGTACTTGCCTTCCATCTTAGAACGATATGCCTGGTAAGCCAGTTCATTTTCCTGATACATTGCCAAATAAACATAATTAAGGCCATTGTCAGGGTTTTTAAAATACTTGGCATTCAATCCCTTAGCTTTAAGTTGAGCCATAAAACTTTTCAAGTACCGCTCATTTTTAAAGACATTGGCCACAATGTAGTGCCCTTTTCCTACTCCATCTAGATTTATGAACTTTTCAATAGGTTTAAAAGCACCTCCGGAGAACGAGCCCTTTTTATTTTTAGATTCCTGATCTGTTTTGGAACTTGAGTTTTCCGCTAACTGTGTAGTTTCCAAAGATCTTGCTATGGAATCCAAATCCTTGTGTTTGGCCAAATATAATTTTTGCGCAGCCTCCTCAATGTCTGGGCGTTTGTTATCGGTCTTGCGCTCTACCATTCGCATCACCATTTCAAACCGCTTTTCCATATCGCGCTGTCTATTTTCCTCTAACGAATCCATTTTAAAAATCAACTCATTGATTACGGCATAGTTGTCATCCTGTTGAGCTTTCAATAGTTTGACTTGTTCTTCCCAAAAAGCGAGGTCTTCTTTATTTGTTGGACGAAGGGTTGTCTCCGCATCTAGTTTGTTTTTGGGAGTTTTCTTATGCTTTTTTGTGTCTGCCACAAAAGTTCCTTCAATAGGTTCTCTAGTGGAATCATCCGTTGACGCAATACTGTTTCTTGAAAGTATGGGAACAAACGAAAAAGCTATGGAAACCTCATGGGTAACACCAAGATTTGTTAAATTGTTATTGATATTCTTCTCAAAATTATAGCCAAAGGAAAGTCTCCTATTTAAATTGAAACCGGTACCTGCTGAAGCACCATAAAATTGGTCATATCCTCCCTGAATCCATCCCAGCTTTGGTAAATCAAGAATAAGACCACCTCCAAAAATAGGGTCCTGAGCTCCTTCAAACCTAGCTCTGGCCAAAGGCAATAAACGTCCATCTTCAAAAATACCTGCTCCATTTTTAAACTCATGGGCAAATTGAATATGTCCAGAAAAGGTCTTCTCATTAAAATCAGTCAAAGATTTTCCCGACCTCATGTTATAGTCCACCAAGTTTTGTGCAAAAACGCCAAAATCAAACTTTCCAAGGGAAAGATTAAGCCCTGGTTGGAAGGAAATAATGGAATTTTGTGAAGCATCGTTCAGCAAAGGATCTTCATCCACGGTAATTGCCCTATCAGGATCAAAACTGCTGACATAATAAGGAATATTTACCCCAAAACTGAGGTTGCTTTTTTGGCCCAATTGAATACCGTGGGAATAATTTGCCATTACCCCCAGATTGGAAATCACGCCTTCCTGTTGATTATAAAGACTTACTCCAAGTCCAATACGATCATTAATACGACCACTATAGCTCAGAAAGTAGTTTTGATTATTGTCGTTAAAATCAGCTCCTTGACTTCTATGAAAAAGGTTAACATAGGATTTATCTTCTCGAACTGCTGAAAAAGTAGGATTTATCAAAAACCTATTGAACTTTAATAGATTTTGGAATGGTACGTCATAGCTTACGTATGGATTACTTTCTTGCGCGCCAATTTTACTAAAAAAAATGCAGCATACAAGTAGCGAAAAAAACCATTTAAAACGAAACGCAATGATATACTTGGAAAATAGGGGTAGTTTTACTTCCATAGCGAAATGGTGTTTGTAGGTTAAAGAGCCTGCTGGTAACAGGTAAATATTTTCTGTTTGGTCTCATTAGCAAGATTTGGGATACTTGTAAGAGTTTTACTATTAACTTTTATATAATATTACATTTTTTATCGGTAAATAACCAATTTAATCGTTAAAAACCGTATTTACTAGTTATCAAACGTGATTATGTGAAAAAAATTGGATGTTCTCGCCTGAAATTTAGTGACTTACTTCTTTTAAATTCCCGAAAGCTTTTATCGTTTTCAATGTATTTTTGTACAATCTACGACTATTATGTATTAAAAATATGAGTGAAAACCTAAGAATAGTGGCGTACACTGAAACTTATAAAGATGCTTTTAAAACACTTAATGAAGAGTGGATTCTCAAGTATTTTAAGATTGAGGAAATGGACCGTATTGCTCTCAATAATCCAAAGAAATACATTCTTGACAAAGGGGGCTATATTGCTGTTGCCCTATTGGATGATGAACCTGTTGGTGTATGTGCTTTAATACATTGCGATTATCCTGGATTTGACTATGAAATGGCTAAAATGGGGGTATCACCCAAGGTACAAGGGAGGGGCATAGGAAAACTGCTAGCCGAGCATATTATTGCAAAAGCGAGATTCCAAGGAGCAAAAAGACTATATCTTGAAAGTAATAAAGTATTAAAACCAGCTATTAGTTTGTATCGTAAATTAGGGTTCGTACAAATTCATGGGGCCAAGTCTCCTTATGAGCGCAGCGATATTCAAATGGAACTTCTTTTATAAAGTAATCTACAGATTATCAAGTTGATTGCTTTTTCCATCTGAACTAATGGTCCAAAAGAAGCCTACAAAAAAGAAACTATCTGCTGGAGGAGTAATTGCGCGTCTATCAAAAACTCCATTCATATTTGGAGTATCCGCATATTGATAATCGCTAACATTATTGAACCCCAACACATTACTAACTGAAAAGAAAAGGATTTTTTGTTGATCTATTAAATAGGCCCAATTAAGGCTTAAACTATTAAATGACCTTGTTGTTTCAGCTAAAAATTCTTCGGTATTTGGATTGTCATATGGCCTTCCTGAACCATATGAATAGGATACGCCTATTTGGGAACGCAATTCATCAACCCAGTATTTGGTCACTAAGGAAAGGTTATGTTTTGGAGCAAAATTGGGCGTAGCACTTTCCAAATAATTTCTATAGTCCCTTTTTGTATCCAAATATGAGTAGGAAACCCAATAATCCAAATTCTTAATACTCTTGTTGTCTCGCCAAAAAAGATCAAGACCAGCAGCATATCCGTCACCGGAATTTGAATAGATAGAATTAAACTGGGGCAAATCTGTATCAAACTTCACCAAATTGTCATAATCTTTGTAATATGTCTCCGCCCTAAATGTTTTTCCATCTCCAACATATTGATAATTCAGGATGTAATGTGATGTTTTTTCAGAAAGCAGTGGTTGCCCAAACTTTGCCACTTCTGATAATGGGTTTTGGTAAAAATCACCATATGCCAAGGAAAACTGACCTTTTTCGCCCGGCTTGTATGCCAATGAAACTCTAGGCGAAATAGTAAAATCATCCAATAAGGAACTATTTTCTCCTCTGACTCCTAATTTCACGGCAAAATGATTACTAAAAAAAATATCTGCTTCTAAAAACCCTGCAAACAATCGATCTTCGTAATTACTGGTAAAGGATTCATCCATAGCATCCGTAAAGGTCTCATCAAAATTGGTTACAAAAACCTCTGATCCAAAGTTTAGGTTAAACCTACTGCTAAAATTTTTTCTCGCTTTAATTTTTATATGTGACGCAGCCTCTTTGTCATCAACAGCTCCTTCCTCCAATCCTATGTTGTTGGTATCCCATGAAATCGCAGCACCAGAAGTAAGAGTCCAATCATTCTCAAAAAAGTATTTGTATGATGAGTTGAAATATAGATTGTTGTTCTTTAATTGAAATCCGACCAAATCATCGAAATTGATATCCTCTTGCTCTATATCCAAATTTGCATAGTTGAAACCAGTGTACAACTTAAACATACTTCTATCCCCCTTGCTTCTGAAAACAGCTTCTCCAGCCAAGGATTCATAGGGACTATTCCATTTTACACCTTGATCAGAAGGTATTAAAGCTTCATAAGGTGCAAGATTTATGTAGGATGTATTTATGCTCAAAGATTGATCTCCCCATATTTTGGTATGGCTCAATCCCGCGCCAACCGACATTATTGAAATGTCCGTTTTTTCTTGGTTTGGAACATCTGTAGTATTCAGTAACAGCACACTAGATAGCGCTTGGCCATATTCTGCTGAATACCCTCCGGTGCTAAACGTAATTCCTTTAAAAAGAAATGGGGAAAATCGACCTCTTGTTGGCGTATTGTTTGCAGTAGCATTAAATGGTTGAAAAACGCGGAGTCCATCTATAAATACCTGGGTTTCTTCTGCAGATCCTCCGCGGACAAAAAGTCTGCCATCTTCATTTACCGATGTAGTTCCAGGCAGCGTTTGCAGTGCTCCAACAAAGTCACCAACAGCACCAGCCGTTGTTACAATATCCAGAGGTTTTAGCACTGATACTTTGGAGTTATCGCCAGCTTCAAAAGTCCCGGCCGTTAGAGTAACTCCAGTCAAGGTATTTATGGATTCCAATAAATTGATTTTAAGATTTTTGAAATAGGTGACATCACCAACCTCATAATGCGCATCATAGGACAGCATGGAAATCACCAAGGTTTGCGTGCCCGTTTCGGAGGTTTCAAAATTGAATGTACCACTTTCATCGGTAGAAGCTCCATCATAGGTTCCTTCCAAATATACATTGGCCCCTACAATGGGAATATTTTTAGTATCGGTTACAATACCTGAAATTGTTGTTTGTGCCAACAAAATGCTGAAGTTAAAAAAAGTGATTACTAAAAGAATGTGGTTTTTCATGACTGTTTGTTATTTGATGCCGCAAAAATGATGTGCTCACTTTCACCAAACCAATCAGAAACACTCAACTGTGGAATTTTCAGGATGAATTGTGATGCTTTTTTTGAATTACAGTTCAGTCTTAAAAAACAACATTTCAGTAGATTGAAATTTTAAAGCAAACTGCTTTGAAGGAAATTTGGTCCATCACTAACAACAAAAACATTCATTATGAAAACTTTGACACTAACACTAACTTTTCTTCTTGTTAGCTTTTTAAGCATCGCCCAAGAAACAACAGGTATTAACATTAAGGTCTCCATTACCAATGTTGCCAGCAATGAAGGCAAGGTAATGGTTGGCCTGCATACAGCTGACACATTTATGAAGGGCCCAGGAATGCGGAATTTGGAAAGTAAAATTGAGAATGGAACCGTTTCCTTCACTTTTAAGGACGTAACACCAGGAACTTATGCGGTAATGGCTTTGCATGATACCAATGAAAATGGTAGAATGGATTTTGAGGCAAATGGAATGCCTAAAGAAAGTTATGGACTATCTGGCAATGATATGTCTTTTGGACCTCCTTCTTTTTCCACTGCGCAATTTGAAGCTAATGAAGAAGATTTAGAATTTGAAATCAGGTTCTAGACAACACCAGTTCATCAATCAAATAAAGAGGCTTGCTGTTTGCAAGCCTCTTTCATTTTGTATTAATATATCAACAAGGAACATCTTTCTTTAAATCATCATAAATTAAATTGATAGTTTTTCATATTTTTATATTGCTAATTTATAATGAATGACCATAACGCAATTACAGTACGTTTTAGCTGTTGCTGAATATAAAAATTTCACCCTTGCTGCTGAAAAGAGTTTTGTTACCCAGCCTACGTTGAGCATGCAGGTGCAAAAACTTGAGGATGAACTCGACGTTTTAATATTTGATCGAAGTAAAAAACCCATTTCAATAACAGAGGTAGGTAAAAAAATAGTTGCGCAGGCTAAAAATATAGTTGCCGAAGCAGAGCGCATTAAGGACATTGTTGACCAAGACAAGGGATTTATAGGAGGGGATTACACCATAGGAATCATCCCTACCGTAATGCCAACACTATTGCCAATGTTCCTTAATACTTTTATTAAGAAATACCCCAAGGTGAACCTGATCATAAAGGAACAGCCAACTGATACATTGATTCGGAATTTATTGGACGGTCATTTGGATGCTGGAATAGCGGCTACTCCTTTAGAAATTGAGTTTATTAAAGAGCGTCCTCTTTATTACGAGCCGTTTGTGGGGTATGTTCCAAAAAACCACCGCTTATCCTCCAAAGAACTTTTGACCACTGAAGATTTAGATGTGAATGATATCCTTTTATTGCAGGATGGACATTGTTTTAGAGATGGCGTCATCAATCTATGTAAATCTCCAAAGAACCAACACGAAGAGCAGTTTAAAATTGAAAGTGGAAGTTTTGAAACCTTGGTAAGTTTATCGGATGAAGGAATGGGCATGACATTATTACCTTATTTGAATACTTTAGAGCTTGATCAGAAAAAAAAGTCGTCCTTAAGGCAATTTAAAAACCCCTCCCCTGCACGGGAAATAAGTTTAATATATCATAAGAGTGAACTTAAAATTCAAATTACGGAGGCTCTGAAGGAAGTAATTTCAGGAGTTGTGCGAGGTGCCATTGCCTTTCAAGACGTAAAAATAATTAGTCCCTTAGGAAAAAATTAAGCCTTTTAAAAATAAAAAAGCCGCTTTTCGCGGCTCTTATTTTATGCTTTTATTAATAGTAATGTAGGATGTAATTCTGGTTTATCTAAAATAAAATACTCTAACCAGATTTTGAGTTCTTCGATTTCACTTGGTAATAACCTTGAAACAGCTTTTTTTAATTCTTTTGCGAATAGCTTAGCATCAAAACTTACTTTTTGCAAGACAGTTTTGGTGTAATCTAACATTGCTCTAGGCATAGAAAATTGATTAATTGGATTAAAAGGTTGAGCAACTAATTTAAGAAAAATCATGCTTAAATACGTCAAAAAGCGGTTAAAAATTAAATAAATTCGTGTTAAATTCTATAAACAGTAAAATGTACCTTCCATACAATCAGCGTCTTAAGTATTTGACTATTATTACCTTAACAAGCTTTTTCCTTCTTTTAGGCTGCTCTTCTTCCCGAGTTACCAAATACAGCACTCTATTGCAAAATGAACCCTTGAACAATTCTTTTCATGGGCTGGTTGTTTTGGACACTGAAAGAGATGAAGTGATTTACAATACCAACGGTGATAGATATTTTACTCCAGCGAGTAATTTAAAAATTGTGACCTTTTTCACCGGATTGGTATTGTTGCCGAAAAACATTCCTTCACTTAAATATCATGTTCAGAACGATACTCTTTTTGCCGAAGGAACGGGAGATCCATCTGCCCTACATCCATATTTTGAAGATAGTACCGCGATAAATTTTCTAAACTCCTTCAAGAATGTAAGCTTGTATCTAAAAAATTCCGCCGAAGATAAATATGGACCTGGATGGGCATGGGAAGATTACGATACCTATTTTTCCCCAGAGAAAAGTACATTCCCGCTTTATGGAAATGTGGTCACTATTTCCAAGCCAGATAGTTTAAACGTGTCTCCATCTTTTTTTAAGGAAAATGTCATTCTAATAGAAGAATCTAAACAAAGAGATGAATTCATAAATCATTTCTTTATTTCACCTTCAGAAAAAGATACTTTGGAAGTACCTTTTATTACCAGTGATCTACTTACAAAACACTTATTGGAAAACAACCTAAAAAAGAATATATCCTTAATTGATAGTTTTCCTGCAGGAGATAAAAAGATTCTCTATGGAATTGAAACTGATTCCATTTACAAACTCATGTTGCACAAAAGCGATAATTTTTTAGCAGAGCAATTGCTAATGGCAGCCTCCTCCATGCTTTCGGATACGCTGAGCACCAAAACTGTCATAACTCATATGCTGGAAAATGATTTAGCTGATTTGGAACACCAACCCAGATGGGTGGATGGTTCAGGCCTTTCGCGCTACAATTTGTTCACTCCAAAATCCTTTGTGCAAATACTCCAAAAAATATATACCAAGGTTCCGGGAAAAAGATTGTTTCAACTTTTTCCTTCCTGGGGTGCTTTAGGAACAATTACAAAATGGGAAAATCCGAATACCAAGCCCTATATTTTTGCTAAATCGGGTTATGTTGGGAATAATTACAACCTTAGCGGCTACCTTAAAACCAAATCAGGAAAATTGTTGATTTTCAGTTTTATGAACAACCATTTTACCATTCCAACTTCGCAAATACGTCTGGAGATTGCAACAGTCTTAAAAGATCTTCACGAAAATTATTAGTTGATTAAACGCTGTATTTGTGCATATTGCAATAGCATAATAGTTTTTGCATCCTTGATTTCTCCGCTTGCTACCATTTGCAAAGCTTTTGCAAAGGTCATTTCCAAAACTTCAATGTTCTCGGTTTCGTCTTCTGCACCTCCGCCTGCACTTACTTTCATATCGTCTTCATATTGACCAACAAAAAAGTAAAGTACTTCAGTAACGGAACCAGGTGACATATACGATTCAAAAACTTTTTCAACATCCGAAATCTTATACCCGGTTTCTTCTTCAACTTCCATAATAATGGTCTGTTCTGCATTTCCTTTTTCCAAAATCCCTGCACAAGCTTCAATCATCATCCCGTCTTCATTACCATTTAAATAAGTGGGCATTCTAAATTGTCTTGTAAGGATTACGGTGCCCTTCTCCTTGTTATATAATAGGATAACAGCTCCGTTTCCTCGATCATAGGCTTCGCGTACCTGAGTTTCCCATTTTCCATCTTCGCGTTGATATTCAAAAGTGACCTTGTTCAAGGAATACCAGTTATCAGATAGCAATTCCTTTTTTATATTCTTGACGTTTCCGTACTTCATAATGTGGATTAAACTGTTGCAGCGTTGTTCAAATATCGGAGGAAAGGCAGCATTTCCATATAAACTTCTTTAATTTTTTCTTTGAAATTCTCTTTTAAAACCTCTTTCTTATCCAATTGAAGTTCCACTGCAAAGGTTTTATTTCGAAGCAGTTCAATATGTGGATGATCATTCGTGAAGCCCTTTGGGGCACTGATCAACCTTTCATCTTCATAAAGTCCACCAAACAACTTTTTAAAAGAGGGCTTTTCTATGATTTCGAGCAGTTCTTCCCCATTATAATCTATTCCTTCACGGATGCTTCGCAATGTTTTTGAATCTGGACGCCAAAATCCACCAGCCAATAAGCATTGCTTTACCCCTACTTCAATATAAAAGTCGGCCGAATTTGGGGCTTTGTCCAATCCCGCGCCAAAATGGTCTTTATAAATGGGTTTATGTGGATGGAACATTAGATTGTTATTGATTCGGTTGATACCTTTTTTTCCTGGCGTTGGATAATATGCATCATCCAATTGTGCCATGGTCAGGTCCAAATCGTCCAACCATAGAATGAAATCATTCCGAAGGGATTTGTACCACTTTCGGTTGTTATCCATCCATTCTTTGGTATTGTTTTGTTGTAATTCAGTAAGAAACGTAAATAGGTCTTGGAAGTTCATTTGTTTTTTGCGATCACTAAAATTAATGAACCATATTCAATCAGAAAACTAATCTGTTCTGATTATATATCTAAAGAATAGTTCTCGACTGCGCTCGAACTGACAGTTAATTACTGATTACTGCCAACTATCAACCAACAACTACATTAGAACCGATTATCTCCCATAGCAATATCACCCAAAGTTCCTAGAATACTACCTTCTCCTTTATCCTTTCCACCTCTTGGTATGGATGCCAATACCCTACCGGCAAGTCTGCTAAAGGGCAATGACTGCACATACACGGTTCCTGGGCCTCTAAGTGTGGCAAAGAATAAACCTTCACCTCCAAAAACAGTGTTTTTAATGCCTCCAACAAATTCTATATCATAATCCACAGTATGGGAGAAACCTACAATACAACCGGTATCCACTTTTAAGACCTCCCCAGCTGCCAATTCTTTCTTGGCCATGGTACCACCCGCATGAACAAAAGCCATTCCATCACCTTCCAATTTTTGCATGATAAAGCCTTCCCCACCAAAAAGGCCACGTCCTAAACGTTTTGAGAATTCAACCCCAACGGAAACCCCTTTGGCAGCACATAAAAAAGCATCTTTCTGGCAGATGAACTTCCCACCTTTTTCCGAAAGGTCTATGGGCAGTATTTTACCTGGGTATGGTGAAGCGAAGCTTGCTTTCTTTTTACCCTGTCCTACGTTTAAAAAAGCGGTCATAAAAAGACTCTCCCCTGTCAATAATCGCTTACCTGCTGAAAATAACTTACCCAAAACCCCAGAGTCCTGTCCTGAGCCATCTCCAAAAATGGTGTCCATCTTTATATCGGTGTCCATCATCATAAAACTGCCTGCCTCTGCAACAACAGCTTCTTGGGGGTCAAGCTCTATTTCTACATATTGCATTTCCTCTCCGTAAATTTCATAGTCTATTTCGTGTGCGTTCATTTTTTGATTTTTTATATTGCTATGTATTAGTTGACATCTTTAGAGTTTTGTTACAAATTTCAACCTTAACAATTTTGTTTTACTGAAGTAATTTTAAGGAATAAAAAAAGCGACCCATTTAGGTCGCCTTTTATTCTATTGTACTAATCCCATATAAAGAGACAAGTGATTTTCTTACGAATTATCATCTACTGCAGCATCTGGCGCATTTTTCTTAACAGACGCAATTCCGTTTTCCATGGCAGCAGTTGAGTTATACATCTCGCTTTTACCTATTACTTGACCATTGGTAGCATTTAACGTAAAGAATGGACTTCCATCTTTAGCAGTTTTGCGTTCAAATTGAGCATCTGTCTGAGAATTTGTTCGTACAGATTCAATACCATTTTTGCAACCGTCCTTACTGGCATACGACTGGCTGGTCAAAATTACTTGACCATTACCTGCTTTAAGGTTGAACATTGTTTTACCAGTACTAGTGGATTTAATTTCAAATTTTCCCATGTGTGTTTAGTATTCAATTAATTACTGTTGGATGAATTTACAAAAAAATGTAATAATCCAAAATACCAAAATTCAGGCCTTAAGTTTTATGGTCCACTCAAAATTAAAAGTTGAGACCACTACACCATCTTTGTTTGTCCCAACGGATTTCATCCAAATGGTCTGTCCTTCTCCTGTTTCAATTGTTTTTTTTATGGCATCTTCAATCAAATGACCATCTTCACAGGTAAACGTAATTTTTCCTGTCGCCTTTTTTGAAAAATTGGCGTTGTTGTTGAGAACCAACATGGAAATTTTTCTTCCACTATCTTTTATTTGATTGATGACCATGGCACCGGTACTAAGCTCTGCTGCCATACCCTGAACTGCCCAAAACATACTCTTAAAAGGATTTTGGTTTATCCACCGATGCTTCACGGTAGTTACTGTTTTTTTATCATCTATATATTTAACTCGTACGCCGCACCACCATGCAGATGGAAGGGTAAAGAATGTAAATGTGTTGAATTTACTAGCTTTTGAAGCCATAGTACATATTTAGGTTTGCTAAAAATAAGGAAAATAGTAGGGATATCAATTTGTTAAATATATGTTAATATTTAGTACTTTGTTTTGCATAGTACCATCTTTTGGATATATATTTGCATGGTAAGCTAATAGGTAAACTAAATTTGTTATTCAATATCAATCAAAAAATCATGGCAGCCACTTTAACCAAACACGAACGAAATCTCTCAGCAATCATACATGCTTCAACGTTTTCCAAGTACTTTATACCCTTTGGGAATTTTATTCTCCCATTGATTTTATGGACAGCAAACAAAAAAGAGCACAAGTTTGTGGATTACAATGGTAAGCAAGCACTTAACTTTCAAATAAGCATGTTGTTGTATTCAATTGTAGCCGGATTGATAAGCATTCCTTTTTTTATTCACGGTTTACCAGATTTATTTGATGGAGGCTTTTTTGGTTTTCATGGGTTGAGAAACTTAAATGACATAAACATACATTTTGATAGCGACGATTTTAGATTTGGCCGGTTTTTTTGGCCCGCGGGAATTACTGGCTTAATTCAAGTAGCCTTAGTTGTCATAAATATTGTTTACACCATTTTGGCTACTATACGAACCAATGAAGGAGAGACTTTTAAATATCCATTCACCATTAAATTCATTAAATAATGAAAGTCATTAACAACATAATCACTGTATTGGCAATAAGCATGACGTCTTTGATGAGTGCTCAAATGTCTCAGGATTCTGAGTTGTACATGACTCTGAAGAAAAAGGACAGCACATTGTTTGATGCTGCTTTTAATCAATGTGATGTTGACACCATGGAATCATTGTTTACCGAAGATTTTGAGTTTTACCATGATAAAGGAGGAGTTACAATAGGGAGAGATAATTTTTTGGCACCCAACAGAGAAAATTGTGCTAAAATTGACAAGAACAAGCCACAACAGGCAAAAAGAATCTTAGTGTCAGGTAGTTTAGAAGTCTACCCCTTATATAAAAAGGGAGAATTGTACGGTGCCATTCAACATGGAATTCATTCATTCGAATTTTTAAATGAAAAGAAGGAATACCAAAAAGGTGATCTTGCCAAATTCACACATGTATGGGTGTTGGAAGATGGACATTGGAAAATTAAAAGAGAACTGAGTTACGATCATCAATTACAAAAATAATTGCCTATGCTAAACGTAGTATATGCAAAAATAGATAAGGAGTTTATTAATCAATCAAAAAACGAAAAATCATCAATCAATCATCAATCAAAAAAAGTTCTCGCTCCCTCTTCTCATCAGAGAGGGACAGCGCGGGAACAAAAAACGAACAGTTAATTTATTAGAACCATGACATTATGAATATAGAAAATACAAAAGCACAAATGCGCAAAGGGGTTCTAGAATATTGCATTCTTTCTATCTTACGGGATAAGGATAAATATGCATCAGAAATTCTAGGAGCTTTAAAAGACGCTAAGATGCTAGTAGTGGAAGGTACCATTTATCCTCTGCTAACGAGGTTAAAAAATGCAGGATTGCTCAACTATCGTTGGGAAGAATCCACTTCGGGACCACCACGAAAATATTATGCGCTTACCGAAACAGGCCGTTTGTTCCTGAAAGAACTCAACGGCACCTGGGATGAACTAAGAAGTGCCGTTAATCTGGTAACCAACACAAAATAAAGACAAAAATGAACAAGACAGTAAATATAAATCTCGCAAATACACTCTTTCACATAGATGATGAGGCGTATAACAAACTTAGGCGGTATCTAGAATCCATAAAACGATCATTCTCGGGTACGGCCGGAAGCGATGAGATCATCGCTGACATTGAAGCCAGGGTGGCAGAACTCTTTTTGGAAAAAATGGAAAATGACAGACAGGTCATTACCCAAAAAGAAGTGGATGAGGTAATCAATATCATGGGGCAGCCCGAAGATTATATGGTTGATGAGGATATTTTTGAGGATGAACCTCGAAAAGCTTCGGATAAAACAACACGGAAGACTAAAAAATTGTATCGGGATATTGACCAAAAGTACATTGGAGGGGTCTGTTCCGGTTTGGAATACTATTTAGGGTTTGATGCCCTTTGGATCAGACTTATTTTTATTTTATTGGCCGTATTTACCGGTTTTGGACTAATAGCCTATATCCTCCTTTGGATTTTGGTTCCCGAAGCCGCCACTACCTCCCAAAAATTGGACATGACGGGGGAGCCCATCAACATCAGCAATATAGAACGCAAAGTTAAAGAGGGGTTTGATGATGTTGCAGATAAAGTAAAAAGCGTTGACTATGAAAAAGTTGGCGACAAGGTCAAAAGCGGCTCCAAGACCTTTTTCGATACCATAGGGGATATTATTATGTTCTTTTTTAAGATAATAGGCAAGTTTATTGGGATTTTACTGATCATAATAGGTGCCTCCACACTAATTGGATTGTTCGTTGGTGCATTCACCTTGGGAATTTTTGATGCCATACACCTTCCGGGAGTAGACTTCTATGAAATTGTGAACACCACCGGAGCCCCGGTTTGGATTGTATCCATATTGTTATTTTTTGCCGTGGGAATACCTTTCTTCTTCCTACTCTATTTAGGCCTGAAGATTCTGGTGAATAATTTAAAATCCATAGGGAACATTGCCAAATTCTCATTACTTGGTCTGTGGCTTATCTCCATAGGAACATTATTTGCCCTTGGTATTCGTCAAGCAGCGGAATTCGCCCATGTTGGTAGTGTAAATACCCAAAGTGAAATTGTACTGGAAAATCCAACGGATACCTTGTTGATAAAAATCAAAGATTCTGAATTTGAGTATAGCATGAATAATGCCCATTTTGGACGTATGACATTTTCTTATGATGAAAACGACAACCGAATTTTAATTTCAGATGATGTTGATTTAAAAATACGAAGAGCTGAGGATGGGCAGATGAAAATCAACATTCGAAAAGATTCCCATGGAAGTTCCAATTTAGCTGGGAGAGAACGGGCAAAAGAAATAAATTATGGCTTTCAGCAATTGGGAAATGAAATAGTCTTTGATAAATACTTAACAACGGATAGCTCCAACAAAGCTAGAAACCAAGAAGTTACTTCTACCCTATTTGTTCCTACAGGAATGATATTGAAATTTGGGGAATCAACAAAAGGCCATATTGGAAGAGGGATAAAAAATGACCAAGATTACTATAGAAGCAGTATAATCGGCTACACTTGGATAATGGGAAATGATGGCGAATTAAAATGTCAGGACTGTCCTCCAGAGCGTGAGCTTCTAGAAGATGACGATGAAGATGAGGGAGGAAAAATAATAATAGACGAAAACGGTATCGATATTGATGTCAAAGACAACAACGATTCCTTTAAAATGAAGATTGATGAGGATGGCATTGAAATTAAAGCGGGTGAAAAAAAAGACAACTGAGTAAGCCTATTCAACAATTGGGTAAATAATAAAATGTATAATAATCAATAAACACGAATTTTAATCAATCATAAAAACAACAATCATGACAACACTAGCAAGAATCGCAATCGCAGTATTAATGGCACTCTTTGCCTCCTCCTGTAATTTTGACATCAGTTTTGGAGATGGAAAAAAAGGAAATGGAGAAGTAGTAGAGGAAACCAGAAACATAACGGAAGAATTTACAGTAGTATCCGCATCTGAAGGTTTGGATGTATTTGTAATCCAGGATAAGGAATTCAAAATTTCCGTTGAAGCCGATGAAAACATCATCGATTTAATCGGAACCGACATCAAAGATGGAAAGCTTAAAATCCACGCCATCGAAAATATTGGTAGAGCAACAAAAAAAGTTTACGTATCGCTTCCACATGTTACTGGTTTAAGAAGCTCAAGTGGCGCAGACCTTATTGCACAAAACGTTATCGAAGCTGAAAAAATAGAGTTGGATGCCAGTAGTGGGTCCGATTTACATGTGGAATTGGTTGCCTCTGAAGTTTCTGCCGATGCGAGTAGCGGTGCCGATATTAAAGTATCCGGTAAAAGTGATATGCTTTATGCCGATGCCAGCAGTGGAGCAGATATTAGGGCCCGTGAACTATTGACCAAAAAGTGCAGTGCTGATGCAAGTAGTGGCTCAGATATTTCTGTAAACGTATCTGAATCCTTAGTGGCGGATGCTAGTAGCGGAGCGGATATTTCATACACTGGAGATGCCAGCGTACAGCAGAAAAAATCGGTGTCCGGCAGCGTACACAAGTATTAAGAATCTATTCACCAATAATTTTGAATACTACATTCAAAAGAAGTTAAAAATTAAGCCCTGATTTCTGTATAAGAATCAGGGTTTTTGTTTTATAGTACAAGGGGTTTATTTATCTTAGTATAAACCTATTTTCTATGCAAATTAGCGTAAAAAAATATACCCTTGCACTAAAGCATACTTTTAGTATTTCAAGGGAGTCACACGATTTTCAAAACTCGTTGATCGTTGGAATTTCGTTGCATGGGAAAACCGGATATGGAGAAGCCACTTCAAATCCGTATTATCAGATTACGGTGGAAAGTATGATTGCGGAAATTACCGCCATTCAGAATGAGATTGAATCCTTTGATTTTGCCACTCCAGAAGTTTTTCATCAATTTTTAGTAGAAAAAGGCTTGACAAATTTCGCCATCTGTGCTTTAGATCTTGCCGCACATGATCTCCATGGAAAATTGCAAGATAAACCACTCCATACCTTGTGGGGTACAGATATTTCAACCTATCCTACAACCAATTATACCATAGGTATTGCTTCTATTGAAAAAATGGTTGACAAAATGAAGGAAACACCTTGGCCCATTTATAAAATTAAGCTGGGAACCAATGATGATGTAGCCATTGTGCGAGAATTACGAAAACACACCAACGCTATTTTTAGGATAGATGCAAACTGTGCATGGACCGCGGAGGAGACAATCCATAATGCTCCCTTGCTAAAAGATTTAGGGGTAGAGTTTTTAGAGCAACCCTTAAAAGCTGACGATTGGAGCGGTATGGAACAGGTAATGCATCACAGTGTTTTGCCTGTAATTGCGGATGAGAGTTGTATTGTTGAAACTGACGTGGAAAAATGTGGTTTGCATTTTAATGGCATCAATATAAAATTGACCAAATGTGGAGGTCTTACCCCCGCCCTACGTATGATAAAAAAGGGAAAAGAAATGGGATTAAAAATTATGGTTGGTTGTATGACCGAGTCCACTGTGGGTATTTCTGCCATTGCCCAATTGTTACCACAACTGGACTATGTAGATATGGACGGGGCCATGCTACTTAAAGAAGATATCGCAAATGGGGTCGTTATAAAAAATAATGGGGAAGTTTTGTTTCCTTCTATATCAGGTAGCGGTGTAACGCTCAACTAATGGCAGTTTTCATAGATTCTTTTCCAGGAAGAACCATTCGGAAAGATGGCAAGGAATATCTTTATTTTGGAGGTACGGGCTATTTAGGGCTTCAGCTGGACACTGAATTTCAGAACGTATTCATCAAAAATCTAAAAAAATATGGCACTAATTATGGTGCTTCACGAAAATCGAACATTCAACTAAGCATCTTTGAAGAGGTTGAGGAACATTTGTCCGAAACAGTAGGTTGTGAAGCTTGTATCACATTGTCCTCAGGGTTTTTAGCGGGTCAGCTTATCGCAAAATCTTTCAGCTCTGATGAGTACCAAGTTTTCTATGCTCCCAACACCCATTCAGCACTTTATCATTCTGAAGCAAAACCATTTGAAACGTTCGCTGAGCTAAATTTTGAGTTAAGAAAACAATTGACATCGGAAAGCAAAAAAGTTCCAGCGGTTTTTTTAGATACCATTGATTTTTCTGGACAGAATTATCCTGAATTTGAAGAATTACGTTCTCTCCCTTTAGATAATAGTATTGTTGTTGCTGATGATTCCCATGGTCTGGGTATTGTTGGTCATAATGGAGGTGGAGCTTATTCGAAATTAAAAAATCTACGAACAAAAGAATTGATTGTCTGTGGTTCACTGGGAAAGGGCTTTGGCGTACAGGCGGGGGCTGTTTTTGGCTCTCAACAAAGAATTGAAACACTTAAAAAAACTGATTTTTATGGTGGCGCAAGTCCAGCTTCGCCTGCGGGATTGGCAACACTTATGAATTCCAAAGAAATCTATAGACAAAAAAGGGGGATTTTGAGTAGTAATATTGGGTTGTTCGTTGGCAATTTGCCCAATATTGAAAAGTTTGACTTTGTGGCCGAGCATCCCACATTTAGTTTTTCCAATGAACCTTTGGTAAAACATTTGGAGCGAAAGAAGATTATTGTGACCAATTTCAGATATCCCAGTGAAGCCTCAAGTTTAAAGAGTAGAATTGTGTTAAGTGCATCCCATAAAAAAGAGGATATCCAATACCTAACTCAATATTTGAATACCCTCTCCGAAAATTAACCACTGTTTTTTCTATCTATCCCACCATACCGGAACTATAGGAGATTGCTTATTTGCGTTCACGTTATCTGGATTACGTGTTTCTTCTGTATTTGGATACTGGGCTCTTACCAACCACTCTCCAGGGAACTGTCCTTCCACGCTATCTATCGGTAATGCCAAACCAAGGAAAACATCTGCTGAAAAATCATACCTTCTAAAATCTACAAACGTTTCTGGGTTCAAAAAGTTTGCAATGTACTTTTCCTTCATAATATGGTTCAACATCAAACTTGCTTCACCAACTGCTATTCCAGTATCCGCTATATAGTCGGCACCATCTGCCCCCAATTTTTCCATATTAGCAGTAATACCCGTCAAATATGCATTGTAAGCAGCAGAGTTTGACCCCACGCTAGTTTCATTTCCACCATTTACCAAAAATTCAGCTTCAGCTTGAATAAACATAGCTTCGGCATAGGAAATAATAACTATTGGAGAATCCAATTTGGTATAGAAGCCACTATCAGCGAAATCTGTATTGGCATCTTCCCCATCCGAGGAAAGACCAGCAGCTCCAATATCATATCCACGGAATGGATCGGATGGGTCTGCATCCGAATCAAGATCAGCATACAACGGAAGTCTTGGATCTATTTCCAAAGCTCCTGCAAACGGATAAAAAGTGCCATTCATATAGCTTACCAATTGATCACAAATCTTATCATGTGGATTTCCTGTGTTTGGTGCAAGTACCTGTCTAGCGTGCCATGGATTCAAATTCCGTTCATCATAAAATATTTGCAAGTCATCATCATTAGATTCAAACCCATTTTGTATGTAGGTCAATGCCGCTGCTGCCGCTGACACCCCATCTACTTCAGTTAAATGAAGTGCATATCTTGCTTTTAAGGTATAGGCAGCTCGTAACCATTTATCAATATCCCCTCTATAAGCAATATCACTTGTAGATGTTGGGGAAAATTCGGAACCATTATCAGTTCCCAATTCTGCGATAGCCTCATCAAGTAATACATTTAGGGAAGCATATATGCTTTCTTGATCATCAAATATCGGTTTTAGGTTTTCCGACCCTTGGGACGCCTCACTAAAAGGAATGTTCTCATAACTATCTGTAGCAATTCCAAGGTTAGCCGCAATCAAGACTTTTGCAACACCACTGAAGTGGTTGGAATTGGTTTCTTCCGCTTTCGCAATAATTGTATTTAGGTTTGGAAGGGCTTCCAAATAAATATTACTCCATGTACTTTCTAGTGATGACGGCCCCTCCGAACCACCTCCTTGAAACGTAAAGTACTGGGTATAATTCCCAAAAACACGTTCAGCAAAATACTGTGCTTGCACTGTGTGATATATGGCAGGTCCCAATAAATCATTCATGGAAACCTGATCTTCTGTCGCTGATCCGGTTGGCGTATTTACATCGAAATAGTCATCACCACACCCAAAAAAACCGAGTGTAATACATACTACAATTATTTTTCTTATACTATTTTTCATCGATTTCATATTTTAAAATTGAAGACTAAGACCAAAAGAATAGCTCTGCGTCAATGGTGTTGTCAATCCTGTAAAACCATAGATGTTACTTCCTGCACTAAACTGGTTTCCTTCAGGATCAAACCCATCAAAAGGAGTCCATAGAATTATGTTATTGGCACTGGCATTGATGGAAGCTGCCGAAATACCCATATTCTTAATAAACGTAGCCGGGAAATTATAGGTTAAACCAACGGTTCTTAACTTTAACCATGATGCATCTTGCAACAGAATTTCTGAAGCAGAATTATAGTTGTCGAAATCCCTGTAAAATCCATTTGCAGTTATTAAGAGTTCTTGATCGTTTGCAACAAACCCTCCGTTACCATCTGACATAACTCCTTCCAAAACCTTAAGTTCATCCCTAAATTCGGTAATGGCCAAGTTTCCGTTACGAATGTTGTTTCTAAGCGCCCTGTCATATACATCACCACCGGACTTATATTCCAACAAGAAGTTAAGTGCAAGATTCTTGAAAGTAAAACTGTTTGTCATGGATACGGTATAATCAGGAAATGCATTTCCAACTTTAACCATTTCATTATCTCCTTCATAATAGAAGCCTTCATTTTCAGAACCCGTAATTATCCATTTTCCATCGTCACCAACAATTCGCTGTCCATCAGGCGCTGTTTGGAATACCCACCCGTAAAGAGAGCCCAACTCATCACCTACCTTGGCTTTATTGGTAATACGGTCGTCAAAAAACACAATTTCATCCAAATCATCCGGTATTGCGGTGACTTCACTTGCAAAAGTTGAAAAGTTAAATATGGTTTCCCAAGTAAAATTCTCGCTTCTCACAAGCTTGGCACTCAACAGCATCTCATGACCCCATGTCTCATAGTCCCCAGCATTTCTAATAACTGAAGACAATCCAGATGAATATGCCGTACCTACAGGGAATATTTGGTCTTTTACTCTGGTTTTATAGTACGAGTAATCCACCCGTATTCTGTTATCCCAGAACCTTAAATCTGCTCCAATCTCAAATGTATTGTTTCGTTCTGGAATCAAATCCACATCGCCAAGTTGCTTGCTTGCCCTAAACCCGCCTGCACCGCCAAAAGGAAATGCTGGATCTTTAATAAAGTATTGACCCACTTGACCAAAATTAGGTCCTTTACCTACTTGAGCCCAATTGGTTCTTAATTTACCAAAAGTGAAAAACTTTTGTTCTGGATCTATTAAATCATTAAATAAATAGGATAAACTAACCGATGGATAAAAGAAAGATCTGTTTTTGGGAGGCATAACCGATATCCAATCATTCCTGCCGGTTACGGAAAGGAATAACTTGTCTTTGTATTCAAATCGTAAATCCCCAAACACACCCATGTTTCGTAATCTGGTAATGGTCTTATCCCCAAATAAATTAAGAGTATTGCTTATTTCGTTTATTCCAGGAATATTCAATCCTTCTCCTCTTAAATACGAATAATCAGTTTTTATATCAGACAATTGATGACCCACGGTTAAAGAGGTTGTGAAATCCTCCGAGACATCTTTGGTGAATGTTGCAAGAAAGTTAGATTCCAATCCAGTGAAATTGATGTTCTCGTTGGTAACGAAACCACCCACCTGGGTTCCTACATCTAAATCTGGTGGAACAAATCGGTTACGGATATCTGCATAGTTATCGATTTGAGCGGAATAGGTAATGTTTGCCCACTCTGCTGGTTGATAATTCAACGTAATGTTTCCAACCCATCTATCGACATTATCCTTTAAATTACTGACCTCAGAAAAATAACGTGGATTGTCAATAATTCCATCCGAGTAGTTTTTCTGTGTGCCATCGGGTAATAGGTAATCATTTATATCAAAAGTTGGCGCCCAAAAGGAAAGTGAACTAAAAATAGATTTATCACCTCCATTTCCACGCGTACCACCAGAATTGGAATAGGTTATTGATGAATTAATATTAAACTTATCATTAACCTGATACCCTGCTTTAAACCTGATATTGGTTTTCTTGTAATCTGTATTTGGCAGAATACCTTCATCGGAACTATTACCAATAGATAAAAAGTAATCCATTTTATCAGTAGCTCCGCTTAAATTAAAGTTTATCTGGGTATTGACCCCTGTTCTAAAAAGATTGTGTGGATCGTTGAACTTATCATTGCTCAAATCTATGACGGTACCATCATCCAAAGTAAAGGAATCATCTGTGTAAGGAACTCCCCATGAATAAAAAGAAAAGCCTCTATATCTAGTATACCCATCTGGGCTACTAGGGTCTTCAATTGCAGGAATCTTATCTGTTCTGTGACCTTCCCTATATGTTTTTTGGAGGGTAGGCACTTTACGTACTTCCCTAAAAGTGGTTGAAGCTGTTATTCCAACAGAAACCCGTCCTTGTTTTCCTCGCTTAGTGGTAATTACAATCGCGCCGTTGGAAGCGCGTATTCCATATAATGCGGTAGCAGCAGCTCCTTTTAGAACATTAAAACTTTCAATATCTTCAGGGTTTATATCCCCTGCCCTGTTTGAGAAGGAAAATTGTTCGGAGCTTCCCGTTGCATTTGATCCAGCGCTGGGCAGAACGGTTCCCGTGAATGTATCATTGTTAAGGGCTATTCCATCCACAATAATAAGCGGTTGATTATCTCTCCCTGGGTTTACGGAAGTTACACCTCTAATCAGAATATCCACTCCACCACCTGCGGAACCAGAGGTTCTTGTGATTTGTACACCGGCCACTCTTCCTTGTAGCGATTCAAATGGATTTACCTGACCTGCAAGGTTCAACTCATCTGCATCTACCTTTTGAACTGCATAACCTAAAGTCTTGGTTTCCTTTTCCAAACCAAAAGCCGTTACCACTACTTCGTCTAAAGCTTGTGAATCCTCAATCATAACAACATTGAGAGTATTTTCAGACCCCATAGTGATATCCTTGGTTTTCATTCCCAAATATGAAAAACGCAAAACATCTCCTTGTGATGCGTCAATGGAAAAATTACCATCAAAGTCCGTAATAGTACCTCTATTAGTATCTACGACAACAATTGACACCCCGGGTAATGGAGAATCAAATTCGTCTACCACCTTACCTGAGATTTTTTGACCGTAGGTAAGTGATACGATAAAAAGAGTTAATAATGTAAGAATTGCTTTACCCATAGTTTGATTTTTAGTTATATCGGTTAAAAGTGAAAAAAAAATGTTAGTAATCAAACATTTACATGGTAAAATGTTGCATTTTGTTGCAATATTTTTCTAAAATCACTATTTAATAGCATTATTTCATAGGAATTAGCAATAAAACCTATCAATATTTGCAAAATATTGCAGGTTTGTATTTAATCTTCAAATTTGATAACAACAAACGCCATTTTTAAATCTCAACTATAAAAGGGTATTTTTTTGGATAAATCGTATTCTAGTCCAATTTTGGAAACGTGAATTTTTTTACCCTACAAATGTGTTTTTGGACATAATTATTTGTAAATTAAAGGGTTAAACATTTTTAACCCTAAAATTTACAGATATGAAAAAAATACTTGGATTGGTTTTGCTCATGTTGATTTTGATTTCTGCCACAAAATTTGCATCACCAAAACCTGAAGCAATGCATTCGATTGAGGGAACATGGGAACTTTATAGTTTCTACAGTTATGATGGTCAAGATATATCTGATACTATTGAAAAATCGGAAGGATACAGACAAGTTAAAATGTATTCTAAAGGGAAAATTATGTGGACCAGATATGTGCCGGACAATCCAAATGGAAGATTTGGTTATGGATCTTATAAAATAACCGAAAACTCTTTAACTGAAGTTATTGAATATGGCGATGATTTTATGATGAAGGCTTTGGACACTATGCGAAATTTTACTTTTGAACTTATTCTAAAAGAGAATACCTTTAGTCAAATTACATTGGATGAAGAAGGGCATAGAACCTCTTCTGAAAATTATAGACGTATCGATTAAAGTTTTAAATTTATATTCAATTAAAAAGGCACCTGAGAGGTGCCTTTTTTACTCGTTTAAACTACACAACTAGGAAGCTGCCACCGCTTCTTTGCTCTCAACTGAAGCTAAATAACGCTCTGCATCCAAAGCTGCCATACAGCCCGTACCGGCAGCAGTAACTGCCTGTCTATACTCTTTATCTTGAACATCTCCACTTGCAAAAACCCCAGGTTTGTTGGTCTTTGTAGATTTTCCTTCGGTAATCACATACCCCGTTTCATCCATATCCAATTGACCTTTAAAGATATCCGTATTGGGCTTGTGTCCAATTGCGATGAAAAGTCCGGTAATGGCAATATCTTCTTTTTCGCCTGTTTGATTGTTCACCATTCGTAGTCCTTCGACTACTTGTTCCCCCAATACTTCATCAACCTCTGTATTGTATTTAATTTCAATGTTTTCAAGGCTATTTACCCTGTGTTGCATTGCTTTGGAGGCTCTCATATGATCTTTTCTAACGAGCATGGTCACCTTCTTACAGATATTAGCCAAATAGGAAGCCTCTTCTGCAGCGGTATCACCAGCGCCAACTATGGCAACTTCCTGCTCTTTGTAGAAGAAACCATCGCAAACCGCACAGGCAGATACCCCACCTCCGCGCAAGCGTTGTTCGCTTGGTATATTTAGATACTTGGCAGAAGCTCCAGTGGATATAATTACACTTTCCGCCTCAATTAATTTGCTATCATCAACAGTAATCTTGTGTATCCCTCCAATCTCATCACTAAAATCAACCGCTGTAACCATTCCAATGCGAACTTCTGTTCCAAATCGTTCCGCTTGTTGCTGCAATTGAACCATCATTGTAGGGCCATCTATCCCTTCTGGATACCCTGGGAAATTGTCCACTTCTGTGGTAGTGGTCAACTGTCCACCTGGTTCCATACCTGTATACATAACCGGTTTTAAATCTGCCCTTGCCGCATATATCGCTGCTGTATAACCCGCTGGGCCTGATCCGATAATCAATGTTTTTATTCTTTCTATTTTTTGTTCTGACATGATAAAATACTTCGCTATGGTTTGTTTTACAAAAGTAGGATTTTTGGGTACATCCTTACACTATATACCCAGTAGATTTATTCCCACTTATCCACATTTATCAGGTTCAATGGCTAAATCGAAAAAGAGTTTTTAGCTAAATAAAGAAGAGCTATTAAAATAGCTCTTCTTTATTGACAGGTAGGTTAAGCAAATGAAATTTCATGTGTGTTTTTTTACCGTTACAACCAAGGAGCTCAACCTCAAAACTCCCTGGCGCAACGGAAACCTCTTTTTAAACAAGATACTATTGCATAATATCCTATTCTTGGGAGGTTATAACTGTATTTTCAGGAATGAGGTTGATACTAAACTAGAGTAAACTTAATCTGTAATATCTCTAAGAGACGACCTTAATTAATCAATGGGGCATATCTCTTAACGGATAGGCATTTTGGATCTACAGCAATTAGTTCTGACTACACTTTAGATGCTTTATTTCTGTTATAATTAAAAAAGTGAATCATTTTCATGATTCACTTTTTAATATGAAGTTGAGATTACAGTTTGAAACATGAGTCTATCATTACCCTGCATATCAGCTAATTTTCTATTCTTTATTTATTCAAAATTAGCAACCCCTTCTTTCAACCATGTATAATATTCCTTTGCATCTGGCGTATAAGCCACGGGGTCAATTAGATTTTCTTCATCATGGTCCATCAGCACATAAAAGGGTTGCGAGTTCGTTTGGTATTTGATGGCCTGTAGTTCGCTCCATTTTTGGCCAATATACCTAAGCTTTTTACCGGGCTTTAATTGAGACTCGGCCACCTCATCCTTCGGCAGTTTTCGCTTATCATCAACATAAAGGGATATCAAGACAACATCATTTTTAAGTATGTTCAGCACTTTTGGTTTTATCCAGACATTTTGTTCCATCTTTCTACAGTTTACACAAGCATGACCCGTAAAATCGATCATCACCGGTTTCCCCACTTTTTTGGCATGGGCCAACCCAGTTTCATAGTCATTGAAGGCCAGTATATTATGGGGAGGCATTAAATGCGCTCCCTCTGGAATTTCACCATTATAGTTACCTGCTATACTTCCTGACCCTAGCTCTGTATACCCAACACCATAAGGAGATTCGCTATAATGCTGTGGTGGCGGGAACGCACTAATCAAATTTAAAGGCGCACCCCATAGTCCGGGAACCATATAAATGGTAAAGGACAGCACTACCAATCCCAATCCTAAACGACCCACTGAAATATGGGTCAAGGGCGAATCATGGGGCAATTGTATCTTCCCAAAAAGGTAAAATGCCAAAACACCAAAAATGGCAATCCAAATTGCTATAAAGACCTCTCTCTCCAACCAATGCAATTGCAACACCAAATCTGCATTTGATAAAAATTTGAACGCCAGCGCTAATTCCAAAAATCCAAGCACTACTTTAACCGTATTCAACCAACCTCCGGATTTTGGCAAGGAGTTAAGCCAGCCCGGAAACGCCGCAAACAAAGCAAAGGGCAATGCTATGGCCAAAGAAAACCCTAACATTCCAACAATGGGGCCGATTTGACTGCCCCCTGCGGCCGCTTCGACCAATAGTGTTCCCACTATAGGACCGGTACAGGAAAAGGATATTATGGCAAGCGCCAATGCCATAAAGAAAATACCGACCATACCTCCCCTGTCCGCTTGCCTGTCCACTTTGTTCGCCCATGAATTGGGCAGCATGATTTCAAACGCCCCCAAAAATGATGCGGCAAATATGAGTAACAATATAAAAAAGGCAACATTGAACCAAACGTTCGTCGATAACGCATTTAAAGCGCCCGCACCAAAAATGAAGCTTACCAAGGTGCCCAACAGAACGTAAATTATGATGATGGAAAGACCGTAAATAATCGCATTTCGAATACCGGCCGCCCTATTCTTGCTTTGTTTGGTAAAAAAGCTTACCGTCATGGGAATCATTGGAAATACACAGGGCGTTAACAAGGCCGCAAAACCAGATAGAAAGGCAATGATGAAAATACTCCATAACCCTCTGGAACTTTTCCTCTTTTGGGGCTTCTCTCGGGCTCCATCCTTCAACTTTTCATTTTCTGCAATTGAAGCTGTTTTTACTTCATTTGCGCTTGCGATGCTTCCAGCATTACTACTTGATATTTTAAATTCAAGCGTTACATAATTCGGAGGTAAACACTTTTCATCATCGCAGACCATATATTCGACTTCCCCTTCAATAGTGTATATCGTATCCAATACTTTTATACGTTGCCTAAATGCTGTTTTATCTTCAAAGAATTTAATTCGCATCCCAAAAACAGGATCATCGATAATATGACCTTCTGCTTCTTTCATTTCATCGACCAATTCATAGTTTTCTGAATCCTGGAACGAAAAGCTTGTCGGTATGGGTCCACCTTCTGGGACATTTTGGGAATATAAATGCCACCCCGCATCAATGGTAGCTGTTGCAATGATATCGTATTCATTATCGGATACCTTTTCAACCGATGTTGACCATTTTACCGGGTCTAGGATTTGTGAATGGACATTGTGACCAAATAAAATAAGTAAACCTATTATCAAATTTCTCATACTATGCAATGTTTTGAAAAAAGCTAATCTCATTTAAAAAAATAAAATAGACAGCCTTAGGGAATTAGTGGTACCGGGTTTGCGATTCAGTAACTTATTCCCAACAGGTCTCTCACACCTTGTTTAGTTTAATCGGATGACACCAAGCGAATACCAACAGTATCATGGCGTTCGTCCGAGGTTACGGATGTGCGATAGGCACTACGGCTACGGGCCGCGGTGTTGTAATGACCAAAACTACCGCCCCGTATGGGATGTTTCTCCCCTGTTTTTGGACCTTTAGGATCTGTTTGCGCTTCGTGCGAATAAGGTGCATACCAATCGCTGCAGTACTCCCATACATTACCGTGCATATCGTGCAGACCAAAGGCATTGGGGGCAAAAAGACCAACAGGCGTGGTTTGCCCTCTATATTCACCCTTTGCATTTCCATTGTATGGGTATTCACCATTGAAATTTGCTTGCGATGTAGTTAAGTTATTACCTGTATGAAACGGTGTGAGTGTATTTGCGCGACAGGCATATTCCCATTCGGCTTCGGTAGGCAAGCGACAGCCCATCCATTCAGCAAAATCTGTAGCATCTTGCCAACTTACAAATATGACTGGACGATTACCTCTTCCCCAATCTTTATCGCCTACTTTTTCTCTACCTATGGCCTCACAATACGCATCATATTGTTTGTAGGTTACCTCATACTTACTCATTTTAAAAGCACTGACCGTTACCTGGTGTTGCGTCTCTTCGAGATTCCTACCAACTTCACAAGGAGCACTCCCCATGATAAAGGTACCTGCAGGGATGGACACCCATTCTACTTTGGGCTTGGCCTGGGCGGTTGAAAACAGCCAAGCACCCATAAATACTATAATCAATACATTTTTCTTCATTTGGTTTAGTTTAGTTTAAAAAATCACCTACTCTTTTAAAGGATTTTAAGTGTTCTCCTTTATCTATTTTCTACAGTTATTAATCGTTTTGGTTATGCTCCGAGCTGCGTTGCTATTTTACCGCCCCAAGCTTCCGATATCCACCCCAAGGACAGTCCAATAATCAAACCGAGGACCGTGGTAAGGATCACCGTTGGGGTTATTGTCGCACCAAGCGCGAAAAAGGTAGAGCAACCGATAAAGGCCCCAGGGATAAAGGCCAATGCTCTGGTATGAGCCTGTAAGCACATTCCGGCAGCACCAATACCTACGCCGACCAAAGCCCCAAGGTAGTTGGAGTAACCCCCGATCAAAGTCCATATCAATACAATTATGATACCCCAACCGATCCCGGTCAGGTTGGTCGCCAGGCCGCTTACAAAGCCTGCCTTTTTTCCGCCCGCTGCGTAAAAAGTCGCCCAGCCAAGAAAACCAGCTGTCCCAATGCCTTTAAAATTTAGAGGTTCTTCGATTCCAAGGCCTCCGTAGATCACTTCAAGCAAGATCCAAGATCCTGCCAAAATCCCTACGCTGATACTTACTCCAATAAGTCCTTTGTTCAAACGTGATACTTTTTTGGTTTCTTCCATACTGTCTAATTTGGTTGGTTTTTGTTTATTTTCTTACCTCTTTAAATCATATCTAGAAGTACCTCCACTGCCTTATTTGAAAAAATAGGGTCATTGATGTTCGCATCAACTTCTATGATATCTATTTCTGACTTGAGCTTGCTTTTAAGGCCTTCGACAAACGCCTTGTCAGCTGCCGGGTCCCAAAAGAGTTGGGGCTCATTTTTATCATCTATGGAATCCAGTATTGAATACCCTTTTAACGGGATGATAAATGCCACTTTTCCTGTTGAGGCATTTGCCTTTTCAGCAAATATTTCCCCAAGTTTCCAATTTTCCTCCGCTGTGGTCCTCATCAAGGTCACCTGTGGGTTCCATTCGTAAAAAAGCCGATCTTTATATTTGGAAGGTATGGTATCGGGATTTCCGAAATTGCACATGTCTATACAACCCGGGGCTATAAGATGTGTTATGCCCGCTTTTCCAGGCGCATCCAACCTAGTAGATCCTGCATCGAAAACACCCCCGCAAAGGGTATCGGCCCATTCGGTCGTCGTAATGTCTAGTGTACCTTGTACAAGTCCCTGATCGATTAATTTTTCCATGGTTTTTCCTCCAGCACCCGTTGCATGGAATACCAGTACTTCATATCCCTTTAGGTTAAGCGCTTCCCGACAGGCATCGATGCAGGGCGTGGTATTTCCGAACATGGACGCTGCAATGGTAGGTTTTCCTTTTGATCGTTCACTTCTTTTTATTTCCAACATTCCAACCAATGCACCTACTGCATTCGTAAAAACGGACTCGCTAAGCGGATTCAGACCGGAGATATCGACCAAGGAAGGAATCATGATAATATCACTTATACCTACATAGGGAGAAACGTCTCCCGAAGCTACCGTTGATATGCAGATTTTAGGTACGCCATAGGGTAAAGGCTGCATGCCGGAAGTAACAACATTTGTACCTGCAGTGCCACCCATTCCTATAATCCCGTCAAATTTTTCCTTTGTATAAAGATTTTCGATGACTGTTCTCAAACCATTGGACATGACGGCAATGGCATTTCCCCTGTCATTTGCTTTTCGCAAAATTTCAATATCGGTTCCCCCTGCCTTTGCAACCTCGTCCGCTTGAATATCAACAGAAAAAGTATCTGTTGACCCCATTACACCAGTATTGACAGTTATCACCTGAAAACCTCTTTCTTTTATGAGATCTATTATGAACTTGTACTCCTCAGCTTTGGTATCAAATGCACCAACAACAACGACTTTTTTTGTCATAATGCTTCTTGTTTAGTTATCTTCAGTTTGGTTTATTGATCATCAAAATTCACAGATGCTTTTACTTTTTTAGGGTCATCGCCTTGAACTTTTTGATTTGTTCGGTAATGGCAATTTCCGTTGGAAGCCGCTCCATGGAACTGGCTCCATAGAACCCGTCAATTCCTTGTACCCTTTCCAGCACATATTGTGCATCATCGGGCATGGCTATTGGTCCACCATGGCATAACACGATAACTTCAGGATTGATTTTTTTACAGATATCTACAATCTCCTGGACCAACACGACACTTTCATCAAGCGATTTTGAAGTTTGTGCACCGATCGCTCCGCTAGTCGTAAGCCCCATATGTGCCACGATGATATCCGCCCCGGCTTCTGTCATTTGCACTGCACTCTCTTTGTCGAATACATAAGGTGTGGTAAGCATGTCCAATTTATGGGCAGCTCTGATACAATCGACTTCCAGATCATAGCCCATGCCAGTCTCTTCAAGATTGGCCCTGAAAACACCATCGATCAACCCAACTGTTGGAAAATTTTGAACTCCGGCAAATCCTAAGTCCTTTAATTCTTTTAAAAATGAATCCCTTAGCATGAAAGGGTCCGTGCCGCACACTCCGGCGAGCACGGGAGTGTTCTTGACTATGGGTATCACCTCATGGGCCATTTCCTTTACAATATCATTGGCATTGCCATAGGATAATAATCCGGCCAACGAACCTTTACCGGCCATTCTGAAACGTCCTGAATTATAGATGATGATTAGATCGGCACCTCCCGCCTCTTCGCACTTGGCTGAGAGTCCTGTACCTGCACCTGCCCCGATTATAGGTTGGCCTTCGACAATTTTTGCTTTTAATTGTTTGATAATTTCCAATCTTTTTATTGCTGCCATAGTTTTATATATGTTTATTAATTGTATTTATATGAATAATTTTTTTATGCCATTTTTCTAAAAGACTAACTAGTAATCTTCACCTTTTGCACTTTTCTCTTGTGACTTTTTCCAAGATTTCCACGATGCGCTCATTGCGTTTAATTTTTCTGTATTCGTTTTCGCAATATCCTTCGTTTCACCGGGGTCTTCATCGATATTATAAAGTTCAAAAGAGTCACCTGCGTCAGCGCTATATATTTTATACTTGCCCTTAATCAAGGCCGCTTGTTGTTGTATTGCAAATGCCATTTCTTGATCTCTGTTTTTTTCGGTATCCAAGACAAATGGTAATATGTCAATGCCGTCATAAGGCCGTTTGTATTTTGCAATATCGATATTGAGAATATTGGCAATGGTTGGAAAATAGTCCGATGTAAAACAAGGCGTATTTACTTTGCTTCCCCCCTTTATCTTCGCTGGCCATTCCATAATACCGGGAACCCGTACTCCGCCTTCATAGAGGCTTCGTTTTCGGCCTTTTAAACCGTTTGTTAAACCTTGTGTCCTTCCGGATGGGGAATCTCCTTCCGGACCATTATCGCTTGTATAAAAGAGAAGGGTATTGTCGGCAATTCCTAGTTCCCTGAGCTTACTTCTTAAACGACCTATTTGGTCATCCAAAGCGGTCAACACCCCATAATAGTGTTTTTGATCTTCGGAAAGCCCAGCATATTTTTCAGTATACTCCTCCCCTGCCAATACCGGTAAATGCGGTGTGTGGAACCAGATAATACTTAAAAAAGGTTGCTGCTTATTTACTGCCTGTTCTATAAATGGAATGGCACGATCCATGATGACACGTGAATCGTCACCCTCAAGATTCTCGCTAGCTATCTCGCCCAGGCCTGTCCAATAATATGTCCCGAATGGTTTTCCTTCGGTTAATCTTTCATTGACGTCTTCAGAAGTTTTAGGGGGAGTAACCATAGGATCCCAAGTGGGCACTTTTGACTCCGTCACAAAAGACACGTCAAAACCATGTTCACTTGGAGGGGCATAATGCTTCTCATTACCGGGTACGCCACCTCTATTGGCGTCACGGATGTCTTTGGTCAAGGTACCCAAATGCCATTTCCCGAAATGCCCTGTGGTATATCCCTGTTCCTTAACCATTTCCGCCAACGTGATTTCCTCTTTTTTTAAATGACCACAATTGGCATAACAAATCCCAAATCGTTCTGGATGTCTTCCAGTCATTACACTTGCACGGGTAGGAGAACATACGGATGAGGCAGCATAAAATCTGGTAAACTCTGCGCCATTTGCCACCATGGCATCTAGATTGGGAGTCATCAAATGTGGATGGTCGTTATAACCCATATCCCCCCAGCCTTGGTCATCTGCCATCAAAAGGATAATATTGGGACGTTCGGCTTGTGCCGTCTCAACTGTTGCATCTACTGTTTTCTTGTGTTCGTTGCACCCTATAAGCAGGCACATTACCATTAGAACCGATGATACTTTATTCTTCATCTTCTCCTTTTATTCATTAGGGTGTTTTATCCAAACCAAACCCTCGCATCTGTCTTTCTTCTTCTGCCAAACCTCTCAAATATTCCACTCCGGCTTTGTCGACTTTATCTTTCCAAGCAGGTAAAACCGGAACTCCCCAACCTTCCTTTTTTAAATCGGCTTCGTCATTATTAAGGGTCATTTGCGCGGCCATGAGGTCAGTCATCATTTGAAATTGCTCTTTGAACTCTGGCTGTTCTGCCAGATTGGTCGTTTCCAAAGGGTCGTTTTCCAAATCAAAGAGTTGGGTCACTACCTTATTGTCCACATTGTATTTGATTAATTTGTATCGTTCATTGCGAACTGCCCTTTGGAAGTTTTTATAGGCAAAGAACATTCCATCGCGAACTTGTTGTACGGTATCCATCAGTACAGGTTTTAAACTTTGGCCTTCTACGGTCTTGGGAATACTGGTCTCAGTCAAGTCACACAAAGTAGGGTAGATATCAAAAAGGTAGGCGAAGCAATCCGTGGTCTTTCCTTTGGGAATTCCGGGGCCTTTAAACAGTAGGGGTACATTAATGCTATGTTCATATAGATTTTGTTTGCCCATAAGCCCGTGTTGTCCAACTGCCAATCCGTTATCCCCGGCAAAGACGATAATGGTGTTCTCCGCAAGCCCTTTCTCTTCCAGTTTATTTAACACCCTTCCTATTTGGGCATCCAAATGGGTAATCATGGCATAATAGGCAGCGATATTTGCCCTGACCTCTTCTTCCGTCCTAGGATAGCCGGCAAGCCATTCGTCGCGTATGTCCAGTTCTCCATTATCGAAGGGGTGGACCTCTTTGAAATTTTTCGGTACCGAAATCGAATCAGGATCATATCTATCCAAATATTCTTTTGGCATTTCCCGCGGATCATGAGGCGCCTGAAACGCCAAATACATAAAAAACGGTTTTTCCGAATCGTATGTATCCAAAAACGTCACTCCAGCATCCGCATAAAGCTCCGATGAATGCTTATCCGAAGGCGTGTTCAAACGTTCCTCAGAATAATCTTTTCCTTTATCGAATTCATAGGTAGGTACTTGGTATTGACGGTGCATGCCACCAAAAAATATTTTTGAACCGTCGTCAAAACTGCGGACAAAAGCGTTTTTTCCATTATGCCACTTACCTATATGAAAGGTATGGTAGCCTGCATTACCAAGGGTACTAGGCAGAGTCGTATGAGTTGTATCTATTGTATTTCCTGTTGGATCTATGTTGAATAATGCTCTACCTGTCATAAGCATGGCCCTACTGGGAGCACATACCGCACCGTTCATGGCTCCCATGATATAGGCGTTCTTAAAGAACGTGCCATCAGCGGCTAATTGATCTAAGTTTGGGGTAATGACCTGGGAATTGCCGAGAGCATTAATCGTATTTCGCGTTTGGTCATCAGCCAAGAAAAAAATGATGTTCGGCTTCTTTTTAGAATCTTCGGTCGTGGACTTCACTTCCGTTTTTGGTTTGCACGAACCCAAAATAAGCATGGACAATACCACTATATATGTGTTAAACTTAGTGCAGGGAATTTTTATCTTCATCCGTTTTTTTTATTGTTTTTTAGCCTCTTTCAATAAATTGGTCAGCTCTGCGACCACTTCTGAATGCTCCATGTAAAGGTTTACCGTTTCATTTATGTCATTTTCCATATCATACAATGTGCCTTTTGCTCCACTTTCGGATGGGACAGTAAGCTTTGGTTCACTGAACCCTCCAGACCCCAACTGGGTGGTCATTTTCCATTTGCCTTTTCTAATGGAGAAAAAACCATCAAGTGAATGATGAATGGTGTAGTCACGAATCTGCTTATCTGTATCGGTCTTGAGATAGGCATTCAGCATATCATAACTGTCTTCGCCTGCTCCTTGAGGTAATGGTTTCTCTATTATTCCTGAAAGTGTGGCCAATAAGTCCGTGGTACAGATTACTTGATCAGAGCTTGAACCCGGGGCAATATTCCCTGGCCACATAGCTATATAGGGTACATGATGACCCCCTTCATAAATATCCGCTTTTTGTCCTTTAAATATATAATTGGCACGGTGCGTATATTTTTCTTTATCCTCTGGTGTCCAATGCGAACCGTTGTCTGATGTTACTACTATCATTGTATTATCCAATTGTCCAGATTTTTCCAAAGCGTGCACAACCTTGCCCACTGCATTGTCAACGTCCAACACAAAATCACCATAAGTACCAGCCTGTGATTTTCCATTTATAGCATCTGTGGGAAGCCAAGGCGTATGAGGCCCTGTAAGTGGAAAGTAGAGAAAGAATGGGTTTTTGGTTTTTTTCTGATTGTGGATATACGATACAGCTTTATCAGTGATGTTATCCAATACTTCCTCAAAAACAAAACTAGGGGATACTTCTCCTGCTCTCCAAAAAACACCTCGACCGTCTTCCTCTTCCGATTTTCCTTCAGTATAGGCTGTAGGAAGTTCAACCGCTTTACCATTCTCAATATAGAGATAGGGTGTCATATCCAAGGAGGCAGGGATTATATAGGAATACTCAAAACCGAGTTCTTTTGGACCGGAAATTGGCTTGCTAAAATCCACATTGCTATCATCACCTTTTTCAAAAACCATGGTCCACTCATATTTAGCAATAGGTTTCGCTGGATTTTTAGGTTGCCAGCCCAAACCAAGATGCCACTTACCTATACAAGCCGTGTTGTACCCATTATCTTTTAAAAACGAAGCAACAGTTACCCTGTTTTCTTCAATTAGCGGTTGATCATAGCCCCATAGCACACCTTTCTTTAGGCGACTGCGCCAAGCATATCGCCCAGTAATGATACCATAACGGGTTGGTGTACAAACTGATGAATTGGAATGTGCATCAGTAAATTGGATACCATTCTCAACAATACGATCCATACTAGGTGTTTTAATACCAGATTGTGGATTTAAGGAAGAAAGGTCGCCATAACCCAAATCATCAGCAAGTATGTAGACTACATTTGGTAATTTCTTTATAACTACTTTGCTATCCTGTGCCTCACAATATCCAAGAATCAATATTGATATTGGTAGAATTATCCATTTTTTCATAATCCATATAAATAAAAAGGCATCACTTACTACTTATAGAAGTAAAACTGATGCCTTTAACTTAAACTAACTCATCACACTCAAAGTTTACTTTAGCAAAGTCTTTTAGGTGTTTCAATACAATTTTTATTTAAAAACCATATCGTAAACCCATGGTGACTATAGGTTCCAATGATATCAATTGGAAAGACTCATTTGGATTATTCCTAAAGAAAGACCTTTGATCTGCACCAGTAACATTCTGAACTGCCAAAGAAAGTTGCATTCCATCAAATATATTGTAGTTGCCACGTAAATCTAATTGACCTCTTCCTTCTGTATACTCAGGTAACGATGTTAACCCCTGTCCTGAAAGTGTTCTTAAAAAGTTACTTCGTATGTTGTAGGCAGCCCGTAAACCGAATTTTTCGTTTTCAAAATAGGCAACCGTATTAAAATTGTGTTTTGAAGTACCTGGAAACGCATCATCTGCATTGATATCGTCATTATCGAAATCTGCAGTAATAAAGTTATAGTTAGCCTGCACACCAAAGTTTCTCAAACCATCTGAAATGATATCCAAAGGCTGATTGAATCCGGCTTCAAATCCAAATACCTTTGCGTTACCAATGTTTCTAGGTTGGGAAACTTCATAAGTCTGGCTTTGAAAGTCATCTAAAACTCCAGCTGCTTGCATCCCTGTAGTATCAAAACCTCCATCTTCCAGAACCTGATCAAACGGAACTAGAGATTGAACGTTTGTACCGACGTAATCAGATATATCTTTGTAAAAGACACTAAAAACAACGGCACCTCCAAAATTATTGTACCATTCTAAAGTGTTGTCCAATTGCCAAGTAGTATAAGGCTTCAACTCGGTATTGGGTAGAGAAACAGCGCCATTGGTACCGTCAAACAGTGAATTTAAATTATTCATTCCACTTAAGGCTCCTCCAGGGGTCAATTCATTGTACTCTGGTCTTGAAAGTGTCTTTACTACACTAAAGCGGTAGTTTAAGTCTTTATTTAATTCAAACTTTAAGTTCAATGAAGGTAAAACTTGCCATTGATCATCATTGACTTCAGACTGTACTCTACCCAAATTTATAGGACCTCCATTTTCAGCATCAGGATCATTAAGGGTTACAGTAGTAAATGCCTTACCTGTGTACTCCGTGCGAACGCCACGGAAACCTAAGTTACCAGAAATAGGAACCTTACCCCATTTGGTGCGTACATTCAGCTGTCCATAGATTGCCAAGGTCTTTTCTTGAAATTCAAATAGCGGTGCATTGTTCTGTAGACGCCACCCATCATCTGTTCCATCAGCAATAGTCTGTTCTTCAATAGTTTCAGCATCAAATATGTTAACATTCTTACCAAAAAGAGGGTGACTACCTGGATTGTAATTGAAAAAGTCTGAATATGTGCTTTCATAAGCACTTATATTAGCTCTGGGCCAAGAATCCATTAAACCATAGTTATTGCCTGGCAAAAAATTTGTTATGTATTCCCCAAAGGCATCATTGGCACTAACTGTTGGTACTGTACCCCCATTAGTAGATGCCAAATAATCAGATAACGGAGTTCCATCTCTTTGAACCGCTGCGACAAAAAAGTCATTAGTCGATAGTCTTGATCCAAAATCCAAAGAAACATTATCACTCAATTCCTTTGAAAGATCTAGTCTAAAAGCATTATTGGTGGCTCCCACATATCTATTCCACTGAACAATGGGTGCGGCCAAATCGTTACTTGTAATCGATGATATCCAACTTGATTGAGCATCTTGACCTAACTCAAATCGAGGATAATCCGAACTGTCAAACACAAAAGGCCCATTATTAAAAGGCTGACCAGCAGCAGCACTTCTTCCCCCAACTTCCAATATTTGATTAAAATCCAAGTTAGAATACGAGTAATCTGCCTCTATTTTCCATCCATTCCTTTCCCAAGTGGCATTTAAACCACCAACCCAAGTATCGTTTAAATTATCATACCAAGTAGTTTGGAATAACATATTTGCGCCTTCAGTAAGCTCACCTGTAGCACTATTGAAGGCCCCTTCTGTATTATACCCCTGCAAAAAATTATCTACAATACTAAGATTTCCAGGTGCAAATACTTTGTCCGGGGAAATTACCCCTGTTACTGCATTTGTACCGGGATTAGGTCTGATCAAAGCCCGATTACTATACGTTTCAAATCTTGAAAACTGTAGATCGGCTACTATGTGCAACGATTCAACTGGTTTCCATTCCAAAGCAGCCGACATAGCCAAACGATCTTGTTCTTCTCTAATCGGATTATTTGTGACGTTATTGGGAATCAAAACACCTGTATACTCGGTATCACCTCCAGCGTCACCATCCCATACACCATTACCATTGGTATCCTCTTTTAAATTTCTGGCCGTTATTCTCGAAAAAACTTGATCTCTCGCACGCTCATTGTTACTGGTAAGAAAAGATACATATGCCCCAAAAGTATCGTCTTTTGTTTTACCCCCTACTATTGCACTTATTCGAGGTGTAAGGGTAAGAAAACCATCATGTTGGACATCCGACTCACCACGGACATTTACTGCACCAAAAAAATTACTGTCATTTTTATAGCTTGCCGATAAAGGCCTAAGCGTTTGAAAATTCACAAGCCCACCCAAACCTGGTTCAATAAGACCTGCCTCTGATGTTTTATAAACAGTAGCGCCTTGAAGAATCTCTGGTGGTATTACGTCTACATTAAACTGCCTAAATCTACTAATGCCTTCAACACCAGCTGAAAGTGGTTGTCTACCATTGACTGTTACTTGAACAAATGCCGGACCAATACCCCTAATCGAGACACGTGAACCACCATCTTGCCCACCAGATTGGTCTTCTTGAATCTGAACTCCTGGAACCCTGCGAAGTGCATCACCAATATTTTCATCAGAATAGTTTCCAATATCTTGGGGAGAAATGGATTCAACAACACTTGTGGCTCTCCTTTTTGTCTGAATAGCCCGTTGTTCAGCACCACGGAAACCAACCAGGACAACCTCGTCCAAACCTGCTGCTGATTCTTCTAGAGTAACGCTTATAGTACTTTGTGACTTCACAGGAATCTCCACAGTGTTGAACCCTATGAAAGAAATCACAAGAATAGCATCTTCATTAGCAACTTCGATGGAAAAATTACCATCAAAATCGGCTTGCACTCCATTAACCGTCCCTTTTTCTATGATATTGGTCCCGGGCAACGGGTTACCAGAACTGTCCGTTACCGATCCAGTAATTGTGGTCTGCAGTTGTTCTGAACGCGAATTGGAACTATATGAAATACGTTTAGCAGTAACTTTTTTAGCCCTATTCTTCTTTAGGATAATGATGTTTTTCTTGACCTTAAAAAAAATATTGGTGTTAGCAAACAGGGTTTCAAGAATATTGGGAACTCTATCATTTTTTACATGGATAGAGACCTTTCTGTCAATATCAACTTTGGCATGATTGTACAGAAATTCGAATTCCGTCAACGATTCTATTTCATCAAATACCTCCTTAACAGTAACATTTTCAAGGTCTAAAGTTACTTTTGTTCTTTGTGAATATGTGTTGGCATTCAAACTAATCAACGAAAACAATACTAAAAGTGTAGTGAGTTTCATCTTTAAGTCATATTTAAACGACACCCTTTTGGGGAATGTCCCAAATATCTTGAGATTTTTCATAATTTAGTTTTTGTTGGGTTATTTTTTGGTTTTTTCTTCGGTAATCTTTGCTTTTTTGCTTTTCGATTCTTTTTTCAGTGTCATATTAATTTGTGTTTAGTTTAAAATATTGGTTATTATAATTTTGTTATCTTCTTTACTATATTCATAGGAGAAAGGGGTGTCTTCTCTAAAAGAATCTAAAATTTCACTAAGGTTTTTTTGATTGGTAAAAGAGGCGGAGTAAATCTGCTTATCCAAAAATGAGTAGTTATTCTCTATGGAAACATTGAAATGTCTTTCCAATCTCTTTCTAATATTGCTGAATGGGATGTTTCTGAATAATAGTATTCCGTCTTTCCAAGCTGTATAAACTTTGGGGTCCACTCTTTTTACTGAGATTTCTTTGGTCTCCTTGTCCCAATTGGCCAATTGTCCAGGTGTCAATAGTACCTGTTTGCCAATGTCTTCTTTATCACCAGTTTCATATAATTTGACAGACCCTTCGATTAGGACGGTATTAATATCTGTGTCTGTAGGATAGTGTGATACATTGAACTTGGTACCCAACACCTGCACGTTCATGGAATTGGCATTCACTATAAATGGGTGGTCCTTGTCGCTGGCAACATCAAAATAAGCTTCTCCCTTTAGAAAAATCTTTCTTTCCATGCCCTTAATGAAGTGCACCGGATACTTAATTGAACTGCCCGAATTGAGTTTTACATATGTACCATCCGACAGCGATACATCGAATCTTTTACCATTGGGCACAGTCAACTCATTAAAAATAATTTCATCAGGTACAGGACCATGGCCATAATTCAGATGGCTCCCATTTTGGACTCCAATAAGTTTTCCTTTGGAATCAAGGATTTTGCGCTGTCCTTTCTCCGATAGTATTTGGGTTTGCCCATTACCAAAAGTCAGGGTAATATGGTTGGGGTTTGGAGAAACTGATTCTTTATTATCGAACACTTTATTATAGCCAAAAGTAAGCCCTATGAACACCAGTAAAACTGCCGCAATCTTATAAAGATTAGAAGTATTTATTTTTTCTAGTGAAAGAAAAGGCTTTTTCTTGGTGTCATCAATTTGATCCCAAATTCTATCAAATAGCATTTCAGAATCATCATTACTTCTTCTTTCTAAACTTTTGGTGCTTTTTGAGAAATTCCCTATCACCTTTTCAAAGCTATCTCTGTTTTCGGGATTTTTTATCAAATCCATAAACAGCTCATACTCCTCTTCTGAAATAGTGTTATCTATGAATTTTTCTAAGAGGACTTTAAAGTTTCCTTTCATTATGTAGTGAAATAAGATTTTTTAGATTGCCATTATCATATATAATACACTTGAAAATTGCAAAAGTCCCAGCTAGTGTATTGTTTTTTTTAGGATATGCTAAAAGCCAATGGTCCAAGACCCATATACCAACAGTTGGTTCCCAACGAAACCCGATTAGTTCATAGGTATCCGATTAAACTGAATTTTAAACCCAAAAAGAAGAAGAGTTTAAATATGAGGTATTGATTATTGCGTCTGTAAGTGCGGACGAAGTTGTTTCTTAATCAATCGCAAGGTTTCCCATAAATGATTTTTTACCGTTTTAGGACTAATGTTCAACAGGTCGGCGATTTCTTGATTACTTTTTCCCTGTTGCTTTGATAAAATGAAAACGCTTCTTTTTTGCAAAGGAAGCCCTTCAAGGATATCGCTAAGGATAACATCATATTCAACGGACAAAATCATATTTTCCGTTTGATGGTTGGAGTGCTCTAGGTTTCTCCAAACCTCTTGTTTTAATGATTCTTGGTTAGCAACTTTTCGAAGATAATTATACGTGTGGTTTCTAGCTACGGTATATATATATGAATCAAATGAGCGTGTGCAATCCAATGTTTTTCTGTTCGTCCAAATCTTTATAAATACCTCTTGAAGAATTTCTTCAGCTACGTAGCCCGATTTTGTAATAGAGACGATAAAACTATACAACCCCTTTTCATATTGATCAAATATAGATTTAAAAGCAGATTTTTCTCCCCGTTTGAGGGCCAATAAAGTATTGTTGCTATTTGAGAGGGGCTTTTTCATTTTTTTTGACCAATCCAACAGCGCCCATATAAAAGGGGCTTTATTTTAATAAAATTTAAATTATTAGATGTCATTTTTAAGAAAATACTAATTATCAAGTATCAATACTGCGACTCTTTTATTATTTAGAAGATAAAATTAAGTTGTTGTTAGGTAAACATCCAATACGATGCATACTAATTATGATACTTTTTTTGCCTATACAAGAATATTGCAATGCATTTTCTGATCTTTAAATATTTCGGTGTCATTTAGAGAAGTGAACTGAATACTTTGCGTATTCATTTATTCTAAACATGTGTATTTTTTAATTTCAAAATGAATCAGATAGGCCTATCTTTCCAATTGAACAACAACATAGGGTATCTCTACCTCCAAATCAGGATATATTTTACCGTTTCCTTTGGTATCCATAACTTCTACAAAATACATAACGTCATATATTCCGTCAAAAAATTGACTTGGTATGGTAGCTTCATAAGTGTCAGAAATATCCGTTTTTTTCATTTCTAAAGATTTGTAATCTTCAAACTGGTTCACATGTCGATAGCGCAGGGTAACATTTTTAACCCCTGATGCATCTGACACAGAAACTTTGATTTTTAAGGGTTTGTTCAATGGGGCACTTTTAATATGCTGCAATTCAACCGTGGGTGGCTCCTTGTCATCTGAAGCCAAAATTTGGATAGGCGCTGTGGTCAAATCCCTTCCAGTCTTGGGGTCTTTGATTTGTGACCTCATATGCCTTAAATCTTTCAGTTCATCCAAGAGTCGATAATACTCCTTGTTCCAATGCCCTGGAAATAAATTTACATTCGAACCAAAATCTAATTGCTGATTATAAATATCCCCAGCTGTTTCGGCCATTTTCCCATAGGCTTCAACAGCATTGGATTCAAAGGAAATTGCCCTATCAAAAGCTGCTAGATTCCCTGTTTCATGATACAGATTATAATTAACTGCGGCCAATAAACGTTGTGAGTGATACTGTGCCAAGTACGCGAGCATTTTCAAATCGGTTATGGTAGAAATAAACTCATTGCCATGATAAGTTCCAATGGTCTTTTCTGCATTTTCAACCTCATGTAAAATTTCTTTGGAAATACTTGAAAACCACTTGCTCGTTTGACTTGGTAAAATTCTGAAAGAGGGTTTGTTTTTTAAAATAAGTGCCGCTTCCTCTTTGGGAGAGGCAAACTGCTGAATATCCGAAGGCTTGGAATTTAGTGCGAAATGCTGTAAATCCTCCATCCGTTGTAATTCGGGCCAACCTTGTGGGCTTGCAAAACGTGGATAGAGATAGCTGGCCGTTACAATTCTTGGCAATACTTTGCTAGCTTTGTGCAAACCGGTCATAATAGATTGCCCCGCTTCTTTTCCAAAGCGTTTACCAAACTCCATTTCCCAAATATCAGGTGCTGTTTCCGGATTATAGCTCACTCTTCCCATGACCTGATAATAATGCCAGTACCGCTCAAATTCATAGTCGTAATAGCGATTTGTTGGATTTAATAAATCCGTAACCTTGGCATCGTGCTTGCTTCCATTCATCTTAAAATACAAGGGCTCATTGAATTCAAAGCCAACGGCATCATACAGATGAGAACCTTCAGCGAACATTTTAACCCAATCAGGATCTCCCCAAAGGAACAATCTGGTGGTACCTCCAGACCATACTCGCCATTTGAAGCCATATTGTTTTGGATAACGAAGCATATCGGCATAGCCATGACGCCGATCAAACTGATTGTCTTTATTGATATGGGTAGGATGAAATGGCATGCCCATTTGTTCCATCCAATGTTTGGTCGCTACCCGAAAATCGGCACCAGTGGCAACACCATCATATAAGGTCTCATCAGGAACATCTTTTGCCCGAGCTTCAATTTTTATATTTGGATTCTCCTCCTTGAGCATAGTGAATATTTCCTTCCAAAACTGCAAGGCTACATCGCCAGTAATTCCGGCTTCCCAATGCATTCGAAACTGTACCAAATCAATTTCAGGGAAATTCCTGAAAAATTTTCGCATTGCTAATTTGGTATAGGGTATGAGGTTTTCCTGTGTTAATCCCCAAATAATATTATCCGGCAAATCGGGAGGGATATCGCCCTCGGCACTGACCATTGCTTTGTATCTGGGGTCGCGTTCGATTTGGTCCCAAAGACCCACACCAAACTCGATACCACGAGCATGCGCCATCTCAATGATCCTTTTTAAGGATGCTGTATTTTGTTTTTGCTGCGCTAAGGTGACATTCCCTATTTTAACAAAAGGATACCCGTCAACATTAAAAAAATTAGGATAAGCAGGTGCCATAAAATTCGGTTCTCGCATCTGGTTATTCTTATAACCAAAAATCAACAGAAATTGATTCAATCTATTTTCGGCCATCATATCAAAATAGGTTTCCCAATATTTCATATCGTGAAGCTTTTGTTCAAAATAACCTCTATGAAATGTACCTGCTGATACAGCTCGCTCTTTTACATTTGGTGTTTCTGAAGCATCTTTCACATATTCAAAAAGGTTTTCCGTGTTCTTGCTCCAAGAGATTTGTTTGGCAACATCTAATGCTGCATACATTAATCCAACCTCATCTGCACCACAAAGCACAAGTGCAGGTTTCCCTTTGAATGTTGTTTTTTTAATGCGAAGGGCTTCCTTTTCGTCTGGTAAGGTCAGTTGTAACTCCTGTAACAGTTGAGTTGCTTCGTTTTTTTCAGAAGACAAGCCTACTAAAATGTAGTAATCGGCTGCTGAATCAATGGATTCAGGATATTGATTGATTTGTACTCCAGAAGAATCAAGGGAAGTAACCATTGAATTTATACCATGAAATGATGGGGTATTCTTTTCAAAGAATGTACTTATTATTTGAACTTTAGGAGTAGGCGTTTCACAGGCCTGAAGTAGCAGTAAGACCAATATTGATAGATAGTGCAAAAAAATCCATTTTTTTGTCATTGGTATTTCTTTTTTAGTTGCCCACGCTAATTATAATTCGCCGATAATCGAAAAGGGAGGCAATTGGGTTCGTGTCCTTAACTTCTAAAATCAAATGAATTTCTTTGGTAGCTGCCCCAGTAGGCACATATAATACTGTTTTAGCTTTGGAAGGGTCCTCAATATGCGCATCACCTGAGTAGGTACCGGCTTCTTCGTATATCCACCAAGAATATTCTAATTTATCTGTATCTGGGTCAGTAGAACGGCTTGCATCTATATTAACTCCCTGCCCAGGAATAGCCTTGATAAAAATAATGTCATCACTTACATCATCAAAAAATGCGGCCATAGGGTGGTGATTCGCCTTATCAAAGGGTTGTGTACACCAATCCATTCTACAAATAAAATCATTGTACATGGCTTCTCGCCAACGCCATACCGGTACAAAGTTACTATTGTAGGTTTCTTGGTCTTTTTCATTGAACCAAGAATCACTTACATCATTATGTGAATAAAATGGGGCGTGTTTTAATTCATCAACGCGAACACTTTGGTGTCTTGACCAAACATCTGCTTGCTTTGTATTACTGTAGCGACCTCCCCAACCACCCCAAGAGGGATGATTAATATCAAAAAGACCCTTATTGACCAACCCAATCCACGGAATGGTTCCGCCACCTTCCATAAAACCAAAACGTTTACCCCATCGCCGTTCAGGGTATAAATCTCCAAGTGGGCCATGCCCCTTCATTACATTTTCAATGAGCCAATCATTTTGCCCACTATAACTGTAGTCATATTCGCCCCAAAAATGAGGCCCTATTTGTAAAGTGCCACTTTCAGGAGGACTTTTTGGCCCGCCATAGGAATAGGTTTGATAGTTACTACGAATCCAATGAATGGCTGGATATTGTTTACAAATGTATGCGCCTGCATTGTCTTGTGCTCCATTTTCAAACACTCTAAGTTTAGAAATGGTTTTATTTAGTTCTACTATTGAATGAGATAGTTCGTAATCGTGTAGAGCTTGGGCAAGGGTATTGGAACCTGCATTTACGGCAATCCAGATAGGTCTTTCATCGTCTTTCTCAAAAGCTTCTACCAGTAGTTTTGAACCATCACTTGATTTTCCTTCGCCAACATCTGCAATACCATATCCTTTTTGTCCCGCACGAACTATACTATGCAAATACTCTGGAGTATGCCAACCACTTGCATGTTTTTGAAGGTTTGGATATACTTTGGCATATGCATCAATAAGTTGGGTAAATAGCTCAGGGTGGGTAATTCTGTGATATTCATTCTTCATTCCTGGATTTATATACTTGCCAGTTACTGCAAGTAATCCTTCAAGTTCAAATTCGTTGGAACACATCAACATGTGAATCATTTGCTGCATTTCATCAGGCTCACATCCCATATCAGCTAAAATAAACAAGCGAGTACGTTCATTTTCCTGAGCAGTAACTTCAGAAAAGAAAAGAAGAAAAGTCAATAAGGAAATTATAAAAATTGATATATTTTGACTTACTATCTTCATTTATAAATTAACATTATGATGAATTATTCTTTTAGAAATTTCTCAGCTGGAATGATTTCATCAAATTCTTTTATTCGGATATTTCTATAAAAAATTTCAGCAGTTTCTGACTGAAACCCAAAAATTCCAGCTCCCGGTTCTAGATTAAAAGCCATATTTACAATTTCACCGTTTAGCTTATGGATAGCATACTGATCTCCCATAACAATAATCTCGCACTGGTTCCATTTGTTGTTCAATGCATTGAAATTTTCAGTTGGTGATGCAAAGTGTAACCAATGTTTTTTAGTGTAAAGCTTTCCTCCATCATTGGGATGTAGATAGATTTCCTCTTCGTTACAAAACCAGTCATAATCAGCTCCCGATGGTCTAATTAAATCACCCGTATGGTTTCTTGATGTTGTATGGTCATAACGGATTTGATACTCTATACCTGTTGGCCAAACCTTATCATTGATCACATGGTAATACACCCCAGCATCGTATTGCCATTTATCAAAATTATTGGCTATTCTATCCCCCCATTTGTATTCAAACCGGAGTATATATTTACTATAGGCCTTTTCTGAATAGATAAGTCCATGCGTATCATTTGCCCCCGTATTTAAGTTGTACTCTTTGGGAAACGAATCTCCAAATACATGAATCATTTCATTTTCTACGGTAAAAACCTTTTTAGCCAGCTCTAGGTCTCTACTACGAATTTTCAGATACCAACCATCAAGATTCTTCCCGTTGAAAATTGTTTTGAATCCTTTCTCTTCAGTAGTTAAATTTTCTGGTAAACCCCTCTTTTCATTATCAGATATAGCATCTAAAATAGGTTTGTAGTCTTGCCAACCTGCATTTTCGTTGCCTCCATTTTCGGCACCAGTAACTACCCACCATAACATACCAGAATCTGAAGAATCAAATGTTTTTTTGGCATTTCTATTGTACAACCATTGTAGTTTAGGGTTTTTGGAGTCGCGCATCCAGAATACGTTTTCTTTTTTGGTGTTCCATTCCGTTTTGTTCTGATTTTTAATCCGAATCGTTTTAACTCCAAGGGCTTTAATATCTTCCCAGGTATGCGTCATCTCCGGAGGGGAAACATGGTCTTCGTTAAACCAAGAAGAATGGGAGATACAGGTAATAAATTTTCGCTTTTCCGGATCCACTGCATTAATATATTGCCAAGGAACCTCCATTGGACCGCCAATACAAAACCATAGGGGGTTATTTTCCGTGGATTTTTCAGCTTCTTTCTTAAAATTTGCTATAGCTGCATCCAATTGTGTTTGGACATCAAATATTTTAGTAGAGTCAATATTGAAATGCCTAACACCTTTAGTAACGCTTTCCAGCATCTCCATATATTGACTGTCCTTGTTTTTTAGGTGGTTTGAATGGTCAAAATGTACCAGTTTCGACTTTAAACCTGTGCCTTCCAACAAAGCCAAATTCATTGCAGCTGCTACATAATCGTCTTTATCATAATTATTTCCATCATGTGAAATGGCAATTCTGCCTCCAGGATAGTTAATAACATTTTTGTATTGCGCATTAATGGAAGTAGCAATTAAAGCTAAAACAACTGCAATTAAATTTTGTTTCATTTTTTCAATATCATATTTAAGGTTGACGTATAATAGAATCGAGTTCGCATATTTAAATGTTATTATAGGTCAATCTTTGAGTTCTTATCAGTTCAAAAGATATAATATGTAAATGGATTTAATCATATTTTAAAAATATGAGTCCACAGTCGTCAGCAAATACGCGCCCTTCCCCATCTGTTGTTCTTCGAATAAATACAGTTGCACTCGTACTGGACGGACCTGTTTTGAAATGCAAGGTAGAACGCGCCCAATTCTGAGGGATGCCACGGTGTTTTCCAAAGGATGGACTAAGTGTCTCCATTTCTCCGTGGTCGCGTACGCCTAATTCGGCTCGCTCCTCGTTTTCCGTCTTTAGAAATCCTGCAAATTCATACCATGTGTTTGGTGTAAGACCCGTAACAACTTGTGCAATTTCTGCATTTGGTCCCAATTTTATGCTGCTATTTCCCATACGCAGGTTTGCAGTATCGGGCGTTATCTGTTTTTTACGTCCCAATTCTGGAGTGGCTTCGCCAGATACTAGAAACCAAGGTGAAAGATGGTCACCGTATTCGAATGCGGTGTTTTCAAGACGGTTTCTATGCAAGGGTTTTGATCTGGTTGTATCAACTTTAGGTGGGTTATCAAAGTCATGACCAACCTTCCACTTGGGACCGTTGGTCTCATAAGCTCCTATGTCTGGTGCTTCATCTTTAAAATCTTCATTTATTCCGGCTAAAACGATACCATTATCAATGGCAGGGGAATTTTCCGGAAGGTATTTATTATCAATAAGGTCTTTATAACCGATTAGATTGTTGCCCCATGCATAATTATCTGCGGTTATACTGGCAGATGCAGAAAAGATATTGTTAAAGAACCTACAACCATGCAGATCTGGGGGGTACTTATTTCCCCAAGCCGATTCAAATCCGTGCTGTTCTGCCGAAAAGGTATTGTTATATACAAGATGGTAATAAGCATAGTGATTGATATGAAGCGCTCCAAATCCCACACCCCAAACCACATTATGGTGCGATATGATGTTCTGCGTGCCGTGGTCGTAGTACAGCCCCATGTCAAGGTTCTCATCCATATTATCGTGTAACCAGTTATACCGCACTTCGGAATTTCCACCTTCTATCACGTTCCCGTAGGTCAGCCCCAAATCGCTGGTAAGCATTCCAGACTCGCTCATGTCACAATATTGTATCAGGGCTTTGTGCATACCTGCATAGTCAATAACGGTTCGTCCACTGCGTCTCAACGTACTATGACTTATGACGTTGTTAGTGCCCCGCAACTGAACGCAACTAGCATACGAGCCAATATAATCGGTATCATGAATATAGCTGTTGATCACCTGATTGCTTTCTCCGTAAAGTGCAACGCCACATCCAGAGGTATAGGCAACTTCACTGTTCCTGAGAACACAATGTTTCCCCATGATTGGAATACCTTTATCGATTTGCTGTCCAAAATAGATATTGGCCTGTGATGAATGATACGGATAATAGACTTTCAAACCGTCCATTTCAATATGGGAAGATTCCGTGTTCATATTAATTGTTGCAGCACGAATTTCTATGTCTTTAACATGAATAAATGCTTTGTCTTTGAGGTCAAATGCATTCATGCGTTTTTTTATATAAATACTCTTATCCGGAGTTTTACCATTGGAACGATAGATGTATAGTGATTCGTCTTTTGTATCGTAGAACCATTCATTGTCGGTATCTAATGCATCCTTACAACCAAATACAAAAAACTCTTCACCCTCTTTTGCTACATGCCAACTGGTGCTTCCTTTGCCCGGAGCAATATTTTCAATCTCCAGTGAACCTTTGCCAAAACCGATAACTTTAGTTGTCCAATTTCGCCAGTGAGCACCTGCATGTATCCAAACGTGGGCACCTGTGTAATCGTAATTCGGTAAGCGGGAATCGAGAATATTTACAGGGGTGGTGTTGGCATCCATTACGTCCAATGTTGGTTTAAGTAAATCTTCACCTGTATTGGGCCAACGCGCCTCTATCATAACTTTCTCATTCATAAAAACCTGATTCTCATGATTAAGACCCATTTCTATTTTGGCCTTAAAAAGGTTTTTGGAATCCTTTTCCCAGAGGGTAGATGGTACCTCATCAAGTCCCGTAATAATAACTTTATCATTTTTGCTTAATGGTCGAAAAACAATAGGGGTTGACTTTGTCCCTGAGTTTACCGGCACAATTGTTTCAAAATAGATACCCTCTTTTATAAAACACACATCACCTGGCTTCATGATGTCCGCCGCTTCCTGAATAGTTTTGAAAGGGGAATTCTTGCTACCATCACCTGAACGGTCAGTGTTTCCATCGACATAATAATCGGTAGCGACACTTGTCTGTACATAGAACAAAAGAAGTAATATGATTAGGTTTCTCATAATTTGGATTTTGCTGGTTTCAAAAAGTTGGTTTTCTATTCTTCTTGCTTCGGATTGTTTCGATTTTCGGAGATACTATTCTCATCTGGAACAAGTGGCAATGTCTTTTTCCATGCATATACTTTCTCTAACAATTTCGCTACTACATCCGGGTGGTCTGATGACACATCCACTGCTTCCGTCCAATCGCGCTCCACATTATATAATTCAGTTCTAAGCGAATCTTTATTGGTAATTAATTTCCAACTTCCATCGCGGATACCCAATTTTGGCCAAATAGATTCCCGTAATTTTGGACCCTCCCATTCCCAATAAATAGGTTTTGTTCTTTTGAAATCACCTCCTTTAAGTGCTGTTAAAGCACTTTCTCCATCTGGTTCATAATTCTTGGGTAGTTCCAATCCTGCAATCTCCAGAAAAGTGGGCAATAAATCTACAGCGGTTACTACAGAAGTTGAATCTCGTTTACCCTGGGGGGCTACCCCCGGCCACCGTACAATGAAAGGTACACGAACACCGCCTGCATAAAGTGACCTTTTTTCACCCTTTAGGCCTCCGGTCTCTCCTACCGAGTAATACTCCCCATATCCTCCTTTTAGGAATCGTTCGGTATCGACCCTAGGATACTCAGGGCCGTTATCAGAAGAAAATATAACGAGTGTATTGTCATCAATATTTAAATCTTTAAGTATGTTTAAAATAGCGCCCACACCTGCATCGCCTTCTGCAATAATAGAAGCATATACTTGTTTTCGTTCCTCTATATCCTTATACTTTTCCAAATACTCTTCACGAGGATAAAAGGGTGTATGGGTTTCATGTATCCATACATTCATAAAAAAAGTAGTGTCCCGGTTTTTATTTATAAAATCAAGTGCCCGTGGAACACTTTCCTCGTATTTGATTTTTTCGTTACCTGGTACATTAAATGAAGCATATTCATCAATACCATAAGCTGTGGGCAATGGTGCATCACTTACCCTGCTGCCTGCTAGATGCCATTTTCCAAAATGGCCCGTTTTATACCCTGCTTTTTTCAACATCCTTGGCAGCATAGGTGCATTACGGTCCAACCAATCGGGCATGCCATTATCTATATGATGCTGTAAGCCTGAAAAATGTCTGTGAATAGCGTATCTGGCTGGGTAATGCCCTGTCATAACTGCTGCCCTGCTCGGAGAACATACTGGGTTATTTACTGTAAAGTTCTCAAAGTCTATCCCTTCACTTGCCATTTTATCAAGATTTGGGGTTTCAACAAAAGTACTTCCATGAATACCTAAGTCACCATAGCCCCAGTCATCGGCAAAAATGAAAATGATATTGGGGCGTTGGGAATTTTCAATATTTTGTTTCTTTTCCCGGCTGCTTGTGCATGACACTATAAGGACAATCACCAACAAACTGATAAACAAATTCTTCATAATCACTTAATCCTTTACTGTTTGTTTATTTTAAATCTTTCTTTCATATTGACTGGAACGTTCCTTAATAGTCTCAACTGTTGGGCATATAATCGGTTTCACTCCTATTACATCACTTATTACCCGGGCCACCTCTATTCCTTGCAAACGTGAACCTTCAGCTTTAAAATGCACGTTTCCTGGACCTACAGCAAATTCTTCCAAAACTGGAATCGAAAATTTATATAAGTCGTTTATCAAAATATCCTTGTGGTCATTCATTACTCTTAAAGCGATTGTATTATATCTTTTAGCATCGCCAGCGTTCCTGCCCCGTTCGCCTTCCGGCACTGGTGTTGTAGTGGCAAACACTAATTTTGCCTTTGGATACTTTGCTTTTAAATAGTTGATTATCGAGCGAAGGTTCTTTTCATATGTTTCCATGGAAGACACCTGTGTGCCATTTTGTTTATCGAGTTTTCCATCAACAACATATTTAAGGTCATGAAGCCCAACATTAAAATGGATGACATCCCACTCAAAATCCCAGCCTTGGGATAGATGAGGTTGAAACATAGCTTGCCTCATGGCTTCCATTTTTTTGATAAATTCATTACTTGAAGAACCATTTTCGTATATACGAAATACGCAGGCTTTATCTTCAAAAGAAGCCCTAACGTATTCGGTGTAGGCAATAGATATAGAGTCTCCATAAATAAATACCTTGGGTAAGGAATCTACAGGTTCAATGTATCTAAATGGGTATCTTTTTGTTGCAAATTTGCTCAAATTAGACCAAGCTTTCCTACATACATCACATCCTTTATTTATGGTTTTACCCATTGATTTCAAAGGGAAAAATAATACACAAGCAATGGCACCTAGGGTTTTCAGTGTTTCTCTTCTTGATAAACTACTCATATCGAAAATTTTAGCAGCGACTATAAAAAGTGATAGCTTTTTAAAATAGCAAAATCCAATTTGCCTTCAGATTTCGAAACGCTGGACAGCTACTTTTTTTGAAAGTGCTACTTCCATGTAAAATAGATATCATGCCCAGCACCTTTCATAAAATCAGACCTATATACCCAAAAATGTTGTTCTGAAACTATTGCTATCTATATCTGCGAATCAAATCATGGTCTACTATGGCCCTTCTCAACTCAAGCATGTCAAATGGTCCTTGATAGGCATAAACTTTTTCACCTCCGGGTTCTACCAACAATGTATATGGAAGTGCGCCGCTCCAATTAGGGTCAACCAACTCCACCAGTTCGTATAAATCATCCTGTGAATAAATGTAATTTTCAACAGCAGCCTGTTCTTCTTTCAAGAATTTTGAAACCTTATCCTTTATCTCCATTTTATCGACAGAAAGTGAAACAAATTGAAAGTCTTTCTTACCATACATTCGCTGTAATTTCACCAAATCTGGGAATTCCCTAACGCAAGGTCCACACCAAGTGGCCCAAACGTTGATCAACTTTAATTTTTCAGTATTATTTACCAATAATTCTTTTACGCCTTCATTATCAATTTCATTTAAAATTACTTCCCGCTTTGCCCATTCCTCATCAATAGCTTTGGAATTTTCTACTTTCCAAGACCATTTGGTGGAACAACCAATTGATTTGGTTGTAGGATTAGTAACCTCTTTTCCTGCCAATATTTCCTCAACTGCTTGAATCAAATCCTCAGATTTACCAACACCCTGCTTTTGATCAGCATCAATTCGTCCTTGGTAACGAAGCTTTCTTTCCTTATCCAAAATAAAAATATGGGGGGTAGCCATAGCACCGTATGCCAAGGATGCTTCTTGCAAATCACCATCATACAGATATGGGAAGTTGAATCCCCTATGCTTGGCCCTTACTTTCATATCCTCATAAGAATCACCAACATCTGACCATGAATGTTCTGCATACATTAGGCCCAACGGGCTTGCAGAATTGATAGCAACGACCGCCACACCTTTATCCTTGTATTCTTTTGTGAATTCTATCATTCTAGTCTCATAAGCCTGAGACGTAGGACAATGGTTGCATGTGAAAATAAGTACAAGTACTTCAGCATCTTCAAAGTCCTTTAAGCTCATAAACTCGCCTTTCAAATTCGGCAGCTTAAAATCTGGGCCATCCGAGCCTATTGGAAGGGTAACTACTTCCCGTTTTTCAATTATTACTGGATTAGCAACAAATCCTTCACTTGTGTCCTGGGCAATTGCTTGTTTTTTATCAGCTTCCTTACATGATGAAAACATGATCAGCAATGCTGAAAACAGAAATACAATTTTTTTATTGATCATTTTAGTATTGTTTTAATTGATTGGATAATTAGTATGAATTGTCTTTGATTTTATAATAGCAAAACCAAGATTTTTACTTATCTTTTTTGCTTACCGGTTTTGCCTTGTAGTCAGGGTCAAGACTGTAAACAATGGGCTGAATGGTACCATCTGGATTAAAGGCCATTTTTTCAAAACAAACAGAGGGACGGAAAAAAGTCCCGTTGTTCACATCGCCTCGATGATAGAAAAAATACCATTCCCCTTTAAATTCTATTACAGATCCATGGTTGGGAGCATCAGGAGCATTTTCTGCCAGTTTCCCTTTAAACTCCGCATATTTTGGCATGGGCGTATCTGATGTCCAATATACCGTTTCGCCTCCTACACTTGCATGAAAATAATAGATGCCGTTCCGTTTAAAAACATCGGTGGCTTCATGTACTTCTTCTTTACTTAATCTAACCCAGTCCCCATCCAGCTCGGTCATATTATCCTTAAGCTTTGCCCCCATGATATACGTTCCTGGTTCTCCTATATCAACTTTATGGTCATTACCATATATATAAGCTTGGCCATCATCATCAACAATTACGGTTGGATCGAATATGGAAGTTATCTTATCTGTAACCGCCTCTTCCCAAGGCCCTTCGGGATTGCGACTTTTGGCAACGCCAATATGCGTTTTGTCATAGGGGAAATAGAAATAATACCAACCATCCTTATACGCCACATCTGCGGCATTCATTTGTCCGTCTGCCCAAGCGTATTCCCGCGGTTTTAATACAGCCCCATGGTTGACCCAATTTGTCATATCCTCTGTTTCCAATACCACATAATCCTCCATGGTACCGTAAGTCGTTGCATCTGGCTGATTACGCGAGCAGTACAGATAGACTTTCCCGTTGTATACCTCAGCCGCTGGAAAAGCCGTATACAGGAATTTAGAATCCATATCCCGAAGAATAGGGTTTTGAGCATGGCCGAACTGATTGGCAGTCAGTAAAATTAGTAGTAGAAATGTGAAGTTTTTCATTTTTTTATACTGTTAGTATTTAATTATAACTTGAAAATCCAAATTGATTATTCAAGGGTTTCTCTTTCCTTGGAAAAACAATTATCTGGTGGACTTGTAGGCAATGTAGCTTCGAAAGTGTGCAGTTTTGCCATCATAGCAGCAACTCGTTCTGCGTTTTCGGCCGATACATCTTTCTGTTCTGCCCAATCTGTACTAATATTGTATAGCTCGGTCCTGTCTAGCTTCTTGTTGGTTAAAAGTTTCCAATTTGCTTCTTGTATACCAGCACTTGGCCAAAAATCAGTACGCCTATTATTAGGATATAACCAATTCCAATAAATTGGCTTAACGCGATTATATGTTTCACCTTTTAGCGCAGATACAATACTTTCGCCATCTGACTCATAGCCTTGTGGAGCAGTAACGCCCGCTAATTCTAAAAATGTTGGCAATAGATCTACCGTAGTCATTTCTGTAGCCTTATCTACAACACCTTTCGGGACAGTTCCCGGCCATCTAACGATAAACGGAATTCTAATGCCTCCCGCAAACAAAGAGCGCTTTTGACCTTTTAAACCAGCTGTTTCTCCAACAGAATAATATGTGCCAAGACCTGGCCCTGTTGAAGCATCATCTATAGTTTTACTTTTGCCCGTAATTTCAGGGCCATTATCCGAAGAGAAAATAACCAACGTATTTTTATCAATACCCAATTCTTTTAGTGTTGTAAACAACTCTCCAATACGGTCATCATATTCCGCAACTACAGCCGCATATACTTGTTGTTGTTCATCCAAGTGCGAAAATTGCTCCATATACTTATCTTTTGGATAATGAGGGGTGTGTGTTGCATGAATCCAAGCGTTGATGAAAAATGGTTTATCCTTGTTTCGCTTTACAAAATCAATTGTTTTATAAATGGTAGAGTCCGCTTGCATCTGATGCCGTCCACCTGATAAATTAAATGCACCATACTCATCATATCCATAAGCTAAAGGGGAAGGGCCATCTTTTACATGATCGTTGGACAAATGCCATTTACCATAATGAGCTGTAGCATAGCCAGCCTCTTTCAACATTCTAGGTAACATTGGTGCTTCTGGATTTAACCAATCGGGCATATTACGATTCATATGTGATTTTACAGAAGCAAAATGCCCATGAACAGAATGTCTTGCTGGAAATTGGCCGGTCATTACACCTACCCTACTGGGTGAACATACAGGATTAACAACGGAAACGTTTTGAAAATCAATCCCTTCAGATGCCATTTTATCTAGATTTGGCGTCTTACAAAAAGTACTGCCATGACTTTCTAAATCTCCAAAACCCCAATCATCAGCAAAAACAAAAATAATATTAGGTTGTTGTTTTTCTTCAATTACCGTGTTTGTTTCAGGTTTTTTAACCTTGGTATTGCAAGAAAATAAAACTGTTACTAGTGAGATACTAATTAGTGTGATTTTAAACTTCATTTTCAGATATATAATTTATTTAATACTTCTAAGTGAACTGAAGTGGACAGTTTTTTTTGATTTACTGTTGCAATAAAAACAAATAACAATTCATTTTTTTATAAAGTGAGATTTTTAGATTACCATTATCTTATATAATACACTTGAAAATTGCAAAAGTCCCAGTCAGTTTATTGTTTTTTTAGGATATGTTAAAAATTCTTCAGTCAAAACCTATATGTAGCATTTTGGTTCCTTACCAATCAATTTTTAAATCCAATATTCGCTTTATGAACAAATCTTAAGATGTAAGAAGATTCGCATTGGCCAACACTAAATTATATTTTGATACGCAACAAGGCTGTCTTTAATCAATCAAATGTTTGCTCATTTTGGCCATTTTGACCAAAACAGATAATTTATTTTATACATTTGATTACTTCCTAGGCATACTATTTTTTTCTATGAACCTTATTATTGAAGAAATAAAAAAGCAGAACCGGAGAGTTTATAAAGTGTTTTTTGATAAACATTATGAGAAACTGGTTATCTATGCTAACGGTTACCTTTTTGACAAAGATTCAAGCGAAGATATTGTACAGGAAGTATTTATTTATATCTGGGAAAATGCAGATAAATTAAATATTCAATCATCGCTAAAAGGTTACTTATATAGCATGGTTCGTAATAAATGTTTGAATTATCTTAAGTCCATAAAAATTACGGACAACTATGAGTTTCTTGAACTTAATATAAACCTTATCACTGAGCATGTATTTGATTCTACTGCAGCGGATGATAAAAAGATAATATATCATCAAATTCTAAAGATAGTAGATACACTTCCTGATAAAATGCAACAGGTCATTAAATTAAAATTTTTGCACAATTACAAGTATTCAGAAATTGCTGCAGAATTAGGAGTGTCCATAAATACAGTTAAAACCCAACTTAAAAGAGGGAAATTGAGAATTACGGAGCTAATTACTTCCATAATAATTCTTCTACAAGTAAATCAATAAAGTCTTCTTTATTAAGAAATTGATAATTTTTACTATTTTATTTTTAGGCATTCTTATTTTTTTGTCACCCTTTTTTTGATTTTAGTTGTCATAACAATAGAATTGGTATATAAATCCGATATAGATGGAATTCAAGCTAATTATAAAAAAACTCAATAATACACTTTCTGTAGAAGAGGAAATCATTTTTTTAAAGTGGTATAACGAATCAACTTCCCATAAAGATTATTTCAATTCGGTAAAGAAGAATTATAAAACCGATATAGATTATATAGATATTGAAAAAGGATGGCTAAGACTTCAAAATAGCTTAAAGGCACGTAAACAAAAGAGTCATTATTGGAAATATGCAGTGGCTGGCTCCGTAGCGCTACTCATCACCATTACATTTCTCTTAAATAAAGAGGATAATCCACAAATCAACACCCCGATTATTGTAAATAACACTATCGAAACAGGTACGGATAAGGCAACTCTAACCTTAGAAGACGGATCAGAAGTCCCACTGGAAAAAGGAATGACCTATCAAACAGACAATATAAATAGTAATGGCGAAGAACTAATTTACGATTCAAAAAATGAATCGAGAAATGAGATAGTCTATAATTATTTGACCATTCCTAGAGGAGGGCAATTTTTTGTACAACTGTCTGATGGAACCCAAGTTTGGTTAAATTCCGAATCACAGCTAAAATATCCCGTGACCTTTCTGCCTGGTATGACCCGTCAGGTAGAGCTCGTCTATGGGGAAGCCTATTTTGATGTTTCGCCGAGTACGGAAAATCAGGATTCAAAATTTAAGGTGCTAAATCGAAATCAAGAAGTAGAAGTTTTAGGAACGGAGTTTAATATTAAAGCATATAAAGAAGAAAATGTAATCTACACTACTTTAGTTGAAGGAGAGGTAGTTATAAGTAATTTAGATTCAAAACAAAGTTTAGTTCCTAACCAGCAATCAAGAATACATATTGACACGAAAGAAATATCCATCAATGAAGTTGATGTATATAGCGAGACATCATGGAGGAAAGGATTTTTTAGTTTTAAGAGTAAAACCTTAAAAGAAATCATGATAGTATTATCCCGTTGGTACGATGTTCAGGTAGAATTTGAAAAGGTGGAACTTGAAAAAGTTAAGTTTAACGGAGTGCTGAGCAAACGAAATACTATTGACGAAATATTGACTTCTATTCAGAACACTAACTTTATAAATGCCTATGAGATAAAAGACAAAACAATTACCATAAAATGATAAAAAAGGGGAACTGAAGATAATACCTCCACAGTAACATGCTTCATCCCCCATTTGTATTATTAATTAACTAAATCAACGTCTAACTAATTAACAACCAAATTTATGAAAATTAAAGTTACCAACTTTTCCAATAATTTTTTCTTGACGAAGAAAAAATTGTTAAAACTAATTATGAGAACTTTTTTACTCTTGTTTTGCACAACTGTTTTTAGCTTTTCTCCAAGCGATATTTTTTCTCAAAATGTTAAAATTTATATCGATGAAGATAAAATTTTAACTGTTGATGAAGTCTTCGATTTATTGAGACGACAAACAGATTTCACCTTTATTTATGAAGAAAATCTTTTTAAAGATATGCCAAAAGTTCATCTTAAAAAAGGAACTGTCAGGGCTAACAAACTGTTAAAAGAAAGTCTTTCTTCTAAAAATCTCGAATTGGATATTACCAACAATAATATGATTGTTATTGTTGAAACTCCAGAGCCTGTTAGTGTTCCACAACAGCTAAAAATATCGGGAACCATAAAAGATGTAAACGGAGCTCCTTTGCCAGGAACAAATATCCTAGAAAAAGGTACCACGAATGGTGTTCAATCAGATTTTGATGGGAATTTTTCAATTACTGTTTTAAATGAAAGCTCCGTTTTGGTTATTTCTTATATAGGTTTTGAAACAAAAGAAGTCGCTGTAGGGAATCAAACCCAGTTTTCAATCATTTTAAATGAAGATGCCGCTAGTTTAGATGAGGTCATTGTTATAGGGTATGGAGCTACAATAAGGAAAAAAGATTTAACTGGTGCTGTATCGAGTGCCAACTTAGAAAAGGTAAGTGAATTTGCCAATGTATCTGTTTTACAGGCACTACAAGGTAGTGTAGCTGGTCTTAATGTTGGCGCTACTCAAACGGCTGGGCAAAACCCTGTAATATCTATTAGGGGACAAAACACTTTATCCAGTAATAATGGTGCAAATGCACCACTTATTGTTTTAGATGGTATTATTTATAGAGGGAACATAGTAGATATAAACCCCGCTGATATTGGATCAATAGATATATTAAAAGATGCTAGTTCCGCCGCTATTTATGGTTCACAGGCCTCTAATGGGGTCATATTGATTACTACAAAAAAAGGAGAAACATCCCTTAAACCAACTATAGAGTATAGTGCAAGTTATTCTATTCAATCTCCAACAGGTAACGCTTTTGTTCCTATGCAGGCAGCAGAATACGAAGAGTTTTATCAAGATATTTTTTGGGCAGAAGGTGGTCGGTTAGGGCCAGATTTTCTTCAGGTAAATCCTGATTATGTTTGGCAAGGTAATTTTAAAACAAATGAAATAGCCCAAGGCTATGCCGATGGAATAGATATACCTTGGTGGGATTTGTTTACAGGAGACGGATTTGTTAATACCCACAATGTAAGTATTCGAGGTAAAACAGAGGCTTTTAGTTATTTTTTATCAGGTGGTATTACCGATCAAGAAGCCTTCTTGGAAAACGATGAATACACGCGATATAATTTTAGAGCCAATATCGATGTTAAAATTAATGATTGGCTTAAAATCGGTACGCAGGCTTTTGTATCCATAGGAGATTATTCAGGTGAAGATGCTGGGTTTAGCACACCATTTAGATTACAACCTTGGGCACCAATTAGCGACGAAAATGGAGAAATCATCCCTCAACCAGAGGGATTTGTACTAAATCCTTTCCTAACTACTGCCCAAGATGATTCAAATATTGACAAAAATTACTTTAGTAACTTATATGCAGATGTAAAGCTGCCTATAAAAGGGCTTTCTTATAGGTTAAATTTCTCCAATAACTATAGAACTCAGAACACTTATCGATTTAATCCTTCTGGAAATGGCTTCACAGGTAGTGGGTTCAAAGATTATGCAGAATCTTGGGACTGGACATTGGATAATATTTTAACCTACAAAAAAACGTTTAATCAAGACCATAACTTCAATGTTACACTGCTATATGGCGTTGAAAAAAGGAATATAAATTCTTTTAGAGCAACTGGTAATCAATATGACGTTGATCTTTTAGGATTTGATTTTTTAGAAGCAGGAGATCCACTTCAAAATGAAATTGAGTCAGAGAAGGAGGTGGAAAGTAGTTTATACACTATGGCTAGGTTGCTATATGATTATAAGAACAAATATTATTTTACGGGAACTATTAGAAGAGATGGTTTTTCTGGTTTTGGTACTAATGACAAGACTGCCGTATTTCCTACTGTAGGACTAGGTTGGGTTATAAGCAATGAAAACCTATTTAAAGATAGTTCTTGGTTGAATTTTCTTAAAGTAAGAGGTTCATACGGGCAAACTGGGAGAAGAGGTGTTGGGCGCTATGATACCCTAGGTGTTACGGAGAGAGAAGCAGATTACGTATTTGGTGATGGAAGCTCCCCCTTCCTTGGACAAGAAAACATCAGTCTTCCAAACGATGAATTAACTTGGGAAACAACTACGGGTACAAATGTAGGACTAGACTTTGCTCTATTCGATTCTAGAATCAGGGGAAATGTGGAATATTATAATAATAAGACTGAAAATATTCTTTTTAATATAGATATACCAGTTATTACTGGGTTCGATGATATAAATACCAACATCGCAGAAGTTTCTAACCATGGATTGGAGTTTACACTTTCCAGTACCATAGTAAAAACTGATGCTTGGAGTTGGGAAGCCTCAGTAAATTTCAGTCGTTATAGAAATAAAATTGAATCTATTTTGGGAGCTGATGTCGATGGTGATGGAATAGAGGATGATCTTATTGAAAACAGCTTGTTTATCGGAGAGCCACAAGGTGTAATTTACGACTATGAGGTAATAGGTATGTGGCAATTGGCAGATGAGGCCGATGGTTCAATCTGGCCAGGCTTTTTACCCGGAACTTACATATTAAACGATCTTGATGATAGTGGGGATATCTCTTCTTTAGATGACAGAAAAATAATAGGTAATCGAGATCCAGATTATCGTTTTGGTATTGCCAATACGGTTAACTATAAAAACCTTAGTTTGTATGTATTTATTAATTCAATCCAAGGAGGTAGTGATTTTTATTACGGTAATGACTCGCCACATGCTGGAGTCAATTGGGGTAATTCGGGAACTTTAGCAAGTGCTAATGTACCAAGTGGTGCTTGGGATTATTGGATGCCGGAAAATCCCAACGCTAAGTACAGACGTTTGGATGCAGCCTCAGCTTTGGGTGGCAATATCTACAATCAAAGAAGTTTTGTTCGCTTACAGGATGTTTCTTTATCCTATTCTTTTCCTAGTCAAATTCTAGAGGCTTTAAAGCTGAGTAAGTTAAATTTATTTGTTTCAGGGAGGAATCTTGCAACTTGGACCAAATGGAACGGCCAAGATCCAGAAATTGTTAATATTAACAATGTCAATCAAAACAATCAAAACATTGTCAATAGAGGCTTTAGTGCTGGAATACCGCAGTTGAAAAGTTATTCAATGGGTCTAAATGTTCAATTTTAAATAAAACTAAAATGAAAAATATCATATATATAGTATTATTATGCATGTTTATAACTGCATGTGATGAAGAAAGATGGCTGGAAGAAGAGGTTTTTAGCGACTATACTTCCGATAATTCCTATAGTACACCTCAACTCATAGATATTGCTGTGGTACAACTTTACAGAAATATTAGTGATATCCGCTATGGCCAAGTTACACAAGGTAGCACCTTTGCCTTTCAATACACAACGGACTGTGGATATAATTCCCTTAATTTAAACGCTGTTCTTAACGGGTGGGGAGATAGTATAGTACCTGAAGCAGGCCAAATTGAATATTTTTGGGAAAATTTTTATAAAATAGTCTATAACGCAAATGTAATATTAAATAGAATCGATGATGTTGAATATACCTCAGAAACTGAACGCAACATTAAAATAGGAGAGGCTAAATTTTTTAGAGCCTATGCTTATAGAAGTTTGGTTATTTTGTACGGTGGTGTACCATTGGTATTGGAAGAAATTACTAGTCCAAAAAGAGACTTTGTAAGGGCTTCTGCAGAAGATGTATGGGAACAAATAATTAATGACCTTACGGATGCAACGCAATTATTACCTGAAGCAGATGATGTGGAGCAAGATGGAAGAATAGCCAAAGGCGTAGCATACCATGCATTATCCGAGGCATATATAGTGGTAGAAGATTATCCAAAAGCGATAGACGCAGCATCAGAGGTTATAGATAATTTGGGTTATGAATTAATGAAAGACCGTTTTGGTACTAGAAGCTCTGAAGATGGTGATGTATACTGGGATCTGTTTCGAAGAGGTAACCAAAATAGAGCTACAGGTAATACAGAAGCTATTTATGTATCACAATATGAGTTTCTTACACCAGGTGGTGAAATTAATGATGTACTTCCTAGATTTTCAATAGCACAGTATTGGAGATTAATAGGTAATGATGGAGAAAATTTATTTACTGGGCCTACTAAGGGCAATGGTGGTAGAGGTATTGCCTGGTGGTCTCCATCTGATTATGTAATAAATCAAATTTGGGAAGATTCTCCAGGAGATATACGTAATTCTGAGTATAATGTTATTCGTGATTTGGTCGTTGATAATCCAGCATCGCCTTATTTTGGTCAAAATATGGTCGAAAGTGGTGCCTTGGATGGTGTAAATATTCCTTTTGGTCGCCGATGGCCTGGTGCTATTTTTGCAAAATGCACACCAATTGGTAATTTCCCTGAGGAAGTGGTTGATAATCAGGCTAACAATTCTCATCGCGATCGTTATGTAATGCGTTTGGCAGAAACATATTTATTGAGGGCAGAGGCATATATGCTTAATGGAAATCCTGGTGCAGCCGCAGATGATATTAATGAATTAAGGGCTAGGGCTTCGGCACCTCTTATTACTGGTAGTGATGTAAATCTTGAATTCATTTTGGATGAAAGAGCAAGAGAGTTGTTTGTAGAAGAAGAAAGATTGCTTACGTTAATGCGGACGGGTACTAATATAGAACGGGTTCGTAATTTCAATCCAGTGCATAACGGTATCTATGGGTCACTTCAAATTTTTGACCACCAAAATCTATGGCCCATACCAAATAGGGATATCATTGTAAATTCCGAAGCTGTAATAGAACAAAACCCAGGGTATTAAATTTCTTAATATTATTTGGTGAAAATATAATGGGTTGTTTTTGTAAAACAACCCATTATATTATTTGGAGTAATCATAATCAATTATAGGAGCAGCACATCAATAGCCATAAGTATATGGTCTTAAAAAATCATACCCTCTTTATTCTGGTATGAAAAAAATTAATGCACAAAAATGATATAATTGAGATCTTGTTTTTTCATAAAATAAAGACAAGTAAAATTATTGACCGATTCCAGCAAAAGATCTTTGAGTAGTCTAGATATTTTTATTGCTGTATTGAAAATAAATTTAATGTTCAGCTTTTCTTCTTATAAGAAATGAACAGATAAACAAAAATTCTATATGTTAGTTACAATTTGGAAAAAGTAATATGTGTGTGCATACATTTAGGAATGGAATCCCTAAAGTATAGCATCATCTAAAGGTGGAATATATATGAAATGCTTTACAAGCCCTAAATAAGTTTAATAAGCTAACCAACGCCAGTTGAGATTTTGAAACTAAGTAAAAAAGAGTGAAGATATATTGTGACAATGAAATACCTCTCAATTTGTATCCTGATTTTATGCGTGTTTTTTCAATTATCTTGTGATACCAATCCTAGAGAAAAAGAATTAAACCCCTCATTGGTTCTATGGTATGACAAGCCTGCCGAAAACTGGACTGAAGCTTTACCTATTGGAAATGGCAGATTAGGAGGTATGATCTATGGAGGTACTGATAAGGAGACCATCCAGTTTAATGATGAAACCTTGTGGACAGGACAACCGCATGATTATGCCAACGAAGGAGCGCATAAAATTTTAAAGGAACTAAGACAGTTACTTTGGAAAGGTAAGCAAGAGGAGGCTGAAAAATTGGCTAACGAAAATTATATGTCCGAACCATTAGGGCAGATGTGTTATCAGCCTTTTGGTAATATCTTATTGGATTTTATTGGGCATGAAAATGCTACTAACTTTAAAAGAAAATTGGATTTGGAAGAAGCCATTTCTTTTGTTTCGTATGAAGTTGATGATGTGAAATTTAAGCGGGAAATTTTTTCCTCTGAACCTGACCAAGCAATAATTATTCGACTTGAATCATCAAAAAACGGTACATTAAATTTTAGTGCTGGATTGGATTCACCTCATGAAAGATATAATGTGTCCGTTGATGGAAATGTAATAATAATTCAAGGGAGAGCTAATAATTATCCTAAAAATAAAGAACGTAAAGGGACGCCTTACCCTGAAAGTAAACTCACTTTTGAGGCAAGATTACAAATAATTAATAAAGGTGGTGAAGTTGTTCAAAACGATAAAACCATAAAAGTATCTAATGCCAATAGTGCTACCTTAAAATTAGTGGCAGCAACCAGTTTTGTGAACTATAAAAATGTTGATGGAAACCCATTTGAATTGTGTAAAAAGCAACTTAAAAAAATAGAAGGTAAGTCATTTTCTGAGCTAAAATCTAGACATGTAGAAGATTATCAAAATCTATTTAGTCGTGTAGACTTAGATCTTGGTAAGTCCGAAATTTCAAATCGTCCAACAGATAAAAGATTGGCAACTTTTCGGCAAGATGGAGACCCTAGTTTGGTGTCTTTACTTTATCAATATGGAAGATATTTGCTGATATCTTCTTCTAGAGCGGGAACTCAGCCAGCAAATTTACAAGGTATTTGGAATGATAAAATTTATCCTTCTTGGGATAGTAAGTACACCATAAATATTAATACCCAAATGAATTATTGGTTGGCAGAAATGACCAATCTTTCAGAACTGGTAGATCCTTTAATAGCCATGGTTGAAGATTTAACAGAAACTGGAGAAAAGATAGCAAAAGAGCACTATAATATGGATGGATGGGTAACGCATCACAATACTGATATTTGGCGGGGAGCAGCTCCTATAAATAGATCTAATCATGGTATTTGGCCTGTTGGTGGGGCTTGGTTAAGTCAGCATTTATGGTGGCATTATCAATTTACTGAGGATAAAGAATATTTGGAAAAAAGAGGGTATCCAGCTATGAAAAAAGCGTCTCAGTTTTTTATGGAATACTTAGTTCCTGATCCTGAAAATTCAGATTGGTGGGTAAGTGGTCCAAGCAATAGCCCTGAAAATGGAGGATTGGTTATGGCTCCAACAATGGATCATCAAATTATTCGTAATCTTTTTGCAAATACCATTGAAGCTGCAGAAGTTTTAGGAGTTGATGCTGATTTTGTTAAGGAATTAGAAGGAAAACGTTCAAAAATAGCACCCAATCAAATTGGCCAGTATGGGCAATTACAAGAGTGGTTGGAGGACAAAGATGATCCTGAAAATGAACACCGTCATGTTTCTCATCTGTGGGGTTTGCATCCAGGCAACGAAATTCACCCATTAACAACTCCAGAGTTGGCGGAAGCTTGTAAAGTGACCCTTTCACATCGTGGAGACGGAGGTACCGGATGGTCACGCGCTTGGAAAATTAATTTTTGGGCAAGACTTTTAGATGGAGACCATTCTTTTTTATTATTAAAAAATTTAATGAAACCACCATCAAAAGATGGAGGGTCTATTTACCAAAACAAAGGTGGATTATACAACAACCTATTAGACGCACACCCACCTTTTCAAATAGATGGAAACTTTGGGGCTACTTCCGGAATTACTGAAATGTTGTTGCAGTCACATTTACGCGATGACAATGGTGATTTTTATCAAGATATTCTTCCTGCGCTTCCATCAATACTGTCTTCTGGCAAAATAGAAGGAATAAAAGGTAAAGGAGGGTTTGAAATTTCTATTACGTGGAAAGATGGCGAGTTAGTTCAAGTAGATGTAAAATCCCTTCTTGGAAACAACCTCAATCTGAGATATGCAGGAAATTTAATTAAGCAAAGTACCGTTCCTGAAGAAATTTATTCATTTCTACTTAATGATTTTCAAGAGGTTAAGGTTAAAAATAAAAAATGATAAAACTTAAATTATAAAAAATGAAACAACAATTAATTACAATAATTTTTGCTCTGGGAATTTTAAATATCAGTGCTCAAACTTCTTCAGATTCAAAGTGGCTATCAGGTTCATGGGGAGTTCGCCTAATCGTTGAAGGTGGGGTAGAATTAGATAAAGCCAGTTCATATAGCGATTGGGTAAAAGGGGCACAGAATATTGTAGATAATCTGCCAACAGTTGGTCATGTATTTACAAATTTCACGCATCGTGCCCATGGTTACTGGTTTACCTTAAGGGAAAATCCTTATGTAGATGTTGCTAAGGAAATTCATCCTGAGTTTGTACCCTCTCTTGAAAATGAAAAAATCATTTTGGATGTCATTGATATATTACATAAAGGAGGAAAAAAAGTAATTCTCTACATCGCTACCGATGGTCCATCAGCAAGGTCAGGTACAAGAAATAATGCTGAATATAAGGCAGCTTGGGAAAACTATTACAATGCCAAATTTGATGGTGATGAAGGTTTGGCCTACCGTACTTTATGTAAAGGTTATATCGAAAGGTTTAAAGGTTTGGCAGATGGCTATTGGTTAGACCATGTGGGCGGAATTGCTGGAGAATTAACAGATTTCATTGATATGATTCGAGAGGTAGACCCATCTGTTATGATAGCTTCTAACGGCATAGTGGAAAATGAGAGCTCAAACAAATCAAAGTATTTCAAAGATGAAAATGGAGATGATTTGGAAGTGGATTCAGACGGGACAAATGACCCAGATGGTAGAAAATATAAAATAAGATCGTTTAATTTAAATGGTTCTTATGTTGATTTTACTTCCGGTCACCCTACTCCTCTAGCTTGGGGAGCTCCACCTAATTCATGGGCATATGAAGAGTTTACATTTCCTGAAATAGTAGACGCAATGGCTAGTTATGATCCAGTCAAACATACTATAAAACATGCTTGGATGCCAATGCGTATGAAATGGACAAGTCCAAGGGCAAATTTGATGTTTGATGTAGAACAAGCCTATCGTTTTGTACGGACTTTGACTGATGGAGGTTGTGCTATTACCTGGGGAAATACACAAACAAATGGGTCTATGACAAAAGAAGAAATGGATATTATGAAGGAAGTGGATAGAAGATTAAGAATGAGGCCGATGCCTGATTATATTCCATATAAAAGACCTGCAGGAGCAAAATTGGTTGGAGAAACAAAAACTAAAGATTAATTGTTGCCCATAAACGAGTAATCGTAACGGCCATATATGCCTAAAATACTGGTATTTAATGACTTTTTAAAAAACAGATATTAAATTATGATTCTATTTCATTAATTAAGAATTACAAATTTAACATGACAACTAATTAAAACAGAATAAGGAGATAAATGAAACTTCTAGCTACTACACTATTTCTTTTAGCTACAATCGGATTAAGCGCACAAACAAAGTTACCGGACATTTTATCCGACAATATGTGTTTGCAACAGTCTGCCGAAGTAAAAATATGGGGTTGGGACATACCTGGACAAAAAGTATTCGTTAATTCATCATGGGGAAAACAGTCGCAAACCATTACCGATAAAGAGGGTAAATGGCTAATACATATTAAAACACCAAAAGCCGGAAAAATAGGTGGAATAAAGGTAACAGGGTCTACACAACAAACTATTGAAAATATTGCGTTTGGTGAGGTTTGGTTGTGTTCGGGACAGTCGAATATGGAAAGGGAATTAGGCCTTCGTAACGGTCAAAAACCCATTATCAATTTTTGGGAAGAAGCTAAAAAGGCAAATTACCCGAACATACGCATGTTTAAAGTTGCTACAGTTGCTTCGGAAATTCCACTTAACAATTGCCAGGGGAAATGGGTGGTATGCAACCCAGAAACCGTGTTTAAGTTTTCGGCAGTAGGGTATTTTTATGCGCAGGCAATTCACGAAAATTTGTCCGTCCCAGTTGGCTTGATTCAATCATCCAGAGGAGGAACACCCGTTGAAGCATGGACACCAAAAACAGGAATCCATGAGGGATTACATGAAAAGTATAAAAATTTTGAAACATCCTTTCAAAAGGATAGAGATGAATACAACAGCGCATTAAATGATTTTAAGAGTGGACTTATATCGGAATTTCCCGATATACCAGAAAGTGTTGACCGGCTTAAGAACAAATACAGAAAGTTATCGGTGTTGTATAATGGTATGATTTCACCGCTAACCAACTACACCATAAAAGGCGCCATTTGGTATCAAGGCGAAGCAAACGTTCCATATTGGGAAGATTATAAAACAGTATTCCCTAGTATGATAACAAGTTGGCGAAAGCAATGGAGTATTGGCGATTTTCCATTTTATTTTGTGCAAATTCCTCCCTACGATTACAATGATAAATATGGGATGCCATTTGGGATGCCAAAAATTGTAGAGGCTCAGTGTGAAGCATTAAAGCTTCCAAATACAGGAGTTGCGGCTACACAAGACATAGGTACATTTTATGATATTCATCCGCCGCATAAAAAGGAAGTTGGTCGCCGCTTATCATTAATTGCCTTACATAAAACGTATAATAAAACAGATGTTGTTTACGCTGTCCCTTTTTTGAGTTCATATAAAAACGAGGGCGAAAGCATGGTTCTTCAAATTGAAACACCGGGTTCCGAATTGTATTTATTATCCGCTGCAATTGGAGGAATTTGGGCTTTCCATATTGCTGGTGAGAATAAAATTTTCTATCCAGCTAAGGTTAAGCAGGATGGGAATAAAATTCAATTAAGCTCGTCAAAGGTGGAACATCCGGTAGCGGTACGCTATAACTGGGCAAACAATGCAAATGCAACCATTTATAACAAACAAGGTTTACCTGCGCTTCCTTTTAGGACAGATGACTGGGACGAGGTTTTTTATGGAGAGTAAGGTTTTACTAAAATTATTTAAATATATTTTTTATGAAGAATATTTTCTTTTTAACGTTGATAGGATTCTTGTTTATTAATTGTCAAACAAAAAAACAGGAAAGCAAACCTGAATTGCAATACACACAAAACGACAAGGATTGGTACACACGTAAATCTGGCATAACAAAATATTTGATTGAGATTGACAAAGGAGACCCAAAAGTAGCCATTGACCATGCCAATAAACAAGATATTGACGCAGAAGCTTGCTTTGTAAAAGCACTTGCTTTTGCAAAAACAGGAAATGCAGATTCGGCTATGGCCCAAGTTAAAAAATCATTGAATTTGGGACTAAGTATCGACCGATATCAAGCGCCTCTCGAAATGCTTGTTCCTTTAAATAAGTTTCCAGCTTTCAGCAATTTTATCAAAAAAAAGGGGGAAGCAATTGTACACGGTCCAATGGTTGGCCATACCACTTCTAGTACTGCAAAAATTTGGTTACGAACATTTCAGGCATTAAAAGTTCAGATTGTTTTAAGTGAAAATGAAACTTTTGAAAAGGAGATTTTATCAAAGGAAGTACAAACCTCAAAATCTACAGAGTTTACTGCTAAGCTTGATGTTGAAGGGCTTACAGCGGATACCACATATTTTTATAAGGTTAAAATTGACGGCAAAACCCAAAACAAAGTTTATAAATTTAAAACACAACCTATTGAAGGGCAGGCCAATGAGTTTGCAGTAGCTTTTGGTGGTGGTTCTGCTTACATTCCCTGGCATTCCTATATGTGGAATACCTTAGACTCGCATAATCTAAATGCGATGCTATTGATGGGTGATAATGTTTACATCGACTATCCGGAGTACCCAGACATTCAAAAGTATTGTTATAATCGTAGGCAAAGTAAGCCCGAGTTTCGTGACTTTTCATCCAGAACACCAATCCTTTCAATTTGGGATGATCACGATTTTGGGGATAATGACGAATTTGGCGGAAAGGAAATCGATACTCCGAAATGGAAACGTCCGGTTTATGAAGTGTTCAGAAATCAGTTTGCAAATCCTTATTATGGCGGTGGCGATGAAAATCCTGGCGTATGGTACGATTTCCAAATGGCCGATGTTGATTTCTTTATGTTGGATTGCCGTTACTATCGTGAACCCTCAAGTGCAGATGGAAATATAACTGATCCCCAAATGTTGGGTCCAGTTCAGTTAAATTGGTTAAAAGAGAAACTACTGGCATCAAAAGGAACATTTAAAGTAATTGTTTCGAGCGTTCCCTGGGCCTATGGTGCAAAAAGTGGTATGTCAGGTCGATTTGATACTTGGCGTGGTTACAAAAAAGAACGCAAAGAGATTTTTGATTTCCTTGCTGATAATAAAATAGAGGGTGTTGTGCTTCTTTCTGCCGACCGCCACCGGAGCGACTTATGGAAAATTGAACGCGAAAATGGCTATCCTCTATACGAGCTAGAAAGCTCAAAACTTGTAAATACACATACACATGTATGTATGGACGACCCTGAAAGAATTTTATGCTACAACGAAAAATGTTCGTTTGGCAAAGTGATTTTCAATACCAAATTACCCGACCCAACATTGCAATATGAAATATGGAGCATTGATAATGAAAAAGTGGAAGAGTACACGATTAAACTTAGCGAACTGAAACATTAAATAATCCTGTTACTCAATTTTCAATATATGATGAAATTGGTATTGTCCCTTTATCTCCTTATGGCAATTGGCTGTACGGCTAAAAAAGAGGTCATAAAAAGTACTCCCAATATTATAATCATTTACGCTGATGATTTGGGGTATGGGGATGTGAGCTGTTATAATAAACAGAGTAAAATCTCAACACCAAATATTGATAAACTGGCCAAAAATGGTATTCTGTTTACAGATGCACATTCACCAAGCGGAATTTGTAGTCCAAGTAGATATGGTATTTTAACAGGTAGATACTCGTGGCGTACCATCCGTAAACGTGGGAATCCTAAACCTGGTGAACAACCATGGATAAACCAAGGACGCGTCACTATTGCCAGTATGTTACGAGATTACGGTTATAATACAGCCGTTATTGGTAAATGGGGACTCGGCTCTGATTGGAAAGCAGCTGCCAAACCAACTAGAGAAGGAATTGATATTTCTGCTAATGGTATAGACTATAACAAACCCATTTATAGTGGTAAGCCAGTAGGATTTACACATGAAGAGGTTCATCTCTGGTATGGGCAAAATTATTATAAGAGAAAATATCCTTGCCATGATGTGCCTGGGACAAAAGAACACTCTGATGGAGGTCGATGGTATTTTGAGAATGGTATTAGTAAGAACGGGAATCCTCAGTTTGATCAATTTGATATGGAAGAAGCACAAATGCATTACATCGCAAGAAGTGTTGATTACATAAATGCTGCGGCAAAAAACAGTAAGAGCACAGGATATAATCTTAAAAACGACGCACCTTTTTTCTTGTACTATGCACCTCATATACCTCATTATCCGCATGTGCCTGCTAAGCAATTTCAGGGAACTTCCGGGTTAGGATTATATGGCGATTTTGTAAAAGAATTGGATTGGGCTGTTGGTGAAATAATTACAGCTCTTGAAAAGAACAATATATTGGATGAAACACTCATAATTTTCACTTCGGATAATGGGCCTGAGTCTCAAACCTTTGGTTATATAAAAGAATATGGCCATTATGCCATGAAAGATTTCAGAGGTGTAAAGCGAGACCTTTGGCAGGGTGGGCATACTACTCCTTTTATAGTTTCATATCCAAATAAAATCACCAAAACGGGAACAGAATCAAACCGTCTTATTTCTCAAACAGATATTTTATCTACCATAGCTGATTATTTGGATATTAAACTAGATAATAAAGGTGCGGAAGACAGTTATAGTTTTCTTGATGAAATTATTGATGGTTTTGAGGTTAAGGATAAGCGTGAAGTTGCAATACACCATAGTGCAAGTGGAAAATTAGCAATAAGACAAGGCGATTGGGTCTTTATAAATAGTAATGAAGGAAGAGATAATGAAGAACCAGATTGGTTTAAAGAGAATATTGGTGTTGTGCCTCATAATGAAGATTTTGAGTTGTTTAATTTGAGGAAAGATGCACAACAAACAACAAATCTTGTAAAAGAGTATCCAGAAAAGGTAAAAGAGCTAAAAAAACTTCTAACACAGTATGTTGACGAAGGAAGAACATTGGTACGATAATCTGGCTTTTAACAAACCATAGAAACAATATACTTTAAAACAGTAAAAATGAATTTAAACAAGAAACTTATAATAGCAATTACAATACTACTATCATTTAGTTCTTACGGGCAAACAAAGGTTGAAAAAAACGAAAAACCCCCGAATATCATTTTTATCCTTGCGGATGATTTAGGCTATGGTGATGTTTCCAGTTATAATGAAAACTCTAAAATTAAAACCGTTAATATAGATAAACTAGCCTCTGAAGGTGTCATTTTCACAGATGCGCACACAAGCAGTGCTGTTTGTACACCTACTCGTTATGGTATATTAACAGGACGATATAATTGGCGATCAACTCTTAAAAAGCACGTCTTACAAGGATATAGCAAAGCTTTAATTAAGCCGGATAGAACAACTATAGCAGGTTTTTTAAAGGCTAAAGGATACAAAACTGCCGGTATTGGCAAATGGCATTTAGGATGGGATTGGGCAAATGTCGAAAAAGGAAAGGACGCTGTTGATTACACGCAAAAGATAAAAAATGGACCTATAACCCGGGGGTTTGATTATTGGTATGGATTTAATGGCTCATTGGATATGGCCCCCTATGTGTGGGTAGAAAATGACCAGCCTACAATGGTGCCTACTAAATTTACTAAAAATACTGATTATCAAGCTATGTGGCGAAAGGGACTAACATCTGATGACTTTGTACATGAACAAGTTTTACCAGAAATCACCACCAGAACAGTCAGTTTTATAAATGAAAATGCTAAAAACGACCAACCCTTCTTTGTATATATGCCTTTACCAGCACCTCACACACCTATACTTCCTACTAAGGAGTTTAAAGGTAAAAGCGGATTGGATAATCCTTATGGCGATTTTGTGTTGATGGTAGATTGGGTTGTAGGAGAAGTAATAAAAGCATTGGATGAACAAGGCATAACAGAAAACACCATTTTGGTTTTTACAAGTGATAATGGTTGTTCCCCTCGAGCAGATTTTAATCAATTAACTACTAAAGACCATAATCCTAGTTATATTTTTAGAGGGCACAAAGCAGATATTTTTGAAGGAGGCCATAGAGTACCATTTATAGTTAGATGGCCAGAAAAAGTAAAATCAGCCAAATCCAATCAATTGGTGTGCACTACAGATTTTTTTGCCACCATTGCTGATGTCTTAGATGTTAAACCTACCGATACTATGGCTGAGGATAGTTTTAGTTTTCTTCCAGCACTCAAAATCAAATCAAGTTTAACGGTTAGGGAAAGTATTGTTCACCATTCCATAAATGGCTCTTTTGCGTATCGAAAAAATGATTGGAAAGCTATTTTTTGTCCCGGTTCTGGCGGTTGGAGTTTTCCAAGACCAAGAGATAAAGCAGCCATTGATAGTTTACCAAAATTTCAATTATATAATTTAAGTAGTGACATTGGAGAAGAACATAATTTACAAGATGAGAAATCTGAACTGTTGGAAGAATATCGAAAAGAACTTGCTACAATAGTATTAAATGGTAGAAGTACAGAAGGAGAAAAACAAAAAAATGACGGCCCAGAAACTTGGTCCCAGTTGAGTTGGATGGATGAAAAAACAGATGATTAAAAAGGCACTGAAAATCTTAAAGCTTTTTATTTCAATACACTTTAGGGAAACAAAAAGAGATAGATTATAATAGTCTCTTATTGTATTTATATATAAAATTCAAATCTTAGTATCGATTGTAATAGTCTTTTTTTCCTTTTCTTGTAAAAAAGACCTATCCGTAAAGGAATCATCTTTCGTTAAATCTCATGTTGCAGGAGATTATATTCTTGATGCACCGGAGAATTGGTGGCATTGGTGTATGGCCCCAATTTATGATGACTCTGGGAAATTACATGTGTTTATGTCAGCCATTCCTAATGACGGGAACTGGACAAAAGATAGTAAAATAGTACATTATACAGCTAAATCCCCAGAAGGGCCTTATACTTTTGTAGATATCACTTTTGCTAGCAACACACTCACCTATCATAATCCACAAATATCCCAAGTAAACGACACCTATGTTCTAGTATACTTATTAAAGTCTAGGGAAACCCCTAATATAAATCAAGAAATAGGTATTGCAACTTCTAAGTCTTTGGATGGTCCATGGAAGGAAAGTCCATATAACCCTATAATTAAAGCTTCGGGTACACAAAAAGATGGTGCCAATATTATTCATGCCTCAAATCCTACTTTTTTAAAAGACAAAAATGGAAAATTCAGGATTTATTATAAATCCATATCAGATGCTTTTGGAACAAACTGGAATCGTGAAATTTCTTTAGCAATGAGCGATAATATTGAAGGGCCCTATGAAAATTATCAAGAAAACCCTCTTATTAGTTATGCAGATAAAGGTTTGGATATTGAAGATTGTTATGCCTTTTATTATAAAGACAGTTACTATATGATTGTGGAAGATAGAAAGGGGGTGAAAAATATGCTTGAAGGTAACCCTATTCCTGCGGAGGATATTGAACTAGGAGGTAACCGTCCAGGATTAATTTATAAATCGGAGGATGGAATACATTGGGGAAAGCCTGAGGTTGGTTATAAAACAAATGAACAATACTTTGGAGATAAATTGGCACGTACCGAACGCCCACATATTTTATGGAAAAACGGAGAACCAGAATATCTTTTTCTTGCATGTCATGATGAAGACCCTTCAGCTGGGTTCTTTGTTAAAATTGAAGGGTGGATTCCAGAGTAAAAGAAGAACTGAAAATAGATCTAAAATTTTCAGAATTAGTACTATTGTAATGCTACTGTCCTGTTTGCAGTACCTGCTATCGCATTGGCCCAAAACAAATCCCAACATCATCAATTATACAAACAGATGACCAAGGGTATAGTGATGTGAGCACATTATAACAGGTACGACAAAGAGTTTTTTACAACCTGAAGGAAAACGGTGATAGCCATAGACGGACTTTTTATCAACAGTGATGAAGTCTTCCACGCAAAAGGATTCAGATTAATCTTCGTCAAAATCAAAAAGCTCAAGAAAACCAAAAAACAAGATGCCCCACCATCTATAAATAGTAAAACTCTTAACCATGATTATTGTTCATTACAAGTAATCCTGTAAACTTGGAGTGTCCATAAATACATTAAATCTAAACTTAGAAAAAGATAGTATAAAAATCAATAAGATGATAACCTCAATATCATGTTTATTACAAATCAATTAAAAAGAGTATTGATTATTTGAGAATATATTGTTTTTTATTGTTAAAATTTTAAGTATTCCTATTTTTTTTGTCACCCATTTTTTCTTTTCAATTGTCATAGTATTAGTTATGATATAAATATCTGACTTCAATACAGTATAAATATCTTACTTAAATAAAATATAAATATCTGACATTAATATAATTTAAATCTGACTTATTATAAAGCCTATTAAAAACATGTTTATTTAAACTAAACCATTAAACTATGTAATCATGAAAAAAACAATTACCTCATTATTCATCCTTTTTGCTTTTACAGTATCAGCCCAACAACCCGATGACTCTTGGCTAGAGGGATCTTGGGGTATAACATTTCCTGTTTTTGGAGGAGCCAGATTAGATGCTGAGGTGGCAGGTGGTCTTGACCCTGTTTCCGGAGCTCAAGAAATTGTTGATGAATTATCAGAAGTAGGGCATGTTATTACAAACTTATCTTATTTCGCACATTCACATTACTTTACCCTAAGTCAAAACAATTATATAAACATTCGTAATGAAATACATCCAGATGTAGTTCCCAGTGCGGCGAATGATGATATTATTTTTGACGTATTGGACATTTTTAAAAATTCAGATAAAAAAATAATTTTATACATCTCTACTCAGTATTTCGCAAGAGCAGATGAAGACAATATAGATATTAAAACCAATTGGGATCAATTTGTCACACAATACCCAAGTCAAAACGATGCCTATGTAGAGCTTCTTAGAGGTTTTGTAGAAGTATTAAAAGATTATGCAGATGGCTATTGGTTAGATACTGTTACTGCTAACGTAGAAGACATCGTCGATATGATTAGAGAAGTAGATCCCACAGCTGTAGTTACTACCAACAAAGGTAAAGATTACATCAGATTAGACGATGGTACCAAAGCCGTTGTAGCATCCAATGGAGTTAGTATTACAGGTGAAACAAGCCCCAAAGTAGGCTACAATATCATTAGACATACTCTTGATGTTGCAAGCACTACTCAAGATTTCACCAATGGACATGTTACCTCTATTATAAAAGCTCCAACAGATTCATGGGGTTACGAAGAGTTTACAGTGGGTGATATGATTGAAGAGCCGTATACAGAATATCTTGGAAATCCAGTAATTAAACACGCTTGGTTTCCTGTAAGATATCGATGGCATACATCTACACGTGAATTACTTTATGACACGGAGAGATCATATAGAACTGTAAAAAGTATTATAGATGCGGGAGCCTCAGTAACGCTTGCTAATACAGTAGATTATAATACTGGTCGTATGATGCCAGATGAAATGGTTATGATGAAGGAAGTAAATCGTCGACTGTTGCTGAATGAGGATTGTGAAGCATATACAAGACCAGCTGGAGCGCGTTTAGAAGGTGAAGTTTTTGTGCCAGTTACAGGGGTTAGTGTTTCTCCAAGTAGTGTTTCATTAGATCCAGGAGACACTCAATCACTAAGCTCAACGGTTAGTCCATCAAACGCTTCTACTAGCAAAGTGGTTATTTGGAGTAGCAGTAATACTTCAGTTGCCACTGTAAATTCAAGTGGTGAAGTTACAGCCATAGCTGGAGGTACCGCAACCATTAGAGGAAGAACTTTGTATGGAGGTTTTATTGATTCATGTACAGTAACTGTCACTGGAGGAACAGGGGGAACCACCAACCTTGCCTTGAATGGAACAGCGACCCAATCCACAACATTAGCCGGGGCCGTAGCATCACGTGCCAATGATGGTGACACCAATGGAAACTTTGGGGGTAATTCCGTATCGGCTGCCGAAGGGCCCAACGCCTGGTGGGAAGTGGACCTTGGGGACAACTATGAGATTGACGACATCAATGTTTTCAACAGAACAAACAATTGTTGTTCAAGTCGATTATCCGATTTTACCGTATCCGTTATCAATAGCGGTGGTACCACAACCTTTACACAGACCATTACCACTGCACCCAATCCCTCTGTCACACTGGATGCTGGTGGTGTCACTGGTCAGGTCGTCAGGATACAATCCAACCTTACCACTACATTGAACCTTGCCGAAGTAGAGGTATATGGAAGTGAAAGTTCTAAGCTTGATCAAACCATTACATTTAACCTACCGGCGAAGCAACTTGGTGATGCGGACTTTGATCCTGCCACTGCCAGCTCAGGATACAATATTTCTTATACCAGCTCAAATACCAATGTGGCAACTATTGTCAATGGAAACATTAGAATCGTTGGTGTAGGAACTTCTGAAATAACGGCTTCCCAAGCAGGAAATGTTGTTTATAACCCTGCCCCAAGTGTAACCCGTACATTGGTCGTTACCGATGGGAACACGGGAGGAACCACCAACCTTGCCTTGAATGGTACAGCGACCCAATCCACAACATTAGGCGGTGCTGAAGCATCTCGAGCTATTGATGGTGACACCAATGGAAACTTTAGTGGAGGTTCTATATCTGCTGCTGAAGGGCCCAATGCCTGGTGGGAAGTGGACCTGGGTGGCAACTATAACATTGATGACATCAATGTTTTCAATAGGACAAACAATTGTTGTTCAAGTCGATTATCAGATTTTACCGTATCCGTTATCAATAGTAGTGGTACCACAACCTATACACAGACCATTACCACTGCGCCCAATCCCTCTGTCACACTGGACGCTGGTGGTGCAGTCGGTCAGGTCGTTAGGATACAATCCAACCTTACCACTACATTGAACCTTGCCGAAGTAGAGGTATATGGATCTCAATCGAATACCAACAATACCATAACGATCCAGGAAAACACGACTGGCTTTTGTGATGTGGACGGTGTGATACAAAGTGCCGATGCAGGCTATACGGGAAGCGGCTATGCAAACACATCCAATGCACTGGGAAGGGCGATAGATTGGGAAATAGACGGTACTGCCGGGTCTTATACTTTCGTATGGCGTTATTTGGTAGGCTCCGCTCGGACTGCCGACCTCATTGTTGACGGAACGACCGTGGCCACTGGTATTTCATTTGTGAACACACAAGGAGGTTGGTTGACCGCAGAAGCAACCGTTGGTCTAGGAGCAGGGGTGAAATCCGTCATCCTTAGTTCCACCAGTAGCACGGGTCTTGCCAAAATAGATTATCTCGAGGTAACAGGACCCAATGTCGTCGCTTCGGCATGTGCCTCAAGTTCGTTAAAAACAAGTCTTGACCTAAAGGCTCCTGACACGGACACCGAGGACATACTCCATTTCTACCCCAATCCCACAACGGACATACTCCATGTTGAGGTCAACGGTTCCAACGACGCCCAGCTCGATATCATAAACAGCTCGGGGCAGAACGTGATCTCAAAGCATATGGGGAACGGGAGAACTTCCGTTGACATGACCAGGCTACCCCTAGGGTTATATATCCTTAAGGTAACGGACCAAAAACAGGTTCGCACCAAGAAAATAATCAAAAAATAGAGCCGTGATGCCTGTGATTCAGTTCACTGGTAATATTAAAGTGATTCCATTAGTTTTTAGATAAGCTATAGGACTAAAACAAATCATAGGTGACGGTTTTGAGGATAGTATAACCTAAGGGATACAATAGTAGTCTCTGTTAATGACTACAAACAATAATAACTCAAAAACCCAAACCAATTGGTTATCAAAATATTGAAGAGCAACTTTCCCTTTATAAAGAGGCGCTCGTCTTAATGTCTAAATAAATAATGCTTATGACTATATAAAAGAGCTGCAGAAATCAGTGCAAAAATTACCTAGCGTTGAAGGCGTATTAACCAATTTTATAGGTAAGGCCAATGCACATCTTTTTACATTAAGAACAGACCCCAATTCAGAAGCTATTATGGGATAAACTGGTAAGGAACCAGCTAGGTAATTTGTGCCAAATTTAGAAAATGAACAGCCTATAATTGATGTAATTACTGTATGTAAACATGCTGGTATAGAAGTAATTTTTATATGAAAGACATGAATTTTCCATCAAGGGGATTAATGAAAAAGATTACCAATGACAATCCTATGTTGATTGATTTTTTTGAATGAATTAAACTAAACATTAAATAACAATATCATGAAAAACACTAACAAACTAATACTTATTTTTTTAAAAAAAGTACTGTTTTTACGAATAAAAGCAGTGGTCTTATTAACTTTTTTAATCGTTTGTTCCGATATAATAAGCGCACAGACCTCAGAAGTTCCATGGATGGAAGGCTCCTGGGGAGTACGATTAATTATTAGAGGCGGAGAAGATCTAGATACTTTTGTGACTAATGGTTATGACTATGTTGAAGAAGCTAGGCGGATAGTTAGAGATTATCCTACTATGGGTCACGTTATTACAAATTTTACTAACAATGCAAACGGTAGCTTATTTCTATTAAGAGAGAACCCCGATATACCTGGTTTGGCTAATCAACTTCATCCGCGATTTTTTCCAAGCATAGAGAATGAACAAATTATTCTTGATGTTATACAAGTATTTAAAGATGCAGGTATTAAAGTGATTCTATACATGAAGCACAGACCTGGAATGGGTGATGGTACTACAGCACAAATAAATTCTTGGAATAATTATACAGGAGGCACAAACAACTTTCAATATTTTGAAGAGATATGCGCAGGCTTTGCAAAGCGTTTTGATGGCCTAATTGACGGCTATTGGATTGATAATTTTGGGGGGGCAAATACAACTATTCCTGCAAAAACTAGTTTTGTTAATGCTCTTTTAGATGCCCATACTATACAAAAACCAGTTATTGCTACAAATTGGAAGAAATCATATTTCTCTGGTATTCAAGTGGATTCGGATGGTCCTGGTGAAAGAGATCCAGATAATTACCAAATAATAAAATATCAAGCTAACGATATCTGGTCTGATTATACACATGGTCACGTTACCTCAATAGGTGGACAAAAAGCACCATCAAATTCTTTTGGGTATGATGAATTTACACTTCCAGACTTTGAAGTTAGTGGTGTATCTGTAAGCTCTGAGTCAGGTAAAACACTTGTAAAACATATGTTTGCACCAATTCGTAGACGTTGGTCTCAATATACTGAACCATTATATTACGAGGAAGATCAAGCCTATAGATTTGTAAAAAGAATTACAGATGCTGGAGGAGCAATTACTTTTTCTACAACAATTGGGCCTGGTGGTATAGGTCCAGCAGATGAGATAAGGGTATTAAAGCATGTGGATGCACAATTGGCAGCTAATGCGGATTACGTGCCCTATGTGAGGCCAGCAGGTGCATTTTTGGTTGGTGAAACAACACCTAATTACAATCAAGTTATTGATTTCAAAGAGATAGATAATAAACAAGTAGGTGATCCAGACTTTTTTCCTTTTGCATATGCTAGTTCTGGAGCCTCAGTTACCCTTACCAGTTCAAATACTTCCGTTGCAACTATTGTAAATGGAAACATCCGTATCCAAGGAGAGGGTACTACCAATATTACGGCATCACAAGGTGGAAATTCAACATTTGCAGCTGCACCGAATGTAGTAAGACAGTTAACGGTTACAAGTGGAGGAACAGGGGGAACCACCAACCTTGCCTTGAATGGAACAGCGACCCAATCCACAACATTAGCCGGGGCCGTAGCATCACGTGCCAATGATGGTGACACCAATGGAAACTTTGGGGGTAATTCCGTATCGGCTGCCGAAGGGCCCAACGCCTGGTGGGAAGTGGACCTTGGGGACAACTATGAGATTGACGACATCAATGTTTTCAACAGAACAAACAATTGTTGTTCAAGTCGATTATCCGATTTTACCGTATCCGTTATCAATAGCGGTGGTACCACAACCTTTACACAGACCATTACCACTGCACCCAATCCCTCTGTCACACTGGATGCTGGTGGTGTCACTGGTCAGGTCGTCAGGATACAATCCAACCTTACCACTACATTGAACCTTGCCGAAGTAGAGGTATATGGAAGTGAAAGTTCTAAGCTTGATCAAACCATTACATTTAACCTACCGGCGAAGCAACTTGGTGATGCGGACTTTGATCCTGCCACTGCCAGCTCAGGATACAATATTTCTTATACCAGCTCAAATACCAATGTGGCAACTATTGTCAATGGAAACATTAGAATCGTTGGTGTAGGAACTTCTGAAATAACGGCTTCCCAAGCAGGAAATGTTGTTTATAACCCTGCCCCAAGTGTAACCCGTACATTGGTCGTTACCGATGGGAACACGGGAGGAACCACCAACCTTGCCTTGAATGGTACAGCGACCCAATCCACAACATTAGGCGGTGCTGAAGCATCTCGAGCTATTGATGGTGACACCAATGGAAACTTTAGTGGAGGTTCTATATCTGCTGCTGAAGGGCCCAATGCCTGGTGGGAAGTGGACCTGGGTGGCAACTATAACATTGATGACATCAATGTTTTCAATAGGACAAACAATTGTTGTTCAAGTCGATTATCAGATTTTACCGTATCCGTTATCAATAGTAGTGGTACCACAACCTATACACAGACCATTACCACTGCGCCCAATCCCTCTGTCACACTGGACGCTGGTGGTGCAGTCGGTCAGGTCGTTAGGATACAATCCAACCTTACCACTACATTGAACCTTGCCGAAGTAGAGGTATATGGATCTCAATCGAATACCAACAATACCATAACGATCCAGGAAAACACGACTGGCTTTTGTGATGTGGACGGTGTGATACAAAGTGCCGATGCAGGCTATACGGGAAGCGGCTATGCAAACACATCCAATGCACTGGGAAGGGCGATAGATTGGGAAATAGACGGTACTGCCGGGTCTTATACTTTCGTATGGCGTTATTTGGTAGGCTCCGCTCGGACTGCCGACCTCATTGTTGACGGAACGACCGTGGCCACTGGTATTTCATTTGTGAACACACAAGGAGGTTGGTTGACCGCAGAAGCAACCGTTGGTCTAGGAGCAGGGGTGAAATCCGTCATCCTTAGTTCCACCAGTAGCACGGGTCTTGCCAAAATAGATTATCTCGAGGTAACAGGACCCAATGTCGTCGCTTCGGCATGTGCCTCAAGTTCGTTAAAAACAAGTCTTGACCTAAAGGCTCCTGACACGGACACCGAGGACATACTCCATTTCTACCCCAATCCCACAACGGACATACTCCATGTTGAGGTCAACGGTTCCAACGACGCCCAGCTCGATATCATAAACAGCTCGGGGCAGAACGTGATCTCAAAGCATATGGGGAACGGGAGAACTTCCGTTGACATGACCAGGCTACCCCTAGGGTTATATATCCTTAAGGTAACGGACCAAAAACAGGTTCGCACCAAGAAAATAATCAAAAAATAAAAAATAGAGGCGCCGGCGATTTTTATCGCCGGTAGTTCTTGTTCTTCACTTTAAATGATATAATCATGAATTTATATAGAAATAGTATTCTAATAGGTATCATTTTATTTGGTTTAGAAGCTCACTGCCAAACTATTGGTCCATGGGATACAAATGTATTATTTCAAACACCAAGCTATAGTACAACCACAGATGTAGAAGCAGTAGGCATGACGAGTTTGTATTATGAAACAATTGATTATTTAGGAGATCCAGTTGAAACATTTGCTTATTATTCTGCTCCAGATGGCCCTGTACCAGCTGGTGGCTGGCCAGCAGTAGTTTTAGTGCACGGTGGAGGTCATAGTGCTTCTGCTAATTATGTTCAGGTATGGAACGATAATGGCTTTGCTGCTATTGCCATGGATACCGAAGGTAGACTTCCTAAAAAGATTAATGGCGTACGGGTTGTGGCACCCAAACCAGGTCCAAGAAGAGATGGTGTATGGGATGATTCTGAATTGCCAATAGAAGACCAGTGGTATTACCATGCCGTTGCGTTAATCATTAAAGGTCATTCACTTATACGTTCGTTTCCTGAAGTAAATCCTAATAAAACAGGTGTTAGTGGTTTTAGTTGGGGAGGTACGCTTACAAGTACAGTAATGGGCGTGGATAATAGGTTTTCATTTGCTGTTCCTGTATATGGCGCTGGATTCTTATCCGAATCTGATGGCCACCAAGGTACAGCGATGTCTGCAGCTGAAGCTGTAGTTGTTGATGCAAATTTTGATGGGAGAGTTTATTTTGATAATGTTACCTACCCAACCATGTGGGTTAATGGGACAAATGACCACCATTTTGCCATAACCACCCAACAAAAATCTTCACGAGCTGTAAATGGTCCTTCATTCCTTAGATATACACTAGGTATGGCGCATGGAGGAACGCCTCCAAGACTTGTTGAAGAAATCTATGCCTTTGCACAAAATGTAGTAAATGGCGCACCGACTTTGCCTATTTTGGGTAATCCACAAATCGCATCAAACACTGCTTCTGTTACTTTTAGCGCTAATTCAAATGTTACCAGTGGGAAATTATATTACACATTGGATGAGGGTAAATGGAACGAAAGACAATGGAACGAAACCAATGCGAGTGTTTCAGGAAATACGATATCAGCTAATGTGCCGTCTGGTGCTACTACGATCTATTTTGGCGCTACAAATTCACTAGGTTATGTAACCTCAGAATACTTGTTAACAGATGGATCTGACCCAGGAGGGGGAACCACCAACCTTGCCTTGAATGGAACAGCGACCCAATCCACAACATTAGCCGGGGCCGTAGCATCACGTGCCAATGATGGTGACACCAATGGAAACTTTGGGGGTAATTCCGTATCGGCTGCCGAAGGGCCCAACGCCTGGTGGGAAGTGGACCTTGGGGACAACTATGAGATTGACGACATCAATGTTTTCAACAGAACAAACAATTGTTGTTCAAGTCGATTATCCGATTTTACCGTATCCGTTATCAATAGCGGTGGTACCACAACCTTTACACAGACCATTACCACTGCACCCAATCCCTCTGTCACACTGGATGCTGGTGGTGTCACTGGTCAGGTCGTCAGGATACAATCCAACCTTACCACTACATTGAACCTTGCCGAAGTAGAGGTATATGGAAGTGAAAGTTCTAAGCTTGATCAAACCATTACATTTAACCTACCGGCGAAGCAACTTGGTGATGCGGACTTTGATCCTGCCACTGCCAGCTCAGGATACAATATTTCTTATACCAGCTCAAATACCAATGTGGCAACTATTGTCAATGGAAACATTAGAATCGTTGGTGTAGGAACTTCTGAAATAACGGCTTCCCAAGCAGGAAATGTTGTTTATAACCCTGCCCCAAGTGTAACCCGTACATTGGTCGTTACCGATGGGAACACGGGAGGAACCACCAACCTTGCCTTGAATGGTACAGCGACCCAATCCACAACATTAGGCGGTGCTGAAGCATCTCGAGCTATTGATGGTGACACCAATGGAAACTTTAGTGGAGGTTCTATATCTGCTGCTGAAGGGCCCAATGCCTGGTGGGAAGTGGACCTGGGTGGCAACTATAACATTGATGACATCAATGTTTTCAATAGGACAAACAATTGTTGTTCAAGTCGATTATCAGATTTTACCGTATCCGTTATCAATAGTAGTGGTACCACAACCTATACACAGACCATTACCACTGCGCCCAATCCCTCTGTCACACTGGACGCTGGTGGTGCAGTCGGTCAGGTCGTTAGGATACAATCCAACCTTACCACTACATTGAACCTTGCCGAAGTAGAGGTATATGGATCTCAATCGAATACCAACAATACCATAACGATCCAGGAAAACACGACTGGCTTTTGTGATGTGGACGGTGTGATACAAAGTGCCGATGCAGGCTATACGGGAAGCGGCTATGCAAACACATCCAATGCACTGGGAAGGGCGATAGATTGGGAAATAGACGGTACTGCCGGGTCTTATACTTTCGTATGGCGTTATTTGGTAGGCTCCGCTCGGACTGCCGACCTCATTGTTGACGGAACGACCGTGGCCACTGGTATTTCATTTGTGAACACACAAGGAGGTTGGTTGACCGCAGAAGCAACCGTTGGTCTAGGAGCAGGGGTGAAATCCGTCATCCTTAGTTCCACCAGTAGCACGGGTCTTGCCAAAATAGATTATCTCGAGGTAACAGGACCCAATGTCGTCGCTTCGGCATGTGCCTCAAGTTCGTTAAAAACAAGTCTTGACCTAAAGGCTCCTGACACGGACACCGAGGACATACTCCATTTCTACCCCAATCCCACAACGGACATACTCCATGTTGAGGTCAACGGTTCCAACGACGCCCAGCTCGATATCATAAACAGCTCGGGGCAGAACGTGATCTCAAAGCATATGGGGAACGGGAGAACTTCCGTTGACATGACCAGGCTACCCCTAGGGTTATATATCCTTAAGGTAACGGACCAAAAACAGGTTCGCACCAAGAAAATAATCAAAAAATAAAAGTTTTGATTTACAACACCGGTGATTCAATTCACTGGTGTTATTTCTTATTTAAAATAAACTAATGTGAGGTTATACAAATAGTTGATTCTGCACTTGAGGAAAATTTGCCTAAAAACTTTATTTTCTTTGGCAGTAAACCAAAAATTTTGATTGGTGAAAGAACGATTAAACCTCGTTTTTTTTCTATGGCTTGTTCCAACTAAAGGCATTTCCTTTTGTCCTTCGTTTTCTATTTTCCAACGTGTGCTACCATAAAAAGCTTCACCATTATTTTGAGCCAATCCCCTACTTCCCTTGATATATTGGCACTGGCAAATGACTTATAATTATCCATTATAAATTAATTACCGTCCAGAAATCCTTTTAGCACAAGCACATTTCCGGGTTCATAAACTTAAGAGGATTTAATACATAAGTATAAGCATATCGAGACAACGACAACAAATGTTGTCTTAAAAAGCTATTGATACTGTTTTGCCTTATTTAAGTATCACCCTGATAAATCCCAAAAAAACCATTGTAGAAAATGAGCAAAAAATTGACGAATTAGAGAAATACAGTCTTTATAAAAAATGGTTAATTGTCATACAAGTATTACAAAAATAATAAACTTAAGTATCACAAGTGTAACTATTTTTTTACAAGCCCCAAATACAATTTATGAACTCTTATTAAACCCCAACTTCATGAAAAAATTAAATTTATTCCGGAATGCTTTTTTTAAAAACTTACTTTTTATACCACTCCTGATTTGTGGTTTATCTTCCTTATTACATGCTCAGAGTGAGAATCAACAAAAGCTGAGTGATATCTTTTCTACAATCGAGGCTGCCGAGCCCAACTATAAATCGTCACCAGCTGCAAATTCAGTTGGAACATTCAGTTACACCGATCAATATAGCACTTCTTATGGCGCGGAAGCAAATCGTCCTTGGAATAACAGTAATTCTGAGACTGAAGTGTTTATGTCCAGACTAACTTATACTCACCCCACTAACGACGCCTTATCGTTTACTGCGAGTCTAGGTGAAGGTGGCGCCATTTATTCTTTTAGAAATATAAATGGAGAATGTATAGCAAAACAACATGGGTCTGGTTCCAATATACACGATCCAGATCCCGTCACCGGCATTGGATATTATAATAATCAGTGGTGCGAAGCAGTGTGGCACCTCGTTTGTAATAATATTGAGTATCAAGGAGCGTATAATGCAGCAACAGGAAAAGACAAAATCATCTGGCATCAGGGTGGCGCCTATGGCAATCTCGACACTGTAACTGATCGTACGCCTTTTTACGGCTTTCAGATAGCGGATTACTACAATAGCGCTACTGAAGAATACAGTACCGTAGCTTGGTTGCAGATTGGGCACCCCAAAGCTACGTCAACCAGTAATTTTTACAGTGAAGTATTGGTGTGGACGAAGTATCGAAATGTAGGCCAGGGGGTACTTCAGGTTGATCAGGCCTTGTACAACTTTGGCGATCATACTACTGCTCCCCCGGCGAATTCTTTCAGGACTCCTGAAATAGATAGAATTAACATCCCTTACTCTGCCCATAATGATCAGACTCACAACCGTTTATTCGAGTCGATTAGTGGTGGTGGGTATACTGAAATGACTGGCGCTAATTGGCAGTCAACCAGTAGTAACAGCGCTACAAATGGCTGGGTAGCTTTTATTGCAGGTCCCAATCAGGAAACATCCGGAACTACCCTTGGTGCTGGTTATGGCTTTATATTCGAGTCTAGCGCTGGTTCAAATAAGTTTGGTTATGTTGGCGCCACTAAGGATCAGAATAACTTCACATCCATCCGAACCGATGTGGACATTTTTGAAGGGGATCTCATGAGTGCCAGGTATTTCATTAAAGTGGGTGGTAGTATCAGCGCCATCGAATCTGCAGGAGCCACGTACAAGGATGATACGCAGCATTCGAATTGGGATTTGCTAAAAAGCGAAACGGATGACGCAGAATATTATTTTAATGTATCTGGAAATACGATTACCGCATCTAATGCAACTGGCGATTCGCAAGGTCTTGATTTGAAGCTGCAGCCATACCAAAATAGCTACCCTCTTTTCATCGTTACCAATTCATCGGGGGTATCTAAAGTCACTTCGGATCTGTATGCTGCAGTTCGCGCGGCTAATCCGAATGAGCTTCGACCTTGGAATGGGGTAACTGCGGATGTCAAGCTGTTAGGCTTTGCCGATAATAGGACAGAGGTGACTACTTTTAGTACTGTATCTGTAAACTCGGGTGGGAGTGTTACCTTTCCCGATAACACAACGATTAATAATATAACCTCGGATTTGTACCAATTGAGCTATACGGGTACATCCGGTGGTTACGACCAATACGAGCAAACCTTCGTAGACGTTTCAGGCAGTTCTGGCGGCAGCGGTACTAACTTGGCCTTGAATGGCACAGCCTCTCAGTCGTCAACCAATACTAACGTTGGAGGCGAGGCTTCTCTCGCCAATGACGGTAATACCAATGGCTCATGGGGAGGTGGTTCGGTTACCCGTACGAACAACGAAACGAATCCTTGGTGGGAGGTAGATCTCGGAGGAACTTATACCATCGAGACAGTTAATATCTTCGGACGTACTGATGGATGCTGCAACGACCGTTTGGATGATTACAATGTAATTGTTTATGCCGCTAACGGCAGCATAGTGTGGCAAGAGCAAAATATCACTACTATACCGAATCCCTCCCACAGTGTTAACGTCGGCGGAGTGAATGGTCGAACGGTTCGAATTCAGCAGAATGATGCTAATATTCTGAACTTGGCCGAAGTACAAGTCATTGAGGCAAGCTCAAGCTCTGTTGCTGTCACAGGAGCTTCAGTACTTCCATCGTCTGCTACTTTGACGTCTGCAGGAGCGACCCAATCCCTTTCTGCCACAATATCACCGTCCAATGCGACGAACCAAGATGTTAACTGGTCGTCTAGCAACAACGGCGTAGCGACAGTTAATTCTAGCGGTGTCGTCACAGCGGTCGCCAACGGGTCCGCTACGATTACCGCGACTACCTCTGACGGAGGCTTCACAGATACGAGCAACATTACGGTTTCCATCAGCACTGGTTCTGAGTACATTGGTCCATGGAACATTACTGAACTCAAACAAACACCAAATTGGACAACAACCAATGTATCTTCTGTAGCAGGAATGACAGGAATTCTTTATGAATCTATTCCATACCAGGGTAATCCTGTAGAAGTATTCGCCTATTATTCAGCACCCGCTGGCACTCCACCAGCAGGAGGTTGGCCTGCTGCTATATTTGTTTCTGGAGGAAATGGCGACGCTTTCGCTTCGGCAGTAGAATACTGGAATGACCGTGGTTATGCTGCAATATCCATGGATACATGGGGAGATTTCCCAGATGGGTCAGCCACTCCTAACCCTGGGCCAAACCGTTCGGGCGTTTTTAATGACTGGAACTTACCCAACATTGAGGATCAATGGTACTACCATGCAGTCGCTCAAGTAATGAGGGCGCACTCCTTGATTGCTTCTTTCTCTGAGGTGAATCCTAATAAAATTGGTCTAATTGGAGCGAGCTGGGGTGGAAATTTAACAGGCACCGTGATGGGATTGGATAATCGACTGGCTTGGGCTTTGCCAATTTATGGATGTGGATATCTGGCAGGTTCTGATGGTTCTCAGGGAGCTTCTATTGGAACTGGAGATAAGGCTGATTTTGTTACGGCAAACTTTGATGGAAGCGCCTATTTTAATAATGTCACATTTCCTACCTTCTTCATGAATAGAACGAATGACGGCCACTTCGCTATGTCATGTAATCAACAATCTTCACAAGCTGTGCAAGGTTCTACAGGACTACTTTATATAGATACTGGTTTTGGACATGGAAATGAAAATTGGATATCCTATGAGGAACCGTATACATTTGCGGAGAGTGTAGTGAATGGAGGTGACCCACTCCCAGAAGTCGGTACGCCATACATTAGTTCAGGCGTGGGTAGTCTAACTGTTACTTCTTCCGTTGGATTAAGCGGTGCCCGATTGTTATATACCAATGATGGTGATGCTGTCGAGTTGAATGAAAAGACTTGGTTGTCAGTTACTGCCAACATCTCTGGTAATACTGTTTCAGCGAGTATACCTGGAACCGCTGAACTCATCATCTTTGAGGTAACTGATTCGCGTGGTCTGAGGAAAACTTCAGAGTATCTCGATACTGATGATACGACACCTCCTCCTTCAAACGGAGACAATCTTGCTCTAAATGGTACAGCGACGCAATCCACCACAGTCAATGGTGCAGAAGCTTCTCGTGCCATTGATGGCGACACCAATGGAAACTTTAGTGGAGGTTCTGTAATCGCTGCCCAAGGCCCCAATGCCTGGTGGGAAGTGAATCTTGGCGCTGAATACAATATTGACGATATCATTATCTTCAATAGAACCAATAGTTGTTGCACGGATAGATTGTCCGATTTTACGGTATCCGTTATTGACGCAAATGGCACTACGACCTATTCACAGACCATTACCACCGAGCCCAGCCCTTCTGTGACAATAGATGCTTTAGGAACTGTTGGTCAGGTCATCAGGGTTCAATCCAACCTTACCAGTACCATGAATATAGCCGAAGTAGAAGTATTTGGAAGTTCGGTTCAATGTGCAGGTTTTTCAACGATTGAGGCTGAAGGGTTTAACAATATGTCCAATGTAGTTGTTGAATCTACTTCCGATACAGGTGGTGGGCAACATGTTGGCTTTATAGAAAACGGTGAATGGATTAGTTTCAATAACATGGATCTTACCTGTGCAACCTCTGTCCAGGCGAGGGTTTCATGTAACACTTCAGGTGGTGACATTGAGGTAAGGCTTGGTGGAGTTTCGGGGACATTGATTGGTACGATACCTGTTTCGAACACCGGAGGGTGGAACTCATGGACTACCTTAACAAACACAAACCTTACTCCCACAAGTGGTACGCATGAAGTGTATCTGGTATTTACCGGAGGAAGCGGTTATTTATTGAACCTGAACTGGTTAGAGTTCTCCGTTGGCCAGCAGCAGACCAGCTTAAAAAGTACATCAACCATAACCCTTGGTGAACCCGTGACCGATGATGCCCAGAATAGGTTCGTTGTCTATCCAAACCCGGCGTCCAATAGTATCACCATTGACTTTAAAAGCGATAGAATCGCTAAAATAGAAATCGTAGGTTCCCTGGGTGAGACCATACGTTCGGGTGCTATTGAAAATGGAACCAAAACTGTTGACCTGAGCGGACTCTCATCGGGACTGTACATCATCAAAGTCTCTGATGGAATCGAAACCTTCACAAAAAAAATACTCAAAAAGTAACACAATAAAATTTTAAAACCATGATTAAAAAAATCAAAACTATTTTGTTTTTAACATTGATGCTACTCTCAATCACTGGGTATGCACAGGTAACTGACCCTAACACAAAAGTACAATGGCTGGAAGGATCCTGGGGCGTACGCCTGTATGTTAGAGGAGGCGCTGAATTAGATCAATACATAAGTAATGGTTATGATTATGTAGCTGGAGCTCAAGAAATTATAGCTAAGTACCCTACTATAGGGCATGTGCTCACTAATATGACACAAAATGCTAGAACGAATAAATTTACCTTAAGGTATAATCCAAATGTTCACGCTGTGACAGGTCTTCCTAACTTTGTTATAAATGAAGACTTTGTACCTACCTTGGCAAATGAGCAGGTTATCATTGATGTAATCAATGTTTGTAAGCAGGCAGGTAAAAAAGTACTCTTGTATTTGAATTGTAAAGAATTTACAGCAGTAGATACTTCTGGAGCTGCAGAACAGGATTGGATAGATTATTATGATCAGTACTTTAATGGCGATGAATATGCGGCCAGAACCAATCTAATGGAAGGTTATATGAAACGTTTTAAAGCTTTGGGAGTAGATGGCTATTGGTTAGATGCTGCTGCTATGAACGAAAGAAATCTCCAACTCGTAGCGATGATGCGTGCGCTTGATCCAGATATGATTTTCTCAATAAACACAGACAAGTCGGTTTTTAAAAATCCAGATGGTAGTAATATGGTTGTAGTAAAAGATGATTGTAATGATGGTGCTAATCACGATAATTATGGAGTTATAAAATATGCAATGAACGATGTTGAAGGTGATTTTACCGGCGGACATATCTTCCCTTTAGGACAAGGTGGTAGAGGTGATTCTTGGGCGCATGACGAATTTACTATTGCAGATATTCAAGAGGATAATTATCAGCTTTTTGAAGGTAAAAAGATTTTGAAGCATATGTTTCTGCCTATGAGAGATCAATGGTCTGTTGCTAGTGCTACATTGCAGATGACTGATGAGATAGCATATAGAATGACGAAAAAAATTACGATGGCTGGTGGAGCAGTTACGTTTTCATGTACCACCACAGATGGAACCATAAAGGACGACGAAGATGCTATTTTGACTTACGTTAACCAAAAAATGGCAGAAAACAATCCAGTTAATTATCCTCCATATGTAAGACCTGCATGTGCTGTTTTACAAGGAGAAGATGGGAAGACAGCTCAATCCATAAGTTTTTCTGCAATTGGTACAAAGGCAGTTGGAGATGCAGATTTTGATCCTGGTGCTACTGCAACTTCTAACTTAGCAGTTAGTTACATCAGTTCTAACCCTGCTGTTGCTACTATCGTTAACAATAAAGTTCGTATTGTTGGAGCTGGCCTTACTCGTATTACAGCAAGGCAGAACGGTAATACCAATACTTATCGTCATGCACCGTTTAAACATCAAACATTAACGGTTACCGGTGGCAGCAATGGCGGCGGTGGCAGCAGTGAAAATCTTGCCTTGAATGGAACTGCCACACAGTCTACAACATTAAGTGGAGCTGTAGCCTCTCGTGCTATAGACGATAACACAAATGGAAACTTTGGAGGAGGCTCTGTAACTGCTTCTCAAGGACCCAATGCTTTTTGGCAGGTAGATCTTGGTGCAGAATACAACATCGGTGATATCAACGTTTTTAATAGAACCAATGGCTGCTGTACCAGTAGATTATCTGATTTTACGGTATCTGTTATTAATAGTAATGGAGCTACTACTTATTCAGAAACCATTACCAGTACACCTAATCCTTCTGTAACCATAGATGCTAATGGAGCGATTGGAGACGTAGTTCGAATTCAATCTAATCTTACCACTACTTTAAACTTGGCAGAAGTACAAGTATTTGAAAGTGAAAGTTCTTTGCTTGATCAAACGATTACTTTTCCAAACTTACCATCAAAGCAAGTGGGTGATGCTAATTTTTCTCCTGGAGCAACTGCAACTTCAGGATTAGGAGTATCTTATACTAGTTCTAACACTTCTGTTGCAACGATTGTAAATGGTAATATCAATATCCAAGGAGCGGGTACAACCAATATTACAGCTTCACAAGCTGGAGATGGCACTTATAATGCAGCACCAAGTGTAACACGTACATTAACAGTTACAAGTGGAAACTCAGGAGGAGGAACCACAAATCTTGCTTTAAATGGTACTGCTACACAGTCTACAACATTAAGTGGAGGTGTAGCCTCTCGTGCCATAGATGATAACACCAATGGTGCATGGGGAGGAGGTTCTGTAACTGCTTCTGAAGGACCAAATGCATGGTGGGAAGTAGATTTAGGAGGTAGTTTTAATATTGATGACATTAACGTTTTTAATAGAACCAATGGCTGCTGTACAAGTAGATTATCTAATTTTACAGTATCAGTTATTAATGGCAGTGGAGCTACCACTTATTCAGAAACCATTACTACTGAACCTGATCCTTCTGTAACAATAGACGCCGGTGGAGCAGTAGGAGAGGTCATTAGAATTCAATCCAATCTTACGAGCACTTTAAACTTGGCTGAAGTACAGGTATTTGGAAGTGCATCTTCGTGTGCGAGTTTTTCAACATTAGAATCTGAAGGTTATAATAGTATGTCCGGTGTAGTTACTGAGTCTACTTCCGATACAGGTGGAGGTCAACATGTTGGCTTTATAGAAAATGCAGATTGGATCAGTTTCAATAGCATAGACCTTACCTGTGCAACTTCTATACAGGCAAGAGTTTCTTGCAACACTTCTGGTGGTAATATTCAAGTAAGACTTGGTGGTGTTTCTGGTACTTTAATCGGTACGATTCCTGTTTCAAATACAGGTGGATGGAACTCATGGACTACCTTAACAAACACAAACCTTAGTGCTGTAAGCGGTACACATAATGTGTATTTGGTATTTACTGGAGGTAGTGGATATTTATTAAATCTAAACTGGGTCGAGTTCTCCGCAGGTAGCCAGCAGAGCGCCTTAAAAAGTAACGCGACATTAATCGTCGGTGAACCTGTGATTGATTACCCTCAGGACAAATTCGTTGTTTATCCAAACCCAGCAGCTAATAGTGTCATAATTGATTTTAAAAGTCCAGAAATCGCTAAAATGGAAATTATAGGTTCCCTAGGCGAGACCATACGTTCGGGCGATATTGAAAATGGGACCAAGACCGTTGACCTGAGCGGGCTCTCATCAGGAATGTACATTATTAAAGTCTCTGATGGTGCCGAAACCTTCACGAAGAAGATAATTAAAAAGTAATTGAAGAAAAAAGCCGGTGAGTCAATCATCGGCTTTTTTCTTCAATTAAATCAAATTACCTTATTGAACTAACGTACTCAAAGACAGTTTCTATAAGAATTTTAAGTCTACTACTATGTTTACAATAGATATCCCTAATTAAGTATTTCTATTTACCTATCAGATCAGAGCATTTCACACCTTGAAAACCGCCATTAGTCATTTTTATAACTACTATAAGAACGATTCAAAAAAACTGATAGTTTTTTGAACAATCTGCTCATGTGAAGGATTGATTGGAGTGCCGGGAGTAGCTTCTCTCCAATTATGCCCTGCGTTTTTAACTATAATGATTTCTACAGGAGCATTTACCTTTTTCGCTTTTTTTTCCATGTAATAGGCATGTTTCACAGGGATTGTAGTATCACCATCTCCTTGAATCATTAATAGAGGGGGGCTATTTTTTGTCAAATAGTTGATTGGACTCATTTCACGATACAATTTTAATTTGTCTTTTGTATCGCTTTTAGGGTTTAGAATCCTAGGACCGAATCTATCTTGAAAATTAGGTCGGTCATCATGATTGAACAAACTTGTTTTTTCAAAATCACAAGGGCCGTACCAAGATACTCCAGCAATCATTGTGTAATCATAGCCCATCAAATCTTGGTCACCTTCTAAGGTTTCAGGATCTGATAACAAAAGCATTTGTGCTATTTGACCCCCTGCTGAATCACCAAAAGCAAAAAAACGATTAGTATCCAGCCCTAGTTTTTCAGAATTTTTAGATAAATATCTGACGGCATCTTTGGAATCAATAACACAATCTCGCATAAATACATTGCCTCCTTTTGTATATAAACGATAATCTATGGATACAATACAAAATCCTTTTTTGACAAGTGCATTAAAAACTTTTGCGAAAAGTGCGTTACCAGCTCCCATTTTGCTACCTGCCGCCCAACCACCACCATGAGTATAAACAATGGTTGGTAAGTTTGATAAGTCATTTGTATTTGTAGGGTAATATATATCTAAATATTGCTTGCCTTCTTTAGTGGTTTTGTAAGGAATGTTTAGTTTTCTTTTACCGTTTGTTTTTAGATAGTTTAATTTCAGGTTTTTGAATTCTTCTAAAGTGATGCTATTATCTTTATTTGTATCTAAGTGCTGATATCTTTTCCAAGTTTTTTCGTTTTCATTTTTCTCATATTTCCCATTTTTGTTACTGTCCAAGCGATTTAGCTCTTTTTTAACTGTTATGATCGCATAAGCTTCATGGGATTTATTTTCCTTTTCTTGGGCAAATACAGTGTTTAAAAGACCTATGGATAGTATTACCAAAAGCTTTCTTAAATTTTTATAAGAGTATTCCAAGACTATTTTCATTGTATTTTTTGTAATTCCCAATGATTTATTCAAGAGTAGCCTCTACTACATATCCATTTTTGGAAGAAATCAAATCCTTGACAGAAATTTCCAAACCATTCTTTGTTTGTTTCCACATAGGTTTTTCGTTGCTTCCTAGAATACGTACATTTTTTATCTTTCCAGCATTTTCATCAAGCGACTTTATGGTAATGGTCGATTCTATTGGAACCAGTGATATGGCAAATACTTTATTTTCTTTTGCAGTAAACCAAAACTCTTGATTGCTGAAAGAACGGTCAAATTGTTTTTTTCCTCTATGGGTTGTTTCATTTGAAAGTGCCTCCTTTTGTCCTTCGTTTAATATTTTCCAACCTGTACTTCCATAAATAGCGTCACCATTTATTTGGAGCCAATCCCCTACTTCCCTTAATATATTGGCACTGGCAATTGGTACATCACCATTTCCATCAGGACCAATGTTCAATAAATAGTTACCTCCTTTTGAAGCAATATCAATAAAATAATAAAGGATTTCCGTTGTACTTTTCCAATTATCATCATAAGATTTAAACCCCCAAGAACCATTGGTTGTTCCACAAGTTTCCCATTGTTTTTCAAGTACTTCTTTGACAGAAGGAATTTTATTATCCCCCGCATCTTCATAATCACCAAAACCAAAACCAACACGTCTATTGACCAAAACACTGGGGTTGATGTCATAAACTAATTTATAAAAACGAAACGATTGTTCTTCGTTAATGTTCCCATCGCCATCAAACCAGATCAATTTTAGTTTAGGCATTAGGGCTAGTAACTCTGAAATCTGTGGATATGCTTTGTTTTCAAAGTACGATTCGTATGTATTTGGACTAGGATCCCAATAATTCTTTCCGGTCATGTGCGCGTAAATTCCCAAGGAATCATTACGTTTTTTAATACGTAAAGAATTTCCATCCGTACCATCCATCCAATCATTGCCGTGGGAATAGTAAACTCCAAAATCCAATCCTTGTTCCAAACAAGCATCATATAACTCTTTAATTGCGTCTTTTTTGTATGGAGTAGCGTCCACTATGTTATATTCTGATGAAGCGGAATCAAACAAAGCAAAACCATCGTGATGTTTAGAAGTGATGACGACATATTTCATACCTGCATCTTTGGCCAATTTTGCAATATTCTGGGCAAAGGAGGCATCAGGATTAAAGGTTTTGGCAAGTTCTTTATACTCCTCCCTCGAAAGTTGGAAAGTAGACATGAGCCACTCGGCAACATGGGGTCCGGGATGGGGTGATTCTTCAATGCGGACATCTTTCCAAATACCTCCCGCTTGCGAGTACAGTCCCCAATGAATAAACATTCCATACTTCGCTTCGTTAAACCATTGTAAAGCAGCTTGTTTTTCAGGGGAATTATGCATTGCCAACCATTCCGTTTCATGTTTTCCTGAATTAATTTGATTTTTAAAATGTGGTACCACTCTAATTTTTGCAAAAGGCGTATTGGATGCTATTGAAATGGTATGCGATTTAGCCTCTTTAAAATCAATCGTTTTTTTGAATTCTGAAACTGTTTGCGGGTTTGATGTTTTATTGATGACATAACTTTTCAAGAGTGGTTCCCGAATGCTGTCATTGTCTATTTTAATACTCACCAAAGTATCTAAATCTTCATGAATACCATCACGAACAAGTTGTACAACATACAATCCTGAATGCTTTAATTCAAAATTCCATTCAAGTGCAGTATTGTTTTTAATGGCAGTTTCGGGTTCTAGTATCAACCAATTTGGATGCTCTTCAATTTGTACTGTTTCTTTTTTGCTTATTGATTCATCACATGAATTGAATGTGACGGCTATGCTTAAAAAAAGTGATAATCCCACTATGCTTTTTCTATAAGTTGGTAGTATATATTTCATTTTAAAGTATAGTTGTTTTGATAGTGTTGGGCCAGTTAGTTATATTTTTTAATAAGGTACTTAAGTAGTAAAAGGTTTCGTTCAGCTTGTGATACAAATAACCCGTTTTTTATAAAAAATATGTTTCTCTAATCTGTCTTTGTTTTGCTCATTTCTTCTGTGCACACTACTTGGTTGTCCATGTTTGATAGTATTGTATTGTTTAAAGAAAAATGGAAACATCATAAAGCACACCAGTGCTTTCAAAAATTTTGTCCATAAAAAAAGAAAAAGATAATTGGTTTTTCTTGATTTTTTTAATTCTTATTTTTCCTTTAGGAACAAACTACTTTTTCTATCCAATGACTGAATTTACTGGGTTTTTTGCACTACTTGTTTAACCAATCCATTTGTTTTTTAGAGGTTGGGTTGTTTGATTGGTTATACTGGTTTTTTGACAAAAAACGAACTTGATTTGACCGAAATAAGCAAAAGACTGACGGATTAGAGTGATTTAAAAAGTGTTAAACGCTGTTCTTTTGTAGTTGGATTATTCTTTGTGGAAACATTTTAATTGTTTTCCAAGAATTTTCATAGACTGATTGCTAACTAAACTATAAACCAAACTAAATTATTTATGAAAAAATTATGCACGTTTATTTTATTCGTTTTATCGAGTGTTTTGTATGCTCAAAATCAGACCGTCACAGGTGTTGTGACCGATGATGGTGGTGTGCCTTTAGGTGGGGCAACTGTCTTGGTACAAGGTACGTCTATAGGAGTAATTGCGGATTTCGATGGAAATTTTAGTATTGACGTTCCAAGCCCCGTGGATTCAAAGGTTTTAAAGATTTCCTTTGTTGGATATGAGGAGAAAACAGTAACAATTGGATCCGAAAGACAATTCAACATAACCCTTCAGCCTGATGTTGAAGGTTTAGATGAAGTAATTGTCGTAGGCTACGGAACGGTAAAGAAAAGTGACCTAACAGGATCCGTATCTTCCATAAAAGCAAAAGAAGTGGCTCAATCCGGCTTTGTAGGTTTAGATCAAGCTTTAGCGGGTAGAGCGCCAGGTGTTGTTGTTACAAATAGTACCGGTGAACCAGGAGGGGCAGCGGATATTCAAATAAGGGGTATTAGTTCTTTAAACGGTAGCGAACCTTTATACATCATTGATGGTGTGCAAATGGATAATGCACTTGAAGAGTCCATAGGAATTGGCGATTTAACCTCTTCCTCCTTGAGTCCTTTAGCCATGATAAATCAAGCAGATATTGAATCCATAGAAATTCTTAAAGATGCCTCTTCTACTGCTATTTATGGGTCTCGTGGTGCTAGTGGCGTGATATTGATAACTACAAAACAAGGAAAAACAGGTAAAGGTGTTATTAACATTTCACAAGAGTTTGGAATATCAGAGGTAAACCGCTACCTTGATGTGTTGGATGGCAATCAGTATGCTATTGTAAATGCTGAAGCACGTCTAAATATAGGTACTGAACTAAACGAAGCTCAAGACTCGTTATTGACACGTGGGTTAGCAGGTAGTTTACGTACCAATGATTGGCAGAGAACAGTTACTTCCGCAGGAACCCAAAGTAATACTAATGTAAGCTTTAGTGGTGGTGACAAGGATATGAGATACTCTGTCTCAGGAGGACTCTTACAAACTACTGGCCCCGTTTTAGGTAGTGATTTTAATCGCGTAACTACAAGAGTTAGGCTAGATGCCAATGTATCTAAAAAACTAAACATAGCTACCAACATAAACTATTCTCGTCAAAATAGAGAGACAGTAGGTAATACCGCTTTTAATAGAGCTATTAGATCAAATCCATTAAGTGGACTAGACAATAATGAAGATGAGGATATAGTTAATGATGAGGAAACAGTACTTACTCCCAGAACAGCTATAACAAATGTTATAAACACCACTTTACAATCACAGTTTGTTGGAAGTGTTGATTTAAAATACAATTTCGCTGAGTCTCTATTCTTTAGGTCATCATTTGCCTTTCAAGAAAGACATACGGCACAACGGTATTATCGAAAAGCTTTAGAAGATGCTGGAGCATCAGGAAGTTCTAGAACTAATGATGTTAGGAGAACCCAAATCACCATTTCCAATACCCTTAACTTTAATAAACAAATGGGGAAAAGTAACTTAAATGCTGTTTTGGGGCAAGAAATAATAGAAAATGAATCTGAAGGTATTCGTGTTCAAAATTTTGGATACCCGAACGACCTCCTTACCTATTTCGCACCAGGTATTGCAACATTTAATGACCCGGATCAAGTTTCGTATAGCAAGAATGTTCTAGCTTCATTTTTTGGAAGGGTAAACTATACTATAAACAACAAATACCTATTTACGTATACAGGACGTTATGATGGGTCTTCAAAATTCGCTGTAAACAATAAATGGTCATTCTTTAATGCAGCTGCTTTTGCTTATAAGCTTTCAGAAGAAAACTTCTTAAAAGATGTTGATGCCATATCAGAGATTAAATTACGTGCTAGTTATGGTACTGTTGGTAATCAAGCGATTAACCCTTACAATTCTTTAGATTTATACGAAGCGGAACAAACACCCTTTGGTGAAGTTACTTCCCCAATTTTTTATCAAACCCAATTACCAAATCCAAATTTATCTTGGGAAACTACCTCGCAAGCTAATGCAGGAGTAGATTTAGGTTTTTTTAGAAATAGATTTACTGCAACTTTAGACTATTACCAAAAAGTTACCGATGACCTTTTATTTACCAACCAGGCCGCTCCTGCTCAATCAGGTTTTACAACATATACCCAAAATACCGGATCATTGGAAACAAAAGGTTTTGAAGCTTCTTTTAATGCCGAAATCATAAGAGGTAATAAGTTTTCCTGGGCGTTGAGTGGTAATGTCGCAACAGGTAAAACTATAGTAAAAGGGTTAACATTCGATAATACCTTTAGTGGTTGGGATCCCGGATTTATTTCTGGTGGGACGCAACGTTTAATCATAGGCGAGGAAGTAGGTACTTTTTATGGTTACAAAACAGCAGGTATTGCACAATTTGATGACCTTGCTACATTCCAGGGTGTTGACAATCAAGGACGAATAGATCTTTATAATGCAGACCCTAATGCCGGTCATGAATTTGTAGATGGTTATGAAGGAGGGCTACCCTTTATAGATGCTGATGGGGGTGCTGATGGTGTACAAGCAAATCCCGGAGACCAGTTATATGAAGATTTGAACGGAGATGGTGTAATCAATGACTTTGATCGGCAAATCATTGGTCAGGCACAACCGGAGGTAACACTAGGTATCAATAATACATTTACTATTGGAAACTTTGATATTAATATATACATGGATTCCCAAATAGGCAAAGATGTCCACAATCATTCAAGCATTGCTTTATTGGCATTTACAGGTAATCAATCTGAAGCTAGAGCTTGGAATAGATGGACACCAGAAAATCCAAGCAATATATACCCAAGAATGAATCTAAATTCCAATTCAGGAGCATTAAGATATAGTGATAGATATATTGAAGATGGCTCGTTTGTACGGTTACAAAACATTACGTGTAACTATAATTTTCCAAAAGAAATTACGGACAAATTAAGTGTAAGCAACTTACGTGTATACTTATCAGGTACAAATTTAGCTATATGGACGAAATACAAAGGCCTTACACCAGATACATCTTCTCGAAGAGGGAATACAAGTTTAGGACATGACCAGACGAATTATCCCCCAAGTCGCCTTATAAGATTAGGAGTAAATGTTACATTTTAAAAATACTAACTTAAAAAATTACAAAAATGAAAGAAAAATTTAAAATAAGCTTATTACTCATTATTCTTTTAATGGGTTTGTCGTGCGAGGATTATCTTGTTGAAGAACCACCATCATTTATTGCAGCAAACGATTTCTGGCAAACAGCTAGTGATGCTAGAACTGGTGTTGACGGTATTTATAGAATTGTGAACGATGTGCATTTTAGATGGATGGCTGCTGTAGATTCGTTCACAGACGACCAAGTTTGCAAATCCGGAGGCTCACCTTTTATAAATTCTTTTGGTACACATACGGTGACACCATCCGATAGGATTTTTGAACAAGTAGATGTATATACTGGTTGGTGGACAGGTATAAGCAGAGCCAATACAGCTTTAAAATTTGTGCCGGACATAAATATGGACGAAACTGAAAAAAATATAATTCTAGGTGAGGCTCGAGCTTTAAGAGCATTTTTATACTACAACTTAGTCAAATTATATGGTGACCTACCCATGCTTACCGATGCTATAGAGAGTACTGAAGATTTTGATAAACCCAGAACAGATGCAGAAACTATTTATAATGAAATTATAATACCAGACCTTCAGTTTGCAGAAAATAATTGTAGAGAGGGTTTACATACCGATGGTCACTTTACTAAATGGACTGCCAAAATTATTCTAGCGGACGTTTATTTGACTCGCGCAGGATATAGAAGAACGTCAAGAGGAGAGTTTGTTCAAGGAGATGCAGCTAATTGGGCTTTAGCTCGCGATAAAGCAAAAGAGATACTTGATGATTCTCCACACGCTTTAAATACAGTGGCCAAAGTAGATGGTGCCAACATAACACCGGCATTTGGCGTAGCATGGGATTATCAAAATCCGTTTACACCAGAGGCAATGCTGGAGTTATCCTATATCAAAGTCATAAATTTAGGAAGTTGGTACAGTCGTGAATGTAATCCACATGTTGATGGCCGTCAATATTGGGGGCCCCAAAATCAGAGCCCGTTATTAGACTCTGAAGGTATTGATTTAACCGTAGCACAAATGGATTTTCTTGGCACTCAAATGTTGCGTGCAGCATCTTACATACCAACTCCGGATCTCTATGATGCTTTTGAAGACGGTGATGAAAGACGTGACTTTAGTTTAATGACAAGATACAATTCTGCTGATGGTCGAACCTTTTTGTGCCAACCAACTTTTAGGAAATTAATAGATATTGAATATTTTCTTGGAGGGGAAGAAACAAACTTTAGATATACAACCGCAAACCTAATACTTTATAGATATGCAGATGCCCTGTTAATATATGCCGAGGCCCAAAATGAAGCTGATGGAACTCCAAATGCCCAAGCCTATGCAGCTATTAATGAAATTAGAAATAGGGCTGGTTTAGAAGATTTGACCCCTGGTCTATCTCAAGATGATTTTAGACAAGCTGTTTGGCAAGAAAGACGCGTAGAGCTTAACGCAGAGTTCAAGCGTAAATTCGATCTTATGAGAACCAACAGATTAGTTGCTGAAACAACGGATATAAACCTTGATTGGACTGCAGCACAAGGGTCATTAACCGATTATAGAAATGCTTATACTCCTTATTATAATGGTAGACCACCATTCCCGGACTATGAATGGTTGTGGCCAATACCACAATCGGAAATGGATTTAAATGTATTTAACGATTGGTACCAAAATGAAGGTTATGTCGATTAATATTTGATACACTGGTAACGCCCAAGAAATTACTTCGCTAACTTTCTTGGGCGTTATTTAAAAAATCAAAATTCCATATGAATTTCATACTCTAACACCCTCAATATAGAAATACTTTTCTCAAGCAATACTAGCTTAATTTATTAACGCTTTAAATTTTGTGTCTGTATTCCATACCGTTGTCGTAAAAAATACCAGAAACATAGTGGTGTCTACAACAGACATTTGAAACAATATAAAATTTAAAGAATACTAGAATAGAAAAATGAAAAAAAACACCTACATCAATAATACCTTACTACTACTTCTCTTCATAATATTAATTATAAGTAATCCTTTATTTTCACAAAAGAAAGGTGAAAAGGGAATGGACGAAATGTGGGGGGACGATAAAGTAAAGGTAGATGCCTTAAGAAACGGAAAAGGTAAACTTTTTGATGAAGGTAATTTTGGAATGTTCATCCATTGGGGGCTTTTTTCCAGTTTAGGAGGCGTATGGGAAGATAAAACCTATTATGGCATAGGGGAATGGATCATGAATCCCAGAGTAGCCAATATTCCACCTAAAGAATATATGGCAACAGCCAAAGATTTTAATCCAACTGATTTTGATGCAAAAAAAATAGCAAAACTTGCTAAGGATGCTGGAATGAAGTACATCATCATTACCAGTAAGCATCACGAGGGGTTTGCAATGTTCGATTCTAAAGTAAGTGACTTTGACATCGTTGATGCTACACCATTTGCCAGGGACCCTATGCACGAACTGTCCGAAGCTTGTCATGAATTAGGGCTAGGTTTTGGTTTTTATTACTCCCATAATCAAGATTGGACCACTCCTGGAGGAGGAAAGGGACCGGATTTGGATGACAAAGGAAATAAGGTTGGGTTTAAAGATTATTTTTACAATAAATGTAAACCTCAGGTTAAGGAGATTTGTTCAAATTATGGACAAATAGATTTTGTATGGTTTGATACACCAGGCAATATGCCAAAAGAATATGTGGTAGAACTAGCGGATATGGTGCGCAAATTACAGCCAAATGCCATGATGTGCAGTCGTATTGGACATGGTATGGGCGATTATGCCAGCAAAGGCGATATGGAAGTACCCACAAAAAATATTCCTGGACTTTGGGAAACTTGCGACACCAATAACGATTCTTGGTCGTATGCTTGGTATGACAATAATTTTAAAAGTCCCAGAGAAATACTTAGCAGGCTTATTGAAACTGTTGGCAGAGGAGGCTCTTACTTATTCAATGTAGGACCAGACCCTAAAGGTGTAGTTCCAGAAATCGGGGTAGAATTTTTAGAGGAAGCTGGTGCATGGATAAAGAAATATCCCCAAGTGGTATACGCCGCAGGTTCTTCGCCATGGGGACATAAATTACCTTGGGGTGATATAACAACAAAAGACAATTCATTATTTCTTTCTGTTTTTGATTGGCCGTCCGATGGAAAATTATACTTACCTGGACTAGAAGCCCAAATAGAATCGGTATCAGTTTTAAACTCATCAGAATCCGAGGATATTTCATATGAAAGAGATAAAGACTGGACTATTTTTAATATCCCCAGTAAAGCACCTGATGATTTAATTTCTGTAATTGAAGTCAAATTAAAAACCCAAGCAAACAACATAGAAGTTAATGCACCAATAGGTGTATATCCCAACACGGAAAATATATTGCTAAGTGAATTTGCCGAGGTTAAAAATGCTGAAGAGAAAACCATACGCTGGATGGAGAAATTTGGCGAATGGAAACATGCAAATCAAATAAATAACTGGGAGGATAACGGTACTGTAACTTGGGAAGTTAACGTACAAAAACCTGGCTACTATTATTTAGAATTATGTTATCGTGGTTCTGGTAGGTTGGTTTGGAAAACAACAACAGACGAAAGTGTAATGATACAAAACCAACAAGCCGCCACTGAAAAGTATGTTTTTTATAATATGGGAATTTTAGAATTCAAAACTCCTGGAAAACATACAATAACAACCTCTTTGGTTGAAGGAGACAAGAAGACATCCAGTTTGAAATCTCTGGCTTTGAAGCCAATTAAGTAGATTTCTTAACTGAAAATTTAGTGCACCAAAAAATTACCTATTGGGATTTTTTCTAACTTAATTAGAATATTGGGAATGGTATTATGAGAAAAATAAATCTTATAATTTTCACTTTACTGGGTTTCTTGTCTTATTCACAACAAGAATACTATCCAAATTTTAGCTGGGATAAAGTTCCTGTAGCATTTCATTTTGGTAAACGTGATGGTCTAATGACCAAAGACGAAGCGAAATTCGTAACATCTAGGTCAAATTTCATTGTTCTAGAGAAAGCACATGGCGCTCCAGACTATGAATATACCGAAGATGCTATTGCCAAAGAAGCAAGGAAGCTAAAAAAACTGAATCCTGGGATGAAAGTTATTTTTTATTGGAATTCTTTTTTGGATTACAATATGTACAAAGCCCATGAAGTATATCAGAATCATCCTCAATGGTGGTTACGTAAGCAAGATGGTGAATTGGATTTTAAGAACAAAGGGTTAAAACGTTACGATTTGTCCAATCCAAAAGTAAGGGATTGGTGGACGGATGTTGCTAAAAATGAAATTGTAAATGGAAGTACAGATGGTATTTTTATGGATGCATTTATCCAAGTTTCAAATCCCGCGAATATTAAACTCTGGGGACAAAAAAAGTATAATGATATTCAACAAGGCTTAAAGGATTTAATCAAGGAAACAAGGGAGAAATTAGGAGATGATAAGCTAATCGTTTATAACGGTATCCGTTCAACCTTTCAAAGAAATGTAGGTAATAATTTCCCTGATTATACAGATGTTGTAATGATTGAGCATTTTGGGCATTTTGCAAGCACTTCCAAAGAAAGTATGTTAACTGATATACAAGAAATGGAAAAAGCCGGGAAATCTGGTAAAATTGTAGTTTTCAAAGCTTGGCCCGGTTTTGCTTGGATTGATAAGGAAGCTATGTCCAAACCATATGTAGAAAAGCAAAAAATTGCTAAAAATAGTATTACATTTCCTTTGGCTGCCTTTTTGGCCGGTGCCCAGGAACATTCCTATTTTATATACAATTGGGGTTATAGAATGGAAATGGGATGCTTGGAATGGTATCCCGAATTTGATAAGCCGCTAGGGAAGCCTTTAAATGATATGGTCATAAATGGTTGGGTATTAACAAGAGAATACGAGCACGCTTTGGTTTGGGTAAATTTAGAAACCAATGAGGCTAAAATCAATTGGAAATAACAATGTGATTAATGAAGATAATCAAAAGAGTAATTTTGGTTGGTGGCAGGTATCTTAGTAAGTTTATCTATTTCAGCGTAATACAAGAACAGTATTGCCATCAGTTTTATTGCAGAATAAGCTGGTAGGTTTGCCATATAGATATTAATGGAAAGAGAATCTTCAGCCTTAAGAACTACATGAACCTGTAGCTTTTTATTCTGGTAACATGAAAATGGTTGATTAATTGGAAAGTTTTCTACTATAATATAGCTAATTTGTTTTTCATTATAATGATAACATTTCCTTAAATCAAGGATAGCTATAAAAACTAATAATTATATGAAGTTGATTAATAAGCAATCTATTATAAATCTATTTCTGCTAAGCTTTAGTTTATTAAATTTTACTATTGCCCAAAACTTTCAACGAATTTCAAATAAAGAAGGGTTTAACCAAAATACCATCAATACTATTGAGCAAGATTTGTATGGCTTTATTTGGTTTGGCACACCTAATGGTTTAATAAAATATGATGGCTATGAGTTTAAGACCTATACGACCCAATCAAAAAATATAGGCAATATTTCAAGTAACCATATAACATCACTTTATAATGACAAAAAAGGTGTTTTATGGATAGGAACCAATCTTGGCCTTAGTGCCTACATTCCTTGGTTAGAAAAGTTTTATACCGTTTCGCTCCCTAAAGGGTTATCTATTAATCGCATTGTATCAGGACCTCAGGGACGTATTTGGTTCTCCGGAGAAAACCAGTTGTATACATGTAATCTTCAGGATGTAGAAAAAGGCATTTTTAAAGTCTCAGAGAATATTTTAGAATCTGTTACTGATACTATTGAAATTTTAGATTTTAGTTTTAAAGATGAAAATTCACTTATTGTAGGAACTACAAATGGTTTGAAAAAACTTTTTTTTGATGCAAAAACTTTTAGTACAAAACCAGAAATAGAAGCTATAAAAGATTTTGAAGTTTTTGAAACGAAAATAGTTAGAGCGATTTTAAACTTAAATGATATTTTTTGGATAGGTACGGATAGTGGCATATTCAAGGTAACAATTGATGGTGATACAGCCCATGTACTTAATGATTTTAGTTCGTCAAATAACCAAAACATCTCTAAATGGTCAGTAAAGACTATCACTGAAGGTCATTCAGGAGTGATTTGGGTTGGGACAAGAAATTACGGATTATTTAAATATCATAAAGAACAAGACTATTTTGATCATTTTGATTATGATTCCAAAAACCAGTTTAGTTTAAGCGCCAACCACATCAATGCATTATATCAAGATGATTTTAATGTGATGTGGATAGGTACTGCACAAGGCGGAATAAACAAGTTGGATGTTTTTCAAAAACCATTCTTGTCATATACCAACAATCCCTATGATTCTTATTCGATTCCAGATAATTTAATAACATCAATTTTTGAAGATTCACGAGGGAAACTTTGGATATCCGCTTTCAAGGCAACGTTGTCCAGAAGCTTGAGCAAGGTAAATAGCAAGACAGTCAAAAAACTTAAGTTCGAGGACCTACAAAACAAAATCCCATTAAATAAGGGAGATGTGCTACGATGTATTTTTGAAGACAAATATGGGTTTTTGTGGTTTGGAGCGGATCATTCTTTGATGGTTTATAATCCAAAAAATAATCAATTTAAAAGGCTTTCTTTAATACAAAATGGAACACCTTTAAATGAAAATCCTATTAGGGCCATTAAACAAATTGATGAAAATCATATCATCTTATCTGGAAATAATATCACCGTTCTATCAAATCCTTGGCAGAAAATTAAAGCAAAAAATAAAGCTGATATAGATGTGTCTTCATTTTTGAGTTTGGATAACAGCAGAGTTCAAGATGTATTAATGGATAATACAAACAACTTATGGTTTGCCACATCTAAAGGACTCATGCATGGAACATTTAATGGAGGCCAAATTGCAATAAACAAAGTATATACCAACAACAAATCCGATGAAATTAGATTAAGCCTTAATAATATATTTACACTTCATCAAGAAAATAACCATATCTGGATAGGAACATTTGGGGGAGGGTTAAACAAGATGACCCTAAATACAGAAGGAGAACCAATAAAAATAGAATATTATAGGAAAAATGACATTCTTCCTGATGATGCTATTTATGGTATTCTACAACAAGATGATGAGTATCTATGGTTAAGTACCGATATGGGTTTGGTGAAGCTTGATATTGATAGTACCAATAATGTAAATGTTTATGATGTAAGAGATGGTTTGCCCCAAAATAATTTTAGGCAGAATGCTTTTTTTAAAGGAAGGTCAGGATATATCTATTTTGGCGGATTAAACGGATTAACGGTTTTTAATCCAGAGGAAATAAAAAAGAATGACCAAGCCCCTGAGGTTTTAATATCAGCTTTGTTGATTAATAATCAAAGGATTGAAATAGGAGAAAAAATCAATGGTAAAGTCTTACTCGAAAAATCAATATCAGAAACCGATAACATTGCCATAAGTCAAGACGAAAGAATTATATCTTTTAATTTATCTGTTAAACATACTTCGGTTCCCTCAAAAAATAAGTTGGCCTATAAGTTGGAAGGATTTAATGACGACTGGATTGAGTTGGAAGAAGGAAAGGCAATAGTAACGTATACCAATCTTTCTGCGGATAATTATGTTTTTAAGGTTAAAGCAGCTAATGGAGATGGTATTTGGAGTGAATCTGAAAGAACTTTAAATCTTGAAATTTTGCCGCCATGGTATAATACTTGGTGGAGTTATCTAATCTTTTTTATAATTGCCATAGGTCTAGGTGTAGGCGTTGTTATATATTTTGTTCAACACGAACGGTTAAAACAAGGGCTTTTATATGAGAAAAAGGATAAGGAACGTATTGAAACCATTAATAAGGGAAAGTTTCAGTATTTTACGAATTTATCGCATGAATTTAGAACACCTCTAACATTAATTGCAGGTCCTTTAGAACGTATTATTGCAAAAAACTCCGATCAAAGCAATGTGAAATATTTGTCCATCGTTCAGAAGAACACTAAAAGACTACTCAGTCTGGCGGATCAATTAATTACATTTAGGCAGGCAGAAGAAGGGCGAGTTAAACTGAATCTTACAAAATTAAACTTAGGTGAGTTTATATATCCAACCACCGAGGCTTTTGAAAATTACGCTTTAGAAAAAAACATTAACTTTTTTTATAAGGTCTCCGACCCAAACGAAGATATCGTTATCGATATAGAAAAGTTTGAACGTATCATATTCAACCTGCTTTCCAATTCATTTAAAAACATACACCCACAAGGTACTATTAGTATAGAAGCAGGAATAGTGCGCTCTAACGATAAAAACTGGATTAAAATTGATGTTATTGATAATGGAAAAGGAATACCTCCCGAAAATTTAGATAATATTTTTGAGCGCTTCTATCAACTGGGGAACAAGGAAGGTGATATCAGTGGAGGAGGCATTGGACTGTCGTTTTGTAAATCTCTTGTTAGTTTGTTTGAAGGCGAAATTCATGCTACAAGTACTCCCGGTGTTGAGACTCGATTTACCGTGAAAATACCATCTAAGCCCATAGAGTCCCATGATGTTGATAATATAGGTATAAATGAAAAATCTTTTATTAAAGATTGGGTACCACTATCCAATACTATAAGCAAAGAGAATACTGATACTACTGAAACAAAAAGTCAAAAAGAGTTTTCTATTCTAGTGGTTGAAAACGAAGAAGATGTTCAGAGTTTTTTGTATCATGAACTCTCTTCCACTTACAATGTAAGGATAGCCAATAATGGCATTGAGGCACTTGACAAAATCAAACTAAATGAGCCTGATTTAGTAATAAGTGATGTTATGATGCCAGAAATGGATGGTTATCAGCTTTGTGAAAGAATAAAGTCTACCCCGGAAACTTGCCATATACCCGTATTATTATTAACAGCATTAGGCGCGAATGAAGACGTTATCAAAGGACTGGAGTTTGGAGCAGAGGAATATTTAAGTAAGCCTTTTTCTATAAAACATTTAGAATTGCGAGTTATCAGGCTAATTCAGAACAGTAAAAAAATAAGACAATATTTTTCTAAAAACAGTGCCTTACCAAAGGCGGGTATAAAACTTGAATTATCAAAAAAAGATGAGATTTTTCTAAAGAAAGTTACTCAAGTCATAGAAAAAAATATATCCGATTCCAGTTTTGGGGTTGAAGAACTATCAACCGCAATGGGTTCAAGTAATTCACGCTTTTACAGACGTTTAAAACAGCTTACAGGCCAAGTGCCAAACGTGTATTTAAGAAATTACAGATTACAACGGGCCGCTGAACTCTTAAAAAGTAACGAAGGATATAATGTAGCCGAAGTTATGTACCAAATTGGTATAGAATCAAACTCATATTTCTCAACATCGTTCAAAAAACTACATGGATTCCTACCATCTGAGTATTTAAAAATGGAAATATCTAAAACAACATAATTAGATAATTATTGGGAACATTTAATAGCAAAACAAGAAATGAAAATAATTAAGATAGTAACATTAATAGCAATCGTATTTGCTTGTAAAGGAAGTAAAACTGTGCTATCCAATAATGTATTGGATACGGATAGACCAAAACCCAATGTCGTTTTAATCCTTACTGATGATTTAGGATGGCAAGATGTTAAATGTTACGATATTGATGAACCGTCTCCTTACGAAACTCCCAATATTGACGCACTTTCAAAAAAAGGAGTTATGTTTTGGCAAGCCTATTCGCCTGCTCCAACCTGTGCACCAAGTAGATGTGCGATAATGAGTGGTAATCATCCGGCCAGGGCACAAAAAACGCATGTTGTAGGAGGACACCCTCCTTTACCCTATTTAAAAGATACGTTTAGAATGATGGATCCCTGGTATAGCGGAAGAATGCCCGAAAACGAAATGACCTTGGCACGGGCCATGCAAAACAACGGGTATACCACAGGACATGCAGGTAAATGGCATATGGCCGTAGATCATAAAGCATACCCACAACCAGAAGACCAAGGTTTTGATTATACACGTTCAGATCGAGGAGTAACTAAACCCCAAAAGCCTAACAGACTTACAGATTTTGCTACTGATGAGGCTTCAGACCCTTTTCGTTTAGATGAAAATGGTTATCCATACCATCAAAATAATGAAGATGCCTTAAACTTTTTAAGACAAAACAAACAAGACCCATTTTTTCTATATTATGCCACGTGGTTGGTACACGCGCCAATTCATACAAGAAGCAAAGCTTTGCTAGAAAAATACTGCGAAAAATTAGGTGTTGATTACCCCACAGATCCAGGGAATTGGCCCTTAGATGGTCAACGTAATCCCTATTACATTTCTATGGTAGATATGATGGACTATTATGTGGGACAAATTTTTAATTACCTGGAAACCACTGATGACCCAAGATGGCCTGGTCATAAATTAGTAGAAAACACATATATTATATTTACTTCAGACAATGGAGGTATGGAGGGGAAAGCAGAAATTTTTACAGATAATTATCCTTTAGATCGAGGAAAAATTTCAGCGATGGAGGGAGGCACTAGAGTTCCCTTGATTATTACAGGGCCAGGAATTGAGAAAGGAGTACAGTCTGATGTGATGGTAAATGGATTGGATTTTTATCCAACTATTTTATCCCTTACAGATTCAAAACAACCAAAGGACAAATCCTTTGATGGGTCTGATATCTCGGAATTGCTATTAAAAGATCCAACCGATCCTAATTTGGTAAAAAGCCAGGACGGGGATACCCGAACTACAATGATGTGGCATTTTCCGCATGGCATTGCATTAGAAAGCACCATTAGAATAGGAGATTACAAATTAATTAGAAATTACGATTCCATAAATAATCCAAATACTGAATCTTTGGAACTTTACAGACTTTACAATTCTGAAGGAAAAAAAGTAGAGCGTGTTGACATTGAAGAATCTAAAAATTTAGTGAATGAGCTCCCTGAAAAAACGAAACAACTAAATAATAAACTAACAGAGATGCTTACAGAAATAAAAGCTAGTTATCCCTATTATAATTCTGAATATAATGGGAAATTACCTCACAAAGAAAGCGTCCCAACTGTTTTGTCCCATGAAAATAACCAAAGTGAAGTCACATTCTCTTTTGAAGAGCATGGTGCAAAAGTGATAAAAGCAAACCTTATTTATACGTCAAATGGTGGTGAACGTTTTGAAGAATGGTTTCAAACACCGGCAGAAGTCATGAATACCAAAGTAAAGGTTACATTACCAAAAGGTACAACACATTATGTGATCAATCTTATTGATGAAAATAATTATTTAGTGAGCTATCCACTAATGGGACAGAAAAAAAGAGGGAAAAAGCAATTTTATACTAATGCTTTGAAAAATTGAAATAGTAGTTTTTTGCATATTAAATTTGGAAATACAATAGCTTGGTTTTAAAGCTATTTTAAAAAGCCACGGCAGAGCAACACTGAGTTTTTATTGGTTAATTTATCACCAATTCTAAACGCGCTGCAGCAGGGGTAATGATTCCGTTATTATTTTTGTTTTAGTATTGATCAGTAATATTTTTGTTTTTAAACAAGATTCGGGTAAACCAAACAAAGACTATAAGACTCCATAAACCTAAGAATGGACCTAAGTCTATTAAACCAGCACCGGCTGGTGCTTGGGGAAAGTTAACATATTTGAGGTTTATACAGCCTATCAAGAGGGTTCAGTCTTACTTTCAAGTAACTGGAAATGGAAAAGTGACTTTCCAAAAAATAAGCCAGTTAATGGAATCCATTTTGAAATATTGGTAGAGTCCAATAAAGCCCGTGCTTCCGTCAGGCTATGACCAGTGGTTTAGGACACGATAAGCAGAAACAAAAAACACTGAAAATCATAGGATTAACAGTGTTTTGATACCACTTAAAATGGTTAAGTCGGGATGACAGACCCTATTTTGGGTATGCCAATGTCTTTCAAATCAATTAATTATTTTAGAAAAAGCTAAAATTGACAAACAACACATTACCCAGATAATTACTTGAAACACTTTCTTTTTATTTATAAATTCCACTATGGGAAATAATGAAGTAGTATTCGCTATTTCTATGCATAAAGTCATAAAAATTATGATTTAAATGAGTCCCACTTAACTAACAATTTAAGGCCCGCCACCTATTTTCTTTATCCGTTCCAAGAAATGGCGATTTTATAGCACCTTTATGTCATAAGAACGATCTTATATGTTTTTAAAAACAAAAAAGCTTGTGATTTTTAGCAGGTTCGCTTTTGAAATTATAGCCGAAAAGATGGTCGAATATCGATTCATTAGATATGGAATGTACATCTATTTAGCCCTGAGCTCTTAATTGTGCGACATTTCTTTAGAAGTTTTCATTTTGTCAATAGCATTGGCCAATCCAAGTACCAATTCCTGTAGTTGATACGGTTTGGGAATGTAACCATCCATGCCGGCATCATAGCATTTATTGATCTGTTCTTTTAAGAGACTGGCGGTCATAGCTACAATAGGCGTCCGTTTATCTATATTTTTTAAAACTTCCAATTCTCTGATTGCTCGGGTAGCTTCATAGCCATTCATCTCGGGCATTTGCACATCCATTAAAATCATATCAAAAGCTTTTTCTTTAAAGGCTGATAAAGCCTCGACACCGTTTTTAACAATAGTAATGTCCACTTCGGGTATAAACCATTGTAGGTCATCTTGGGCCACCATAATATTAAACCTATTATCTTCCGCGAGAAGGATTTTTACCCCCTTCATTTCCTTGCCGATTGCCAAGAGTTCATTCTCGGCAAGTATTTGATTTGTTGTTGTTTTCTTGTTCTTGGGGAGTTGTAAAGGCAATTGAAAGTGGAAGGAAGTTCCCTTTTCTTCTTCACTTTCTACCCAAATTTTCCCATTTTGCAGTTCAATAAGCTGTTTTGAAATGGCGAGCCCCAATCCAGTTCCCCCAATACTGCCTTTGGAAATATTATCCCCCTGTTTAAAGGATTCAAAAATAAGATTCTGTTGGGTTTCCGAAATTCCGAGACCGGTGTCCTTTACCTCAAATTGAATGAAATTGCCAGCTTGGTCTAACCTTATTTCAATACTCCCCTTTTCGGTGAATTTTAAGGCATTGTCCACTAGATTGACCAATATTTGTTGCAGTCGAGCGGTATCGCCCACCACTTGTTTTGGAAAATCTTTTGGAATAGTAGTTTTTAATAATAGTCCTTTTTCTTCAGCTTTGTACTGGAACAAATGAATGGTATTGTGAACTATTTTTGGAACATCGATTGCTTCTTGTACAATATCTAGGTTGCCGGATTCTACTTTTGAGAGATCTAAAACATCATTTAATAACACTAAAAGATTATCTGCACTTACTTTCATAGCATCTAGATAATGCTTTTGGTTTTTTGGGTGTTTTTGCCGACGCATACTGTTCAACATCCCAGAAATAGCATGCATTGGTGTACGTATCTCATGGCTCATATTCGCCAGAAACTGTTCTTTATAACGTTCGGATTGTTCTGCCCTTTCTTTTTCTTGGGCAATGATTTTATTTTGTTTGCGGATGATTTTAAGACGAGTATAAATGAAAAAAAGCCCCGCTATCAAAAGAACTAACCCTCCAGATACAACCCATATGATTGACCTTTGATTGGAAAGTTGGTTATCTGACAGTACTTTTTCCTGACGGGCAAATTCTTGCTCTCGTTTCGTGTTCAACTTGCCGATTTGAAGCGCGTCGTCAAATGAACGTTGTTCTTGATGCAGCTCAAAGAATTTTTCAAAATGATAATAAGCTTTTTCAAAATCATCCCTTTCCTTGTAAGCCCTATGCAAGACCTCATGAGCATCTATTTCTTCCCGAAGCATACCAAACCTTAGCATAAGGTTCAATGCCTCATTTCCATGATAAATAACTAAATCTACATCTTTGGTAATTAAATAAGCTTTTGCGAGAAGCACGTGCTCGCTTGCAAGTTGCGAAGGAGTATTTGTATGGAAGCTAATAGCCTTTTTCGAATAAAAGATTGTTGAATCAAGTTCATTATTTCTAAAATGATGTTCTGCAATAAATCGATATAGTTGATTGTAGTATTCTTCTTCTAAACAATAAAATCTATCGTCGCATCTAAAAGGGAGGCCTTCTTTCTCGCATTTCTTAAAGTATATTACAGCCTGGTCATTAGCACCTATCAGAGAATACAATTCGCCTACTCCAGTACTTGCATCTCTATAAATATAAAAAATACTATCCCTTCGCGAATAGGTCACTGCTTTTTCTAAATACTCCAGACTTTCCTTGTACCGCTGTTGCTGTTTCAACAATTCACCCAAAGACGAATTTAGTCTTGCTTCAACTTGTCTAACTACTTCGAAATCTGGATTTTTTGTAACAAGCTCTTCTAAATGAACAGCCATTTCATAGGCACCTGAGTAATCGCCATAATCCCACATTCGATTATCAATAACCCTCGGTAGCAAAGTGATTTCCGTTACTATGTCGCCCACTTTCCTTGCACTATCAATCTGCGCCTCCCATTTTTTCACTACTTTAAGTCTGGCTTCTCTGCCCATGGCAGCATTCAATTCTTGAGCTGTAGCTATAGATAGACTAAACACAGTCAAAATGATAATCAGTAGCCAAGTTTTACTTATTCTTCTTGCCATTTTTTGAATTGATCTTGTTTTCTTCTGGAAATTGGAATCTCCGTCATATCAGAAAGGATTATTGAAGATCTTCTTACTGATATAATATGATTTTTGCTGACAATAAATGATTTATGACATCTAAAAAAACCTTTATCTTCCAATACCTCTTCCAAATTCCTTAAGGTTTTCGAAACCAGTTCCTTTTTATCTTTAACCAAATTGATGTAACTGTAATTGCGTTCTCCTTGAATACTGACGATGTCTTTTAGGAGGATATACAATTCGCCCTGTTGGGTTCTTAGGATCATGGTTTGGTCTTTGGCGTTTTGTGCCTTTAGATTATGTAACACCAAATTCATGGAAGGCGATTCCGTTTCTTTATATCGTTTAACAGCATTTTTTAATTCCTCCAAATCAAAGGGTTTCAGTAAGTAATCCAGTGCATTGAACCGAATGGCCTTGATGGCATAATGTTTATAGGAGGTGATGAAAATGGTCCTAAATGCAATGTTTTTAAGCTGGGACAACATTTCAAAACCTGTCATGTCCGACATTTCCACATCAAGAAACACCAAATCCGGATTTAGCGAAGCGATTTTGGAAATGCCCTGTTTGCCGTCAATGGCCATTCCAAGCACTTTTATCTCCGGAAAGTGTTGCTGGAGCTTATCCTTCAATAAGTCTTGAATGAAAGGGTCGTCATCAATGATTACACAACCTATTGGTATTGATTTTTTTTGATTGGTCATTTAAAATGTAAACGGATATATTCGGATACCTCGAACAAGGCACCTTGTAATTTAACAATAATCTCGTTAACAAGTTGCTCTAGTTCCAAAAGGGACATGGTTTCATATTCAAATTCTAGTCGCTGTACCGTAACCATAATATTCTGTATGCCAAAGAATTGCAACTGTGGGCTCATCTTATGGAGGATTTGTCGTATGCGCAGCCGATTTTGGTCGGTCAACGCCTTTTCCAACTGATGGGTTCGCTCGGGAATCAAGTGCTCAAACTGCACGAGGTATTTATGCATTCTAGCGCTATCGTCACGTGAAATGGCTTTTAGATTAGTTAGGTCAATATAGGTCATCTTTCCATCTGCATTCATGGTTTGAGGTTCATAAAATTTTCAACTGAAATTAAAAGTAACATATTTATTTATAGCCTTTTGGAAAACTAATCGAACGGTGAATCCAAAGGAGGTTAACCGTTTGATAATCCATTTGATCAATACAGTTGTCTTTGATAAAAATACCTTGGAATTCGTCATTTTCAGCCCTTGTTTTGAAATAAAAAGACAAACTCAGTGCAAACCAAAAAATGTAAAATCATGAAAAAAAAGCTTTTTATTTTATCAATTTTCACCCTCTTTATGTTCAGTTGTAGCAATGAGGACGATACCCCAGAACCAGATGCCGTACCAGAGGACCCTACAATGGAAGTGGAAGCATTGATGGTTACTTCCGTTAATGGTTTTGTCAGCACAGGACCTGATACGTTTCAGGTAACCGATTTGTTGGCCTCGTCAGGTACTACGGATGTACAATACTTCAGTCCGTTCTTTATCACCTTTTCCAAGCCTATGATTTTTGAGGGAGACAACTTAATTGGTGTCTTTCGATTGGAAGATGGGGAAATTGTGGCAGAGGTGCCGACAATTATTACCAGTGAGGTGAACACTGAAATAACGATAGAAGTCGAAGAAGCATTGAGGGGGGGAACCAACTATCAATTGATAGTCAATGAGGGCTATAAGGCCACTGATGGGGGAATCTTGGAGGATCCCGTCTTTGTTGATTTTACCACACAAGGGATACTGCCAGAACCACTGGGCATCTCAGCTGTGCAAGGTTTTATACTTAATGAAGTAGGGGGTATTGAGTTGGTCGATTTTGTAGCCAACGGTCCAGTTACCGATTTACTTAAGGATTCCTCAATTATCGTAAATTTTTCGGAATCGTTAACAGGCGATTTTCCGACCGACCCGCAATTTTTATCGCTTAGCAGATTGGAAAATGGAACGGCTGTTGAAGAGATTCCGTTCAACCTTTCCAGTTTTATAGACTTTGAATTGATAATTGAAACCCAAGATGTCTTGATTGCTGGAACTACGTACCGATTGGTGTTAAGTCAAGACTATCAAGCGGCTGATGGTGGTTTGTTGGGAGAAGACTTCTCAGTGGACTTTACGGTTAGGACGCCTAATCCTTTGACCGTTGTATCAATAGTAGCGGATGGAAGTAATACGGATGGCAATGTGTCGATAGCTATTTTGGCGAATACAAATACTATGGATGTTCCCGTAAACGCTGCTTTTACAATAACATTTTCTCAAGCGGTCTTGTCCGATTTGAATGCCGCTTCTTTTATAGAATTAGTGGTAAACGGCACATCGGATAGTGTACCCTTTGAGCTGATTGAAGATTTACAAAATAGTACCATCACTATTACACCTACTGAAGCTTTAATGGAAAATACAATGTATGACCTTAGAATTGCAGAAGGTACCGTTGACGGTGTGGATGGCACGCTCGAAAACGAAGTAACTGTTTCGTTTACTACCGAAAACTAAGTTTGAATTAGGTGCTATTTTTTCGAAAACCCCATTTGGTGAAATCAAATGGGGTTTTTATTTCAAAGATTGATTTGCTCCATTTTTTTCTTAGTCCTCTCTAATCATAAATTCCCCTAACTCTGGTTATAAGTAGTTGCGATTTTTAAGAGTACTATTAAAAGAAGGTTTTTTGAGACTATATTTGAAGTCTTCTGGTAAAATTTAGTCAAGTTTGATTACAACTTAAGGTCAAAAAACAGGATTTTTAAGTTCAAATCCAGATTTCCCGAGAACCCAATTCCGAAAAGTCCATTAATACAGAGCATTGGGATAGGTGCTAAAATCAGGTAACCGAATAGGTAACTTCTTGGTCGTCTTTAGGTAACTTTTAATTTGATATGGTTTGATATCATTTGATTGCAGAAAAACGAAAAAACACTGAAAATCATAGGATTAACAGTGTTTTGATACTGATTAAAATGTTAAAGTCGGGATGACAGGATTTTTAAAATCACCACAATTACATGAATATCAATATTTTACACAAATCAACCACACTGATTCACCGAACTCTACACTAGGCTCAAATCAGTACATTTTGTTACAAAATTTACGGGTGTTATGCTCTGCTAAAATAAGAAATAACTTGGATCAAAATATCCTAAGTCATCCAAACTATTCTGTGATATTATATAAATATATCATCCAAAATCAACTTAAACCAACAGTGTTCTCTCATTCAATCAAAAATAGCTTTTATCGTAGCACCGGCTCTTCTATTCGGCCCTAACAACATAATGGTCTTTTCCTCATCAACTCTACCATAATAAGATGGGAACAAAAAATAACCATCCAGAGTAAGTGTCAATAGAGTTTTGTCATCATTCACCATTAAGTCATAGTTACCCGAATTCGCAATAAGATACAGAGAACCATTTGAAGGTATAGCAATCATCTCAGGAAGGTTCTCTCCGGTTAACTCTAAAATATCATCTCGCTGATATAGGGTTTGATTTAGAGAAACTGGGTTAGGGACATTTTCAGCCACTAGATCTATAATACCTTCGGATTCTGCCGTAAGATTGTTATCCTCATAAATAATTTTGTAATTAGGGTTTGAAGGAATATCACTAGGTACTTGGAAATTTAGTGAATGAAAAGTGACAAACTCTTGGTCAGTTTTCTGAATATCGGTAATAATAAGAGGAAATTTATTTTGACCATCAAAAAGGTAAATTTTAGAATTCTCTCTTTCTATATCAAGAAATTCACCATGAACCACCATATCCGCTCCAGTATAAAGTAGCATGGGATTATTGCTAAAAATACCCACAATAGTACTAAAGCCAGTAATACGAGGCTTGTTTACTACAATTTTATATTCAACTTGAGCCCCATTTTCTGCGGTAACGGTGTATTTGTTGAGATTATTAAAATCTTGGGCAATATCACTCTCTGGAAATACTATGGCATGCTCGGAAATTTCAATACTCGGAACAATATTGCTAATATCTATTGATCCAGCATTGAAGCTTATTTCATTTAACTCGTCATCAATGTTTGCTTCTATAACTTGATTATTTAGAGTAATCTTAAATGAAAGAATTTCATTTGCATCACTTAAAGGTCTGTTATTTACATTAACCCTGTAAACATTGGGTTCTCCATTTTCTGCTAAAACGGTATAAGCTACTTCTTCCTCAAAGTTTTGTTCAACATCAGGTGACGGTGAGATTGTTGCTTTATCTGAATATTCAATTTTAGGACTAAGCGCTTTAATATCAGCTCCCGCTGTTTCAAAGGAAATCAACCTTATAGACTGATCAATGGTGCCAAGCTGTTCTTCCCCATTCAATATTAAATTGAATGACGTTATTAAGTTTTCGGTACTCAAGGGTTCTGAAACATACGGTTCAATTACCGTAATAACCTCAGGTTCATCTTTACCACAAGACAAAAACACAAAAAATATATAAAAGAAAAAAAACTGTTCTGACTTCATGATTTCATTGTTTTCAATTCCTTAAGCCATGCACAGATGGATAAATTATTTTATCCCCACTACCTATAACCAAAGTGAATGATTTTCCAATAATTTCTTCAGTATCAATCTGCCACTCCAATACACCGGTATCTGCTTTTACGGCATACAATTTTTTATTCCAATCCCCAATATAAACCACATTGTCGTAAACCACAGGCGATGAAGTCGTATTATTCTCTAAATTAAATTTCCAAATCAGTTGACCACTTTCTGCATTTAAACAAATTAACTCTCCACTTCCATTTTTAGAAACCCCGATATAAATTCTATCGTTTTCCAAAAAGGGAGATGTTTCAAAGGAACCTGAAGGCCTATAATTCCAGTTTTGATTTCCAGTATTTATATCAAAAGAATAAAGTTCTTGATATGTCCCCACTATAATATTATCCTCAAAAACTGTGGGAGAAGGAAAGAATGAATTGAACCCTCCTATACTCCAATTTTTCTCACCGGTATTTTTGTCCACCGAATAAAAACGTCCTATGTTATCTCCATAATAAATATTTTCATTGATTATTAAAGGATTGGTATTTATTCGAGGAGCTGCACTTGTTGGGTTTGGGTCTACTTGCCTACTCCAATCTGCAGTTCCGGTTACTTTATTGATGCCATATATATGATCATTATTTCTACTACAAACAAAAACCCTATTGTCATCAATGGTTAACGGTGCATAATAATTCAAGAAACTTCGTTCCCATAATTTTTCCCCGGTAATACGATCTACACAGTGTAAATTGGAATCTGAATCAAAGGCATAAATGTTGTTCTGGTCGGCAATTATATTTCTATATTCTCTATTATAATTTGCACTTGGTGTGCTTGTATAAACAGATTTCCCTGTCAAAATGTCCAATCCATTTATCCCATTAATACCAGAATAAATTACATTTTCAAAAACAGAATGTGTTTCAATAAAAGACGTAGGTTCTTTCCAAATAGCTTGTTTATTAAATAAATCAAAAGCTGTGAGCATCCCGTTAAATTCTGAATAAAATAGAATTTTGCTTTGCGGAGATTCAAAGTTAGAATTAGCTTCAACCGTTCCCCCATTCTTATCTGTAGCTATTACTCTAGCCGAATAACTTGTATTATATTGAAGTTGAACAGTTGCAATGGAAACCGTGTACTCATCAATGAGAACATTATTTACATAAAGACTGTAATATATTTGGTCATTATCGGAATCCTGAACATCTTCCCAATCGATAGTTGCAATATTTCCTTCAAAAGATACATCCGTCAAACTAAAATTTCCGGGGATTGAGTTTGGTTCTGGTGGATCCTCTTGCTCAATAACCGTTATAGGATCACTATCCTTACTGCAAGAAGCAACAAAAAGAACGAAGAATACATAATAAAAATACCTCATTGACAAATAGCTATTTTTCTAACTTTTAAAAATCCAGATATCTCCGATACTTTCACCTCCATTGCCATCTTTTACAACAATTTTCCAATAATAGGTTTTGTCTTGGTTTATGGAAATCTCATACGTTGAATCTTCACTATTTTCTTGTAGCAAACCAGGAGGTGTAGTATCTCCAAAATAGATATCGTAAAGAAGTGAATCCTCATCAACATCGCTTGAGGTCCATTCAAGCTGAACCATATTGCCCTCGACTTTAGAAAAAGCTTTTGGATTAATCAGTGCAGGACTGAAAGGCAAATAATTAATAATCCCTTCACCCTCCGTATAAAAATTCCATGAAGAAGAATAACTACTATATTCCCCTTCGCTATCTTTTGCCCTAATTCTCCAATTGAGTTGAACCCCCTTTTCAAGAGCAAATGTTACTTTTGTTTCTGACACCGTTGTCTTTTCTATTATATTTTCAAACTCATTGTCCTCGGCCAATTCTATTTCGTAAGAAATGGCACCACCCTCTTTGTCCGTAGATGAATTCCAGCTAAACTCCAAAGGGTTGTCGGAACAGAGCAAACCATTAGTAGGAAAAATCAGATTAGGAATGGTTGGAGCTGTATTTACGGGTTCTGGAGTTGGATCTGGCTGTTGCACGTTATCAGGGTTTTCACCTCCATCAGTTTTACTGCAAGCCTGAAACGTAAGTAAGCACAAGAAAAATATTAGCTTTTTCATTTCTTTATAATTTTAAGTGCATCTGAATTACCCGATCCAATCCTTATGTAATACATTCCAGAGGAAAGACTTTCCAAAGAAACTTTTAAGGTGCCATTTGTGACTTCGAGTAGTCCATATCGTACTAATTTCAAGTCTGAATTATATATACTTACATTAATATTCGGTGGAGGGTTTTCGTGCATATAAATATAGATATTGTCGGTAGTTGGGTTTGGTGCAAAAGTCATTCCCTCCGTTATTTCAATTTTTCTTTCAAAAACACCTTCACAAGGAAATTTAGACATTACTTGTACTAAATCACCTTGTTTAACTTCAACAGAAAATGAGGAGGACATGGTGGTAAGTTGCTCACTACCATTAACGGCAACCGTATAGGGGGCAGTTCCGGAAAACATCTCTATATTTTCCAATAACTTTTGATTTGAAATGGAAGAACTTGATTTTCCTGTTACTTGTTCGGCTTCCGCTATTTCAAAGTTGAAACATTTGATATAATCAGGTTCTTCGGCAATGGTAATACAAAGTTCATACTTTCCTGCATACAAATTCTGAATTATTAATTCAGTGGAGAAGTTATAATCATCGCTATTAACACGTGCAGTATAATCATGATTCTCATTGGCAGTAATCAATAATTGCCCGTTATTCTTATCCACACAAGTTACCCCTACAGTTTCAATGCTGAAATTATTCGCAGGAAGTTCAAAGACAACGGGGCATCCATCCGAATCAACAGCATATATTGGTAGGGTTTCAGGACATAAATCCCTATCGTTCATCACTCCATCTTCATCATCATCCAACTGACTTTGCGCACAACCATTTTCGTCTACGAATTCACCCGTTGGAGTATCAGGACATAAATCGAGTGTGTCATTGACACCATCTTCGTCTGTATCCAACACATCAGACTCTGAACATCCATTTTGATCGACAGTCTCATTAGGTAAAGTTGTTGGACATTGATCTAAGTTATTAGTTATGCCGTCATTATCATCATCCAGTTGGTTTTGAGCACATCCCACGCTATTTACCTCTATTCCCAATTCAGTATCAGGACATTCATCAAACAAATCAATTACCCCATCCTCATCACTATCTGTTAAATTACTCCCAGCTATTATATTTAAAGGATAGGCGGTATATATCTCACTTCCATTCTCTTCTGTTGAACCGTCGAAAAAAAGCCTATTACCCACTTTGGTCAGATTGTTAATAGAATTGGGAGCGGATGAGTTATTGGTAACATTGATGTCCAAATCGTATACTTCATCTGTCTCTCCTGTCGTCAGGTATATTTTTTTTGAATCAACAGTTTGCTTGAAAAACAAATTCCCATTAAAGCATTCCAACTCACCTATATAGTTGAAGACCCCTTCTTGTTCCGAAATTATTGGTACCGTACCTTCGACAGAACCATCTGTTTTCCAAAGTTCTTTGTCTGAAGAAAAACCCTCCTGAACTCCGAAATAAACGTTTCCCCCACATCGAAGAACGTTACCGATACCGAAATTTTGATAAGGGTGGTCGCTTCTATCCAAAAGCAAAATATTTCCTCCATACTTTCCATTTGTTTTCAATATGCCAATCTCATCGGTCAAAATATTCCCTCCATAAAAAAACAATTCCTCGTTCAAAATTGCACGATATGGAATATCATTATAGCCTATAGCCATATTTAAATTTTCAATGGTTTCCATACTTGGATCAAAGGACCAGAGATAAAAGGAATCATCACTAGAATCTAAATTTTGCGCTGCAAGTATAAGCCTATCGTCCAGCAATTCAATCATCTCTATTCGATCTAACTCAACCAATTTTATAGTTCCTTCTGATGTACCATCTGTTCTATAAAGTGCACTTCCTGTACCATCGGAAGCGGAAAAATAAATCATTCCATTATAACCAGTCAAATGCAGGGGATAGCTTCCAAAATGATTGCCAATTCCTTGGGCAATATCCGTAATCCTATAAGTACCGGATTCAGTCCCATCGCTGGTCCAAAGTTCTGATCCATATACTCCATCGTCTGCAATAAAGTATAATCTATCATTAATCACTGTAAATGTTTTTGCGTAAAATTCATTGTACATACTACTGGCGCTTCCAGGATTTATATCCTTTATCATTTTTGTTCCTTCCTGAGTGCCATCACTAATCCACAATTCATACCCATGTGTACCGTCATTGGCGCTAACAACCAACTTCCCATTAAAATCAATAAATTCGGAGTCTTCGTCGATACTTTGTCCATCCAAATTGATATCCAAGTATTTTGTTCCTTCAATGGTGCCATCACTGGTACATAGACCATAATAACCATATTCATTGCCCCGAAAGAAGAGTTGGTTGCCCACAGCAGTTAGCAATGATGGAATGACACCATAAGAACTATCTAAATCCTTAAAAAGAGAGGTGCCTGTATCAGTTCCATCCGAGGACCACAATTCTATACCATGGTGTTCTGTTTCCGCAGCGAAAAAAATCTTGCCATTAATTATAATAATGTTGTTTTCATGGGAGCTTATATTAGAAGCTGTTGCTTTTTCTGAAATAGGTTGGGTGCCTTCCAAAGTACCATCACTTTGCCATAAAATCCTATCATAGCCTGAACCATTACCAAAAAAAGCTACCGATTCTTTCGTATCATCATATGTTAAATTTGACACAGCGACTTCTTTCAAGAATTTTGTGCCCTCAGTTGTCCCATTACTTATCCAAAGACCATTTTCTTCCCCAGCATCGGTTGCATAAAAAAATGCGCTTGAACCTGAAAAGACAATGTCAAAATTATAGGGGTTTATCCCAGAAGCAAAGTCAGGAGCTATATCTTTCAGTATTTTGGTGCCTTCCTCAGTTCCATCGGTGACCCAAAGTTCATTTCCTGATAGACCATCGTTTGCCACAAAAATAAGACTGCCATTAATTGCACCACCAGTCATTTGCGTATTGCTAGAGCTGCCATCGAATTGCTGATTTATATCCTTTAAAAGAAAAGTGCCTTCTGCACTTCCATCACTTTTCCACAATTCCGATCCATTGATTCCACTGTTTGCAAAAAAATAAAAGCTATCTTCTAAGACCTCATATCCACCTGCGTAAGTAAAAGCGCTTACATCACCCTCATTTATGTCTTTAAACCATGTTGTACCATCCGAAGTACCGTCTGATTTCCACAATTCGGTACCCAGTTCTTCGGTGTAGGCCTTAAAAAAAAGACTTCCCTCAAAAACAAAGAAGTCAAATGGAGAACTGTCTTGGTCTCCTTCGTTAATATCTTTGAGGACATATGTTCCCTCCGAGCTACCATCGCTTACCCATAATTCAAACCCCAACATTTCATCATATGCTCCAAAATAAATGTTATTACCAAACATTTTTATATCCCTAATGGAATCGTCCTGGGAAATAGACAAACTTCTATCCGTAAGTTGAAAAGTTCCTTCCTCAGTGCCATCGCTAACCCATAACTCTTTTGTTCTATTGTTCGCTTCAGCAACAAAAAAAACCATATCACCTGCTGGGTATATCAAACTAATGTCTCCCTTGGGATTTGATGTAGCAAATAGATATGCTTTGTCCACAGTTCCATCTGTAAACCATAATTCATCATCATCAGCGGTAAAATAAAATCCATTTTCCGACCTTGTGAATCTTTCAGGATCACCATCGTTCGAGAACTTCAATTCCAGTAACTCAGCATCAAGTGTTTGGCCAATTGCAACAAAAAATGGGAAAATGACAAGAAGTAAAAAGGGAGTGTATAGTTTATCAATCATTTCTATTGGTTGTTCGTTGATTTCAATCCCTTGGGATATCCAGACAATGGTAGTTTTTTTTTTCAAAAAACCAAATTAATTTAGACATATCAGCAATAAATAACCTCATAATGCATCTATTTCTAAAACATTTTATATCAACTTACTCTAATTCAGAATACTAAGATTTCAACAATCTATTAGATTTTTTTAAAAGTGTTTTATTATTCTCAACGATGAGCAAGCAAAACGCAGTTTTGCGCTGCAAATACCCCAAAACTTACACAAACTAATACTACTGAGCGAGGCATCATTTTTTTTAGTAATCCCTTCTCATCATCCTCTTAAGGCGTCCAATTTCATTGGCACTCGTTTCCATACTCCAATATGGTTTCCCGAACCTCGGCTTTACCAATTTTATTTTCAATAGGAAGTTTAAAATCTCCGTTTTTTCTCTTTGATGCTTTTCCTTTAACTGGTTTAACTGCTCCTTTGGTATCATTCCTTCCAATTTGTTCCATTCCTCTTTCGTGAGCTTCTGAAATATCTTCTCGACCCTCTTAGGTTCCCTCTTCTTCTTAACGATTTCATTTTGCCCAAAAAGTGCCAATAACATTTCGTTAGTGGGTAATGTTTGTGTCTTTTCTATATCCCTTACAATGGCGATGAGGGCATTTATCCTTTTCCTCGTCTTTTCACCATCATCATTTATCTGTTTTGGGAATCTGCTTGTTAAAGAAATTCCATGCCACTCAAAAAAAGTCCATGACCGCTTCCAAAGTTTCGGAATAGGACTTGGTCATTTTCCTTGAAAATCGTCGAAACCTCTTTATAGTTCTATAGTGTAGTCGTATGGTTCCAAATCCGTCCATTTTCTCGTTTTTTCCTTGCAATTGTCACAATCCAAAGACCTATCTATGAGACTTATATTGCCAATTGTTACAATCTGAATTTCTTTTTCTTTTTTCGAATTTTTTATAAAGTATTGATATTCAATTTTTTATATGTAATTTATAAATCGTAACGTCGCTTTAGCGCGTTACCCTCTTGCTTTTCCGAATTTGGCCGTTCCACTATCAAATCCAGAAAACATGAAATACCTTTTCACATTTCCTGATATGGTATTTCTTTGGTACTGCTTTTGGTTTCCATTTTTGCAATAAGGTTTTTCATGTCCTCCTCCCCTACTTTTCTTTCCAAAACCCTTGCATAAATCTGAGTGGTGGTCAGTTTAGTATGTCCCAGCATCTTGGATACGGTTTCAATTGGCACTCCATTCGACAAGGTTATTGTAGTAGCAAAAGTGTGCCTTGCTGTATGGAAAGTTATGTGCTTATGAATACCACAGGCTTTGGCTATTACCTTTAAATATGAATTAGTTTTGACTACTAAATACAGGAAGAAGCTTTCCCAAAACATCAGGTCTTGCATCTTTTCCGTACTTTTCCAGAATCTCTTTTGACATTGGTAATAGTGGAATCTTGACCGGTTCATTGGTCTTTTCCCTTTTGGTATGTATCCAGAGGTTTCCGTCGATTCCTAGAACCAACTGTTGGGATTTCAATTCCTTGACATCTATATAGGAAAGCCCGGTATAACATGAAAAGAGAAATACATCCTTTACCTTTTTATAGCCAGCACCACTGAAAGTTGTTTCCTCAATAAGACGAAGTTCCCTTTCGGAAAGGTAGCTTCGTTCTGTTTTGTGAAAGTTGAGTTTGTAATTCCGAAATGGGTCTTTTGCCAACCATTCAAGTCTTACAGCAAGGTTTACCATCTTCATGAGCCTTTCCAGATGTTTCATGGCCCCATTATTAGAACAGGTCTTTCTCGCTTTTTTGGGTTGATAAGTCCTGAGATATTGCTCAAAATCCAAGATGAATTTATAGCTCAACTGTTTCAAATAGATGTAGGGGAGCTTCAATTTCTCTTCCAAGAACTTATGCAGATACCTTTCTGTTGAATAGTAGTTCTTCATGGCACCCGGTCGAAGTACCAATACCTGGGTCCTGTTATGGTATTCTATAAGTTCTTTTAAAGTTTTGTTTTGGTCGTCCTGTCCCAGAAAACGGGCCTTGATAGCCTGTGATGTAATAACTTTCCCTTCACCTAACAGCTGTTTATGTGAGTCCATTAGCTGCACATAGACCTCGTCCAGATAACTGTTTAGGAGTCGTGCTTTCTGTGAAAAGCCAATGACCCTACCCCGTGTTTCATCCCAATCATTCACCGAAACGTAGCGTTTTAAACTGATTTCCGCCCGTCTTCCATCCACGGTTATCCGTGCATAAATGGTAAGCCTTTCTAGATTGTTTGTGTGGTCTCTGGTAAAAATGAGCACCTTTAATGTACTGTTTTTCATCATGATACAGGTCTTTAAATGAAACAATGGTTGTTTGCAAAGACGACCCTAAATAACCTTATATGCTATCAAAATTATGCACAAGGAACGTACCAATTCATTCACCGAACTCTACACCTTTTATATGATTTTAGATGATATCAGATGAATGCAATAAAAATGAAAAGCACTGTCAATCAGTCAGTTGACAGTGCTTTGATATCCACTGAAAAGTGGTTCGTCGGGATGACAGACGTCGAACCCTAATCGTATATCCCTTTAAAACCGGGCTTTTTTACTGTTTTTGATTTTTTTGTTCCCGATTTGTTCCCTTTTTATATGATATAACTTGTGTTAAATTATATTCCAAGATACAAAAACTATGAACCAGAAACAACTTAAACCTCCGGTAAACTCACTGAAAAACACCGTTTGCTCAATGCTTCTTTGAACTCTTCTACAATTTTTATAGCTTTTATAATTAACAAGAATTAAGGCACAATAATTGATGTTAATTTTTAATATGGTCTGACCTTTAATTAAGCATAGCCCCAATTCAATAATGCTTGGACCTACAATGGTTACTAACGCTCAAAGGTCAGCTTATGGAATTACAACTACTATCTCAGGAACTTTCGGAAGAATTGGCAAGAATCCAATCAATTACCAAGGACGTGGTCAAAAGAAGTGATTTGTCCATCGTTCTCTGTCGAAACCTATTGATCAAGTTTAAAAGGCACATCGCTAAAATCAAATTCCTCTCCCCCACTGAAGAGATTCATTTTTTTAAGCACGTCAAACAAATACCTCTGAACAATCTGGTGTATTTTTTTGAACTCAAATCCTTTGAAATACACTTTCCAAAAGGAAGTGATTCCTCAAAGGAAAAGTATATCAACAGAAAACTTAAGAAGTTAAATGAGTTTTTCTCCCGTAACCTCGACTTTATACAATACATCGACCAGGAGAAAACTTATTTGGACACCCATTACTTTACGAGGGAGTTTTTCGATGAATTCAACATTACTCATGCCCGTTATTATTTTAGGGATCCTGATTTCAGCACCTCCCACGATCTGTTATTGGCCAAGTTAAGTGCCAATCGTAGATTAATAGCTTATATGGACCAAAGGTTATCTAACATTGGTGAACTGAATGGCCATGTAGTTACTCCCTCAAACCGTTTAAACTGGACCGGGAGCAAGACCGATATGACGGAATTGGCCTACGCACTGAAAAGTTCAGGGGCAATCAACCAAGGTAGGGCCAGTATTCGGGAGATTACCAAAGCATTGGAGCGAATATTTCATTTTAGGAGCGGAGACCCATATCAAAACTATCGGGAGATACGAATCAGGAAAAAGAGCCGCACCAAATTCTTGGATGACCTGACCATCAGTTTACTCTCTGATTTGGACAAAGCAGACGAATAAGAATTACTCTGTCACTTCCTATTCAAGATGTTAAAATTTCACCCTACCTGGGGAGGACTGGTGATTTTTTTTCTTCAAATCTATTCAAGTTTGTACAAAGAATGTCAAACGATACAGATTGGGTGCAAATAAAAATCCAATCCTAAAAAAGAATAGCTATGCCAGCAAATATCATTACTGCAGATGATTTAAAGGAGTTCAAAGAGGAGCTCGTTACAGAAATCAAGGAACTCTTGAACAATTACGATCGCATTACAATTGACAAATGGATCAAATCTAACATTGTCATGAAAAAATTGGGCATTAGCCCAGGTACTTTACAGAACTTCCGAATCAACGAAACCATACCTTTCTCCAAATTGGGAGGTATCATTTATTATGATGAGGAAGAAATCGACGAGATTTTAAAGAACAACAAGAACTTCTTTTTAAAGAACCGAAATGATAATCGCTACATATAACATCCAGAACATTTTTTACCGGGACAGGGTACTGATAAAGAAGTACCGGGAAGAAAACCGTGAATTATGGGTCGAGGAATTTGAAAAGTTGATGCTCAAGGGCATGCGTACCAACGAAGAATTTAATCGAATGCGTGCTTTATCCCAGCTATTGGGTTTTGAAGATTCCCAAAACAGCCCTTACCTGACCATGATGCACAATTCAGGACAATTGTTTTTGAAAAAGAATGTCAATTCTGGAGCCAATAAAGCAACACATCTAACAGATTGGAACGGTTGGATCAAACTAAATTCCAAACCGATAAATGAGGTCGCCGTTAAAAACAAAGCCAAAGTCATAAAGGAAGTCTCACCGGACATACTCATCTTACTGGAGGTTGAGGACAGGGCATCCCTATTTGAGTTCAACAAGTATTTTTTGTCCAATTCATATGCCCATGTTCTCTATTTGGAAACCAATGATTTTTATGGAAGGGGTATCGGGGTTTTGACAAAAGTTGGCTATCAAGTGAAGTCAATGAAATCCCATGTCAACGATTTTGATGAAAATGGTAATCCCATTTTTGATATGGATTTGCAAGAATACAAAATCAGCACTCCTAGTGGGGCCATTGTAAGTGTCTTGTCCACATGTTTTTTGGATGACTCCATGAATTCAGGTCAGACAAATACTAAAATTGAAATCCAATCCCAAAGAATAGCTGAAATATATGAAGAGCTTAGTGAATCGAATAACCTGATTGTGGTTACCGGCACACTTAACCTGCCTTCATATAGCCACCACTTGTCAGCACTAACTGAAGGAACTGATTTAAAGGACATCTCTAAACATCGATTTTTTGAAGTAGATCTGGACAAAGGGAAAGATTCCGATTATTATCGCCTGGGAGCCTATAAAATGGGAGTCAACATAAAACAACGGGATTATTTGATGCTCTCAACCAAATTGTTTAGATCGGTAAAAAATTGTGGATTGGTCCGTAAAGGAATCTGGTTTAAAAAACGGCCGCAATGGAACATACTGAAAAGCATAAAAAACGAAACCCATATGGCCAGTGAACATCCTCTAGTATGGTCTCAACTAAAAATTGGATGAAAATGGAACTACAGGCCATACAAACTAGAATTTATGAAGTACGGGGTCAAAAAGTGCTTCTGGATTTTGATCTTGCCATGCTATACGGAACCGAGACCAAAAAATTAAAACAGGCCGTTAGACGGAATTTAGCCCGTTTTCCATCGGATTTTATGTTTGAATTGACGAAAGAAGAGTACATGGCTTTAAGGTCACAAATTGTGACCTTAGACAATGAAGGCAGGGGTAAACATAGCAAGTATAATCCTTTTGCTTTTACAGAACAGGGCATAGCAATGTTAGCTAGTGTATTGAGAAGCCCACAAGCGATTGAAGTAAACATACAAATTGTAAGGGCCTTTGTGTTCTTAAGAAAATACGCATTGTCACATAATGAACTTACCCGAAAATTGACCGAATTAGAGGCCAAATACAACAAACAATTCAAGGACGTTTTTGAAGCCTTAAACTATTTGCTAAAAAAAGACAAAAATGAAATAGCGCAAAGTAAAAGACGGCCAATCGGGTTCAAAAAGAACCAATCTGATTAACCCACCAATTCGTAAACAAACCTACTCTTTGCATCACCTATTTTCTGAATCAACTCCATCTTTACAGGTTTTATAATGCTAGGAATACTTTCCAAACCTTGCAGATACACTGCTAATTCTTTTTTTGTATCAAACTTTGCCCCATTTCCATCTTTTCTTAATTCCTGTAGGCATCGATGGGTGCCATTTCCTATCCATGCAAGAGAACTTAGCGGAATGTTGAAAAAGACCTCACATCGGATTTCCATGTGGTCATGATCGGCCACGCTGTAATCTTTTCCAATAGCATTATGGAGTTGAACACAGTGCTGTAACAGAGCATCCAAAAACCTTCCTTCTACATCCGCTTTTATTGGTTTTAATCCATTTTTCAATTGTCTAAAATTGTCCAATTGTCGTAACGGACTCGGTTTTGATTCAATCTTAAATTTCATTGTTCTTCATTTTAGGGTTATTGATTCATTCCAGTTTTTCAAAGAATTCATTCAATCCTTGCTTTAAAAATTGATGTAATTCATTACCAACAACAATTAGTATTTGTTTCAGTACTTTAAATAAGTTCCAAAAAAGTTCTTTCATTATCTTAAAGTTTAATGGACATCAGCAGTGCCAATGCCAATGCGTCAATGTTCTTTTTCAATTCGAGATGGGTGGATTCGTCCTTATTGGACAAAAAGCCAAGCTCTACCAAAACTGCCGGGCTTATCGCTATTGACTCTCGTAGCACTTGGAAATTTGCGCTTTTCATACCTCTTGTCCGATAGCCCAATTTCTCAACTAGGGTATCGATAATGGAATAACCTATGCTGCTCGACTTTTTTTGATTTTCAGTGTTTAAGCTTGTTTTACTGTGTAAATAGACTTCTATTCCTGTGGCTTTTTCGTTCTTGGCATGGTTGCAATGCAACGATATGAAAAGGTCAGGCTGAAGTGCTTTGACCAATTTGGTTCTATGACTCAATGAAATAAGAGTGTCATCATATCGTGTTAAGTATAGGTTGTAAGTATTATCAAGTAGTGTTCGGTTATACATAAGCATTGCCTTGGCAATGGCCAAGTTGATATCCTTTTCTTTACTATGATTGGTTCCTATGGCACCAGAGTCCGTTCCTCCGTGTCCAGCATCGATAATAATTACCTTTTTCTCCTGTGAAAACAGTGTGTTGACAGGGACTAAAAAGAGAACAATAAGCAGTGTATTGAACAGTTTCATCATATCCGTGTTTTTCAATATCTCATTACACAATTTTTAAAGATTTCCTTCTATACATAATTATCCAACAAAATTTAACGGCCAAACCCGTTAATATTTTTGATTTTTCAGCCTTTCCCTACAATCGCTTATAGATTTCGCAAAAAGTAAGTTCTAACAAGGTCACTCTAAACCATTTAGGGGGCCATAAAACGCAAACGTTATGAAAAAAGCGATGTATCTAACGTGGGCAATGCTCCTGATAAGCCTACCCACATTTGCACAGATTGGAGGTATTGAAGATTCCGTCAATGATGTTTCCGATACGATTCGAGCCATTTTTCCTTTGCTGCTCGGCGTCATTTTCCTTATCGGGTTCCTATTCAATGCGGGACATTTCTTTGGGGAAAATGCAGACCTTAAAAAAGGGATTACCCGTGTACTTGTCTTTGTACTTATCGCAGGTGCCGTAGTAGGCATATTTACCTATCTCATTGGAATCGTAGTATAATGAGAAAGTACGAGGTATATAAGAACATTCGCAAAGGGGCTATGATATGGGGGCTTCCCATATCACTCTTTGCAATGATGATGCTCTCCATATTGGCTTCGCTACTGGTCATCATTTTTTCATTCAGTTTGGTGGTAATCCTAGTGGCTACACTTTGGAACGGCACTATGTACATTGTGCTTACCAAAATAGCCCGTAAAGCCATTTCGCTGAATTTCCATACGGTGTTCCCAAAAATTATCAGCAATAAAAAAGAAAACCTGACGAATTATGTCAATTATTAATATAGCCACATACAATCCCATTATTGAGATACAGGACAATGTCATCTTTGCCAATAATGGTAATGTGATAGCCTGTTATCAAGTGGAACTGCCTGAAGTCTACTCTCTGTCCGAGAAGGATTTTGAAGATTTGCACAGCACTTGGTTTCAGGCCTTAAAGTCATTGCCCGTAGGCTCTGTTATCCATAAGCAGGATGTATATCTCAAAAAGGCATTCAATTCAGAATACTTGCCAAATGCTACTTTTTTGGCAAAGGCCACCCATGACCATTTTAAAGGAAGGGAATATATCGAACATAAATGCTACTTGTTTTTCACTTTGGTGCGGAACAAAACACTGAACAACCCCAAATATGTCAATCCCTTTAGAAAAGTCAGTAAAGGGATTCATCAAGAATTAAATCAGAATGTGCATAGTTTCATTGGCTCGGTCAATGATTCCATTACCTATATCAACAACAGCCGAAAAATGTCGATACAACCTCTTGACAAAAAGGAAATCCTCGAACTGAGCCGTAATTTTTTCAACGGCTTCAACTTCGGATATGATACCGATATGCTTTTGGAAAAGTCCAAAGTGACGATTGGGAACCACCATTTTGATGTATTGGCGGTCAATAGTGAAGTCTGCTTTGGAGAGAGCGTCCAGACCAGTAAAATAAATGAGCGTTTCACTTCGGATGATTTTGTATTTCACCAAGGCTATATCGATGGTCTGGGGCTTTCCTTAAATGAAAACCATATCGTCAACCAAATTATTTATCTGGATGATAAGCAGAAATGGCGCAAGCTGCTGGACAAGAAAATAGAAGAGCTCAAAAAGAGTTCAAATTTTGGAACGCAGAACAAAGTCATCCTTAAAAAGATTGAGCATATCGTCGGTCAAATCAACGACGACGATAATGCCAGAATCATAAGAGGGCACTTGAACATTATATATTGGACTCGAGAAGCTCGAGGACTGGAAAGCATAGGTTCCCGAATAAAATCTGAGTTTAAGGAATTGGACATTACCCCATATTATCCCAGGGGGGAAGAACGTAAAAACTATATCCTGAACAGCTATCCTTGTTTTGCATCAAACTTTTCCAATGAAGACGTATATGTAACCGACCTAAAACACGCGCTATGCCTTTATCTGAACAATACCAATTACAGAACAGATAGACAGGGTATTATCTTTAATGATCGTGAACACAACATCCCAGTATTAAAAGATGTTTGGGATGAACAGAAGAAACGTATCAAAGCGCGCAACTTTGCCATTTTTGCGCCAACGGGAGAGGGCAAATCCTTTCTGGCAAACAACATTCTACGGCAATACTTTGAAATGAATGTGCGCTTGGTGATAATAGACCTGGGTGGTTCATATACCAAGTTTGCCAGTCTCTATCCCGAACAGTATACCGTATTACGCTATGAAAGTGGAAAGAACCTTGGTATCAATCCTTTTTATATATCAAATCTCCAAGATGTTAGTCCTGAACGATTGGAGGATTTGTCTGTGTTTCTTTTTGAACTCATTGGAGAGGGGACCCAACCAAAAAAGGAACAGTCCGTTGCGCTAAAGAAGATACTTCACGCTTATTATAAAGATAGGGGCAATGCCCCGCACTCCCTCGATAGTTTTTACACCTATATCGAATCACAACGGGAGGATTTATTGACAAAGCTCCATATCCATTCAGATTACTTCAATGTAGAAGGGTTCCTGCACATTTTATCGGAGTATGTGCGGGAAGGACTGTACAGCTTTCTATTTGAAACTAGCGAAGACCAATCCTATAAAATCGAGGACAAGCGCCTCATTGTTTTTGAGTTGGATGAGGTGAAGGACAACAAGGAAATCCTTTCTGTAATGCTTAAACTGATAAAGACGGCCATACAGCGTACCATTTGGCAAAACAAGGAAGAAAAGGGGATTATCCTGTTCGATGAGTTTGCCAAACAATTGAAGTTTGAGAATGTACTGGAATCAGTGGAATTCTATTACCAGGCCATTCGAAAACAAGAAGGTGCCATTGGTATCATTTTACAGTCCATCAACCAATTGCCCGACAATTCCACATCAGCGAGTATTCTGGAAAATACACAGGTCATCTACAGTCTTAACAACGAGAAAGGCTATGATGAATTAAAAAACAGGCTTAGCCTGTCCAGCCATGACCTCAACCAGCTGAAATCCATAAAAAACAACCTGTCGGGAAAACGTAAGTACACCGAGATTTTTATCAAAATCGGGAAAGAAAGCAACATCTTTCGATTGGAAGTACCTCAAGAAGTATTTTCTGCGTACCTCACCAACGGCACGGACAACGAGGCCATAATGGCCCTTTATAACAAGAGTGGTTGTATGGAGACAGCCATTAAAGAATTCATTCATTTAAAATCAAAAGAGTTATGAGAAGATTCATTTTTATGTGCCTTTTGGCACTCGGAGCTTTTTTAGTGCCTGCACGTGCTACGTGCCAAGGAATGCCAGTGTATGATAACACCAATTTTATCACGCTGGGCAAGCAAATTATAGAAGCTGCAAAACAAACCGAAAACTTAATCAAGACGGTTGAGTTTATGAAGCAGCAAAAAGAACGTATTGAAAAGGTGAGCAATGTGGTAAAACAATTGAAGGCGGTACGGGAACTTGCCCGTAACAACGAACGCCTCTTTGATGTGGTTCGAAACGATGTGCGCAATATTTTAAACTCCCCGTACATCAAACCCGAAGAAATCACTAGGGTATCGCAATCCTTTGAAAGCATCATTGAAAATTCTTTGGAGGATTTGGATTTTGTGCAACAGATACTTTCCAGTGACTATCTAAAAATGACCGATGCTGAACGGGCTGAGGTATTAAAGGAACGGGAAACACGCTCTAAGGAAATGGTCGCTGAGATAGAGCGAAAGACCAAGCGGTACCAAGACATCATTTCCTTCCGGGAAATGCAGGACAAAATCAATAACAGGGCTACAAACTATTAAACGATGCAATTGGTTATCCCATTAGTAGGAGGATTGGAGTATGTGGACGCTGTCTTTCAGACCATAAAGGACAGTGATTTTCTACAATATACTATCGTGGGGATGAAAGCCCTCGCCATCCTATTCTTTTTAATCAACATTCTCAAAAAATACAATGAGGGTGTTGCTAATAGGGATGGGTATACCTGGGGGTTGACCCCAACAGAATTGATAAAGAATTTCGTCATTGTCATTCTGGTCATCTTTTCCAGTCAGGTATTGGAGGTATTTGACAACATCTTGGTGGCCATTGAAGGACAGTATCGAAATACGGCTCCAGCATTATTGCCTTTGCAATTGCAGGATGTGGAAATTGAACAAGATACAGGAGGACTCGAAGCCGCTAGTAAAGGGCTGGCCTTGTTGTTCGAGTCATTGAGTTCCCCTTTGTTCGGTCTAAAAATACTGGCCTTTATTCTGAGCGTGTTCCTGTGGTTGCTCGACCTGTTCATTTACCCTTTGTTTCTGGCAGAACGGTTTTTCCTGCTAGGGATAATGCAAGCCTTTTTTCCGTTGGTAATAAGCCTTGCCGTATTCGAGAAGTTCAGGTCGATGGCCTATACCTTTTTCAAGTTGTATGCTGCTGTATATATGCTCGTTCCCGCCTTTTTTCTGGTGAATGTATTTGTCAATGCCTTGTACACGGAGTTTACCACTAATTTTTGGGTAAACCTGTTCGGCTTTGATTTTGGAAGCTCATTTTTTGCACCCATCATTGAATTGGGTACGATTGGCTTTATCGTCTTTTTGAAGTTCAAACTGTACAAGCGCGCCACCTCCTTTACTTTTAAACTTTTCACATAAAAAATAGCTTATGAAAACTCCATATAAAAACATATACGAGGTGTTGAAGATGAATCAGTTTATAGTACTGGCTGTTATTGTAATGGCTTTTCTATCCACCATCATTTCAAGTCTCATATCCTACAAAATGTACAACAAAGCACTGGACGGCTCTTTCGCCATTGGTAAAAATGGAGAAGTTATTCCCTTGCAATGGGTACAGGAAAAGGAAAATTTAGAAGTGGAAGCCTTGGAGCATTTAAGGCTTTTCCATAATTACTTCTATGGGTTAGACGCCACAAATTTTGAAAGCCATATTGAAAAAGCCCTTTGGCTGGGTGATAGTTCCGTTGATAATGTATATCGACAAAAAAAAGCTGATGGTGTCTATAATCGTTTGATGCAATATTCTTTAGTGCAAAAGGTCATCAGCATTAAATCCGAACTGGACCTTACCGCAGAGCCATACCCCTTTAGAACGGTCACTATTTTTCAAATCAACAGAGGGTCGGCAATCGATACCTACGAACTGGTATCAACAGGGAAATTGTTGCATTTGGAAAAGCGAAACTTTCCCAAGAACACCCACGCCCTCTTGATTACGGATTATTTCGAGAACACTTTAAAGAAAATTGATTATGAAGCTAGATAAGAAAAAAATAACGTTCATCGCCGTCATTGGAGCAGTGGTCATTTTTATTATTACCTATTCCATTTTGGCATTTGGTGAAGATGATTCCCAAAAAAATGAACTCCAACAGACACAGGTTCCTGTATTGGAAAACCCTATTGATGATTATACATCCAGATTGGATGCAGTGGATGATTTAAAAGAAGTCAGGCAAACCAACGCACCTAGCATCTATGATGAAAAGTATTTGGATTCCACAGGTGTCTTTGACCCTGATTTTTTGGAAAAAGAAAAGATACGGATGGTGGATAGTATCTATAACAATAGCCGTATCAATTACACTACGGGGACTTTTCGAGCAACGAACCCTGTTCGGGATAGTGTGGTCAATGCGATAGCTAAAAAACAGAAAGAACAAAAAAAGGAAACTACAACATCGGTTGAGGAAATTGACCCAAAAGCATTGGCATTGGAACAGCAGTTGTTTTTTGCTTCCAATCCCTTGCCTGTAGAAGAAACGGCAAATGTACCCAGCATCGTAGTAATGGTTGATAAGAAACAAGTCATCAAAGTCAATGACCGATTACAAATGCGCACTTTAGACGATATCGAAATTGAGGGTGTACTGATTCCAAAGAATACTACACTGTTCGGTATTGTCAGCTTTAAACCCAATCGGGTATTGTTACAAATCGAAAACATTGATGATGTCCCGTTGTCTTTTAAAGCGTATGATTTTAGGGACAGGTTGGAAGGCATCTATATCAAAAACAGTTTTCGCGAAGAGTTGCGGCAACAGGTTTTGGGAGATGTAGTAGATGATATCAATGTGCCAGGCGTACCACAGGTCACAGGAATCAAAAGATTGTTCCAACGCTCTAACCGACAGGTAAAAGTGACGGTCAATCCCAATTATAGACTCATAATAAAAGTCGATACACGACAATAAAAAATATAGGATATGAAAAAGATATTGATACTGTTGACCTTGGGTTTGTTTTACCAAGTTCACGCAACGAATACAAAAACATTGGACACTATTTATGCCAATTCAACAATGACGATGGCCTTGTTCTTTCCCTCAGATATAAAGCAGGGCATTACAGGTTCAGAACATTTTGTGTTCACCTACAATCGTGAAAAAGAACAAAACTTAGGGTTATTGAAAGCTGTAAAAGGAGAACCAAGTAATTTATTGGTGATTACCACGGATGGCAAAGTATACTCCTATATCTTAAAGTTTGCCGAGCATCTAGAGAATCCCAATCGATTTATATCCCTTCAAGAAAGTATCGGGGATACCCAAATACTCACCACAGGGAAAACTGAAACCACAAAAGATTTGGATGTAGGTCCTTCGGTCAATGATTCTCCAGAACTGCTGCGCAGATCCTGTGAATCATTTTTGAAGCTTCCCGAAGAAAAACATATTAGAAAGAAACATAGAGGGATTGCCCTGACCCTAAAAAATCTGAAATATCGCGGTGATAATGTATTTCTACAGTTTGAGATTGAAAACAAATCAGGGGTGCGCTTTGACTTCGACTATCTGAAAATCTTTAAGGTAAATGGCAATAAAAAACGTAATGCCTCTTACCAAGAACTTCCCATAACGCCTGTATACGTTCATAATAAGCCTTCTAGGATACTACCTAATACAAAGGTCAGGATAGTTTATGTGGCACCTAAATTCATAATAAATCGGAATGAGAAAATGGTAGCTAGGTTACAAGAGTTAAACGCGATAAGGAAGGTAATCTTAATTTGGAGATAAGGTATATCGAGTAAAAAATCCCAGAGTAAAAGGTTAAACAAAACCAGTTCTTCACATTCTTAATTTCCTTGTTGAATATCAGTTGAGCTTGCTACCATTCCTGATGGAACCATTCTTTTTTTATCAAAGTATTGATTATTAGTTTTTTATGCTAAATCCACTACTTTCGGATTCATGGATTAATACTATAATGTTAACAATTAATTTCATATTTTAGATCAAAACCCAATCATGAAAATTTGTTTAACCTTTTGTTTGGTTATATCTGTATTATCAAGTAGTAGTGTTTTTGCACAAAAAGATAATAATGCAAATGTTAACCCCAAATCAACTTTATTTACCTCTAAAGAAAAAGATAGTATGCAAGTGTGGTTCTACAATCGTGCTACTGCAATGGGGTTATCAAATGAAATAAGGGATGAGTACTACAATATTATTCTTTATCACAGCTATAAGATGAAGGGTTTGGAAAAAAAAGATAAAGGATACACCCCTGAAGAGATTCGTACAAAGTTTGAAGGCCTATTGCAAAAGCAACATAAGGAAATAAAAGCCATTTTAGATGATGAACAATATACGTTTTACCTTAACACATATGAAAAGTTATTGAAAGGTGTTTTTGAAAGAAAAGGTTGGAAATAATCTAAAATTATGAAAAAACGATTGCTAGTAGTCTTACTCCTTGTGGGAGTATCAATTTCTTTTGCTCAAAATACCAAAACTGTGACCATTGGAATTTTGGCTGATGAAACTTCAGTTGAAAATGCTCCTTTGCTTGAAAAACTTCAAAATGAGATTACTGCCGTTGTAGGGCAAGATGCCAAGGTAGTTTTCAAAGATCCTATTGAAAACGGATTCGATTTAGATACCGCAAAATCAAATTATCTGGCTATGGAAGCCAGCGACGTTGATATCATCCTCGCTTTTGGGGTTATCAATAACATAGCGTTGTATCAACAAAAAGTTTATGCCAAACCGGTAATCGTCTTTGGTTCCGTAAATAGCGACTTTATCGATTTGCCTAAAGACCAAAAAACATCTGGAATCAACAATATTGCTTATATCATAGCTCCACTTTCCTATGCTAAAGACCTTGATGCCTTTAACTCCATTTACGAATATAAAAAGGTAGGTATTTTAGTAGATGATTATCTTCCTGAAGCGCTGCCCATAAAAGAACTCTTTGATACCTATTTTGCGGACAAAGATGCTGCCTACACCTTAATTAATCTTCCTGAAGATGGTAATGTGTCGGACCTTCTTGGTGATGTGGACGCCGTTTATTTAGCTGGAGGCTTTGATTTATCAGAAGTAGCCTTTAGAAATTTGGTTTCTACTATAAATGAAAATCAATTGCCTTCCTTTTCCGCCAATAGAAAACGAGATGTGGAAAAAGGTATCCTTGCTACCAATCAACCGGAAACAACTATTGATCAACTTTTTAGACGTATTGCCTTGGATGTGGAATCGATAGTAAACGGAACCAATCCTTCTGAGCTTCCAATGTTATTGGAGTACAAAAACAGGTTGTCGTTAAATTTTAATACTGCCAAAGAAATAAAGTTCCCGTTGCGATATAGTATGTTGGGTACTGTTGATATTGTGGGTGGGGAGAATAATTACATTGCTGAGGACGCCTATTCCTTATTAGATATCATGAATGGTGTAATAGGTCGCAACTTAGGGCTTGAGGCAGAAAGGAAAAATATTGATTTGAGCACTCAGGATGTAAAAACCGCTAAGAGTAATTTTCTGCCAGATGTATCTGCTTCGACGACGGCAGCATATGTCGATCCCCGTGTTGCTGAAATATCAGGTGGGGCTAGTCCCGAATTTTCGACTTCTGGAACGGTAGGCCTGCAGCAACTCATTTATTCCGAAGGTGCAGCGGCAGGAATCACTATTCAAGATAACTTGCAGAAAGCACAACAAGAAACGTACAATGCAGCGGAGTTAGATGCTATTTTGAATGGTTCGGTAGCCTATTTCAATGCTTTGATTTTAAAAACAAACGCCCAAATTCAAGCACAAAACCTTGGAGTGACTAAAGAAAACCTTCAAATTTCTGAGCAAAACTTTGAAGCGGGTGCTTCTGGAAAGTCTGATGTATTGAGGTTTCGAAGTCAAATGGCACAGAACATGCAGACGCTGATAGAGGCTGGAAATCAATTAAGCCAAGCTTACTATACGATCAACCAATTGATGAATAATCCAATAGCTATGGAGATCGATATAAAGGATGCGGTTATCTCCGAAGGGCTATTTTCCAATTATCGCTATCAAGATTTTTTAGAAATTTTGGATAATCCAAAGCTGAGACCCAATCTTGTTGAGTTTTTGATTCAGGAAGCCAAAAAGAACGCTCCTGAACTGAAAAACCTTGGCTACAACCTAGATGCCGTGCAACGGACCTATCGGCTTAATGCATCAGGTAGATTTGTGCCTACCCTTGCACTTCAAGGAAATTACAATTTGGCAATATCCCAATCTGGGAAGGGCTCTACAGTAGCACAGGGAGTGCCGGTTGCTCCTGATGGCACCTACAATTTGGGATTGAATCTCTCGCTTCCTATTTTCCGTCAAAACCAACAGAACATTAATAGACAAACGGCTAAAATCCAGGAAGATCAGTTAAATATCCAAAAGAGCAATATCGATTTGAATATCGAAACCAATGTCAATGCACTTGTACTGGATTTGACCAATGAGATTGCCAACATCCAAATTTCAAAGATTGCAGAGGAGGCAGCAAAGGAAAGTTTGGATTTGACACAGATTGCATATAGCGAAGGGGCAGTGCCCTTAATTCAACTTATTGATGCCCAAACCAATTATTTGCAATCACAACTGGCAAGCGCAACCGCTAACTATAATTACCTGTTGGCCTCAATGCAATTGGAACGCGCCATTGGGTATTTTTTTCTGATGAATTCTGAAGAAAATAACCAAGACTTTATTCAAAGGGCCAGAGCATTTATCCTAAGTAGAAACTAACAATTAAAAGATACCGACCATGAAATATTTCCGTCATAGCCTGTTGCTGATCACAACAATTTTGGCATTTAGTTCCTGTAAAAAAGAAGAGAAAAAGAAAGAAGAAGTACTTCGACCTGTTAGTTTTCAATTGGTGGGTACTTCAGATGCCAGTAAAGTGCGCTCTTTTAGTGGAACGGCCAAGGCCAGTGATGAGATAGGTCTGAGCTTTAGGAGTGGTGGTGTAATCACCAAAGTGAATCATTGGAAGGGCGCTAAAGTAAAGAAAGGAGATGTGGTTGCAAGGCTGGACAATGTAGAGGCAAATTTAGCTTACGAACAGTCCGTGTCTGCTCTCAACAGTGCAAATTCGGCAATGAAAACAGCCAAATCAGCTCTAGAACGTGTAAAGTCATTGTACGAAAGCGGCAGCCAATCGCTAAGTGATTATGAAGCAGCCAAAAACTCCTACCAATCTGCTTTGGATCAATATGAGTCAGCAAAGCGAAACAAAAGCATACAGGCCACCCAAGTTAGTTATGGTATAATCAGGGCACCCAAAGATGGGGTAATTGCCTGGACGGATGGAGCAGTGGATGAACGCGTGTCTTCAGGACATCAATTTGCACTTTTAAATGCCGGTGATGATTTAAAAATTGAGGTAGGATTGCCTGAATCCTTGGTCAATAGAGTAAATGTCGGAATGGAAACGGATTTAGAATTTTCTGCAATCGAACAAGGTTCTTTCAAGGGTACGGTCATTGAAGTTTCTCCAGCAATTGATCAGAACTCCTCTACCTACATAACAGCTATCGGAATCGTAAATCCCTCCGCTGATATTAAACCGGGTATGGCCGCAAATGTCACATTCGATTTTGGTTCAAGTGATGCAACCATAGACAATTCCTTGGTAGTTCCCGTAAAAGCAGTCGGAGAAGATAGTAATGGAAACTACGTGTTTATTATTGAGACGGATGATGACAAGGTTGGCGTGGTCAAAAAACAAACGATAGAAGTGGGAGAAATAACCAGCGATGGTTTTAAAATCAGTAGTGGACTAGATGGAGGGGAAAAAATAGCTACCGCGGGATTACAAACTTTATTGGACGGTCAAAAAGTAAGATTGCAATAGCCACCTTAAACGATACAAATTATGAATCTTACCAAATTTTCCATCAATAACAACAGGGTTGTATTAAGTATTCTAGGAGTTGTTTTGCTTATGGGGTTGGTCGGCTATCAAAGCCTTTCACGAGATAGTATGCCACCATATACCATTCGCGTCGCTTCAGTGGTTTCTTCTTTTCCAGGTGCAAGCCCTGAACGTGTTGAAGAACTGGTCACCGATAAAATTGAAAAAGTGGCCCAAGAACTTCCCGAACTAAAAAAGGTCACAAGTACTTCTAGAACTGGCCTTTCAGTGGTTCAAGTAGAACTGGTCATGCAGGTTGAGCCTCAGGATCTGCAACCCGTTTGGGACAGGCTTCGAAGAAAGTTAAACAGTATTGAAGGTCTTCCCAGTGGGGTCCAGCCTCAATTAAAGGATGATGGTATCGGAGAAGTTTTTGGTATCGCAGTGGGCCTAACAAGTGACGGATATTCATTTGCTGATATGAAGACATATGCTGATGATATCAGGGATGATTTAATCAAACTTGAAGATGCAGCAAAAGTTGAAATAAATGGAGATCAGGAAGAACGCGTTTTTGTGGAATTTGACAATGTAAAACTCAAAAGTTATGGGTTGACTTCCAGTCGTCTGCAGCAACTCATCAGCAATACCAATATTTTAAGCTCTGGAGGGCAAATTAATGTAGAAGACGAACGCATTATTCTCGAACCAACAGGAAACTTTGATAATGTTACTGACATTGAAGAAATGTTAATCCCTGTTGGGGAAGGAGGTCAAGTCGTTCCTCTTAAGGATATTACCAATGTTCGAAAAGGATACATTAACCCACCGACACAAATAGTACGAATCAATGGTAAAGAAGCCCTGTCACTTCATGTTTCTTTAAAATCTGGTGCAAACATTATAAAGCTTGGAGAAGAATTGGATGGTGTGCTTGATATTTGGAGGGGAAAACTGCCTGTAGGACTGGAGTTGAATAGATTGGCCTCCATAGATTCTTATATCGACTTAAAGATTAGTGATTTTATTGGAAACCTTTTGCAATCCATAGGTATAGTACTGGCGGTCATGCTTTTTTTCCTTGGACTGCGAACAGGTTTGGTTATCGCTAGTTTAATTCCCATTGTGACCATAACTACGCTTTTCATCATGGGCTTGATCGATGTTGGTCTTAACCAAATCACTTTGGCCGCCTTGATTATGGCCTTGGGTATGATGGTGGACAATGGAATTGTGGTTGCGGAATCGATTATGGTCAAGATGGAAAATGGCGCGGACGTAAAAAAAGCCGCAATAGATTCCTGTTCTGAACTCTTCACACCCTTATTGATTTCGACACTAACAACATCAGCAGCCTTTTTATCCTTTTATATGGCAGAATCCGTTATGGGTGATATCATGGGGCCAATTTTTGTGGTAATTACCATAGCGTTGCTCTCCTCATGGATTATAGCTTTGAGCATTATTACCTTATTCTGCGTGTTCTTTTTGAAGATTAAAAAGAAGGAAGAAGGAAAAGAGGGCTTTTTGGACCGTTTGATAAATGGTTTGAAAGCCAAATACAAAGATTTAATATTAGTTGCGCTCAACTGGAAGCGAACGGTACTTTTTGGTATTGTTGGACTTTTTGTGCTATCGATTTTAGGTTTTGGATTGTTGGCCTTTGTATTCTTTCCTGACAGTGACCGTAATATGATCACTGCAGACGTGAATCTTCCCGAAGGCACAAAGATTGAACGCACACAAGAAATGGTTACTGCCATTGAAACGTTCATGAAAAGTACACTCCAAGTTTCTGATAACAACCCAGACGGGATTGTTGATTGGTCAGCTTATATAGGTGAAGGACCATCTACCTATGATTTAGGATATAACCCTGATGAAGCGAACTCCAACTACGCGCATATCCTAATAAATACCTCCAATTTTTTGGTAAATAATGAGATGGTCAAAAAACTGGATTCCTTTAGTTTCAATACTTTCCCCAATGCGGATATTAAAGTAGGCCTTCTGGGTTCAGGTGGTGGTGGAACACCTATTGAAATTAAAGTTTCAGGTGATGATCCAGATAAATTGGCAGAAATATCCCAAACTATAAAAACCAAGTTGTTCGGAATTTCTGGCACCAAGAATATCAAAGATGATTGGGGACCAAAAGGAAAAAAATTCATCATTGACATCGACCAAAATAAGGCACAGCTTGCAGGTGTGACCAATCAAGATATTGCGACTTCTTTGCAAACCGTATTGGATGGATTTACGACAGGGGAATATCGCGAGGAAGATAAATCCATTCCCATTGTAATGTTAAGCGACCAAAACAAACAACAATCCTTAGCCTCTTTGGAAACATTGAACATTTATGCACAAAGTTCAGGTAAAAGTGTTCCTTTATTACAAGTAGCATCCATAATTCCACAATGGCAGTACACTCGTATCAAACGTTTGAATCTTACGCGTACAATAAATATTTCAAGTGAATTGACCGAAGGTGGTAATGCCTCGGCAATTACAGCTGAAATTACACCTTGGCTAGAGGAGCAGGTGGCAATCTGGGGTTCTGGATATAGTTATAAGCTTGGTGGAGATGCTGAAAGCACTGCTGAGAATATGGGAGCGGTTGCCAGTTATTTGCCTTTGTCTGCTTTTATTATTGTGATGTTATTGATTATTCAATTCAACTCTTTTAGGAAAATGGTTATGATTGTTTGTACCATACCATTGGGAATTATAGGAATGGTATTGGGCTTATTGATTTTTAATGTTCCCTTTGGATTTATGGCCTTTTTAGGTGTGATTTCTTTGGCTGGAATTGTCATTAACAATGCCATCGTTCTGGTGGATAGAATTGAGATAGAGGAAAATGAAATAAAACGTAAGCCTCAGGATGCCATTATAGCCGCTTGTCTACAGCGTTTTCGACCAATACTGTTGGCAACATTTACAACAGTGTTGGGCTTAATACCACTCTATTTAGGTGGCGGAGAAATGTGGGAGCCCATGGCCGTGACCATTATGGTAGGTTTATTGTTTGGCACGGTTATCACCTTATTGTTTATTCCAGCTTTTTATAGTGTTCTTTACAAGGTGAACTATAAAGGGTATAAGTTTAATAAGGCTCTTTTGGAATAATCTAAAAGCTTATGTGAAATGAGAACACCGATTCATATTCTGATTTTGTTACTCCTTTTGCAAACGACTTTCAGCAATGCACAGCGGGCAACAGATAAAAACCATATAAATATTGACCCCTTATTGCCTTGGGCAGGTACGTATCAGATTCAATATGAACGTGCGATAGGACATCGTTTTTCAGTAAGCATATCAACAGGTTATAAATTCTCATCTGGTAACCTTGATATTTCTTCTATTGATTTCGATAGATTCGTGACAAACGAGTTTGATTTTAAAGGAATCAAATTAATTCCTGAATTCCGCTGGTATTTTCAAGAATCCCATGATGGACTTATGGGTTTTTATGTAGGCACATATTTTCGATTCCAAAACAGGAAAGGAGATATAGCCGGAACATATACTGCCGTGGATAATCAAGTAAGCGAAATACTTATAGATGCTAACTTACGAACCTTCAATCCCGGATTGGAGGTAGGTTATAAACTGAACTTAAACAAAGGATTCTTTATCGATTTCATTATTGCAGGACCCGGGCTTAGTTTTAATACCTTAGAACTAAATGAAGTAACTCCGGTACCACAAGCTTTTTATGATGATCTTACAGATTCTTTAAAGCGTCTCGGAATTATCGACTTGATAGATCCTGATTTTGAAATAAATGGGAATCAGAAGACAGAATTGAAGCTTATCGCTTTTCGATATGGAATCAAAATAGGTTACTCATTCTAAAACAATGAAAGACAGACTTTATAACATACGATTTGATTTTTTCTTTATTACGCAGTTGGCAGTACTCTTCGGGTCTCTATTTATTCCTGGGGAAATTTTCGATAAAAGTATCGCACCCATCTTATTCTTGCTTAATCTAATTGCGGGGATACTTTTAATTTCCAAGCGAAAGGAGTTGTTCTGGTTCTTTTTGATTCTATTAATCGCCAGCAGTATTATTTTTGGTCTTGCCCAAACCCATGGTGAAATGACCTTGGATGTTAGTTATATACAATTTGGAATCTATTTTGCTTTTTACTTGTTGATTACCTTTGAGATTATTAAACAGGTATGGTATTCCCATGCGGTTGATAAAAAGGTTATTCTTGGCATGATAAGCGGGTTTATCAGTCTAGGTCTGATTGGATTTTTCATATATATGTCGATTGAACTGACCAATCCAAATTCTTTTGAAGGAGGGCTTTTGCATATGGGAGAAACCCATCCCAACACCTTGACGGAACAGCTAATGTATTTCAGTTTTATCACCTTGTTAACAATTGGCTATGGAGATATTGCCCCTATGACCCCTTTGGCACAGAAAGCAAGCATTTTGATTGGACTTGTAGGGCAGTTCTATCTTGTAATTGTGACCGCAGTAGTTGTGGGAAAGTTTATCAATCAGAATAACACCAACAAAAAAAAATAGAATGTTACTTTTAAATATGAAAACCTTGAAAGTGAAAAACTATATATTAACTGGAGTCCTAATTTTTTCCTTAGCGTTTAGTGCATCGGCTCAGCAAGAAGCTCCATTGAATAGTTCCTACCTCTCGGAACATGGGATTTCCCCAAAAATTCTGGATGCAGCGGCAAGTGTACTATTACAGGAGGGGAGTTTTATACAAAATCTAGAAATTGAAATTGATAATACGTCCGGTAAAGAGCATTTGAAAACTCAAATCATCTATGACCCATCTTATAAAGATGGTAAGGATATTCGTTTTGTAATAGAACAAGGGGAATTCTCAAAACCTGAATTAAAAGCTTTGAAAAAAGCCATAGAAAAGAGTCATAAACTAAGCAGGCTCTCAAGAAAAAATCTATATGATGAATCGTCTTTAAAATTGCTTAGTAATAGTCAAGACCAAATGGTGTTTGGTTTCCGTTATTCCAAGAATGATATAGAACCTGAATTAAAGGACATCAAAAAATATAAGGGCAAGCTCTTTTTGAGCAACGGGGTTTTGGATAAGGTGGAACTGACAAGCGATTCAAGACTTTCGGGAGGTAAGGAAAATTTTAAACGAATCGTACATTTTAAAAAAGCCGATAACCGAAAAGGGTATATCGTTTCAGGAATTAAAGAGTCTTATGACACAAAGAATGGCGCACAGAACTTAACATTTACCACAGCGGATTATAAAGCGCCCGATGGAACTGATATAACATGGGAAGGAAAATCTTCTCAACCTTTTTTTGAGAAGGATGTAGCAATTGATACCGTAAATGTCACCTTGGGCTGGGTGCTCCCTATCTTTGGAAAGCCGGCAACCAAACTTGGATATGGCCTGCCTAGACCTGTTGGTTTAAATGTTATCCTTCATTCCCAAGATGATGATTTGGATTTTGAAGGAATCAGTGTTGGTTTTGGAGATGGGGATTTAGCCGATTTGAGTTCCCTGTTTGATTTACAAAACTCTAATATTGTTCAGACCACAACCACATATTTTGTTCGACCCGATGTGTGGATATTTCCATTCTTAAATGTGGCAGGTATATTTGGTCGGGCAGACAATACTGTCGCTGGAGACTTTATACTTGATGAAGAGTTTCGGCAAGGGATAGTGGACTTAGCTCCGTTTTTAGGATTGGACCCTAGTGATATTCCTCAGGCGCTCCCTCTTAATATTGATGTATCAGCTAATATCATTGGTGGTTCAGTAACGCTTGGTGGGGGAATTGGCGATGTCTTTTTTAGTGGAACGTATCAATATATCAGGGCAAGTGTCGAAGAAGCCAATACCACAACCAATGCCAATGCGTATGTCTTGATGGCGGGATATCGCTTTCCCAATAACCTCAACATTTTTGCCGGAAGTATGGGGCAATATTATGATTCTGATGTTGCCGGTTTCTTTGAATTGGATTCTGGAGATACTTTAAGGTACAATGTCAACTTCACCCCAACTACTTGGAACGCCATTATGGGAGTGAACAAAGGTTTTGGCAAGCATTGGGATTTGATGGTACAGTTAGGTGTTGGTGGTAGAGAGCAGCTTACTGCGCAATTAGGGTATCGATTTTAGATGCTTACAGAATATGACTTCCTTTGTTTAAGGTATGCTAAAACACTTGTAATAACCACAATTACTATAACCACATAAATAAATTTAGGAACAGGTACAGGGTCCCCTGCTGCATAACTGTGCAGTCCAGATAAATAATAGTTTACACCAAAAGAGGTCATAATAATAGAACCAAAGGCAAAAACGCTGGCCATATTTAGAGTATACCTACTTTTTAAAGCAGGAATAAAACGAAGGTGCAATACCACAGCATAGATAATAATAGAAATCAAGGCCCAAGTCTCTTTAGGATCCCAAGCCCAGTAGCGACCCCAAGATTCATTGGCCCAAATACCACCTAGAAAAGTTCCGACGGCCAACACAAACAAACCAATGGTCATGGATATTTCATTAATATAAGTGAGTTCTTTAATGCGAATCGCTATCGCTTTCTCAGATTTTTTGGTTTCTATAATCATAAGAATCAAGACCATAAAGCCCAAAACCGCAGATAGTGCCAGAGGGGCATAACTACTAATAATAGTTGCTACATGCACTTTTAGCCAGAAGGATTTTAATACAGGCATTAAATTTGTAATCTCTGGACTCAACCAATCCAGATAACTTACGAATAGCAACGAGCCTGTAAATAGTGCTGCCAATGGCAATGAGAAATCTGATTTTCGGAAGGTCATTAATCCGCAGAGCATTAATACCCAAGCCACAAAGACCAGCATTTCGTAACCGTTACTCCAAGGTGCATGTTGTGCTACATACCAACGCAGTAAAATATTTCCTGTAAATACAAGAAAACTAACCAAGGAAAGGACAACGAGAATATTCCATAGTGCATCCATGAAACGTTTTTGAACGAATATTTTGGCCAAGGCCAATACCAGCAGTACAAATCCTAAAGTGAAAAATACTTGGAACAACCAAAAATTGAGGTTCATTTCATTATACCACAACTCGGCTTCCACTCGCTGATCGTTAGGAATAATATCTTTGCCCAAGGTGCTTTGATAGGTATCAATATAGGACAACTTCTCTGTTGCCGTCGCCCATTTTTTGGCTGCCAAATCATTAAAATAAGATGGGGTTATGGTTTGTACAAAACGTGCATCCTCAGCAGGAAAGTCCTTAAAATGATGGGTATAACTATACCACGTATCCTTCTCATCTAGACTGTTGGGGTAAATTTTTAAATAGTTGCCCGAAAAAATGTTGAATAAAATATTAAAACGTTCATCTACCTTGAGTATCTCTTTATCAAACTCGTTATGCTCTGCCGGCTTTTTAGCGTTAGCCTCTTCCGCCACTTTGGTAAGTACATAATCGCCACTAGGATTTATTAAATCATCAAAGGCAATTAAGCCTTCACCAGTAATTTTTAGGGCTTCGAAAAAACTTCCACCTTTTTTCTTATCTATTTTTATTATGGGAATCTGTTGCCAAGCTCCTGGAGCAACATGCATAGCAAGGAATACCTGATTGGCATCCAAACGAACTTCTTCACCATCACTTTTGAATTTGAAATAGGGTTTACGGGAAACTTTGCGTAAAAATTCCGAGGCCAAGGTATTGATTGGTTTTATCCTTCCATCTAAATCTTGTACCATCAACCGACCAAAGAGCGCCGCATGCTGTTTCTCAATGACTTGATGTGCGACTAACTCAGAAATCGAAATGGTATCATTCGGCTGCTGCGCCTGAAGATTTGTGCTCATCATCCCAATCAGGAATAAGGCGGTAACTACTTTTTTCGTTTTTAATTTTTTGAGCTTTTTGTTGATGGCCATAAAATGGGAACTCTTTCCAAATAGCGTAAAGAACATGCCAATCATCATTAGAAAATAACCCGCATAGGTAACGTTGGTGCCCAAAGCATCATGGTTAACGGATAAAACCGTTCCTTTTTCGTCGGTGTCGTAGCTGGCTTGGTAGAAACGAAATCCACCATAATCCAAAACATTGTTCATGAAAATTCGGAAAGGCATCTTGGTATCTCCATCCAAAACGGTAACCTCGCTGGCATAGGCGGATGGACTCTCAGAACCAGGATATCGTTCCAATTGAAAATCATTCAACTGTACCGAAAATGGTGTTTCAAGAGGTTTGGCTCCATACGATAAACTCACATTGGTGCCATTTACCATAACTTCATGTGTAGTAGGTAAAAAGCCGTCACGATAGAGCAAGGTTACTTCTTCTGTTTGGTCACCTACTCCTACATTCAGAACTAAAGCATCGTCCTTAACCTTATCATTGTCTTTTGGTTTTTCAGCCGAGCTTACGATGTCAATTTTTCCAGATTCATGAAAGGATAGCGGCACAAAAGACAAATCGCCTGAGCGGTACAAGGTCCGCAAGGTCATAGGTTGCAGGGTATCACCTTTAATAATACCTGCAGTTTGGTCGGCCATAATAAAAAAGTCGAGCTGATGTGGCGTCAACATCTGGAATTGGTCATCATTTTCTATAAGATTTATAACATCTTCTCCTTCTGCCTCAAAACCTATTTTATGCTTATGGCTTCCTATTTCTTCAATTTCTCCTTTTTTCAGGAATAATGTTTCCCTGCCATTTCCTGAGGTAACCACCATTTGCAATAAGGGAACTCCATTTTCAGGGTCATCGACAATTTCGGGGATAGCATCGGCTACAAATTGCTTATGCGAAATGGCAATTGGGATGGACTCTAAATCGGTTTGAATAGAAAAATTATTATCCGTCAAAGGAGAAAAGTAAAGTTCCCGTTCCAAATGTTTGGTTTGCTTTCCGTTGGATAGGTGGATTTGCAAATAATTCTTATCGGAAATAATTGTATTTGAGGAAGCTCCTTCCCTGATGCGCATGATACCTCCGTAGGAATCATACCTCGTAATACCGGCACCAATTAAGATTACGATAAAAGCAATATGAAAAAGAAGGATGGCCCATTTTTCTTTGCGCCAAAGTTTGTATTTATAAATATTGGCAGCAAAACAAAGCCCTAAACCCAGCATGACCAGCTCAAACCAACTGGCGTCGTATACCTTAATCCACGCTGTAGCGGTACCAAAATCGTTTTCTATAAAAGTAGCAGTGCCCATGGCTATGGCGAAAACCAACAATAAAACAAGTGCCAATACTGGCGAAGAAAAAATACGATAGAATATTTTCATGAAAAGCGTTCGGCTTAAAAGCCTTTAAAGAAAGGTTTAAAATCGACTACTTATTGGTCATGCTTACTGCTTTGGAATCCATTTTATCCTCACGGGCTTTGGCTTCCTCTAGCCATTTGGGTAGTAAATTGGTTTTAAACTCCTCTTTTTCTTTGATGAGTTTTTCCATATCCAAACCGATAAATTCTTGTGCTTTTTCCTTAGATGCAATATCTGGCATAGGAACCTCCTGATTAAAACCTAAGGTCGCCAACAATCGCGCTAACTTGACTCTAGCTTCTTGCGCAATGTTGAGTCCACCACCCAAGACTCTTGCTGTCTCTACCGGAGAATGGAATGATGCTCCATGTGCTGCGGCTGCATAGTCCCAACGCCATTGTGCGTGACGAATATCTGTGAGAATATCTTTCATTTGTTCATCTGTAGCACCTAATTCCCATGCTTTTGCTGCTTCAATATGCGATTTTACCAAAAGATCTTCCAATTTCAATCTATTCTCAGTTGCTTTTTGTTGTCTTTCGTAAACATTGGCTCTCAATTTATCTGCTTCTTGTCTGTGACACACTTGACAGGAATTCGCAATATTGTTTAGTGGCGATTGCAAATGGTGGTCGGTAAATTTCTGTCCGCCTTCGCTTTTATAGGGCATATGGCAATCGGCACAAGAAACGCCGCGGTCAGCGTGTACACCGGTAAGATAGGTTTCGTAACCTGGATGTTGTGCTTTTAACATCGGTGCCTTGCTGATTTTATGTGTCCAATCCGAAAATTCCATTTCATCATAATATTCTTCCATGGCTTCCACGTTCATTCCATTCTTCCAGGGGAAAGTTAGGTATGGTGTGCCTTCCGCTCCAGGTTTTTTCTTATCGAAATAATACTCTACGTGGCATTGGGCACAGACCAAAGAACGCATTTCCTGGTGGGTGGCCTTATTGATATCCTTGCCCATTGAATCAAAAGCCTCTACAAGTGCAGGTCTTGTGATACGTAACTTCATACTATTAGGGTCATGGCAATCGGCACAGCCAATTGGGTTTACAATTTCTGTTCCCTTATCTGCCCATTTTCCTTCATAGAATTCTGCAATACCTTTTTCGTTCATCAAACGGGGAACATCAGGACTTTTGCATGTCCAACAAGTAGCTGGCATTGGTCCATCTCCTGGGCCTTTTGGCCCTCCTGTACGCAATGTATTTCTAATATCATCTATGGCATAAAAATGTCCACGGCCTTGATTATAGTCTTTAGAAAAACCATATCCAGCAAATAGTACGACCAGTCGTGGATCTTCTTCAAGGACATCGCGCATGGCGGAACCCCCTTGGAAGGAGGCAAAGGAAGTTTCAGATGTTTGCAACCACGATTGGTATTCCCTTGGGTAGTTTTTTCCCCATTCTTCATTTCGAGGTTCATTCTCACCAATATCTACCTGCGGTACATATTGGTATTTGGCCTCACTCTTCCTATTGATCACGCTTGAAGCAAGCAAGCCCAATAGAAAGACCACTACAATTGTAACAACAAACAAGACTTTATTTTTCATACTGTTAGGATTATCGTGTTTCCATTTCTTTTTGTAACCAGTCCGGAATTACCATTTCTTCTTGATCTGTGGGTAAAGGAGCAATGTTATACTTGACTGTGGACATTCCATGAATACGGCCATGAGGCACCTCTTTATGGCAACTCCAGCATTGACGGGATGTCCGGTTCTGCTCATGATTTTCTATGAAGCCGTTATATTTTGTTTGGGTTACCTGCTGTACATGGCAGCGTATACAATTGTTCTGTACCACTTCTTGTGAACCTTCACGCATAAAAATTACCTCTGGTTCTGCCCTTGCAGTAAAAATTGAAGCATGGTAAAGCCCATCCATAGCTTTGAAGTAATAGGCATTTACGATATTGTCTTGGGGAACATGACATCCGTTGCAAGAAACCCATTCGCGATGTGAACTGTGCATCCAGCTATTATAGACAGGGGTCATAACGTGACAGTTGACACAGGCTTGCGGATTATCCGACATGTATGAAACCACCTCACCTTCTTTCATCAAGAACAATCCTAAACCAATGATACTGCCAATCAATACAGTGGCAGTTACCCTCCATTTTGAATTTTTTCCAGGAAGTATTTTTTTAATAAACCCAAACACACTCATACCTAGTTAAATATACATATTTCATGTGAGATATTACATACACAAAAGATGTAAAACCAAAGTCAATAGCTGCATAAATATTAGAAAGCCTCGTTCACTCCAAAATAGATTCCACTTTGGCCATCTTTCCCGTTACCAATGTCCAATCGTAACCAGGTTCCTTGGTCCTTCAATAGTTTGAATCTGACTCCGGCACCATAACCGGGTTTAACGGAATTGAACTTTAACAAATCGGAAGCATCTCCAGCAACGCTGCCGATTAAACCAAATGCCGCTAAGGTCCATCTAGGTTTTAAACGATAACGATATTCAGCTTGGGCCACATACATATTCCTATCAAGAAATCTACCATAGAAATATCCTCTTGCGCTGCTACTTCCTCCAAAAAAAGCCATGCCTTGAAAGGGTACATCACCATAATTATTTTCAATATATATTTGAGTAGCAAGGGTACTCCTAGCTCCTAAAGGCTCATAGTTCCTTAAATCCAACGTAAACTTATTAAAGCCATGTGTTGCTCCTAATATAGGGCTCGAAAAATGAGCACCAATTCCAAACAATTGCCCGTCAGTAGGTGAGCCAATATCATTCCTGGTATCTAAATTGAATTCTGCGCCAATTCCACTGATTATAGTTCTGTCAGACCCCAAGATTGTACCAGAATCCAGTATGCCGCCTTCTTCAATTTCAGTGACTTGATGATTTGCAAAATTATAGGTGAATCCAAAATTCAAATCTGGTGGCAAACGCTTTAAAAAACTTACTTTGAGCTTGTGTGTCGTCTGATCATACAGTTCCTCATTTTCTTCAGGTGTTTCTGGGCCAATTCCCCAAAAAGAGTTTGGGTATATTTCGAACAGGTATTCGGAATCAATGAAATAATCCCCTTTGCCAAGATACACTTGAGGTGTAATGTTGAACATAATTTGTCCTGCAGTGGTATAAATTCCACTAAATAGGATATTGGAAAGACGCTTATTATATTTATTTGTATTGTTCAGCAAGAATATCTGCCCACCACCACCAACACCAAATTCTGTTTCGGGCGTATAGAAGGCTATAGGTAGACCAATAAACTTTATTTTTTTTGTCTTTCCCAAAGTGTCAGTTCGCACAAAACCTTCTTCTCTCCCTTGTCCGATTAGGCAAATGGGAAGGATCATCAAAATAAAAGTACTTATAGCCAGTTTTTTCATTAGAAAAAGAAATCATCTAAAATCACGTTAAAACCAAAGGAAAACGCAGTGTTGCTAATTGATATATTTTGGGAACCAACAGTGCCGGAAGGCTGCTGTTCTTGATCTATACTGACCCAAAAGAGGTTTAAATCAAATCCAATGTCAAATGCAATTTGATCATTGATTACATAGGAATAACCAAGGCCTACCAATGCACCTAATCCACCGCCTTCAGAAACCTCTCGAATAGGATTGTCCAATTCGTTAATACTTGTCTCTTCTCTATAACGTATATATCCAGACGATAATCTTGCAAACAATGACCCTCTTTGAGAATCTGTAAGATAATAGGAAATAAAGGGCCCTACGAACAAAGATTCTGTTGTGCGGTCAATGTTGCCAGAGGAACTGCCCCTGTCCGCTCTTAAATTTCCCCCTAAAAGCCATCTATCCTCTATGAACTTACCCGTTGATAGATTGAGCCCAAACTCATTGGTAATCCGCTTTTCGTCTGAATTACGTTCTTTATTTGTGTTTGAACTGATGGTTCCCGATAGTCCTGTAAGCCATCTCCCTTTTCTGAAAGGAGTGTCCAATGAGTCTTGAGATTGGACTTGTTGAGATAAGATTGAAATCGGTAACAACAGCAGGAAAGAAAGAAAGAAAAGAGGTTTACAATCTTTGAGATGGTTTTTCATTTTAAGCCGGCAATCATTTAATGCTCTAATATAACCATATAAAATTAGGGATTAACCGTACATTTAAGTTTATTATATTAGTAAGTAAAAATCTTATTATGCTTATAAAATTTTTCGGTACACGGGGTTCGATTCCGATTTGTGATAGCGGTTTTCAGGAATTTGGAGGAAACACCAGCTGTGTAGCGGTTATGGATGAAAGCAAAAAAGGCAGTGTTTTAGTATTTGATGCAGGCACAGGAATACGAAATTTGGGAAAGGAGTTAATGCAACGTGACTTTGAGCCAAACGATAGAATTGTTATGGCATTTTCCCACTTTCATTGGGATCACTTACAAGGATTTCCCTTTTTCGCTCCTGCTTACGATGTTTCTAAGAAAATAGATATTATTGCGATGGGTCAAGATTTATCTTCTCCCAATTTAAAAGCAGTTTTCGCAAACCAAATGGAGAGCACATATTTTCCTGTAAGTCTAGACAATATGGGAGCCCAATTCAATTTCTTGACTAAAGAAGCCAATAGCCAATATTTTAGTACTGGAAAGTCAGGTAGCTTATTCTCCAACAAACATAATCATCCCGGTGGAGCCTATGGATATAGACTTGAGGTTGAGGGTAAGGTCTTCGTATATTGCACAGATGTGGAACATGGTGAAACCTTGGATCAAAACGTAATAGACTTTGCAAAAGATGCTGATGTTTTAATACATGAAGCGCAGTATACTCCTGATGAGCTTTCAAACTTCAAAGGATGGGGACATAGTAGTTGGGAACAGGCCATTGAAGTAGCAGAAAGGGCCGGAGTGAAGAAATTATATTTAACACATCATGACCCCGAACATAATGATGACTTTATTCGTGCAGAAGAAAAAAAATGCCAAGCCAGATTTAAAGATTGCTTTTTTGCCAGGGAAGGTCAAGAAGTTTTAATCTAAAAATGAGTGTTTACTATGAAAAAGGGAAACCACAACTGTTTACCCACTATGATTACGCTTTCCATTGTGATGTTATTTCTAAGTTGTGGAGTGACGAAAATGGAATCTACTTGGACCAGCAATGATTATCCTGATAGGGAATATTCTAAAATAGCTGTAGTTGGAATAGGAAAAGATTTGGCTGCCCGCAATACTTTTGAACAAGATGCCGTTGAACTTTTAAGAGCACAAGGAATCAATGCAGTTGTAGGGATCCATATGTTTCCCCCCGGCGGAAAAGTAGAAATACGTGGGCCCAAAGACTATATCAAAATAATCAAGGAGAACAACTTGGATGGTGTTCTTACCATGGCCTTGGTCGATTCAAACGAGAAAGAACGCTACCAACCTGGGGAGACCGTCTATATCCCATCATATTATCGCGTTGGAAAATACATCTATCGAGGTTATCGAACCTATAGTGCACCTGGTTATTATACCAATCAGAAATCATATCTCATCGAAGCTGTACTATATAATGTGAAAGGAGAGTTATTTGAAGGAAAGGAAACCATGGTGTGGACAGGACAGTCCTCCTTACTTGAACCTTCTTCCTTAAAGTCGGCCTCAGATACTTTTACAAAACGAATGGTGAACCAACTCATCACCGATATGGTGATTATGGCAAAATAAGATATGGATATAGGACCTCGCGATACCGTCATGATTGCATGTTTGGTATTATTTTTAGGAAAGTACTTAAACAAAAAAATCTCCTTCTTTAGAGCGTATAACATTCCCGAACCCGTAACTGGTGGAGTAATCTTCTCTATATTTTTTGGCATTATATATGCGATAACCGGTATTGAGGTCAGCTTTGCGCTAGAATTGAGGGATGCGCTTCTTATCATTTTCTTTATTACAATTGGGCTTTCCTCCAGATTAAAAACCCTGCTAAAAGGGGGCAAATCATTACTGTTGCTTTTGGTATTGGCCGTGGGCTATCTTTTTATCCAAAACCTTACCGGTGTGGGTATTGCCTATCTCACCGACCTACCCAATGTAACCGGCGTTTTGGGCGGATCGGTTTCCTTTAGCGGAGGTCATGGAACCACCATTGCCTGGGTGCCCACCTTTCAGAATGATTTTGGAATTTCCAATGCCATGGAAATGGGAATAGCCTGCGCAACCATCGGGTTGGTGCTCGGCGGCTTTATCGGGGGTCCAATTGCCAAGTTTTTAATCAAAAAATACAACCTAAAACCAACGGAAGACAAACCTATTTCCGTAGGTGTTCGCCATGGTAGGGGCGATTCCGTAGAAATGAATTACAATAATGTGTTGCAGATGATCTATTTCATCTTCTCAACGGCCGGCCTTGGTATAGGTATAAATGAGGTGTTGGTTTGGATGGGACTTGCCCTTCCTTCTTTTGTAACGGCATTGTTCGCAGGGATCCTTATTACCAACCTGATTCCAGTCTTTTCTAAAAACTTTTATTGGGAACCAGAAAATTCAAAAGCCTTGGCCATGGCCTCGGATTTGTCCTTGGGGCTTTTCCTGGCCATGTCATTAATGAGCCTACAATTATGGACCCTAGCCGATTTGGCCGGACCATTGCTGTTAATCGTACTGGCACAATTGGTAGTGATTTCATTATTTGTAATCGTAATTGTGTTTAGGGTGATGGGCAAGGATTACGATGCAGCGGTTATGAGCTCTGGTTATGCGGGTTTGGCTCTTGGAGCGACACCTACGGCAATTGCCAATATGACGGCGGTTACCAAAAAGTTTGGGGGCTCTCCCAAGGCGTTTATTGTGGTGCCCTTGGTAGGGGCATTTTTTATCGACCTCTCCAACGCTTTGATCATTAAATTTTTATTGGGTGTTTTTGGGTAATTAGCGTGATTTGAAACAATGGTTCAGCCCTTGATAGCAACCGTTTATTGGTATTTTTTTGGAATTGGATTATCGGTTCGCTCACTATCGAACATCCAAGAAAGAATCCACCATCTTGTTCCATCGTGATACAATTGAATACTGTTTATCCCTCGTTGCGTAACAGGACCATTTTTTTCTTCCTTGGTTTCATAGGTGCTCCAAACGTGGGTAATATTGCCAAAGGTTTGTGTTTCCCTGCTGATTTCATACTCCCAAAACCCCTTTTTAGGAACCCCAAAACTTTTATGATATTCCGATAGCTTCTGTGTGCTGATATAGGGATTCTTGTTTTTATCCTTTCCCGTAATGGATATCAAGGCATCAGGGTGATGTAATGACGTATCTCTTTCCCAATCTCTGGGTTGCCCTCCGGGGCCGGAAATAACATCATAATACGCTTTTAGAATACCATCAAGGGTTTGCACATCGGCTTGAAGCGGATACGCGTTTGTATTCGATTCTTGTGCAAAAGCGGTTACGCCCAACAAAAGAAATAACAACATTGCGTTTAAGTGTTTGGTGGTCATGATCATATTTTGAGATTTCTAAAGGTTTTTTGCTATTCAAAACTGTTAGTACATCAGCTGTGCGACCGATAGGGAGAATGGCATGATGTACATTGTTGTAAGCATACTTTTCTATTCATTTGCATGAAACCAATTGTATAAATTAGACTTTTGTACTTTATCTAAAAAGCCCAAATTATTAATTTTGTCAGTTCTTTCATCTATTTCTTCCTTATCTAATAAGGGGTTTATTAATATATTAAAGTCAATATTATTTGGGTTTCCAATTTTAAAATTTATTCCTTCATTTTTGAAAATCGAGTCATTCTTTACTGTGAATCTATATTCACTTTCGTATTTGAAAGCATTTTCTTTTCGAAAAGCTGCGTATTTAACCTTTGCTCTGCTCAATCTATTTTCATTTACATTTACTAAGTTCTTATACTGGACTTTTCCATGAACATATTTAATATCAGATGATTCCTTCGTTTGAAATTCACTTGTTGAAAGTAACTCTACTAAGTTCTTTCTATTAAATTTAATTGCCGTTGTCCTTCGATCCTCATTTTTGGATACATATGTATCCCACATTGCAACAGATTCAATATTCGCAAGGTGCCAACAGCTGATTAGGGTCTTCTTTTTTCTTAACCGAATTGCTTCATAATTTAGTTTTTGGTTGCTGAAATCATCAATTTTGACACATTCCAATTTATCTCCAAATTTATCTGCTCTTGAAAACCATATATTCCCACTGCGTAAAAACTGCTCTAATCTATGCATTGGTAGAAATCGATAAAGGAATTCTTGTTTTATTGTTGTAGTATGATATGTTTTCCAGTCCATTGAATTTTTCCCTTGGTTGCTTATAAAGTTTAATATATGGCAAGTAGGGCAGTTGAAAGCGATAATCTTTCAAGATTAAAATGAGTCAAAGCGTTGTATTTTGTTTTTAATTTAGTCATTTTAAAAACCAAACTTAAAAATTTGGAGACTTCCCAAAAATGCCCAAACCATCGTGTTAACAATGACTTGCGCTATTTTTTATATCCAGTGTTACCACATGTTTTTATTCCTCCTCTTCCAATCTTCTGAGCTTTTCTTCTACTGGTAGTTTTTTTCTAAAAACCTCCTTTTGATTATCTTTAATTTTATCTATCTCTTTTACAGTAAATTCTGATAGTTTTAAATCGAAAGCCAGTTTGAAAAAATCTAAATTTTCTTTAAATGGTCGAGGTTTAAGTACAACTCCGCTTTTAGATGATTGTTCAATGTTATATTCATAAGCACTATTCCATATTTCGTCGATATTTTCTATTGCCTTATTATTAATATGCGCCTTGTATTCTTCTTGGATTCCATCAATATATTCCATTTCAATTGTTAGAAGGCGACCACAAGTCATCTCGAAAATTTCATTGAATGTAGTTTTAAGTCTATCTTCTCTCGATAAATCTTCGGATATATTTTCGTTTTGATACTTTTCCAAATATTTATTCAATTGGGGATTAAACTCATCGAGAGATTCAAACGAAACAGCATTATGATTATGGGCAAATTGATTCCTAATTTCCATTAGTTTTAATAAATGACTGTAATAGGTTTTATCTAGCTCTTCTAAATCATATAATAAGTCAATTCTAGATTTAAATGATAATGCTCCTGATTTATGTCCTAAACTTTTTAAATCTTCTTTTAAGAATCTCAGAATGGATTTAATGAGTGATGTAGATGATTGTTCAAGCCTTAAAACGCGGGAAATTACATAACTCCTTAATTCCATGTTTAAGTTCGTCCATTTTTCCATTCAGATTGATTTTTTTTAAATGTGTGGCAACAATTGCATAGCATCATTAATGCTATTCCACCAATAAAAATAGTATTTATTTTTAGTAATTTTCCTACATAGGGTTTTATTCCACTCGAGCATATTCTGGGTAGAAGTACTCCATTTCTGTCACCGCTAATCGGTTAGACAGACATATAGTAGGTTGTAACCTTGACTTGCTACGATTTTACGAGCATTAAACCAATACCATTTCTTGACGCTAAGAATTCACCCAATTTTTAAACTGCGTGGCTTTAGCTTTGCTGACTACAATTCGCTCGGATGTTGGGGGATTTACATTGACAATGAGCTTACCTCCAAAATACTGTTTGATTTTTGCAATGGCATTCCTGTTTATAATAAACTGACGATTGGCCCTATCGAATAAAGTGGGATTCAATTCTTGTTCTATGTCCTCCAATTTTTTGTCCATCGAAAACACCTTATTCAATAAGGTTACTACCTTGACTATTCCCGTATCGATATAAAAATAGGCGATATCTTCTGTTTTAATGGGAATGAGTTCATCCCGATGGGAAATCAGATAATTCGCTTTGTAGTTTTTTTGCTGACCCTGTAGTAAATGCATGATATCAGAAATATCCGTTTTGGATATCGATGGTGCATGGGTTAGATTTTTGTACTTATCAAGAGCTTTCAAAAGTTCTTCTTCATGTATTGGCTTTAAGATATAATCAATGCTGTTCACGGCAAAAGCTTTTAAAGCGTATTCATCATAAGCCGTAGTAAAGATTATGGGCGGAGTCACTTTTACCTGGTCAAAAATTTCAAAACTTAATCCATCAGCCAAATGGATATCCATGAAAATCAAATCCGCTTCATTTTGTTTTGAAAAATAGGAGATGCATGACTTTACTGTATCCAGCACGGTAAGCACTTCAATGTCCGGGTCGATAGCATTCAGCAGGTATTTTAAATTATCACTTGCCGTGACCTCATCCTCTACAATTATAACTTTCATAAAGTATAGCTTAATGGTAGTTTTACCCTAAAGGTATTATTTGTGTTGGTTATCATAATTCGGTTTCCGGTCAACATTTCATAACGCTTGTTCAAATTGGCCAATCCATTGCCCGTACTGTCCACATAAGTGCTTTTAGGTTGAATTTTATTTTCCACGATCAGATGATTTTCATCTATAAATATTGCTAGATGAAGGGGCATGCTTTCTGATATTTCATTGTGTTTTACGGCATTTTCAACCAATAATTGTAACGCCATTACTGGAATTTTGGCATGGAACCACTCATCGTTAATTTGAATGTTTATGGAAAACCTACTCTGATATCGGGCCTTGATCAAATGCACATAACTCTCTAAAAAGGTAAGTTCTTCTTTAATGGTCACCAAATCTTGATTGCCACTCTGTAATATATAGCGGTACAGGTAAGAAAGTTTATTTACAAAAGTAGTGGCAGGCTTATTATCCCTGATCAAGGTGTTCAACGAGTTCAAAGAATTGAACAAAAAATGGGGGTTTACTTGATTTTTAAGGGCACTGAGTTCACTTTTTAATTTCTCTTGCTTCAACCGCTCTTTTTCCAGGACATCCTGTTTGTGGATTAGCTGATACCGCAATACACCTGATACAAAAACCAGTATCAGGGCCACAATGAAGTATACGAAATGGATAAGTCCCAACTCATTGGGGTTCACATTTTGACCTACAAGGATGGGATAAAGGGAATTGAAAATAACTACCGAAACACTAAATACAAATACATTTACCAAGATGGTAATGGCAAGTCTCTTTGACCTTGATGCTATCTTGATTGAATATTTCCAATTGGTATTAAATTGTAATACGGTCCAAAACAGAATTCCCGCGAAAACGAATCTAAAAACAATATCACCTACGGTAGCTATGCTAAAGGTGGTTGTTAACTGCTCAGTAATGTTATATAGTATTAAGACCCTAGGCAATGTTAGCACCAACGCCACTAGGAGCGTAATTGACACAATAACACCCTGTCCGATCTTTTTAAATCTCAAAGTACTGCTCGTTTTTGCTAGTTTGGAATTAAGGTCTCTGTACGAAGTTAAAAGATTTTGCCAAGTAGGGTAATCAATAATTTCGAAAAACTTTATTTTATCCATATGTCATTTTTTTATTTACAAAAAACTGCCGAAGTCCCTACGAATCTTCGGCAGTCCATCAACCACATCATCAATCATCATCTTAAACTAAACAACCAAAAAACTAACCAACTATTTTAACTTTACTTTGTCAAATTCTTTACGATGCTCTTTGAAAAATCTTCTGAGGTAATACCCAAACTATTGGGGTTGTCAACCTTGGAAGTAATTACTGAAATCAACTGATTTTCTGTCGGATTTGTTAAATCATAGACCAAGGTTTCCAGAATATAAGTTATACCCTCCACTTCTTTAGTATGGTAGTCTGTGTAATAAGACCCAGTATAGCCATAAAAACTTCTATAGCGATGGTATCTATATGGGAAGGGATCTCGGTAAAAAGCATCTCCTGTTGTAATTGTTGTTGTATATTCTTTTGAGTCCAGTAAATGAGATACAATTACTACATCAATATCATTTTCGCGTAGGTTTTGAATCACCTCTTCAATTTTGTCTTTTTCTACCTTTTTTGTTGGGTCACTAAATGGAAACTTAATGTGACTTTCTACCGATGAGTATCCATTTTCATTTAAAACTTGGACCATATCCTTTTCAAAACGGATTTGTACACTTCGATCTTCTGTTTTGCTTACCACCAAAATATTTTTGTCTTTGATATTTAGTGTTTTTATGCCCCTCCAGGAGTCCGTCACCTTAACCGAAGAACATCCGAAAAGAAAACTGATTAGTAAGACAAGTCCGATTACTGATGTTAAATTTCTCATGATTATTAGGCTTTAATAATTTAAATGAATAGTGGAGTGATATCCTTTTCGGAATCATACGGGCTATGTGTTTTAGAGCTTTCTTTTTTTGAGAACAATTGTCTTAACCAAGTGTTTAATTTCTTACCGATTTCCATAACAAACTTGATCAAGGTGTTTTCATTGGAAATAGGACTTATGCCATATCCGGTTACATGTCCTGTGCTAATATGTACTTTATAATTTCTCATGATTTCTTGATTTTTAATTACACCCCAAAAGTACGGTCACCATACCCGCCGGATGGGGTGAAACTATCTCAAACGACTAAAAATGCAGGTGAAACGACCTATCTGAAGAGTGAAGCAATTTTGAAAAACGAAGCCTTATTCAATTGTATAATGTAAGAATCTCAAGCACCTCGAATAAGCTAAAAAGAATGATTGCTCGGCCTAATATTAATTTACATTATCCAGAGGTCATTTCAGTGGGGATTTTGGTCGTTTCACTTAAAAAACCATGATTCCATGCTTCCTATTGAGACATCTTTGTTGTGTAAATGAATAATAATTCACACTTAAACGAAACGTAACCTTTTAACTATTTCAATCATGAATGTATTTATATCACTATTAAAACTTACACTAATAATTAGCCCATTGATTATAATCGGTGTACATGGACTCATCAAGGTCAAAAAAGATTATGAAAATCAGCGAAAGTAACTGCTGCATGAATAAATGAAGCCTAGAAATCATGAAAAAACAAATCACATTAGCTTTGGTTGCGCTATTTACCTTCGGAAGCATTTTAGGACAAAAAAAGTCAGAACAAAATCAAGGAAAGGAAGAAGTAGTAGATGGACAATACACGAAGATTAAACAATTGATTCTTTCAAAAACCTATTATTTTGAAGCCGACAGGGTTAGTCCAATAGGATTTGGAACAATTGACCTAACCGGGAATTCAAATTATCTAAAAATATTCAATGATAGTGTTGATGTATACCTGCCCTATTTTGGAGTGCGCTATACTGCCGTTGGGCTGGGAGAAAGTGGGGGGATAAAATTTACCGAGCTCATTGAAGACTATACGGAAAGATACAATGATGACAAAAAGAGAATTAGTATCGATTTGAAAGCAATACACCGAGGAGAATCATTTGATATAAAATTAATAATTTACAAAAACGGGAGTACCTGGGTGATGGTCCGGAGCTCCAGTAGAAGAGGGATAGGTTATTGGGGGCATATTCAAACAGATGAGCAGGGACCTTTATAGATTTAACACTTTTTAACACTTTTGTTCAACCGAATTCCATTGAAAAATGAGGTACATTTAAGTGCCAAAGAGGTGTTTGATAAAAATTAAAAATAAAATCATGAAACAAGTACTATTCGTTCTCCTAATGATATTTTCTCTGTCAAGTATCAATGCGCAAGACTTAACTTCAGCACAGAAAGAACAACTCGAATACAAGGTATCTGTATTTATGTCCAATGACAAAGAACTTCAAGAACTCTGGTATGAAGACCGCATGGATAAAATGAAACTACAAGGAAAGTTGCGTGAAGATTACCTGAAAATGGTAAAGTATCACGCTTTAAAAATGGAACAACTCAAAGGAGAAAAATTTGAAAGTAGTGCTGACCAAATGAAATCAAAACTCCAAGAGCGTGTTCAGCTTATGGAAGTTGATGTAAAAGATGTTCTAGACCAGAATCAGCTAGAAATACACCAAAAAACGTGGAAAGCCATAATCAATGCCGTCATTCTTAGAGACGGCTTGAATGTGAAATAAGGCAAGATTTGATTTCACTTAATAAAACATACTATAACCATTAAACTTAGCATACTATGATTTGGATAGAATTACTCGTCGTTCTCTTTTTTATTTTCCTCGGTTCCAAAATGGGAGGTATAGGCATTGGATACGCTGGTGGTGCCGGTGTAGTGGTACTCACTTTAATTTTTGGGTTGGATGCCGGTTCGGTACCAGTAGATGTCATTCTCATTATAATGGCGGTTATCTCCGCCATAGCCGCAATGCAAAAAGCGGGAGGATTGGATTATCTGGTTCACCTCTCTGAATCCTTACTTCGTAAAAATCCAAGGCGGGTTACTTTTTTAGGTCCTACCGTAACGTATTTCATGACCTTGTTTGCAGGTACAGGACACACTGCCTATGCCGCTTTACCAGTCATAGTGGAAGTTTCAAAAGAAGGAAATGTAAGACCTTCAAAACCGTTGAGTATTTCAGTAGTGGCTTCACAAATTGCTATTACCGCTTCACCTATCTCAGCCGCGGTAGTAATTTTTGCAAGCTTTTTGGAACCACTGGGAGTGTCGTATTTGCAACTGTTGGCCGTAGCCATTCCTTCCACCATTTTAGCGTGCGTTGTGGGTGCTATTGTTGCGAACAAGTTGGGCAAACCCCTTGACCAAGACCCTGTTTATCAAGAACGTGTAAAAGCAGGTTTGGTAAAGCAGAAAAGCGTCGAAGCACATAAAGATACCAAAGAAGCCAAACGGTCTGTGGGCATCTTTTTGATTGCCATAGCCATCATAGTCACCTATGCTACCATTATCTCTAAGAAAGTAGGGCTGATTGAAAACCCCACCATTCCACGCAATGAAGCAATTATGGCGGTCATGTTATTGGCAGCGACTGTCATTGCCCTGGTATGTAAACTGAAAATGGCCGATATCCCAAGTATGTCAACTTTTAAATCAGGTATGAGTGCTGCTATTTGTGTATTGGGTGTAGCCTGGTTGGGCGACACTTTTGTCAGCAACCATATTGAAGAAATTAAAGAAGCCGCGGGAGGAATGCTTAACCAATACTCTTGGCTACTTGCCGTAGTGTTGTTCTTTGCCAGTATGCTATTATACTCTCAGGCCGCTACTACCACAGCTTTGATGCCGGCAGCTTTGGCATTGGGAGTAAGTCCCATAGCGGCTATAGCCTCATTTGCTGCAGTAAGTGCCTTGTTTGTATTACCTACCTACCCTACCCTTTTGGCAGCAGTAGAAATGGATGATACAGGAACTACCAAAATAGGCAAGTACGTGTTTAATCATTCCTTTATTATTCCGGGTACAGTTACCATAGCAGCAAGTGTACTATTCGGATTTCTCATAGGAAGCATCGTATTATAAATTAAGAAAAGAATACTATAATGAAAACAAGAACAGAAGAAGATTTGTTAGGAAAAATGGAGATCTACGATGAACTCTATTATGGCGTCCATACAAAAAGAGCTGTGGATAATTTTAAAATTTCGAACTCAAAAATTGGAGATTTCCCAATATTCGTAAAGGGGTTAGTGTTGACCAAAAAGGCCTGTGCAGCTGCAAATAAAGAAATTGGAACTATTCCAGCAGATAAGGCAGATATGATTATTCAATCCTGTGACCATATTCTAAGTGATTTAAAAAAGTATGCGGTGTTTTTTCCTTCGGATGTTTTCCAAGGTGGCGCGGGAACTTCGGTGAATATGAATGCCAATGAAGTTATTGCCAATGTGGCACTGGAACTCAATGGACATTCTAAAGGAAGCTATGATATTTTGCATCCCAACGATCATGTAAACAAATCGCAGTCTACCAATGATGCCTACCCAACAGCCTTTCGGGTTGCTGTTTTTTACTATATGAACCATCTGTTGGAAAAAATCAATGTACTTACAACAAGTCTTGATAAAAAAGCTGCTGCTTTTAAGAATGTTATAAAAATGGGAAGAACCCAACTTCAAGACGCCGTACCAATGTCTTTAGGCGATGAGTTTGGCGCTTGGTCAACAAATCTCAAGGAAGAAACGAAGAACTTAAAGCACTCCCGTGATTTGATTTTGGAAGTAAATCTTGGTGCTACGGCAATAGGTACGGGTGTAAATGCTCCTGATGGATTTACTGAACTTTCCATTGGATACCTTCAACAATATACCAAAGCAAGTTTTATAAAGGCCGAAAATCTCATAGAAGCCACCTCCGATTGCGGAGCATATGTTATGATATCCGGAGCTCTAAAAAGAACTTCAGTCAAGCTTTCGAAAATATGTAATGATTTGAGGTTACTTTCTTCTGGACCGCGTTGTGGATTAAATGAAATCAATCTGCCTGAAATGCAGGCAGGTTCGTCCATTATGCCAGCGAAAGTGAATCCGGTGATTCCAGAGGTAGTAAACCAAGTGTGCTTTAAGATTATTGGCAATGACGTAGCTATTTCTTTTGCTGCAGAAGCAGGTCAATTACAATTGAATGTGATGGAGCCCGTAATTGCACAATGTATGTTCGAGTCGGTTGAATTGCTTTCGAATGCTTGTGTTACCCTTGCTGAAAAATGCATCAATGGCATCACGGCCAATGAAGAGCATACCAAACAAATGGTGTTCAACTCTGTCGGAATCATCACCTTTTTAAATCCTTACATCGGTCATCATATGGGGGATGTTTTAGGAAAAGAGGCAGTTGCCACAGGAAAGAACATTCGGGAATTGGTACTTGAAAAAGAACTGCTTTCCGAAGAAGAATTGGATAAAATATTGAGCGTAGAAAACCTCATGCACCCAAAGTATACGGCAACGTTGCACAAACAGGACTGATTATCCAAAGAACAAATAGTTATCTATTAATCCTTTTAGTATTAAAGCGCACTGTGTTAATTAGGTTTTTTTTAAAGACGCTTTGAAACTAAAATGCCCAGAGAGTATTTCCATCATAAACATTGCGGAAATGAATGCAAGAGCAACAAAGTCAAAAGTATTTGGATAAAAAAATTAAATCGAACCCTATGAAAAAGTTGACCACTACATACGGAAAAGCAATAGTACTAGCAGTAACCCTGCTCCTCATACAAGAAACTCAGGCACAGACTACGTCCAACTCCAATGACGATAGTAATTGGTTTGACGAAATTACTTCGCGAGTAAACCCTTATGCCAGTATTCGTATAGGCGCGGGATTTGATGAGGATGGTGAGATAGGAATTGGTAACAATGCCCCTCGTGCCGGGATACGATTCAAACATGCATTATCTCCAAATGAGGGGGATAATTTTAATGCCATCGGAAGGGTTGAACTTGGTTTTAATCTCGTATCAAGGGATGAAACCATCGAATTTGCAGTAGATCCAGGGGCGGGAATTGCCCAGGTTGGGGATGCCGTTTTTAGCAGACTGGGCTGGTTGGGGATCACTTATAAGGACTTTCAACTTACGTTTGGGAAACAAAATTCGGTTTACTATACTTTAGGTGCTGTCGAAGTGGATAAAACCTTGGCCTTTGGTGGCGCGGGTATTGGGGTTTGGAATATTGCGGATGGCGGTGTTTCCGGAACAGGGCGTGCCAATCAGGTTATGATATTAAAATATGCCAAAAATGGGCTGAGTTTGGGCGCACAAGCACAGGTCAGAAATATTTCGGAGAACAACGAATCTATAGACACCTATGGCTTCGGAGCCAACTACAGAATCGACGGATTCGGTATCGGGGTGGGGTACAACAAGGTAAACGATGGTGTTGAAGACCCATTGCCCGATCAAGCCAAAGAGGGCGACGAGTCTTTTATCGTATCTGCATCCTATGAAAAAAATAGGTTCACCGTAGCGGCTTCTTATGCCATTTTAAACCAACATCAACAAGTTGGGGATGTTTTCTACGATGGCACGGGTCTTGAGTTTTTTGGTCGGTACAAGTTTTCAAAAAATGAAAGGTGGCATTTAGGGTTGGGGTACAACTATCTAAAACCAAAGGAAGATGAAAACTTAGGGGATTTTGACACAAAATTCGTTATTACGGAGTTAGCGTATCGGTTTAAAAAATCCAGTTATATTTCGGCCTCTTCCCGTATTGATCAAAGCAAGGATATCAATGGGGACAATAGAAGATCCAGCATCTTTGGCATCGGTATTCGTTTTGATTTTTAATCCAATATATTTGCCAAAAACTGCGAATGGGATTTTTCGATATTCTTGATATGCTCGGCACAATAGCTTTCGCCATTTCCGGAGCATTGATGGCTATTAAACGCGAAATGGATGTTTTTGGAATCTTCATTGTTGCCTTCGTTACGGCATTGGGGGGAGGTATTTTAAGGGATGTCTTTATCGGAAATACACCCGTTTGGTGGATGGGACATTTCTATGTGGTCCATTTTATAAGTATCTCTGTTCTTTTGGCTATACTCTTCCGAAACAGGATATATTTTTTGGTAAAATCTCTTTTTATATTTGATACCATAGGCCTTGCTATATTTACAATCAGTGGTGTGCAAATAGGGGTTTCCGCGAATCTTGACCCGGCCGTGAGTGTTGTACTGGGAATTATGACGGGATGTTTTGGAGGGGTAATTCGGGATATTTTATGCAATCAAATCCCGATTATTTTTAGAAAAGAAATTTATGCTTTAGCCTCTCTAGCTGGTGCTTTATGTTTTATCATTTTATACTCCTTGAATTTCGATAAAAACATATCGTATATCAGTACGATTGTCCTAGTGGTTGTGATACGGGTTTTAGCCGTAAGATTTAGTATTTCCCTTCCAACTTTCACTATTAAAAAATAAAACAAATCCTTAAAAAACTTACTTTTAAATTTCACCTATGATTAGATGCTTTATCCTTTGCTTATTTTGTTCTTTCTTCATAGCTAAGGCTCAAACTATATCAAATGGGGAAATATCTAACACATTTAAGTTTCTTGAAATCAAATCGCATTATGGAGCTTTTTTAAAATCTGACAATGCGCTCGGGAATAGTGGAGTCCTCGACAATGGTTATGGCGGGATTACTGCAAAATTAGGATGGCAACCTACCGACCCGAAAGGCTGGGCAAGCAGATATGGCTATCCTTCTTATGGCATAGGAGCCTATGTAGGGTTTCTGAATGATGCTCAAGTATTTGGGGTGCCCAATGCAGTTTATGGCTTTATCAATTTTCCGATTTCTAATTCCGATAGAAAAAATGTTTTTAGCATTGAACCGTCGCTGGGGCTTACCTATAGTCTGAATCCTTTTGATTCGGAAGAAAATCCGATTAATGAATCCATTGGGGCCCAAGCTGCTGTGTACTTCAATTTGGACTTTGGTTTTGCCTATAAATTCTCGCGTGAACTTGATATTCTTTATGGTATCGATGTGAGCCATTTTAGTAACGGCTCAACCTTTCTGCCCAATAACGGTCTTAATCTTTATGGAATCAATCTAGGATTGCGATACCATTATAATGCCGAACAAAGAAAACAAAACCAAGATGTGTTTTCTGGTGATCTGTTGCCCGCCAGATTCAATCGTCCCACGAAGTCGCCCCGTGACATCACCTCTGAAAACGCATTGAGTATTTACTTGGCCGGTGGATTTTCGCAGCGTGATGAAGACCAAGGTACCAATACACTTTATGGGACAGGTTCACTGATCCTGGATTATGAACATCGTTTTAATGAAATGCACGGTGTAACCGGTGGCTTTGATTTGTTTTGGGATAATAGGTTACGAAATTTTGAAACGTCAGAACGTTTACTCTCCGGGGTACATGTAGGTTATGATTTCATGTTCTATAAATTAACTGTCAAATTCCAAATTGGCACATATCTATCTGGTGATAGGGGAAAAGGCGGTTTTTTTATGAGACCCGCTTTACGGTATGATTTTAATAAACATATCTTTGCACAAGTAGGGTTAAAAACCTTAAATGGTGGTGCGGCAGATTATATCGAATATGGGGTAGGCATTAAACCCTTTAAATGGTAATAATAAATTACATAGAAATTTCATGAAGCATTAATTTCTTAAAGCTATTATTTTTCCTTCTCTAAGTACTTCCAAAACAATTGGATCTCCAGATTTTACGGAGGCTGCGTAATCCCCTAATTTTTTTAAGGTTTCATCGGTCATCTCAAATCGAATGCCGTTGATTGCCAAAATGATATCCCCGCCCAATAAAATATCTGTGTCGTTTATGGTTGCCTTTACGGTTCCTCCCCTTAAACCGAGTTTCCCGTAAGGAGATGATCTGACCACGCGTTGCACCAATAGGCCATTCTTTTGTGGAACATTGAGCAGTTTGGAAGCATCTTCGGATAGTGGAAAAATTTCTGCACCGGACCAAGGAATACTCCGTTTCAATAAGAGCTCTTTTACAATATTGGAAGTTGCCGCAAACCCAATTCCTTGAAATCCTCCGGTTATTGTCTTAATATGACTAACGATTCCTATTACCTCTCCTTCAAGATTAAACATCGGGCCTCCGGAATTTCCAGTATTTATAGCAGCATCCGTCTGCAAATATTCACTATTGGTAAAGGGGTTGCTTGCGTTGCCATTTTTGATTCTCCCACTAACATAACCAGATGATAACGAATGTGCCAACCCATATGGAGCTCCAACAACAAAGACTTGTTCACCTACCTTAACCCTGTCGGAATCTCCCAAAGTCACCACTGATGCATTTTTTTTTGGGAATGCCAAAGTAATCAAAGCAATATCAGGTTCATCAAAACTTGATGAGACAGTAGCTCCAATTATTTCGCCATCAAAAAACTGAACCAAAACACGTTCGGCAACACCAACAACATGGGCCGCGGTCAAAATCTGGGTTTCCGAGATCAAGAAACCGGAACCCAATCCCTCTGAACTTATCATTTGGCTATAAGCTCCAACCTGTTTTAACGCTTTTTCTTCCGTAAGAATCACAACAACCGCTGGATTTACATCTTCATAAAGTTTGGACAGATCTTGCGCCAAATTCATTTGACAACATAAAATGAAAATAACAAATACAAGTTTAGTTGCCATTTGAAGATATGTGCTGGAAAGGGTCATGTTCATTTTAATTCATTGGTAATCAGTTTTGCAAAAGCCTTTTGGACACTATTTCCAGAACTGGGGTTGGTAATCTCTGTAGTTAGTACGGACAAAAGTCGCTTTTTATCTTCCAAGGCCAAATTATATATCACTGCTTCTAAACTATAGGTTGTTGAGGTTAAGTAAGTGGTACTTTCCTCAATTTCCAAAGGCGGCAGCTTCGGGGGTGCATGCATATCATCATAATAACCCCTTAGGGTTATATATTTATTGCCATAATAATCCAATAAGGAATTATGGCCTTCAGACCTCTGGGCCTTTACTTGTTCTTGGACATCTTTGAGTGCAGTTAACAGCAAAATATCGAATCCCTCCCTTCGGAACCTTGCTACCAGTTGCTCAATCTTTTCGCTATCATTGGCATCTACCTTTCTTAAGTTTGGAAAGGACAAATGGCTTTCTTTAGCAGAGATGCCCTTTCTTCGGAGACTGGATGCAATTTCGTTTTCATATGCTTTTCTGATGGAATCATCAGGCGTTCTTGATATTACCAACACCCGTTTTCCTCTGTAACTTTCAAAATCTTTGGATGTATAAGAGTCAGATAATTTAAGTGAAGAGCACCCCGTGCCTACCAAGATGAAAGCCAAAATGTATAAGTACTTTGTCATATAAGCCAGTATTTAGATTTAATAGCTGTGAAAATTAAATCAAATATTATCGATGCTAAAATAAATAAAGATTTATTGCTCCAACAGGGAGCAACTTTGCTTTGCTATTTCCAATTCTTCATTGGTGGGAATGACCAAAAGACGTACTGCGCTTTTAGCACTTTGGAATTCAGCAATTGTGTCTTCGGTGCCAATTTCCAAGTTTTTATCTTGATTCATGACGATTCCCAATATTTCCAAATCCGTACATACCATTTCCCTCAGAATCGCTGAATTTTCTCCAATCCCGCCTGTAAATACCACAGCATCCAAACCATTCAATAACGCGGTATACGATCCAATGTATTTTTTGATACGATGGGCGACCATCCGTAAAGCAAGGATACAATCTTGATTTCCATTGTTGGCCTCTCTTTGAATGTCCCTTAGATCAGAATATCCTGTTAAACCCAAGAGCCCACTTTTTTTCTGCAACATTTCATTGATGTCCTTAGAACCGAAACCAAAGGTATCCATCAAAAAGAAAATCACGGATTGATCTATATCACCGCTTCGCGTCCCCATGATCAATCCATTTGATGGTCCAAAGCCCAAGGAGTGTTCAATACTTTTCCCCTCTTTTATAGCGGTAATACTGCAACCATTTCCAAGATGAATGCTAATGATGTTGTTGCTTTTTCCTTTAAGATGTTCCATGGCTCTTTCAGAAACATATTTGTGACTGGTCCCATGAAAACCATACACTCTTATATTATGCTTTTCTGTCAGCTCCTTGGGAATGGCATAATTATAGGCTTTTTTAGGAATGGTCTGATGAAAGGCTGTATCAAAGACAGCAATTTGTGCGGCCTTTGGAAACAATTCCATCGCTGTTTCTATACCGACAGCGTTTGCTGGGTTATGAAGCGGAGCCAGAGAAGAAAGCCTTTTTATGGTCCTTAGAACATCGGAACCGATATGAACCGGGGCATCAAAGGCATCACCACCATGAACCACTCTATGTCCTACAGCATCAATTTCTGAATGGTCCAAGAGGACCCCAATTTCATTGTCGATCAACATTTCTATAATTGCACTCAATCCTGTGGAATGGTCTTTAAAATATTTGGTATCGTGCACTGAATCTTTTTGGCTTTGATAGTGGATTTTTCCATTCTCTTCTCCCAAGCGCTCGACTAGGCCCTTACATAAAGTTTCTCCTTGAGGCATTTGTATTACCTGGAATTTTATGGAAGAGCTGCCAGAATTGATGACTAAGATTTTCATATTTGGGATTTGTTTTCTTGCGCTTGTATTACAGTGACCACTACTGTATTAAAGACGTCGTCAACAGTACACCCCCTGCTCAGGTCATTCACAGGTTTATTGAGTCCCTGGAGCATGGGGCCAATGGCCAGCGCCCCGGTTTCACGTTGTACAGCCTTATATGTGTTATTTCCTGTATTGAGATCCGGAAAGATCAAAACATTGGCCTCTCCAGCCACTTTTGAATCGGGCATCTTGCTTTTGCCCACCAAGGGGTCCACCGCTGCGTCATATTGTATGGGTCCCTCGATCTGTAGGTCCGGATGGGATTTTTTGACCATTTCGGTGGCTTGGCGGACCTTCTCGACATCTGCTCCCTTTCCAGAGCTACCCGAAGAATAGGATAGCATGGCCACTTTCGGAGTAATTCCGAAGGCCATGGCAGAAGCCGACGAGGAAACGGCAATCTCTGCCAATTGTTCCGCGCTGGGATTGGGATTGATGGCACAATCTCCAAAGACCGACACCCGGTTCTCCAAACACATAAAGAAGACCGAGGAAACAACTCCGATCCCCGGTTTTGTCTTTATGAACTGTAGTGCGGGCCGTATGGTATGCTGTGTGGTATGCACCGCACCGGAAACCATACCGTCGGCATGCCCTAGGTGGACCATCATCGTTCCAAAATAAGAAACATCGAGCATCATGTCCCTGGCCATGTCCATATTGACCCCTTTGTGCTTTCGCAATTCGTAAAATGTATCAACATACTGATCAAAACATTCCGCGTCTCCTGGATCCACAACATTTAGCTGCGATATGTCAATATCCAGGCCGGTAGCGTTCCGCTCTATTTGACTTTTTTTCCCTAATAAGGTAATGTCGACAATATCCATAGACACCAATTCAGATGCCGCCCGTAGAATTCGCTGGTCTTCTCCTTCCGGGAGCACAATATGCTTCTTGGCCTTCTTTGCCCTTTGCAGCAATTTGTACTGGAACATTCTTGGGGTAATACCTTTAGGTTCAAACGTCTGTAACCTTTCCAGCAATCGTTCCCCATCAATATATTTGGAAAAAAGTGCCAGGGACGCATTGATCTTTTGTTTGCTCTCGGAGTATATTTTGGACCGTATGTTCCCCACGCTGTTGGCAGCATCAAATGTTCCATGCTTGACTGAAATGACCGGGACATGGTTCTGGAAACCTTCCAAAAGTTTATGTATCGCGGGCTCAGGATGCAATCCCCCGGTGAGCACAATTCCCGATATTGACGGGTAATTGTCAGACAGGTTGGCCTGTAGTGCGCCCAGGATGATGTCAGATCGATCTCCAGGGGTGATCACTAGGCTGTTATCACTCAAGTGTGTAAGGTAATTGTGCAATTGCATGGCACCCACACCAAAGCTGCCGGTCTGATTATTGAGGTAATCCTTTCCAAAAAGCACCTCACCCTCAAGGGCATCCACAATTTCCTTGATAGTGGGATGTGACAGCTTTTTGACCCGGGGTACCACGAAAATTTCGGTCCTATCCTCCATTTCCCGTTTAAGACGGTTTTTTACCAGTTCCAGGTTTTCAGGACGCACCTTATTGGCCACTGCCCCCATTACATTAATCCCTTTCTTCAAATAACTGTTAACCGCAGATTCAAGATTACCACAGAACTCTTCCAGGGTCTTGCCTTGGGCATTATCCACCAGTACCGTCGCAATACCCAGATTTTTGGCAATATCGATATTTAGATCAAATTCAATGATACTTCCATCGCTTGAAAAATCGCTCCCCTCTACCAATACAAAATCGAATCGTTCCTCGAGGTTTTTGTACTTCTGGATAATAATATCTAGGATTTCCCCGTGCCTACCATCATTGAAAAGTTCAATAACCTGGGTTTGGGTCAAGGCATAGGCCTGTTCATGTTCAAGGTCCAAATTAAAATGGGAGATAACCGTGCTGATATGGTTGTCCAAACCATCTGTTTTGATATCATCGATTATGGGTCTGAAATAACCGACCCTGGCCATTTTTCCCAATAACAATTGCATTAACCCGAGGACAACCAGTGATTTTCCACTATGTGATTCCAGAGTAGCAACATAAAGTGCTTTGTTCATGATTTTGGATTAAGTTCAATTCCCAATTAAAGATAGAGAAATAGAAAAAATGAAACTTGGTTATACATAAAATACTGATATAAAAAGGAAAAACCTCAATGGGGGTTTCCCTTCTAAAAAAACCTTTTTCCAAGGTCCTCTGGAGTTCAATTTGAACCTCTGGACTGACTTTTTCCTAATGGTGGACCCCTTCCTCTGTTCTCGAATCAAGATTTCCGATACTATTTTGATCGCCGATATTTACCGGAACCGTATAGGTCAAGTACATATTTTCTCCATTGGTGTCCTTGCCTTGATAAAATTTAAACACATAAGGTTTGGTCTGCAAAGCCTGAAACCGAATTGAAAATGTGGTCTCCTCTGTGCTTTGGGTACAATTATCCCCTTCTTCGATATAAGCTATGGGGAAGATAAGCCTCTCATCTCCTTTATATACATAGTTGAATTCATCATAATATATGTAGCAGCTGTTTGGCAATTCTATGGTAACATCGATATTATAGATATTTCCATAGTCAAATTCATCAGGAAGGTCTGCTTCTAACACATTTACATATACCGAACGGAACACGTCGTCATCCTTGTCATCTTTACTGCAGGATGACAAAGAAATGGCAAGGACGAAACTGATAACTGTTAAATACTTTAAATTTCTCATGATGCTATTTTAAAATTTTGTTCAAATGTATCTGAGGACAGGATTTGAAATTGTCCCTATTTGAGTGAAACGTCCTAAATCTTGCTTGAAACGGCCCCACATAGATGTAAGACATCAACCGTTAATTCTCCATACAAGGTGTTTGTTCCTTTTGGCTGTGCCATGGTCTATTGCCTTTACTCTGATTTCATTTTGAACACCCCTTCCATTGCCTTCACAGTCCTTCCTTTTTTGACCGCAAAAAAACAACATCCGTTCTTGGAGACGGCATAAACCAGGCCCTGCACGTGCAGGGTCTCTTTCTTATACGTCTCTCCCAAGTCCGGATATTGAATCCAACTAGCAACAAAAAAGGGTAACAGCGATAGGCACTATGGGAAGTAAATCAAAAACAGAAATCATGAAATCATCCATAAACCACAAAAACGGCACCGCAAAAAGGTTAAAAAAACAAAAAAGGGAAAACGCTCAGGATATAATAAGTAAATCAATTTTTAATAGCCTGATGAAAAGGCAAAATCCAAATAGTAACATTTTAAATTTTTAAGTCATGAGTACATTGAGAAACAAAGTTCAATTGATCGGAAATGTGGGCAACGAGCCCAAAATCACCAACTTGGAAAGCGGTAACAAAGTCGTCCGTTTTTCCATGGCGACAAACGAGTACTACAGAAATGCACAAGGTGAAAAGGTACAGTCCACGCAGTGGCACTACGTCGTCGCTTGGAACAAGAAAGCGGACATCATAGAACAATATGCGCACAAGGGAAAAGAATTGGCCGTAGAGGGCAAACTGATCTCCAGAAGCTACACCAATGAAATAGGGGTAAAATGTTATGTGACCGAAATCGTGGCCAGTGAAATTCTATTGCTGGGTGCTAAATCAGGGGATACTTCGGTAAATGAAATCCAAGCGGAAACAGAGCAAGTTACCAAGAAAGATAATGCGATTGTAGAAACTCCTGACAATGGAAATCCCAAAGGGGCGGGACAAGAGAAAAAAAAGTCACAACGGACGACAGGAAGAAGCACTTCAAAGCGTAACCAAGAAGCTGCCTAATAGATATTCATATTCTAAAAAGTAAGGAGGGCGACACCGTGGAAAGTTACGCCCTCTTTTTCATTATAAATCCGATAAAGAAAATACAATGAGAGAGCAAGTTAACGAAATAAAAATAAGCTATCATGAAACTCCTACACCGCTTTCCCATCCAAAGATCACTTCCTCATCCGATGCGGTCGCAGTGCTTTTTTCACATTGGGAAAAAGGTACCATTGGGCTTCGGGAATCCTTTAAGATCGTACTGCTGAACAACAGCAATGGGGTTAAGGGAATCTTTGAGATCTCTAACGGGGGAATCACGGGAACTTTGGTCGACCTCCGCATCCTTTTTGCCGTCATTTTGAAATCCCTGACGGTGGGCATCATCCTTGCCCATAACCACCCCTCGGGAACCCTCAAGGCAAGTTCCCCAGACGTGGAGATCACCAAAAAAATCCAACGGGCAGCAAGCTTTTTTGATATCAAGCTACTGGACCATATCATCCTTGCACCGGATGGGAGTTACTACAGTTTTGCCGATGAAGGCATCATTTAAACTTAGGACTATGATATATTTAAATTTTACCCATTTGGATAAGGACACCCAAGAGCATTTGTTATCCCGATCAAGATCGAATATCGAAACCAAATACGGCGAACAGCTGAAACGATATGCCCAAGAAAACGATATCGATCTTGAAGCTCTTTTAGAAGAGACCTGTCCTGAGCGTGATCGAGGGAAAGCACAACGAAATTTATATGCCTATGAATACATATGTGATCCCTGAATTAAAATCCAAGTGAATCCAAAGGGCAGTTCTTAAACTGTCCTTTTTCATTTTTGGAAATTCAAGAAAACCATCCTTCCCTTACAAAAACTTCAAAACAGACCTTCCCATACTCTTAAAATCAATCCTTTTCCCTAAAAAACAGCACCCAGCGAATACCTTGGTGTTCGTATGGATTTTCGACCCGCTGGCGGGCGAAAAGGAATAGCAAGAGGGTAGCGCGCCAAGGCGACGCTACGAATTTGATTTGCTCCGCAAAGCATTGAAAACAAAGGGGTTTTCGAAGGTTTATGAGTAAGGACAAAAAATGAAATGTACTGTAAATGCCCTCAAAGCACCTGTGAACACTGAAAAAAGTTACTGTAAACCATGGAAAAGAAACATAGGACATATCGGTATTCGGCCATCAGCATCAAACATGCCGTTGCTGTGCGGTTCCGTTCCTTTTCCAAGAAAATGGCCCAATCCCATTCCGAATGCCTGGAATCCATCATGGACTTTTTTGAGTGGCATGGGCTCGACCCTTCCAAAAAGTTTGGCAGGAGCATCATCCAAGAAGTTCTAAAGAACCGGGAGCGTACCAATACCTCCATCAAAAGGAACGAGGCCACCATTGCCATCATCCGTGACATCGAAATCAACCAGACCAAGCCCAACAATGCCATGCTGTTGGCCCTCTTCGGGGAGGATGCCAAGACCAAAAAAACCATCCGAAAAGAAAAAAAACTAATCGAAAGGAAAGCGGAACCAGCCGGCGAAATCGAAGTGACCGTTCCCAAGATCCGCTATGAACGCCTCACTGAAAAATTGGAAAAAGTAAAACAGGATTATAGCTATGTACTGGACAAGGTGGAGCTGGTCAAAGGAAGTTTTGGCAAGGCTTTTTTTAAACTGGAACTCACTCCCTCTGAGCTTGAAAAATTCAAAAGAACCCTTAAAAACAATGCGTGATGCACATCAATATCACCCCACAGAAAATCGGTCCAAAACATGAAACCTACAACAGTAGTGTGACCGATTATGTCAACTATTTAGAGAAGGAAAACGAAGGGAAACACCCCGAACTGCAAGAGCATTTCTTTGACCAGAACAATGACCATATCAGCCCTGAAACCGTCATTTCCGAGATCGATGGGAACACCAAAAAATTGAAGAAACGCGACCCAAAATTCTATTCCATCGTCATCAGTCCCAGTGCCAAGGAACTGAAACATATCAACAACGATCCCGCCCTACTCCGTTCGTATACCCGTGAACTCATGAAGGACTATGCGGCCTCTTTTTATCGTGACAGAAAGGTGACCGTCGATGATATCAAATACTATGCAAAAATCGAGCATGAACGCACGTTTCGGGGCTTTGAAAAAAGGGTTCAGGAGAACGCTCCCTACCGTAAGCAAATCGCCAAACTCCAAAACGATATGGCCAAGGTTCGGCGTGGGGAATTGGAAGGAAACCTCAAAAAAATCCAACGGAAAATTGACCGATTGGTGGCCGAAGCTCCACATAAGATCAACGGAAAACTGGTGACCGAAGGCACAAAAAAGGAAGGGTTTCAGACCCATGTGCACATCATCGTAAGCCGCAAGGATGTCACCAATACCTATAGTCTTTCCCCTAATGCCCAGCACAAAAAGAACGTAACCATCCTTAATGGAAAAGAACAGAAACAGGGCTTTGACCGTAACCGATTCTTTGATGCGGCCGAGCAGCGGTTTGGCAAACTCTTCGGGTATCAGCGGAGTTTTATCGACCAATACGGCGCCAAAAAGCTCTACCAAAAAGACCCAAAAAAGTTCTTTGCGCTGGTCGTGGGCCTGCCCGCCAATGAACGGGAACTGGCCTTAAAATCCCTGTACAAACTGGGCATCCCCACCAACCAAAAGGGTATGGCCTTACAACTGTTCCGCAAGGCAGGGCTGAATGTTCCCAATATCCCAACCAACAAGGTACAACTTGCGATGAAAGCCTTCAACCAACTAAAAAAGGGAATGAAACGCGCGATTGAATCAGGATCAATAGGCGTCTAAAAAATAGAACGATATGGAAAATTATTTACTATTGATACTGTTGTTTTTTATTGGGATAGCCTTTGAATATCTGCTCATCCGTTTTCTGAAAAAAGGCTTTTATATCTCCATTTTGCTTTGGGTGGTATTGGCAGTAATCTTCTATTATCATTTGCCCACCACACTGTTTTTAAAGTCGGTTTTGTATGGCGGACTCCCCCTCCTATTCTTGGCCATTCTCTTCTTCGTTTACGTGGCCAAAGAGGAAAACCCGACCAATATCCATGAAAAATATAGGGCCATTCTCCACACCAAAGGATTCCGTTTGGCCCTTGGCAACATCCGTCGAGGCATCTCGATTATCGGTTCGGCAGGGAGCGGCAAAACCGAAAGTGTCGTCCATGGACTGTTCCAACATTTAGGGGCACACGGGTTCTGTGGGGTGATGCACGACTACAAGAATTTTGAGATCACCGAGATGGCCTATCCCATCTTTAATGCGACCGATAGGGACTTTTATATTATTTCCTTTGGGCCTATCTACAACCGTGTCAATCCCATTGCCCCAAGATATATTCCCGATGAGGAAAGCGTCCATGAAATCTCCCGAGTCCTCCTCGAAAACCTCTTGGAACTGAAAGAATCTGGAAGTACGGGAACCTCGAAATTTTTCAATGATGCTGTTGAAGGGCTCATTGGTGGTCTCATCTGGCGATTGAAAGTGGACTATCCTGACTATTGTACTATACCCCATATGATTGCGCTGTACCAGCATCTGGACACCGCCGAATTGGTGGAGTTCCTAAGTGCGAATGTGACATCAAAGGCCATCGCGGATGCCTTTATCAGTGGGGTGGATTCCGATAGGCAGACGGCAGGGGTCAAGAGCACTTTGGCCAATGCGTTTAAGAAGATCAGTACTCAAAAAATATTCATGGTGTTGTCGGCGGATGAAGTGCCTTTGAACGTCAACGACCCCAAGACGCCTTGCGTTATTTCTGTGGTGAATGACCCTAAAAAGGAAACTTCCCTCTCGCCTGTCATTGCCACTGTCATTCATTCCATCACCAAACAAATGAGTGAACGAAATCGCTTGTCCTCCTTTCTTTTGATGGAGGAAGCGGCAACCCTTAGGTTGTTGAATATGCACCGTATACCCGCTACTTTACGGAGTTATGATATCGCAACTATCTATGTGTTACAGGACAAAGTACAGAACGATATGATGTATGGTGATAAGGCCAGCAAGGCCATCTTGAGCAATCTGTCCTATCAATTTTTTGGGAAGGCCAATGACCCAGATACCGCCAAATATTACGAACGGTTTTTTGAAATCGTAAAGAAGGAAACTCGGAGTATAAGCAAAGGACATTCGCTGAATTTTGATACCCGAGTGACCCAAGGGGAAAAGGAAGTGGCCAAACGAAGGGCGGATGCCTTTTATGGGTTACAGCAAGGGGAATTTGTGGTGTTTTTTGATGGCAAGGATAAAAAGGTACGTTTTAGGTTGCCCCAAATTAAAAGGGATTTACCGAAGCCTATGGTTATTGGCGCTGAAAAATTAAAAGTGAATTTTGAAAGGATTCATCGAGAAGCCCAATCAATCTTTAAATAATGTAAAAGTTTACTACAAGTGCTAAAAAGGTTATACAAGTACACTTTGGCCAACGTTTACTCGAACTTCTGATGATTTCAATGTTCATCATTCTTATAGAGTCCAATTTGCCTTATCAAATTAGTCGTTTCTATTTTGATCCATATTTAGACTATTGAACTACCTGAAAAACTCTTTGCAGAAAGCGGATTTTGTTAAGAGTACGACTATTTTTGATTATGTTCTAGGGAGTTCAAATACAATTCTGAAACCATGGTCAAAGGGCATAAAGTAAAGAGTTTGAAAGTTTTAATGATTTTTATCAGAACTGGTTACAACCACTGTCTTGGTATAAGCGCTTCATAATTATCAGTATTTTCTTCTCCTCTCCAGACTCCTACAAGATTAAAAACATCATCGTCAATGTTTTTCCATGTGGTCTTGGGAACATGCTCCAGAATAATTAACTGGACAGAATTACCAGTATTTTTCATAAACTGGCTACAAGCTTCAAATATTTTTTTTGTATCCTCTATATCTTTGGATCCTTTTTCTCCTTCTTTTTCTTCAAATTTATCAGGGTAATAAACTTGGCTTGGTTGATCAAGAACTAGAAATGAAGGAACAAAATTAGGTTTACTAGTCTCTTTCAGTTTAACAAAGAATTCATGTAATCCAAGCATGGTAGATATGTGATAGCCCATATAATTGGCGCCACTACCAAGTCTTGAAAGAAAGTACTTATTCTGTGTCTTCGTATCTTCAACTTTTATATTGAGGCTTTGGTCAGGGTCTAAATGCACCCTTTTGGTATTCTTATCTTCAATTGGAAGTGTTTTTACATACTTACCTATTAACTTAGTTAATTTGGACAGTGACAAACCTTTATCAAAATGCCCTTCTAGTTTTTTAAGTTCTGCCTTTTTAGTAGAAATTTCTTCTTGTAATTTTTCTATCTCTTTTTCAAGAGAACCAGATGGGGCTATCTTTCTCAAATTATCCAGTGCATGCTCTATCTTACCAATAAACTCGAATGTTCTTTGATAAGACTTTTTGTCTTCTTCAACCTCATCCAATATAATTTTCAGGTTTGAATCAATCTTTTCAATCAATTCTTCTTTGACTCTAATTTCTTTAACTACATCAGTTCTTTCTTTTTCAAAAGAAAACAACAATGAATTAGAATTTTCCAAGACAACTCTGTTACTATTCTTTTCTTCATTCAATGAAAGCAGTTCTTCAATAGCCTTTGTAGACTCAGAATCACAAAAAGGACAAATATTATCTCCCTTTTGATTCAAAAACCATTCAACCGGTTTTAATCTATTCTCTTTTTCCCATGCAACATCAGATACATATTTATCCTTAGAAATATCAATTTCTTCAATTTTATAGAGAGTTGTTTTGAGCTTATCCAGCTCCCTTATGAGATTCCCTCTGGATTCATTCAAATCATTTATTTTGTCTGAAAATCTCTTTGCTGAACCTTTTTTGTATAAAAGACCTTTTTTAGAGTTAGATACTATATTGGACAATTCATTCTGCAAAAGGCTAACAGTAGAACTACTTATATCTATGTCAGAATTAGTCAGCCCTAATTTTACAGCTTCTGAATAGTATTCATAAATATCAGATTGCCAACTTTCATACTGCCCTTTTATTTCTTCTAATTTCAGAGTTTTCTTTTTTTTATCAGTTTCCAAATCACTGATTTCCTTATCCAATTTGAGGATGTCATATGACTTATAACCAAGAATTAATGGGAAAATGGTTTTAAGTTTTTGCAAATGCTCCCAAGTATCAGTTTTATAAAACATGGTTGATGGGTTTGCAATAATATTTTGAGTCTGAAATTGAAATGCAGCAGTATCCCTAAAACTAGCTGGTGAATCAAAGGGGTTAGTAGAGTCGTCATCAGTTTTAATATTTTTAAAGCCTGACATTTCACTCAACACTCTTTTAATGTACTCAGTATTTTGTTTATAAGCACTCTTATTTTCCAACCATTTATTAGTTCTCAAAGCTAAATCTTCTCCCTTTTCATTCTCCTTGTAGAAATACATTGTGGATTTAGATTCATCATAGTTTTCTCTACCAATAAATAAATATTCATTGTTATATTTCACATATAAAGCAAATACTTCAACGGTATTTCTTATAGTGCCAACAGGGATGTTACATTCTCCACTACCTAGACAATAATCTATTATATCAATAATGGCTGACTTACCCCTTTGACTATAGCCAGTAATAATATTTATTTTGTCTTCCTTAAAAGTTATAACTCTTGGAGACAGTTCTCTGTCTTTTGGATAAAGAATGATGTTTTTAATATATAACCTCATTAGAATCTTATATTTAATTCTAGTTGAATATTTTTTTCTGTGTTTTTTGCAAAAATATGCCCAAGTTTATGAGCACTGTTTTGAATATTTCTAACTATATTTTCTCTGCCTATACTACTAGGAATAGATATTTTTTCAGATTTAAAACCATACAAAATTTCAATGGTCTTTTCATTCTTGTTATAATCCATTATTTTTTTACTGAATGTCAAGTTTAAGGCATCAAAGGTTTGAGGAGACATTTTATTTGCTCTATCCTGCAGACCTAAAATTATTTCCCTATCACTTAAAATAGCTGTATAGAGTTCATTTGAACTTCTAAAAACCTCCCTAGTAGTTTTATGATAAACAATGGGCAAAACAAAAAACAGGTATTTAAGTTTAGGGAAGTTCAGTTTTTCTGTTTTATTCCTTGCTACCTTATAATATCCTAAAGTGAAGCTATGACATGCCAAAGCGCTTATTGATACATTCTGCATGACATCATATAGGTTAAACTCTTGGTTTATCTTATTCATAATTACTTTTTGAAATGTTCCTCCCAATCTGGATGCCAACCTATCATAGGGATGTTAGATAGTTTCAAAAAACTACCATTTTTGATGTAGACATTATTAGTAGTGAAGCTATAATCATCGGCAAAATTGATATTCAATTTTTTCATTATAAAACTATATATGTCTAGTGCTAAATGATTCTTTTCATCATCACTATATTCAGCTATATCATGAACAACTTTGTCATCAAAATATGATTGCCATTCTTCATAACATAAGTCAATGAACTTATTAAAGTCTTCTTTAGTAAAATCTCCTATTTCGTTAATTAGATATGCATGCTCTATTTCGAATCTTATGAAATCTTCAATTGCATTTTTAATAGTCCTGTCCTTTGCATCTGGTCTTCTTGAAATGAGTTCAATTTGTTTAACAAATAGCTCACTTCTCTTTGCCTCAATTTCAGTGTCATCTATGCTAAAACTGTGTTTTGCTCTAAAAACAGCATTTATAACCGATGGGGTGTGAATCAAAGATTGATATTTACTATCCATTTGCTTCTTTGTAAATTCTGCAACTTCAGAATTTCTCCATTTATAAAGACTATGAGAAGTCAACCAACCTATCATTCCTTCATAAACATTGTTCTTCTGCAAATCAGTGAACTGTTCTGAATTCAAGTGTAGTTTATTATGGATAGATTCTTTTAAATCTGAGTTGTCATCAATCTTAATTGAAGGCTGTATAACTTCAAATACATCAATCTTTTTTATTATAAAATCGATTAGGTCTAAAATGGCCTTGATTGATTTCCCTTTACTGGGGTCCTCTTTAATTAATTGATCTAGCTTTTCTCCTTGAGAAATTCTTAAATTAGATATCCTATCACTTACCTCATCAAATAGGTTATTACAAATAAAATACAGTATTGAATTTGAGGAGATAGGCTTGTTTGTAGAGCAAATAAAAGTTACGTTCTTATCAAATATTCCAGCTTCAAATTTTTCAATCCATATTTGAAAGGTTCGCCATAGTGCATAGGAAGTATCTGCAAAAGTAGAACCGCTCTGAGAGATACTATGCTTGGATTGGTCAGAAATTAAAACAGTGCCATCACTTTTGTGGGTAGCAATATCATCAACATCTTCAATACTGACATAATCAGTATCAGTTTCTAAACTTGAAAGTAATAATAATGCTCTTTCAAATTGAAATAAATATCCAGACAAGGGTCCTTTAGCTGTATCTGTAACAACTTGGCTTTTCTCTTTTGATTGCTCCATAAAATATCCATAGCTTTTTACAAAAGCTCAAGTGTATTATCAATATAAGATAGAGGGGAATAATATTACAGGTTATGTAATATTTTTAAAGATATGACAATATACATAATTGTCAAAAATGAATGATTCATTTATTAAACTTGAATGCTCTTTAACTAAATGCTATTCTAAAAAATTAAAGCTTCAAAGTCCTTTCCTTCCTTTTTCTACCTCTTGATTCTCTTTTTTTAGTTTTACCTTCCTCTTGTGCAAAACGCTGAAGACTAGTTTTAAGAACTTCTCGTTCTATAATACCAAAATGAGCAGACAATTGCCTTCTAATGCTTATTGAGTCCATCCCTTCATATACTTTCCCCTTTGAATTCCTATAGGTTTTTTTAGATGCATTCTTGGCATAACTCAAGAAGTTTCTTCTCCCCAAATGAGAGTATCTTTCATATAGTTGTTTCCTTAATATTTTATTACCTCTGCCTTTATTACTGTAAGACATCATAACACTCTTAACTATTCTGCCTTTAGCTTTCCTGAAGTACCTTGATAGGCTACCTGGTCTTATATAAATATTCTGTCCATTAAACTCAAAACCTAGATACTGTAAATTTTTATAGAATTGATTTTCATTCTGAGCATTGATTTTTACATTTTTCTCTACTATTTTCTTTTGATTAAATGCTCTGATTTTACCTGCAGAATTGTTCTTAAACACAATGTATTCCGTCTTTTTATCCTGAATAACAAGTTTATATTTCTTTATTTCTGAGAGGACTAGGGCATTAATTTCTCTAGCATCTTTAGTGCTACAAATGATAAGTAAATCATCACAATATCTATAATATTTAAATCCATTTTCCCTTCCCAATTTCACTAACCATTCATCAAAATCTATTAAATAAATGTTTGACAATAAAGCACTCATAGAAGAACCTTGTGGTATGCCTCTATTTTCTAAGGTCCCATCCTTCTGTTGTTTTGGCAAGTTTGTAGTTAATAAACTTCTACTTCTTATTAAGTTGAATTTATCTTTAAAACTGGCTCCAGCAATACTATCTGGTATTAAATCCAAAATAGTTTGCCATCCCTCCCCATTTTTCTTTTTCTTTTTCAAGTCGATACCAAAATGCTTTAGAACACTATGCAACCTTACATAACTGTATTTGGTCAAGGAACGATAAACTTTGTATTGATCTTTTGGAAGTTTTTCAAGGTCTAAAACCTTACACCACTTTTCTTTCAATAGAGAATGGTCAATATTATCGAAATAACCAGTAATATCTAAAGCTATAACAGCGCAATCACCATTGACCTTGTTTTGAGATTTTACTTCATCAAATGCCTGTTTTGCAAATTGAATATTGCATTTTCCATCTAAATCAGTCCTATATGCCAGTATACTTCCATCAAAACCTTTTTCCTTGATATACCCTTGATACTTTTCATTCAAGGCGAATGAATAATAGGCATACAAATAAGTGTCAAAGTGTGATGCAAATGAAATAGGCCTGATTTTGGTCTCAAGTTTGCAAGAAGATATATTGTCTTGATATCTGTATCTAGGAGTTTTAATAAGGATTTTGACAAATGGTAAGAATGAATGTTTACTTACCAATTCCAAAGAGGGATCTTCAACCAGTTTTTTAAGCCTTTCGCCATATTTTAGAAAATCAAAATAAGGGTCAAACTGAGGATACTTTTTTAGCTCAAATTCTTCATTGGTTTTACCAATTTTTTCAGAGAATCTTTTCCATACATCCTCATCATATAAAGATAAATTTTTCATCTTTTTATTGGGACATTAGTCAGAATGCAATATCAGACCTTAACATTCTGACTAATGTACAATGTATACCCATTGCTTAACTAGCAACTACCTCAAATTGCTCAAGGATTCTCACCTCTACAAGTCTTAATCCACCCTTGGCCAATCATTAAAATGTGGCACTTCAGATTGTATAAAACAACCTTTTCAAGATTACCGGTGATTTTGTCTGCAATCACTTTAGTTTTCTCCCTTGAAACCTTGCAAGAATCAAATTCTTACTTGGACATACTGTTTTACCAGTGAGGATTTTAAACAAATTAAATGCTATGTTATATGAATACTTCTTAAATGCATACAGACAAATTCTGTTGAAAGGTACAGAACTAATGCCGTTTGGACTGTCAGAGAGCACACTGAGCGAACCAATAAACTTGGTATACTTATTGCTAGGTACTTATATATTCACTAACTTAAACACTTCACCCTTCAACCTACATTGAAGGCATCTTTCCTATAGCAAGTTTTGTGCCATATTTTTACTACGCCATACTGTCATATCCTCTTATATATCAAAGTATTTTAATCAAGCTGATATTCCTATAACCAAAATAGTTTATTCGTACTACTCTTTACAGAATGCACCTTGTGTAAAGAGTTTACTTTGCCATGGGATTTTTAATATCTTCCTTTAAAGATTAAATAAAGGATTGTATTCGGATGTAATTGAAAAAGACCGCTTTCAACAAAAGGTTGAACAACGGCCTTCTTTGTGATTTGACTTTCAAACTAAAATTACCATGAAGTTTTAGTGTCAATTTGCCTCTTACCCCATTTAACAGGCTTTTTAATGGTTATTAAAGAATTTGCAATGAATATGGAGTTATCATGCAGTTTCCCTAACACCATTTAGTGTCTCCTGAAGTTTATTCATGTCATCTTGCAACTTCTTTTCCACCACATTGGCATAAATCTGTGTGGTAGATAGCTTAGCATGCCCTAATAGCTTTGATACAGTTGCAATGGGTACTCCATTGGAAAGGGTTACCGTAGTAGCAAATGTGTGCCTAGCAACATGACAGGTGACCTTAATATCAATTTTACAAAGACCTGCTATCTCCTTTAGATAGGTATTCATTTTTTGATTGGAGTAAACGGGCAGTAATCGTTCTGAATCTTCAAATCCCTCATACACCTCTAAAATAGCTTCCGCCTTTTTCAAAAGTGGAATTTTTACAAGTTCATCACTTTTTTGCCGATAGAGCGAAAGCCACATATTACCATCTATTCCCATTACCAAATTTTGCTTTGTTAGCTTTTTTACATCTATATAGGCTAGCCCTGTATAGCAACAGAAGACAAATACATCGCGCACGCAAGAAAGCTTTGGAATGTCAAGTTCTACGGTTTCTATAGCCTCCAACTGCATTTTGGTCAAGAATCCGTTTTTGAATTTGGTGAACTTCAGTTCATATCTTTCGAATGGGTGTTTCTCTATCCAACCCAGTTTGAAAGCAAAATTCATAAGCTTGTTAAGCCGTTCAATATGCTTCATTAAACCGTTGTTCTTTAAGGGCTGCCTTTTATTGAAATGGTTTTTTGGATTACGTAGAAAAGCCTCAAAATCAACTATAAACTCATACCGGATATAGTCCAATGGCAAGTCAAGTATTTTGAGGTCTTTTATTAAAAAATCCGTCAAATACCGTTCCGTAGTTTTGTAGTTTTTGAGCGTTCCTTCCTTTAGTTTACCGATGCTTTTATCATAATGGTATTTAGATAGGCCAAGTATGGTTTCGCCACTATGGTCGGTTCCAAGATATCTCGCCTTAACCATTTGCGCAGTTACATATCTTCCCTCTTTTACCAATGCCTCATAGCATTTCTTGATTTCTACGTAGATATTGTCCAGCTCATCATTTAAAGCCCTTGCATCCGCATTTCTGCCCATTGCACGGCTTATTTTACTGTTCCACTCATCAATGGGATAGTACAAGTCTGTACTGAATTCAACACGCTTGCCATTGACCGTAATACGCACATAAATGGGTGCGGTTTCGTTTTTACCTCGTGCCTTTATTTGTCGAAAAAGCACCTTAAAAGTCCTAGAAGTCCTCATTTGTTCCCGAATTAACATTTTATTGATATTAACACGAAAGTCAAATCACGTCGAAAGCCTTGCTCTCACTACAAAAGATAGGAAAAAAAAGATAGATGTAAGGGTGGAAATCTGTTCCCGATTTGTTCCCTTTTTTGTTGATTTTAAAGCCAACTAAATGAAATCAAAAAATATTAAAATTCTGAAAATCATTTAGTTAGCATTTTTATAAAACCAAAAAATAGGTCTTAGTCGGGATGACAGGATTTGAACCTGCGACCCCACGCCCCCCAGGCGTGTGCGCTACCGGGCTGCGCTACATCCCGAAATTGGTTTGCAAAAGTATAAATTTTAATGGAATCTTGATGCTGATTTGTAGTAATAAAAAGGCAGCTACCTATTCTTAAATAAAAACTTAACTCCCTAACAGAAACTCTCTAATTTCAATACAAAAAGCTTCTCTGGCCTCCGCTGAGTCATTATTGGGATTTAATAAAAAATAACTCAGTGTTTGGCTTTGGCAAAATTCATCTAAATCCTTACCCTTCCACATATGATAGCTCATCAATAAAGTATTGTAATCTATTTTATAAGGTTTATCTTCTTTATCAAACCCATTTAGGTATAAATTCAACATGAAAATGGAGTAGTCTAAGTTTTTGCAATCATCCACTAGAAAGGAGGAAATCTGAATAGGTTTTTTATAGTCCATTTAGTTACCCTGTTAAGATTTGGCCCAAAATTTATTTTCACAGAAATGGTATCAGTTGCCCATCTGTTATTATAAATCTCCATAACCTTAGGAGTTTCAAAAAAACTCCTCGTAACTAAATATACTCAAAAAACCTTTATTGCCTATCTGTAGAGTGTAAAATGTCCAACGTATTGCTGTTTGTCACTATCGTTGGCATTAACAACATACCAGTAATCACCCGTGGGCAATTCATTTCCTTCATATTTACCATCCCAGCCCTTTACTTCGTCCAATATGGCAACAACCCTACCGTATCTATCGTAAATCTTGACTTCCAAATTCGGAAAGAATTCCCTGTTTCCTATTGTCCAATAGTCATTGAGGTTGTCACCATCCGGTGTGAAAAAATCTGGCATTTCGGGCATCCCATCAAAATCAAACGGCATCACTAAATTGGCAACACAACCATTTTGATCTCTAACCATAATATTCACATTTGCATCCATGCTAATCGTAAAAATATTGGTTTCTCCAAATGATTCTCCTTGGAAAAAGTATTCATACCCACCAAATCCACCGGTAGCAATTGCCTGTATTTCAGTTGGTCCTATCTTCTCGGCCTCCAAAACCAATGGTTCATAAGCATCAATTTCAAATTCAACAAATGTTACACAACCGTTTTGATGATACACGTAGACTGTATGTTCCCCTGGTGGTAAATCTCCATAGACTCTTTGGTCATTAGCCAGTTGAATATCATCCACATCCAACGAAAACAAAAGGTTTGGCAATAACGAACTATCAGCAACAGAAACGGTTGCCGTGCTGTTTGGAAAAATACCATCACAACCATACTGAACAATAGGTTCTACCATTAATTCAATACCAACACCTATCTCAGCTACAATGTTGGTCTGGCATCCGTTGGCATCCCTTACAAAAACCACATAGGTTTCCCCTCCTTGAAGACCATCAAAAAACATAGTTTCATTTTGAACAAAATCTGCATCGTCTGCTGAATTTATACTTGTATAATAAGGAGCCGTACCACCAGTAACATCCAAAGTCAAGGTGCCATCCATATCCCCAAGGCATATTTCTGGAGTGGTGGAAGCAATACCGGCCAATAACTCCATAGGTTGTGTTATTTCCACCGTTCTTGTAATAGTACACCCTAAGTCATCTTGAATAATTACATCATAGGTTCTAGGGGACAAATCATTAAATGTTTTTCTATTTGGATTGACAGGGTCGTCTCCTTCAAAAAACTCACTTAATGTATCTGATATGGAATATCTAATATCTCCAGTTCCCCCACTGGCCTCAATAATAATTTGTCCATTTGTATCACCGTGGCACATAACGGGAACCGCTTCCAAGTATTCCAATACCAAAGGCGGCTTTGGCTCAATAACGATTGGTGTAGAAATTGCTTCACAACCTCCACTCTGGGCATACACATAATAGGTGCCGGGATCAAGGTTTCTAAATATCCCCGAATCTTGGGCAGGCCTAACAGTAGTGGCAACCGTTGGATATGGAGGAACGTCAGAATTCAACAAGGTATAGATGTAGCTTCCTATGCCTCCAAATGCTTCAGAACGAATGATTCCGGTTGCTTCTCCCGCACAGTTAATGGTTGCGTTGGTCAAATCCAATGCTATTACCAAGGGTGCCGCCGGATCCAAAGAAATCTGGTTTGAGCTTTCAAACGGACATCCATTGGAATTTTGAACCTCATATTGGAATGGACCTGGATCAATTGTAATATCCGCAGTAATTTCCACACTTGTTAGACCTGTACCAAACGGCGTAAATGGATCAGCAGTTCCTGCTCTTCGATAAAAATAGTCCACTCCAACTTCTGGATTGGTAACTGTTAATTCCATTCTACCTAAGTCGCCACAACCTGGAGGCTGAAGTTCAACCAATTCGGCAATTACAATTTCTGGATCTTGAACAGTTATCGGAACGGTGGTAAAACTACAGTTCCACCCATCAAAAATTGTGATGGTATAGTCACCAGCGGCTAAATTCGCAAATGTTGGAGTTGTTTGAAGGCCACTATTGGTACCATCCGTTATTCTATTCAGTTGATACAAGTAATTTCCGGCCCCTTGACCTCCCAATATATTATGTGCTTCTATAATACCATCATTATCATTGTTACACGCAAGCGGACTGACCACCTGGATATCTGCTATTATTGGTGTTGGTAGTGGAAGGTTTATCAAAGTAGTTTCTTCGCAACCTCTAAAGTCCCTAATATTTACAGTATAATTCCCTGTAGACAAATCTTGAAAAATTGGGTTTGTATTTGGATAATCGACCAAAATAGTAGTACCATCCGGAGCAATAAGCTGATATTCATAAGTTCCCCAACCACCATCTCCTGTAGCGGTAATCTCACCTAGTCCAGGAACATTACAGGTAACATCTGAAGTTTGGATTGCAGTGACCGATAATGCTCTATCTGGAGATCTAACGGTAGCAATATTACTTGTAACATCACAGAAAGGTGTATCCGATGCTTCAACATAAACAATTAAATTACCCGCTGGAAGCCCAGTGATGATTTCTGGACTATTAATTGGCGCATTGGTATCAAAACTACCGGTTACACCTGTAGTGGTTTCAACCCCAAGGTTATCTCTTGAGAATACTTCGTAATTGTAGGCTCCACTATAATTATTGATTTCTAAACTAATTTCTCCATCATTACCATTAAAACAAGTAACAGGTCTTACCTCTGCAATTATGGCTTCAATATTATTGTATTCTGGCATATTGACTGTTGTAGTCAAGTACGAACATCCTCCATTGCCAATATCAGTAACTGCAAAAATATAATCGCCCGGTGTTGAAATAGGCCAAACCACCCGGTCAGTACCTCCAGAATTCATGGCAGGTTCCGAGCCTAAGGGCAAAATCTCAACTTCGTAGTTTCCAGCACCCTCGTTTACAATAATTGTAATGGACCCTGGATTTACACCGATTCCTGACGCATCGCAAGTTAGTGGGCTTACACTATAACTAAAGGTAATATCTGTAGGTGTATTTATATTTACCGTTGCCATCTCCTCACAACCATTCTGATCTCTTGCCGTAAGAATAATACTTTGGTTGGTTCCATTGTCAATAACTTCAAAAGTATTGCTTGTTTGGAAGTTTGTACCATCAAATTGTGGCGTTCCATCATTCATACTATATGTATACGGACCCGTTCCCGTAGCTGTTCCGGTACCATCGCCATTCGTATCTGTAAAAATGGTAATGGTCGCTGTACTAAATTGGTTGCTTGATGGATTACAACTGAATTCTGTATGTATGGCATCAACCTGTAAAAGTGTTGGCTCACTAATAAGAATATCTCCTGAACGATCTGTACATCCCCTATCTGAAACCACTTCTACTTGATATGTATCTGGTGCTAAATCATCGAATACAGGAGATGCTTGAGGTCCTGCCATAATAGTGGAACTGGCGCCATCATATAAAATATAACTTAAAGGAGTATCTGTATCACTACCTGGTTGTAATTCTACAGAAATAGTACCGTTGTCGGCTCCATTACATGTAATCTCTGTGCTTGGTGTTGCTGTAATAACAGGTGTGTTAACTGTGGAGACATTAACAATAGCCTCATCTGTACATAATGGGGTTGTATTGGAACTTAAGTCGGTAACCAAAATATTATAATCTCCAGGCAATACACCTGTGAATGTATTCGAGCTCTGTGCAGGCCCAATATTGGCCAGTGTTCCAGCATCTCTTAGTTGAAATTCAAAGTTACCACTACCTCCAGTAGTATTTACCGTTATTTCACCATCACCTGCATTACACGTTGGGAAAGAGGTTGCATCAGCTGTTATGGCAAAGAAATCAAAAACATCAGCTGCTATAGTAGCTGTACATCCATTACCGTCCCGTATCGTAATCACATAACTTCCTGGGTTTGGAACCACAAAATTTACACTGCTTTGAAAACCACTACCAATATCATACATAAAGGTTTCTTCAGGTAGACCTGAACCGGTAGATAGTGGGGCAGTCACATTAATTTGATAACCACTGGTTGCTGTACATTGATTTATAACGTCTATGGCCGGTGCTGGGATTCCTGCTTCTTGCGTTACCGTAACCGTTGTCAAGGCAGTACATCCGTTGGCATCTTCTACGTAAAAGTCATAATCTGAAGGATAAGGTCCTGGTATTTCAAATGTGGTATCTGTTCCAAAAACAGTAGGTGCTGGGTCACCATTTGGAACATAGGCGTATCCAAATGGTGCGGTTCCACCAAATCCTCTTACCGTTACAAGGGCTCCAGCATTACAGGTGGCCTCTACATTATTATCTACAACAATTGAAGGTGAACTAAATCCAATAAAAACCAAGGTACTGGAACTACAGCCTGTATCATCATCTGTAACTATTATTTGGTAATTTCCGGGTGCCAACCCAGTGAATGTATCATTAAATGGAATGGGTTCGGATGTATACGTGTCTGGTCCAGCTTCAATGGCACCTGTATCCGTATTTTCAAGGGTAACGGTAAAATTTCCTGGACTTGAGGTAATTCCTGAGACCTCATAATCAATTCCACCACTACCTGCTACATTACAGGATGCCGTGGATGAATTTGCCGTAACAGTTACCGGATTGGTTGCCGTAATCGGGTCTATCTCCTCAATATAAGTACACCCATTTGCATCCCTTACCTCAACGAAGTAGGTAACGCCAAAGGTTACCTGACCAGTGAAATCATAAATATCCCCTTGTCCAGGAGTATTATCCGCTGGATTAAAAGCAGGTTCACCTACCAATCTAAATTCATAGGGGGCAGTACCCCCTGATGCCTGTACTCTATAAGTAAAGGCAGAACCTGAACAAACAGCAGGTGGTGTATCTATAGGAGTTAAATCCAAAGTGTTTTGATCAACCACAACTTCATCCCTATCCTCGCATCCTTGGCTGTCCGTTGTTACAATAGTATAATTTCCAACTGGAAGATTAGGGAAATTAGCTGTAAGACTAGGAGTTCCCATGGATGATGCTACAGGAACGCCATTTACGTCCAACAATATATAATCAAAAGGCGCCACGCCACTACCTCCAGTAATTGCTACAGATACTGAACCATTTACGGCTCCTAAAGAACACACAGCGTCAATAGGTGTAGCTGTGGCGTCTAATGCCACACTACCACCGATAGTTACATTGTATGCTGGACTAACACAACCTCTGCTATCCCTAACCATAAAACCACCATGGGTTCCCGGACCATATCCTGAAAAAATGTTTTGGGAACTAAATGTTACTCCATTATCATTACTGTATTCATACGGTGGAATCCCTTGTGAGGTATCGGCTACCACTTCCACAATTCCACTGGTTGCATCACCGCATTGCGTATCCGTACCAATAACAGAACCTGCAATAGTTTCAGGTGGGGTAATAGTTATAATGTTTGATTCAGTAGTACAGCCTTCACTATCCGTAATCAAAAATTGGTAGGTAGTGTCCGAAACGATTGAACCGTCATTAGGAATACTATAGACAAAGGAATTTCCTGTAATGTTGTTGTTATCCGATGAATATCCTCCACCATTAATCTGAACTTCATAAATATCATAGTCACCTCCTGAAGTGTATCCATTACTGATATTTACCTGAATTTGTGCAGGAGGACCAGCACAATCCAATTCTTGAATGGTAGTTGCCAATGCAGTTACTTGCGGTTCTATTGTTGCGGTTACCGTATCTCTACAATCATTGGCGTCCACAACTTCTATACTATAATTTCCCGGGGTAAGGCCAGCAAAACTATTGCTAGCGCCCAAGGCCCCTCCATTTATCCTATATTGATATGGGGCAGTACCCAAAGTAGCGTTGACCACTAAGGTAGCTGCAGTAAAATTGTCGTAACAAAAATCCGAAGCAGTTGTATCCAATGTTAGCGTGGGCGCCTCTAACGTTGTAAGCGTAAAACTATCCGTTACGGTACAACCGTTTGCATCTGTTACACTTACTTGATACAAACCATCTTGGGAAAGGTTTGAGAAAACACTTCCATTTTTTGGTCCTCTGGTAGAACTATCGGGTTGCGTCAATGTATATCGATTACCTCCCCAACCACCAACGGTATTCACCCTAACGGCGCCAATATTTCCGTTTTGACAACTCATATCGGTCACGTCCAAACTAGAAATAGCAAAGGCCGTTGAAGGTTCTTCAATTGTAAGAGTTGCAGTATCCGTACAATTGGTATCTTCATCTGTAACGGAAATGACATAACTTCCTGCTGCCAATCCGGCCAATGGTATAATTCCGCTATTTTGACCCGTGAACGGTGTTCCTCCGTCTATATCATAACTATATGTAGTATTAAAACCATCAACCAAAAAACGACCTTCTCCATCAGAATCTCCAACACAGGTGACCACTTTGGTTTGTTGTGCTTGAACACCTATTGAGCTGATATCTGTAATCGCGTAGTTCTCATCATACGAACATCCTTCATTATCGGTAACCCTAAAGGTGTATGTTCCAAGTCCCAACCCGTTAAATGTACTATTTGTTCCATTATCAACAACACTAGCTGTTGGGGCAATAATTTCATAATTATAAGGTCCAGTCCCGCCAGTTACCACTAATGCAACTGAAGCCGTAGTAGTGATACAATCCAAGCTGGAAATGGTAAAAGCTATATCCGTAGGCTTATCAAGAACATTGAAGACAATATCCGGTAAAGTTTGAACACACCCATTGGCATCCCGTATTAGGGGAGTATACGTTCCTACTCCCAAGCTTGCAAAAACCGGATTTGTACCAAACCCAGCTCCAACACTATATTCATATGGAGCAGTTCCCCCTGAAACGCCTGAAATAGTAATCTGTCCACCACTTTCATCTGCACATGTAGGTACTGTATCCGGGGTGGCTGTAGCATTTATATTTGATGGAGTTCCTATTGTTCCTACTACAGATGATGTGTTACAGGTGAAGGAATCCTGTTCATATCGTAAAACGATATCATACGTACCAGGAGCCAAATTGGAAAACACATTACTTGTTTGATAGGTAGCTCCATTATCGTTACTATATTCTATCTCATATCCAAAACCATTGGTGACATTTACAGTGATTCTACCATTATTTGAACCTCCGCAATTCGCATCTTCTTCTGTGATATTGAAAGTTGGAGGTGGAATGTCAGGTACGTTTACCGTGGCACTTCTCTGGCAACCATTGGCATCTTCTACCAAAATGGCGTAGGTAGCCGCTGAGGTGACTGTAAAAGATGTAGTACTAGTATATGTTGAACCAAATGCCCCACCATCTACACTAAAACGATAGGGTGCAGTACCCCCTGTGGTTGTCAAATCCACATCAACCGAAGTAGCTCCGCAACCAAAACTAGCAGAAGCTGTAGCCACAACATCCAAAGGACTTATTCCATTTCCAATTTCAATAATGGCACCACCAGTATCCGTGGTTATCGTTTCTGAACAATCATTGGTATCTACTCTAATGCTATATACACCTGGGCCAACATTGTCAAAAGTGTATGAATCCAATCCATTTGGGCCGAAGGTATCCACCGTTACCCCATTTTTTATCAAACGATAGGTATAAAAACCAGGTACTCCGGAAACCTGAACATCGATACTTCCCAATTCACTGCTACATAAAATATCATTAGCGGTAACATCTACTGTAATATCAAGGCTTTGAACATTTACGGTATTTGAAGGGAATAAACAGGCACTGGCAGAAACGTTTTTTAATCGGGCCCAAACCATATAATTACCAGGGGTGGCAATATCGAAAAATGGATCATCTTGATAAGGTCCAGCTGAACTGTTCAAGCTATACTCATAACCAGCTGGTACATTGGTAACCTCTACCCTACCAGGGTTTCCACAGATAATATCTTCATTGATCAACTGTGGATCCAATGGATTTAACGTTGACTTAAAATAGAAGTATTGTCCAGAATCCACGCGAACTCTAAATTCTCCAGCAGAATCCAAACTATAGGTTGCACCTGTTCCCACTGTATTCCATGTACACGCAGCGTTAATGGTTGGACAATCATCAACAACTGTAGGTGCACAAGTATTGGGGTCTAATTGTTGCCACTCATACGAACTACCGGATTGACTAAGTGTTAGGTTTCTAATATCACTAGTACCGCACAAGAAAAATTTTGCTAGGGTACTACCATCATTAGGGCACACCACTTCTTCGTTGGCTCCTTGAATAATGGTCATGAACATAGCAGCGGAACTAAAAACCTGGGTTTTGTCCGAAGAAATATCAACAGTTGAAATTTCCGAAACTTTTTCAGAATGAGGTTGAGGAGTACCAGATACAATAGTTTCAAGTATCTTGTTGACCTCTGTTTTTGCTAGTACCGTGGAACAACATATTGAAATGAACACCAGCAACACGGCAAATAGCAAATGCCTTGTTTTTTGAGGAAGCATAGGTTAAGTCTTGTTATGGTAGAATATGTTCGGATTTGGGACCTAAATATTCTATATAGTAATTATCTAATCTTATATAATTCTCTTTATCTTCGACTATATAAAGTCGTAATTCGTCTATAAAATCTATTATTTCAACGTGAAATTATGAAAAAAAGTGCGTTTGTTCTCTATTTTTTCGTTGTAATGCTCACCTCATCTTGTGCTCAAAAATCGGATAGTGGCATTAATATTCCCGAAAAAATTGACTTTACGGCCAAACTTATTGTTGATGGAATCCAAAATCCCTGGGGTATGGCTTTTCTTCCAAATGGAGGTATACTAATCACTGAAAAGGCTGGTGAAGTGCTTCTTTATAAAAATGGTAGAACAACCAAAATATTGAATGTTCCTGAGGTTTATGTTAGAGGCCAAGGAGGACTTTTAGATATTGAACTTCACCCTAATTATAGTGAAAATGGATGGGTGTACCTATCCTACTCTTCTTCAAGTGGAAGTGGAAAAGGAGGAAATACCACTATAATACGGGCCAAGCTCGACAATAACTCACTTGTGGAGAAACAAGTGCTTTATAAAGCAACTCCAAATACAACCAAAGGGCAGCATTTTGGCTCTCGTTTGGAATTTGATAATCAGGGCTACCTCTATTTTTCATTTGGTGACAGAGGAAATAGGGATGTCAACCCTCAGAATATTGCAAAGGATGGAGGAAAAATCTATAGAATCCATGACGATGGCACCATACCCAAAGACAATCCATTTGTGAATGACACCAAGGCTAAAACGGCCATATACAGCTACGGTCACCGAAATCCACAGGGGTTGGTAATGCATCCAGAAACTGGACAACTTTGGGAACATGAGCATGGCCCACGAGGTGGTGATGAAATAAACATTATAGAAAAAGGAAAGAATTATGGATGGCCCGTAATTACTTACGGAATCAACTATAGCGGAACAAAGATTACATCGGAGACTTCAAAATCCGGTATGGAACAACCTGTTCATCAATGGACTCCCTCAATAGCTCCTTCTGGAATGGCATTTGTGACTTCAGATAAATACCCTAATTGGAAAGGAAATTTATTGGTGGGGTCTCTTGCTTTTCAATATTTGGAACGAATGGTTCTTGAGAATAACAAGGTAGTCTATCGGGAAAAACTATTGAATGGTATGGGAAGGGTTAGAAACGTTCGCCAGGCACCTGATGGTTATATATATGTGGGAATTGAAGGCAAGGGCATAGTACGACTTGAGCCGAACTAAATTTAATGTGTCTTCAGGGCTTCTACCGCTTTCTTAACAGAACCATATTTAAGCAGCGCCTTTTCAGCATCTTTGTAGTCAAGACCAAGTTCTTCAATCAAGTAGCGCGTCCCCCTATCGACCAACTTGGTATTACTAAGCTGCATATTGACCATTTTATTTCCTTTTACCCTACCAATTCGTATCATTAAGGCGGTAGAAATCATGTTCAACACAAGTTTCTGGCTTGTTCCACTTTTCATTCGGGTACTTCCGGTAACAAATTCCGGTCCTACTTCAATTTCTATGGAAATATTAGATTCTGATGCCAATGGGGAACCAGGGTTATTGGTAATACCAGCAGTTAACAATCCATTTTTTTTAGCTTCCCGAATTCCCCCTAGTACATATGGTGTAGTACCTGAAGCAGCAATCCCTACTACAACATCTTTTTCATTTACATTGAATTCCTTAAGATCTTTCCATGCCTGTTCTGTGCTATCTTCAGCAAATTCAACAGCTTTTCTTATGGCCACATCACCTCCAGCTATAAGTCCGATTACCTTGCTGTGAGGCATACCAAACGTAGGCGGAATCTCTGATGCATCCAAAATTCCTAATCGACCGCTTGTTCCAGCCCCAATATAAAAAAGGCGTCCACCACTCATAAAACGTTCGGCAATCATATCTACCAAAACCGTAATCTGTGGAATTACCCTAGAAACAGCTTCAGCTATTTTTTGGTCTTCTCTATTAATACTTTCTAAAATGGTACTTGTGTCCATTTGCTCCAAATCATCATAATTTGAAGGGGTTTCTGTAATTTTCTTATAATTAACTTTCATTACAAAAGATGAATCTCTTGATTTCTAAAGAGGTTTAAAAGGTTATCATTGGGATCCAATTCCGTAATCATCGTATTGATTGCATTAATATTACAGGTTTTATAGCGATGCTGGGAATTCAATTTTTCGGATATCGACAAAAGTACAGTTTTTTTGGAAGCATTGATAACTGCTTTTTTAACTTGTACAATATCCCAGTCAAATTCTGTTAAACCAAACAACGAATCTACATATCCTGTCCCTATAAAACTATAGTCCACTCTTATTTCAGACAATTGGTGAATTGTACTTGGTCCTGTGGATATTTGTGAATCCGGAGAAATTTCCCCTCCTATAAAAATTACCTTTACGTTGGGCTTTGCCAGTAATTCCATGGCTACGGGAAGACTAAGCGTAAAACAAGTAAGCTTAATATTGTCAGGTATTTGCCTGGTCAACTCAACACAGGTTGTACCACCATCGATAAATATTACCCCACCTTCCTTCAATAGTATTGCTGCCTTTCTAGCGATGTTTTTCTTTTCTTCAAGAGCATAAACATTGGTATTTCTGGCTGTTGAATGTGTAAAACCCAAAGCAATTGCCCCCCCATGTACTTTACGGAGCTTATTCTCAGCGTCTAGTTCCTTCACATCTCTGCGAGCTGTATCAATGGAAACATCCAACATCTCTGCTAAATCCGCAAGTAATACCCTATTGTGCAGGGCAACCTCATTTAATATGGCTTTTTGTCGTTCTTCTTTAAGCATTTAGGGTTGTAACTAATTCAGCAAAGATAGTAAAATCCCAATTTTGCCGTTTTTTATTGTTTTTAAATCAAAAAAATGTTAAAAAAGCATTAAATAGCATAAATAACTGCATAAAACAGCAAAAAGTAAAAGATTGCAATTACATTTGCAATTCATTTAGATTTAATTTTTTCCTTATCATATGGCTAAGACAGTATTATCACCAAACAGTATCACCTTTCCACAGGACGAAGAATCCAGAAAATTTGAAAAAATCAACACTTCGGTACATAACAATTCAAACAACGCCTCTTTTTTTGTAGCAAATGAAATCGCAGATCTTATAAGGCAGCGACAAAAAGAAGGAAAAAAGCTCGTTCTTGGATTAGCTACTGGTTCCACCCCAACCAAAGCCTATGATTTTTTAGTAAAATTCCATAAAGAAGAAGGGCTAAGTTTCAAAAATGTAATCACTTTTAATTTGGATGAATATTTCCCCATGGAAGCAGATTCCATTCATAGCTACGTTCGCTTCATGAACGAACATCTATTTGACCATATCGATATCAAGAAAGAAAATATCAATATTCCAAATGGAAGATTGGATAGGGAAGATGTTCGTGAGTTTTGTGATGATTACGAAAAGAAAATCCAAGATGCCGGTGGAATTGATATCCAGGTACTTGGTATTGGTAGAACCGGACATATTGGTTTTAATGAACCTGGTTCTTCCTTGACAAGCAAAACCCGATTGGTAAGACTTGACCGCGTAACCCGACTTGATGCCGCAAGTGATTTTTTTGGACTTGAAAATGTACCCACCAGAGCGATAACAATGGGGGTGGGAACCATCATGGCAGCAAAAAAAATTATTCTAATGGCTTGGGGGGAAGGAAAGTCTATAATAGTCAAAGAAGCTGTTGAAGGGCCAATTAGAGAATCTGTCCCTGCAACTTTCCTTCAAAACCATCCAAATTGTAGTTTCGTAATAGATGAAGCAGCAGCATCTGAACTTACACGTATAAACACACCTTGGCTTGTGAGCGAATGCCAATGGAATGAAAAATTGATTAAACGAGCAACTCTTTGGCTTTCTGAAAAATTAAGTAAGGCTATTTTAAAACTTACCAACGAAGATTACAACGAATATGGAATGGGAAGCCTAATAGCCGAAGTGGGTTCTGCAGAACACATCAACCTTATTGTATTCAACCAATTACAACGAACCATCACTGGTTGGCCTGGAGGTAAGCCCAATGCAGATGATAGCCAAAGACCTGAGCGTAAAGATCCATATCCAAAAACCTCATTGATTTTCAGTCCGCATCCAGATGATGATGTAATATCGATGGGAGGAACACTACTTCGTTTGGTAGATCAGGGCCACAAAGTACATGTGGCCTATCAGACTTCAGGAAACATTGCCGTTTTTGATGATGAAGTAATTCGATTTCTTGATTTCGCAACAGAAATCCAAGAAGGAAATAAAGAGCTCGAGCAAAAATTCTCTGAAGTCCGAGAATTTTTGAAAACAAAATCACCTGGACAAATTGATAGCCCTGAAATACAAAAAATAAAAGGGTTAATTAGAAAAGGAGAAGCTCTGTCTGCCTGTAGATATTGTGGTGTGAAAGAGGAAAGCGCCCATTTTCAGAATTTACCTTTTTACGAAACAGGCGCTGTGAAGAAAAAACCTCACACTGCAGAAGATGTTCAAAAAACTTATGATCTTTTAAACGAGATCAAACCCCATCAAATATTTGCAGCAGGAGATCTTTCCGATCCACATGGTACCCACCGAGTGTGCCTTCAGGTCATCTATGAGGCCATTGACAGGTTGGTTGCCGATAAGGTTGACTGGATAGATGATTGTTATTTTTGGCTCTACCGAGGTGCTTGGCAAGAATGGGATATCGCTGATATGGAAATGGCGGTTCCTATTGGACCTAAAGACATGGAGCGAAAGAAAAATGCCATTTTTAAACATCAATCCCAAAAAGATGCCGCAATGTTTCCTGGAAATGATGATCGTGAATTTTGGCAACGTGCCGAACAACGAAACACCGAAACAGCAAGAAGGTATAACCAATTGGGAATGGCAGAATATGAGGCCATGGAAGGTTTTGTGAGATATAAATTTAATTAGCACATAAAAAAGAGGCCGTGATTAAGGCCTCTTTTTTTATATTAAATCTATTTTCTTGGCATAAGGCTTTAATACAGAATCGTTCACATCTAATTCTGTGATTAGATGATCTACTGCATCAATATCGCATATTTTATAACGTTGTCCAGAATTGATTTTTTCAGAAATAGACGGAACCACCACTTTTTTGGATGCTTTGATCATTGCCTTTTTAACTTGAACTATCTCCCAATCAAACTCGGTAACACCGTCAGTTGGGTGTATGCTGTTAACTCCCAAAAAACAGATATCGGCCTTTAGTTCGGATAATACCCCTATAGGACTGCCGCCAATAGTAATTTGTGAATCCTTATTAATTTTTCCTCCAATAAAAATTATGTCAATATTCGGTTTTGGCAATAATTGAACTGCAATGGGTAAACTTGGTGTAAAACATGTTATTTTAAGATGCGGAGGAATAAGACGGGAAATCTCAAGATTGGTGGTACCTCCACTTAACAAAACAACCTGCCCATCCTTAAGCAAAGTAACTGCCTTCTCAGCTATCTGGGATTTTTTCTCCAGTGAATAAATTTCACGATTGACATAGCTATAATGGTTAAAACCCAATGAGATTGCACCACCATGAACGCGTTTTAGTTTATTATCATCGTGTAATTCTTTGATATCCCTTCGTACTGTATCAGGTGAAACCTTTAAAATTTCGGCTATATCTGCCAACAAAACCTTGTTGTGTATGCGTACTTCATTCAATATTACTTGGTGGCGTTCTTCCTTGAGCATTTGATTTTACTATTTAAGATGGATACAATAGTTGTCGAAAAATAAGGTAAAAATTGGCTTGTCCAAAATTCTAAATTACAAATATTGCATAAACTTGCAATATTTGCAGTTTTTTGCATATTTTTATGCAGACCATTTATTCATTTTAAGATAAGAACACTAATCCTCAACGAATTACTAACTCAAATGCGAAAAGCAAAAATCAACTTTATGAATGAAAAAATCTCGCGCCAAATGCTGTTTTTGGTTTGTATGGTATTAAGTACCAGTGCATTTTCCCAAAATTCAGGTTCCTTCTCGGGAACAATCACAGACATTAGAAACGGAACACCTATTCCCGGTGTTTCCGTATTTATCGAAAACACTGCTTATGGAACCGTAACCGATTTTGACGGTAACTACAGCTTTCAAGTTGACCTACCAGAATCGGGCTATCTTCTTGTTGCCAGCTATCTTGGATATTCAACGGAAAAATTAAATGTGAGTTATTCCGGTGGTGACATGACCAACAATTTTACCTTGTCGGAAGATCTCTTAAGTCTTGATGAGGTTGTTGTTACCGGGAACCCCTCAGGTGTTAACAAACGAACTTTGGGTAACGCCATATCCTCTGTAAAGTCCGAAGATCTTGTAAATAATGGTGCCATTGCAGTAGACCAGGCCATTTCTGGTAAAATATCTGGTGCTCTCGTACAACAGAACTCAGGTGATCCAGCAGGTGGTATCAGCATCAGACTTAGAGGACCTAGCACAGTTCTCGGGAACTCGGATCCGCTTTATATAGTGGACGGGATTATAATCAGTAACTCAAGTAATAGTAACAACTTGGTTGACTTAGGTGGAAATTCCCAAAACAGATTAGTAGATCTAAACCCCAACGACATTGAACGTATAGAAATTATAAAAGGTGCGGCCGCAGCGGCAATCTATGGTTCTAGGGCAAGTAATGGTGTAGTTCAAATTTTCACAAAAAGAGGTAAGTCAGGAGATCCTAAATTCACCTTTACCACCAATGTTAGGGTAAATGAATTGCGAAAAGAAATAGACTACAATACAGTTCCTTTGGCTTGGGTAGATCCTTTTGATCGCGAAAACCTGGAGACCGTTGCGGTAGAAAGGTACAACTATCAGGATGAATTTTTTCAATCTGGATTTGGAATTGAAAATTTCTTATCAGTAAATGGCGGAAATGAAAAAACATCCTACTATATTTCTGGATCTTTTCTGGATAATGAAGGTGTAATTAAAAATACTGATTTCCAACGTATAGGATTCAAAACAAATATTACCCAAAAGGCTTTTGATTGGCTAGACATCAGTGCAGGTTTAAATTTTACACGAAGCGTTAGCAGTGACATTCCAAATGGAGGGATAAATGCTGCCTATGGAGCAATAACTGGTTTTGTTTTCAGCGATAATTCCATCAATCCTTCTCCCGATGATTCTGGAGTTTATCCAGTCACTTCACTTCTTGTTCCCAGGACAAATCCTGCTGAAGCAGTGAATCGTTTTGACTTTGGACAAAAAGTAAATCGGATAATTACAAGTATCGGATTAAATGCAAAGATTACTGAAAAGTTACGGGCAAGCTATTTGTTGGGATTGGATTTTTATAATCAATCTGCAACGGCCTTTATTCCTATTAACAATACCTCTCCCAACGGTAACGGTTTTTCCAGAAGAGCGGACATTAATAGTTTTCAGTACAATAGTGATTTAAATCTTACATATCAAACACCAATAACTGATGATATTGAATCGACCACCACATTAGGAGGTTCATGGCAATACGAAGAGTTTGATAGAATTGGCATTGAAGCGGATGGGTTAGCTCCTGTGGTTCAAGTTGCTTCCGATGGAAGTATTCTGGCACAAGGGGAAACACGCTCACAAATATCATACTGGGGCTCTTTTTTACAGCAATCGTTTGGCTATAAAGACAAACTATATCTAAATGGAGCCATTAGATTAGATGGCGCATCGACTTTTGGTGAAGATGAAAGAAACCAATTGTATGCCAAGGCAAGTTTATCCTATGTAATATCTGAAGAGGATTTTTGGGAAGACACTTTTGGAGATACTTTTAACACGTTCAAGTTAAGAGGCTCTTGGGGGCAAGCAGGTAACCTTACCGCACTTTCCGCTTTCCAAAGATTTACAACTTTGAATCCTTCTTCAATAAATGGTTCTCCAAGTTTAATTCCCGGAACACAGCAAGGGGATTTAGATATTGCACCAGAACGACAGGAAGAAATCGAGTTTGGTTTTGATGCAGGGTTTCTAAACAACAGGTTGGGAATTGAGTTTACATATTATAAACAAGATGTAACCGATCTTTTGTTGCCCAGAGAGTTGGCACCTTCAACTGGGTTTGCGTCCAGAATTGAAAATGTTGGGGATTTGGAAAATAAAGGGATTGAAATTTTGTTAAAAGGTGCTCCTATTAAAACTAACGACTTCTCATGGGACATCACTGCAACTTTTTCACAAAATGAGAATACGGTTACCCGAGTTGCAGGGGGAGGACAATTTTCACTTGCAGGAAGTTTTTCAACCAACTTTGTTATAGAGGGAGAATCTTTAGGTGTCTTTTATAGACAGTTTTACGCTCGTGAAGCAGATGGAAGTATCTCTTTGGATGCTGATGGTTATCCGTTTAGGGGAACTACGGCCGATGGTGAAAGCTCCAAGGTACTTGGAGATCCCAATCCAGACTGGTTTGGATCATTAATCAACGAATTTGCATACAAAAATTTCAAATTCAGAATTCAATTCGATGCAGTCCAAGGTTTCGATGTTTTTAACTGGAATAGAAGGCTTTTGGATAATGTCATTTTTGGAGGTGGCTATAATGTCGGTCAAGAGCTTTTGGGCAATCGACCAAAAGGATTTGGAGGGGCTCAGGCCGGTATCTTCGAAGAATTTGTTGAAGACGGTTCTTTTGTAAAACTGCGTGAATTAGCAATCAGCTATGGATTTAAACCTCCTTTTACCGGAGTGGATAATGTTGAGATAAGTCTTGTTGGTAGGAATTTAATCTCTTGGGACGATTATTCCGGATGGGATCCTGAAATAAACACCGCAGGTCAGAGCAACGGAGTACGAGGTTTTGACTTTGCAGGAGTACCAATTCCAAGAACATATCAACTAGGGATTAATGTTAGTTTCTAATCAAAAAAAAGCTACGATGAAAAACAATATAAAATATTTTATCATTTGCATTTCACTTTCCATAGGACTTGCTTCTTGCGAAACTGATTTCAACAACCCCAATGCCGCAACAGAGGAACAAACTTTTTCTTCTCGTGAGGGTATTTTGGCCTCGGCAGTTGGACTTCAACAACTATACGCTACCACAGGTGTTAGATGGATTATTGAAACACCAGCTATTACTACCAGGGAAGGTGGAATTACAACTACCTTCCAAAACATGATTGAGTTGGAAGATGGAGGCACTGATCTCCCTAATTTTAACTCCAATGTTCAAGGGCTGTGGTCCACAATGTTGCGAGTAATGAAAATTGCGGAAGATATTGAAGCCAATGCCTCCAATATAGAATTGGACGCTGGCACGCAAAGTGGTCTAATTGCCCATGCAAAACTTTTTAAGGCCATGGCCATAGGAAGTTTAGCTCAAAACTATGAGCAAGTAATTATTGCAACCAACAATGACAATGATGCTGCTTTTGTGTCAAGAAATGATGGTTTTTTGGCAGCCATTGCACTTTTAAATGAAGCCATTAGCCAATTATCTGCCAATGCGATTTCAGATGAATTTACCAATACCATAACCTTGGGCAATATTGATTTGGAAAATACCATTTTGGCAATGACGGCACGCTACAATCTTTTTGCTGGCAATTATGCTACAGCTATTACAGCAGCCAATAGCGTTGATTTGACATCTACCTCTGTTTTTGCATATGATTCCCAAAACCTAAACCCTATTTGGGCCAGGGTTTTTCAAAATGATGCCCCAAACTTTAAGCCAAGAGATAATTTTGGCTTACCAGCGGAATTTACTTTTGATGCTGCTGATGGAAGATTGGCTTTCTACCTTGTGGATTTGGGTGAAACAAATCAAAATGGCTTGCCCATTGAAGATTTGGCAGGCTTTTTCAATGTAAATACCGGTTCATTACCCGTTTATATTCCAGATGAAATGAATTTGATTATTGCCGAAGCCAATCTAAGACAAGGGACGCCAGATTTAACGGCTGCCACATCCGCGTTGGATGAAGTCTTAACAGATAATGATGATCCTTTTGCTATAAATGCCAACGTTGCCGCATATTCAGGTGACAATACTGCTGATGCCTTACTAACCGAAATCTATAGAAACAGGCGGTCAGAGCTTTTTCTTACTGGAATGAGTTTGGAAGATAGCAGAAGGTTTGGAAGGCCTCAACCTAGCGGCGCAGCAATGAATTATGATGAAGAACGTAATAGGAACTTTTACCCCTATCCAGATTTGGAAAGAAATAGTAATCCAAATACTCCTATGGACCCATCAATTTAAAACAGTTTGAGTTGAGTTTGTTAGTTTCAATTTAATCAAGCGAAAAGGCCTACATTTAGTACTTAAGTAGGCCTTTTTATTTATATGCTATGTTAAGAATACTGTACGTAATACCAATATTCCTTTGTCTTTCCTGTGCAACGTCAAGAATTACAAAAAAATCTCCACAAAAAGAATTCAGGGGAGTTTGGATTGCAACAGTTGTTAATATTGATTGGCCTAAAAATGCAAATGACAATTCAGAAAAACAAAAGAAGGATTTTATTGAAATTCTTGATTTTTATCAGAAACTGAACTTTAATGCAGCCATTGTTCAAATACGGACAGCAGGAGATGCATTTTACAAAACAGAACACGCTCCATGGTCTAAATACCTAACTGGAAGAGAAGGAGAAGCACCAAAAGAAGACTTCGATAAGCCTTTGGAATGGATGATAGCGGAAACCCACAAGCGTGGAATGGAATTTCATGCATGGCTCAATCCATATCGTGCCACTTTTGATTTGGATACGGTTGCACTATCTCCGGAACATGACTTTTATCAACATCCCAATTGGATGCTCAAGTATGGTAAAAAATATTATTACAACCCTGGATTACCTGAAGTACAGCAAAAACTGACCAAAGTAATTGAGGAAGTAGTTTCAAACTACCATGTTGATGCAATTCATTTTGATGATTATTTTTATCCCTATAAAATCAAAGACGAAGTATTTAAAGATAGTATTGCTTTTCAAACCTATCATTTGCAAAATCAAAATATAGAAGACTGGAGAAGAAGCAATGTAGATTCTTTGGTAAAAAAAGTTCATACAGCCATTAAAAAAACTAAGCCATGGGTTCAATTCGGTATAAGCCCTTTTGGTGTTTGGAAAAACAAGAGTACGGATCCAAGTGGGTCAGATACCAAAGCAGGACAAACTACCTATGAAGATCTTTATGCAAATCCGCTTCTTTGGGTTGAAAAAGGATGGTTAGATTATTTAGTGCCCCAGATTTATTGGAGTGTGAATTACCCTCCTGCTTCGCATAAAGTTATTGTGGAGTGGTGGGCAAATACAGCCAAAAATACCAATCTATATATTGGTAATGGCATCTATAAAATCAAGAACAACAAAGACAAAGCCTGGAACAAGAACAAAGAAATCCCCAAACAACTTTCACTTGCCAGGTCTCAAAAAGAAATAACTGGCAATGTTTTCTTCAGTGCAAAATCACTTTTGGGAAAACATGAGAAGATTACCAAAATACTAAAGAAAAAGTTTTATAAGCTTCCATCGCAAAATCCAAGTGGAATTTCCAAAACAAAACGGGAAGTGTCCGCTCCAACTGTAGAGTCAATCCATGTTGCCAATAGCAATCTAAACACTTGTATTTCCCATTCGGACAGTATTCCACGTTTTTTGAATTATTATGTTTTAAACAAGAAAGTACAAAACCAAAAACTGCTCATTGGAAAGAGTTATCTTTCGGTTGGTCAAAATTCTATCTGCAACCAGATACAGTTGACAAAAAAGCAATCAAAAAATGGTATTGGAATTACCATAATTGATGCCTTCGGAAATGAAAGTAAATTGCAAAAACTAACCATAGAGCCGAATTAAACATGCAAGCGGAAAACCAGAAATCTGAAAGTCCTAAGATGGGCAATATACCAAAAGATAAGGGTGCATGGGCTTGGATACCATTGCTTTATTTTACGCAAGGCATTCCCTATATACTAGTAGTCACGGTATCTGTCATCATGTACAAGCGTTTAGGTATTGGCAATGCAGAAATTGGACTGTATACCAGTTGGCTATATCTCCCATGGGTAATCAAACCGTTATGGAGCCCATTGGTAGACCTAAATGGAACAAAAAGAAAATGGTTTCTGGGTATGCAGTTTATTGTTGCTTTGTCTTTTTTAGGGATTGGTTTATTTCTTCCATCCAATTCCTTCTTTATCATTACACTCGCATTCTTTTGGATGGCAGCCTTCGCATCCGCTACCAATGATATTGCTTCTGATGGCTATTACATGATTGGCCTGACTCAAAAGAAGCAGTCCTTTTTTATAGGGCTGCGGAGTACATTTTACCGTTTGGCAATGGTAACAGGGCAAGGGCTACTAGTCATATTTGCAGGTTTTCTTGAACATAAATATGGAGACAACACAAAAGCTTGGTCCATGACCATGATCTGCGCAGCAGTTTTGATGATGGTTTTGACCATTTCCAACCTTTTTGTTGCCCCCAAATTTGAGGTATCTCAAAATAAAACAACTGAAAAACCAACTAGTTTTTCAGAGGTCTTTTCAAGTTTTTTCAAGAAGAACCAGATATGGGTGGCCTTACTGTTTATACTTACATACCGATTGGGTGAATCGCAATTGGTTAAAATGGCATCACCTTTTTTATTGGATACTTTAGAAGTAGGCGGCCTGGGATATTCTACAGAAGCCGTAGGAACCATTTACGGTACCGTGGGAGTAATCATGCTTTCCATTGGTGGAATTATGGGTGGTATTCTTATTTCAAGAGACGGATTAAAAAAATGGATGCTCCCTATGCTATTGGCCTTAAACCTACCCAACGCGCTCTATGCCATTCTTGCCGTTACACAATCTACAAGTTTGGTTGCCGTAGTGGGAACGGTAGTTATTGAGCAATTTGGTTACGGATTCGGATTTGCTGCCTTTCTAATATATCTGATTTATGTTGCCGAAGGAGTCTCCAAAACTTCGCATTACGCTATTGCAACTGGTTTTATGGCTCTAGGAATGATGATTCCAGGAATGTTGAGCGGCTATATTCAGGAATGGCTAGGGTACGATGGCTTCTTTTTGTGGGTAGTCATTGCGGCTTTACCGGCATTTTTGGTACTTAAATATTTAAAATACCCCGAAGATTATGGTAAAAAAACGAATGTAAGCGATGCATAACAGTTTATTATCCTATGCTGAAGCAACAAAAACACTTACCTTAAAACAAAAGGTGGGTCAATTGTTCATGCCCGCAGCATTTATCAATGATTCTGAAGAAGATATTCTTAAGATTGAAGATTTGATACGAACAAATAGTATAGGCGCCATTTGTTTTTTTCATAGTCGGGCAAGCGCAGCAACCAATTTTGAAGGCAAAAAAAAAGTAATCCATAATGATGACAGCTACGAAACGCTGAAAAAACTTATTATTAGGTACCAAAAGGCTGCAGAATTCCCCTTGCTAGTAGCAATTGATGCCGAGTGGGGCTTGGCCATGCGAATAGAAAAAACTCCTCAGTACCCCTATGCAATTACCTTAGGTGCCATCCAAGGAAACAACGATTTAGTTTTTGCTATTGGCAAGCAAATAGCAACGGACTGCAAAGAAGCAGGTATCCATTGGAACTTGGCTCCTGTAGTGGATATTAATAATAATCCAGAAAATCCAGTAATTGGATATCGGGCTTTTGGTGATGACAAATACGTAGTTTGTAGAAAGTCCGAAGCTTACTTGGAGGGCATGAAAAGTGTAGGCGTATTAGGGGCTCTTAAACACTTTCCCGGACATGGAGATACTGCTACCGACTCTCACTTGGGATTACCCATAATCAATAAATCAAAGGAAGAGTTGATGGAAAATGAACTCTACCCCTATCAAAAGCTTATAAAAAAAGGGATAGATGCTGTAATGATCGGTCATTTATCCATTCCAGCATTGGATTCGGAAAATCCGTCCACTACCTCATCAAAAATTATAACAGATTTATTACGAGCAGATATGGATTTTGAAGGTGTCGTTATTTCTGATGCTTTGAATATGCATGCTGTGTCCAAAAAATATTCTAAAAAAGGACTTCTCGAAGCAAATGCATTTGCAGCTGGAATGGATATGATGTGTTTCTCTGAACACTCAAAGGAAGGTATCGAAGAAATAATTGCAAGTGCATCAGAAAAAAGAATAGAAGAGAGTTTCAAAAGGGTCTGGAAATTAAAAGAGCAAGCATTTTCAAGCACTTCTTTAGAAGAAAACCACAATCCAAAGTTATCTTCAGAATTAAATAAAAAAATAGCAGCGTACAGTATCACGGAACTCTATGGAAACCCAAATGGTATTGAAGAAATTAAAACAAGTGATTTTCTCAATCTTTCATTACCCAACCAATCAGTAAACAGTTTTTCTTCAAAAATCGAAGAGAATTTTGGGCAAAAACACCATCAGCTGAATAGCTCCACAATAGAAATGATCAGAGGCAAAGTAGCTAAGAATGAAAATATTGTGCTAGCGCTTTTTCCACCATCCATAAAACCAAAAAATAAGTTTGGGGTTGATGAAACGACATTGGAATTCATTCAAACCTTAATTAACAAGAAAAGGGTTTTGATTTATCTCTTTGGAAATCCATATATGCTTGATATACTACAATTGAAATCCGACACTAGCGTGGTGGTGGTTTATCAGGATTTTACAGAATTTCAAGAAGTTGCATATGACCATTTTAGTGGTCAAAAAGAAGCAAAGGGAAAACTCCCTATCACACTTAAAACACTTCACGTATGAAGACCGATATCATTTCATCCTGGGAAAAGAATGCCTCAGAATGGATCAAGGTAATTCAGGACAATAAGATTCCGTCCAGAAAATTCACCAATAAAGCCATTTTGGAGACTATTGCTAACCTTGGTTGTAAAAATTTCGCGGACATTGGATGTGGTGAAGGATGGCTTACACGCGAAATAAACAAAATGGGGGTTCAAACTGTTGGGTTTGATGCAATAGAAGACCTCATAGAAGAGGCCAAAAAAAAAGATTCGGGAAGCTACTATGTACTCACTTTTGAGGAAATAATTAAAGGTAAATCTATTCCTAATGCTCCTTTTGATGCAGCAGTTTTTAACTTTTGCCTATATCTGGAGGAAGGGCTGCAAAAACTACTGGAGAACACTTTGAAGTCCATTTCCCGAAATGGTTCCATACTTATTCAGACCTTACATCCATTTTTCCTCATACAGAACGGACTTGCCTATAAAAGTCAATGGTTATCTGATGCTTGGAAGGGTTTACCAGGTAATTTTGAAGATGGGCATTCATGGTATGCCAGAACATTTGAAAATTGGTCAGAGATACTTTCAACCCTTAAAGATGTCAAGATTACTTATCAGGAGGTGGTGAATGAAGATGAAAAACCAATTTCATTAATCATTAAAATCAAAAAATTATCATGAAAAAGTACAAGGTTTTGGGACTAATGTCCGGTACTTCATTAGATGGTTTGGATTTAGCCTATTGTCACCTTTGGAAGAACAATGGTACTTGGGAGTTTTCCATAGAAAATACTAGAGAGATTCAGTACACCGAAAAAATGCAGGGCTACTTAAAAAATGCCATTTACTTATCAGAAGAAGACCATGGTCAATTGCATCAAGACTATGGGGTTTGGCTTGGGGAACAAGCAAGAAACTTTATAGAAGAGCATAAGTTAGAAGTGGATTTTATTTCAAGCCATGGGCATACTTCGCATCATAGACCAGAAGATGGTTTTACTTTTCAATTGGGAGATGGACAACAGTTGGCAAATGTAAGTCAACAACAAGTCGTTTGCGATTTTAGAACCAAAGACGTTTCCTTGGGGGGACAGGGTGCGCCTTTAGTCCCCATTGGAGACCGATTGTTATTTCACGATTATGAGTTTTGTTTGAATCTTGGTGGGATAAGCAATATTTCCTTTGAAAAAGATGGTAAGCGAATTGCCTACGACATTGGTCTTGCAAATATGCCATTGAATTATATCACCCAAAAAATGGGATTTGCTTATGATGAAAATGGGGAAATGGCTCGATCTGGAAAATTGGATATTGAACTTTTGGAAAAACTAAACCAGCTTGAATACTACAAGCTACCCTACCCTAAATCTACAGGCTATGAATGGTTTACAGAACAAATCGTTCCTTTAATTGAAGCGTCCAAGACCTCGGAACATGATTTGCTTCATACATTCATCCATCATAATTGTGCGCAGGTTGCATTGGAGGCACACAAATATGCTACAAAGTCCCAAAATAAATTGTTTGTTGCAGGTGGTGGTGCGTTAAACCAATTTTTTATGGATACACTTCAAGAAAAACTTGGTGAGGCAATTGAACTTGTAATCCCTCCAAAAAAGTTGATTGCCTTTAAGGAAGCCCTAGTTTTTGCCTTAATGGGTGTATTACGTTTAGAAAACAAAGTCAACGTATTGTCCTCTGTAACAGGTGCCAAAGAAGATTCGTATAGTGGTGAGGTCTTTTTTCCTAAAAGCAGTTAAACTGTAGGTAGCGGTTTCGGCTTTTTCACTAAAGCTACAATGGCCAATGAAAACAGGCCACAGACGGCCAAGCCTGCAAAAAGAGGCCAAACACTATCTTCCACAAAATCGCCAATAAAGGTTGCAATTGGAATAGCCAACAGGGTAGAAACAAAACCATTTATTGCCGCTCCAATTCCAGCAATATGACCAATGGGCTCCATGGCAATGGAACGAAAATTTCCCCACATAAATCCCAAACAAAAGAACTGTGCAGAAAGAAAAACTACCAAAACCAAAACACTGGGGTTAGGTGAGTTCCAGAACAAAAATGTATACAGAATGGCTATGGAACAAAATGCAAGTAGAGAGAGGAGGGAAAGTTTTCTCATACCAAATCGCATCACCAAAGTACCGTTCAACAAGGTTGAAAGTCCAATGGATATTGCAAGCCCGGCAAAAATATAGGGGAATGCCTCCTTTAATCCATATTGGTTTTCAAAAACGTGTTGGGCCGCACTTAAATACACCAAAAAAGCGCCGGTCACCAAACCGGACATTAAAGTGTATACAATGGTTTCTTTATACTTGACAAATTCCTTGACTCCATTTACGAATACACTTCTAGAAAATGGAATTTTATATTCAGGGTGAAGAGTTTCCGCCTGTCTTTTCCAAAACCAAATACAAACAATAAACCCAAAAAACAACTGCGAATAAAAAATGGCCTTCCATCCAAAACTATCCAAAATAACCTTTCCAATGGCAGGAGCCACAACGGGGACCAAGATGAAAAAAGCCACCACAAAAGACATCACCCTTGCCATATAATCTCCCTTATAGGTGTCTCTAATTATGGATATTGCGAGGGTACGGGGCGCAGAAAGTCCAATTCCTTGCAAAATCCTACCCAAAATCATTAGCTCCAAAGAAGGTGCAAATAGACAAATAATACTTGCAACTCCAAATAGGACAAAGCCCAAATAAACCATAGGTTTTCTTCCATAACTATCGGATAACGGACCAAAAAACAATTGTCCAACCCCAAGTCCCAGAAAAATCATGGTAATCAATAATTGGTTGTCAATGGGGTCAAGGCTCTTAATGGACACCCCAATATTTGAAATTGCCGGTAAAATTGCATCAATTGCCAAGGCCACAATGGACATTAATGCAGCCATTAAGGCTATGAACTCAAAGTTGGGTTTTTGGGTATCCTGTTGCATTGGGCAAAATTAGGGATACCCAAATCAGTAGTGAAGTTTTTTGGAAAGTATTTGTATAATATTTATACAATTTATTCATCTAGAAACACTAGTACATCAAAGCGGAATATTCCCATGTTTTTTCTTTGGAGTCTGTACCTTTTTATTCTCTAGCATGGCAAAAGCCTTCAATAATTTTCGCCTTGTATTCTCAGGAAGGATTACCTCATCAATAAATCCCCTTTGTGCCGCACGATAAGGGTTAGCAAACTTTTCCGCGTATTCTGCTTCTTTTTCTTTCAATTTGGCCTCGGGATCCTTTGCAGCTGAAATTTCCTTTCTAAAAATAATCTCACTCGCACCTTTTGCACCCATCACCGCAATTTCCGCATTGGGCCAAGCAAAATTGAAATCAGCTCCAATGTGTTTGGAATTCATCACATCGTAAGCACCTCCATATGCTTTTCTAGTAATGACCGTAACTCGCGGCACAGTTGCTTCACTTAGGGCGTAAAGCAGTTTTGCACCATGCATAATAATTCCGTTCCACTCCTGATCAGTTCCAGGTAGAAAACCAGGAACATCAACCAAAACCAATAACGGAATATTAAAAGCATCGCAAAAACGGGTAAAACGGGCGGCTTTTCTGGAGCTTTTCACACCTAAAACGCCTGCCAAAAACATAGGCTGATTGGCTATAATCCCGATACTCCTTCCTCCCAATCGTGCAAAACCGACGATAATGTTTTCTGCATAGTCCTTGTGAATTTCATAAAACGAATCGGCATCAATAATCCCATGGATAACATCATGCATATCATAGGGTTTGTTGGGATTATCCGGCACAATGTCCGAAAGCTGTTCACGGACCTCTGCTCCCAGTTTACATGCTTTTATTTTGGGGATTTCGGTATTGTTTTGAGGAAGATAGTCCAACAACTTTTTAATATCATCCAAACAGACAGCATCATTGGAGGAAGTTTTGTGTGCCACCCCGGATTTAACGGCATGCGTACTGGCACCGCCCAACTCTTCCGAGGTCACCTCTTCATTGGTTACCGTTTTTACCACATTGGGACCGGTCACGAACATATAGCTCGTTTCCTCCACCATGATTATAAAGTCTGTCATTGCGGGAGAATACACCGCACCTCCTGCGCAAGGTCCCATTACCGCCGATATTTGTGGAATTACTCCGGATGCCTGTACATTTCTGTAAAAGATATCCGCATAACCGCCAAGCGACTTAACTCCTTCTTGGATTCGGGCGCCACCAGAATCGTTCAAACCAATAATTGGTGCACCTACTTTCATGGCCAAATCCATTACTTTACAGATTTTTTCAGCATGTGTTTCAGACAAGGCGCCACCAAAAACCGTGAAATCTTGGGCATAAACATAGACCAACCGCTCATTAATAGTTCCATAGCCGGTTACCACACCATCCCCATAATAGATTTCCTTTTCCATACCAAAATCTGTGGTACGATGGGTGACCAAAATCCCCATTTCCTCAAAAGAACCTTCATCCAAAAGATATTGGATTCGTTCCCTTGCAGTTAATTTTTTCTTTTGATGTTGCTTTTCAATTCGTTGTTTACCTCCACCTAAATGTGCTTGGGCCACTTTATCCTTTAAAATCTTTATTTTGGAATCCATACGAATTTAGTTTGATGGTAATTTTAGTATTTTTTGATCCTCGAGGTATTGATACAGTGCCATCATTGCCGCGATTTCCGCTTCGTCCGTATTTTTTTGTTTGATAGCCTCGGGAGAATAGTAATCCTTTACAAAATGGGTGTCAAAATTTCCCGACCTAAAAGCATTATGCTTAAAAACAAAAGTGCCAAAAGGCAATGTAGTCTGTACGCCTTTGACTTTATAGTTTTGAATGGCATCAAGTATCAATTCAATTGCTTCTTCCCTTGTTTTACCATAGGTAATCAATTTTGAAAGCATAGGGTCATAATAAATTGGAATATCCATTCCTTCTTCAAAACCATTATCAACCCGAATCCCATTGCCCTCAGGTAGTTTATAAACTTCTAAATTACCAACACTGGGCAAGAAATCGTTCAATGGATCTTCCGCATAGACCCTCAATTCCATAGCATGACCCTTTATTTTCAAATCCTCTTGCTTAAAAGGCAGTTCTTCTCCCCTAGCCACCTTTATCTGTAGCTCTACCAAATCAACTCCTGAAATCAACTCGGTAACCGGGTGTTCTACCTGCAAGCGGGTATTCATTTCTAAAAAGTAGAAGTTTAAATCCGCATCCATTAAAAACTCAACCGTACCTGCCCCCACATAATCGCAAGCCTCAGCAACCTTGGTTGCTGCAATTCCCATTTCTTCGCGTAATTCTGGTGTTAAAATCGAAGATGGCGCCTCTTCCACTACTTTTTGGTGACGTCTTTGAATACTACATTCCCGTTCAAAAAAGTGAAGCACATTCCCATGGGTATCCGCCATTACCTGAATTTCGATGTGCCTTGGAGAAGTCACATATTTTTCCACAAAAACAGAACCATCACCAAAGGCCGAAGTTGCCTCACTGATAGCACGTTCCATTTGAGATTCTAAATCTGCTTCCTTTTCAACAATTCGCATGCCTTTCCCTCCTCCACCGGCAGAAGCTTTTATTAAAACTGGATATTCGATTTCATGGGCAATTTCATGGGCTTTGGCAACATCGGTAATGGCCTCATCAATACCAGGAACCATAGGGATATCATAGGCTTTTACTGCCTCTTTGGCAGCAAGCTTGCTCCCCATTACGCGTATTGCTTTGGATTTTGGACCAATAAAGGTGAGTCCGTTCTTTTCAACAGCTTCTGCAAAATCTGCATTCTCACTTAAAAAACCATATCCCGGATGAATTCCGTCAACATCTAGCTTTAAGGCTACTTCAATAATTGTATCCCCCAACAAATACGATTTGTTAGATGGTGCTTCTCCAATACAGACTGCTTCATCCGCAAACCGAACATGCGGGGCATCCCTATCGGCTTCAGAAAATACTGCAACGGTACTTATTCCCATTTTCTTCGCGGTTTTCATTACCCGAAGGGCAATCTCACCCCGATTTGCAACCAATATTTTTTTCATAACGGTTTATTGAAATTCAATAAGTAATTGTTCCTTTTCTACAGCTTCGCCCTTTTTTACGGAAATCTTTTTAATGACACCATTTCTGGGAGAAGTAATCATATTTTCCATTTTCATGGCTTCCAAAATCAATAATTGATCATCTTCTTTTACCTCCTCACCTTCTTTTACCAAAATATCCAATATTAAACCAGGCATTGGAGCAGATATGGAGTCTATATTTTTGGAACCATTGTTTGCAAAACCCATTTTTTTAATGAGCACATCCAAAGGGGTGCCAATGGAAATTTCGAATTCATTACCATTTACGTTTAAAGTATAAAGTCCCTTATTAAAATCGGTCTTTAAAATTTGGATATGATAAGACACGCCATTTTTTAGCAAGTGCAGCATGCCATTGCCCATCTTTAAAATATCCAATGAGGAAATGTCGTCTTCAGAGAGTTCGAAATTAAAGTCTTCGTTGACCTTAATAGTATAGGAATTTTCCATAAAAAAAGCTGCCATGGTTGTCTAGATAAATATAAGGTTAATGCCTGAATTGCCTACAAAGCTATACCCAGAAACTTTTAAGAGTTATGATATTAGTCATTTGTTTTTTTATCAATACATGCTAACTATGCAAGAATATTGAGCGATTGCAAATCTTATCAAATGCTTACTTTTGAGATTTAAACTATCAATATGCTTATTCTAGGAATTGCCGGTGGCACTGGCTGTGGAAAAACTACCGTAGTAAATCAAATTGTTGATGAACTGCCTAAAAATGAAGTTGGGGTCATTTCACAAGATTCTTATTATCATGATCTTTCCCATTTAACCAAGGAAGAGCGTGGGAAAGTCAATTTTGATCACCCAAATTCGATAGATTTTGATTTATTGATTTCACATCTTGAGCAATTAAGAAAAGGCATGCCGATTGAAAAACCAATATATTCCTTTGTGGAGGAAACGCGTTTGGCGGAAACCATTTTAACGCCTCCAAGAAAGGTAATGATCGTTGAAGGTATTTTGGTTTTGAGCAATGCGCAACTACGTGATATGTTTGACATTAAAATATATGTGCATGCCGATTCCGACGAACGCTTGATCCGAAGGTTGCAACGAGATATTAGAGAACGCGGACACGATCTTGAAAAAGTATTGACAAGATACCAAACCGCTGTGAAGCCAATGCACCAGCAGTTTATAGAACCTTCCAAGGAATTTGCGGATATCATCATCCCAAACAACCATTATAACACGGTTGCCGTGGATATGGTTAGGACTATTATAAATGATAGATTAGGATAATTCATGGGAATCAAGGAGTTAAAAGCTAAAAAATGGTTTAAAGTCATGACCAATATGTACATTTTGGTCTTGACCATCTTCGTTATTTGGATGGCATTTTTTGATACAAATTCTTTGATGATTCATTTAGAATTGCGAAACGAAGTCAAAAAATTAGAGAAGCAGAAAGAATTTTTACAGGGTGAAATTGACAAGGACAAGAAAATCCTTGAAAAATTTTCCAACAAAGAAGAACTTGAAAAATTTGCTCGGGAGAAATACTATATGAAAAAGGAAAATGAAGAAATTTTCTTGATTGAATACGAAGACAGTCTAAAAAACAAAAAGCATGAGTAAGTCTGGTCTGTTTGATGAATTTCCTAAAGTTTCCTCCAAACAGTGGAAACAAAAAATCCAATTTGATTTAAAGGGAGCGGACTATAATGAAACATTGGTCTGGGAATCTCTGGAAGGCATTAAAGTAAAACCATTTTATCATGCAGAAGATTTAGAAAGGGCAAAAACATTTAAACTTCCAAAAAATCATGATTGGAAAATTGCACAAGCTATTTTTGCTGGAGATTCTAAAAAAGCGAATGCCAAAGCTCTTAATTGTCTACAGAGAGGAGCAGAAAGTATCTTGTTCACAATACCAAACAAACAAGTCAATTTTGAGGAACTGCTTTCTGAAATCAATTTGGAACATACCCAAATCCATTTCAATTTTCAGTTTTTGGACATTGGGTCAATTAAAAAACTATTAGCATTTACGGTTGATAAAAAACCCTGCATCAGCCTAAATATAGACCTAATCGGTAACTTGACGAAAGATGGGAATTGGTTTCATAATCTGGAAAAAGACCATGCCATTTTAGAAGAAATTTATAGTCTTTCTTCTAAAGTAAATGGAAGTCATACTATTGGTGTAGATATTTCCCAATATCAAAATGCCGGTGCCAATATGGTGCAGCAATTGGCGTATGGGCTTGCCCATGCCAATGAATACCTGAATCATTTTTCAAATGTCACTTCGAGCGCAGTCGAGAAGTCTTTTCCAATATCGTTCAAAGTGGCAGTTAGTGGAAATTACTTCTTTGAAATAGCAAAGTTACGTGCACTGCGTTGGTTGTGGCGAAGCTTGGTATCCGAATATGGAATTGAAAGTGATTGCCATATTTTGGCAGTTCCTTCAAACCGAAACAAAACTTTGTATGATTATAATGTGAACATGCTGCGTACAACATCAGAATGTATGTCTGCTGTTCTGGGTGGTGCGGATACCATTTGCAACCGATCTTATGATGCTATTTATCATAAGGACAACGAATTTGGGGAACGAATCGCCAGAAACCAATTGCTGCTACTAAAAGAAGAAAGTTATTTTACCCAAGCATCTAAAGCTGCTGAGGGAACCTATTATATTGAATCTTTAACGCAACAACTTGCCGAAAAGGCATTGGAACTTTTTAAGCAAATTGAAAATTCCGGAGGGTTTTTGAGTGAGTTGAAGAAAGGTGTTATTCAACGAAAAATAAAAGAAAGTGCACATAAAGAACAACAACTTTTCGATACTAAAGCAATTGTATCAGTAGGCACCAATACCTATGAGAATGGTGAAGATCGTATGAAGGGTGATTTGGAACTCTATCCTTTTGTGAAAATTCAACCCAGAAAAACCATCATAGAGCCCATTATTGAAAGACGACTGGCAGAAAAACTGGAACAAAAAAGACTTGAAGATGAGTAGAAAGAATCTTCAGAATCTAACATTATCGTCAACCAAAAAGTTGAGCGAAGTAGAGCCCCCAATGAATTTTGCCGCGGGCATCTCACCTTTTTTACGTGGCCCCTACTCTACCATGTATGTTCGTAGGCCTTGGACCATTCGTCAATATGCTGGGTTTTCAACAGCCGAAGAAAGTAATGCTTTTTACAGAAGAAATTTAGAAGCCGGACAAAAAGGATTGTCGGTTGCCTTTGACCTTCCAACCCACCGCGGTTATGACAGTGACAATGAACGTGTAGTTGGTGACGTTGGCAAAGCAGGGGTTGCCATAGATTCGGTTGAGGACATGAAAGTGCTTTTTGATGGGATTCCTTTGGATAAAATGTCCGTTTCCATGACCATGAATGGGGCCGTTCTCCCAATTATGGCCTTTTATATTGCTGCTGCCGAAGAACAAGGTGTTTCTATGGAACAGCTTTCAGGCACCATCCAAAACGACATTCTTAAGGAATTTATGGTGCGGAACACCTATATCTATCCGCCGGCCCCTTCAATGCAATTGGTAGCTGATATTTTTGAGTTTACCAGCAAAAACATGCCAAAATTTAATAGCATCAGTATTTCTGGATATCACATGCACGAAGCGGGGGCACCTGCTGCACTGGAATTGGCATATACACTTTCTGATGGTATTGAATACATCCGTACAGGATTGAAAGCAGGATTGAAAATTGACGATTTTGCACCTCGACTTTCCTTTTTCTGGGGAATTGGAATGGATCATTTCACGGAAATTGCCAAAATGAGGGCAGGTAGAATGCTTTGGGCAAAATTGGTGAAGGAATTCAACCCGAAAAATGAAAAATCGTTGATGTTGCGCACCCATAGTCAGACAAGTGGATGGAGTTTAACGGAACAAGACCCGTTCAATAATGTGGCCAGAACCACTATTGAAGCAATGGCGGCAGTCTTTGGAGGAACACAAAGTTTGCATACCAATGCCTTGGATGAAGCTATTGCCTTACCTACGGATTTCTCCGCCCGGATTGCTCGAAATACCCAAATTTACCTTCAGCAAGAAACACATATCACCAAAACTGTAGATCCCTGGGCAGGTAGCCAGGTAGTTGAAAAACTGACAGAACAAATTGCCGATGAAGCTTGGGAACTCATTAAAGAGATAGAAGAACTGGGAGGAATGACCAAAGCAATTGAGGCCGGAATCCCTAAAATGCGTATTGAAGAAGCCGCGGCCAAAAAACAAGCACGAATTGATAGCGGTCAAGATACTATTGTAGGGGTTAACAAATACCGTCTGGAAGATGAGGATGATCTTCAAATTTTGGAGGTGGACAATGCAAAAGTACGCAAACAACAGATAGCCCAACTGCAACAAATTAAGACTACACGGGATGAAGATTTAGTTCAAAAAGCATTGGGTAAAATCTCTGTTGCTTCCAAGAAAGTCATGGAAAATGATACTAAGCGGGAAAATTTATTAGCTTTAGCAGTAGAAGCAGCAAAAGCCCGAGCCACATTAGGAGAAATTAGTGATGCCATGGAAGAGGCGTTTGGGCGATATAGGGCAAAAATCCAATCAGTTACCGGAGTGTATTCCAAAGAAATCAAAAACAACGAAAGTTTTGAAAATGCCAAAAAAATGGCAGATGATTTTGCTTTGGAAGAAGGCAGAAGACCAAGAATCATGATCGCTAAAATGGGACAGGACGGCCATGATCGTGGAGCAAAAGTAGTTGCAACCGGTTATGCAGATCTTGGTTTTGATGTAGATATCGGACCTCTTTTTCAAACTCCATCAGAAGTAGCAAAACAAGCTGTTGAAAATGATGTTCATGTGCTTGGTATTTCTTCGTTGGCAGGAGGACATAAAACCTTGGTTCCCGAAGTGATTCAGGAATTGAAAAACTATGGAAGAGATGACATTATGGTCATTGTTGGCGGGGTTATTCCCAAACAAGACTACGATTATCTTTTGGAACATGGCGCAATTGCAGTATTTGGACCAGGTACAAAGATTAGTGATACCGCTATTGAAATCTTAAAGATTTTGATGGACTGACCCTTCTTAAGAGTCTAATAACTATAACTTTAACTTTCTTTAACGCACTAGGTCCGTGTTATTCACCTAGTGTTAACAAAATACATTTTTTAACGTCCTAAATAATCGTATTTTTAGCCTCTAACTTACTATGAAATGGGCAAGATTATTGCTATTGCAAATCAGAAGGGTGGAGTAGGTAAAACAACCACTACGGTCAACCTAGCTGCTTCGCTTGGTGTATTGGAAAAAAAAGTGCTGCTAATAGATGCGGACCCCCAGGCCAATGCAACATCAGGTTTAGGTATTGATGTGGACAGCATTGAAAAAGGCACTTACCAGTTGCTGGAGCATACCATGGGAGTGGATGATGTAATTATACCAACAGACTCACCAAACGTAGATCTTATTCCATCTCATATTGACCTTGTGGCCATTGAAATAGAATTGGTGGATAAGGACAATAGAGAGTATATGTTGAAAGAAGCTCTTAAAGAATTGGGCGACAGATATGATTTTATCTTGATTGACTGCGCTCCGTCCTTAGGCTTACTTACACTTAATGCCCTTACTGCAGCCGATTCGGTAATGATTCCAATACAATGTGAATATTTTGCCCTGGAAGGTTTAGGGAAACTATTGAACACAATTAAAAGTGTCCAGAAAATACATAATAACGATTTGGATATTGAGGGAATGCTGTTGACCATGTACGATTCAAGGTTACGACTCTCCAACCAAGTTGTTGAAGAAGTAAAAAAACACTTTGCAGATATGGTTTTTGATACCATAATCCAAAGGAACGTTAGGCTAAGTGAAGCTCCAAGCTATGGGGAAAGCATTATAAAATATGATGCCAGTAGCAAGGGCGCCACAAATTACCTAAACTTGGCCAACGAAGTATTGAAAAAAAACAAGGAGAAAGTTTAAATGGCGAAAGCAACTAAAAAACAGGCTTTAGGAAGAGGCCTTTCTGCCCTATTAAAAGATCCGGAAAATGATATTCAATCAGTTTCAGATAAAAATGCGGATAAGGTCATTGGAAATGTAGTTGAACTCGATATTGAATCCATTGAGGTAAATCCTTTTCAACCACGCTCCAATTTTAACGACGAAACACTCAAGGAACTGGCCAGTTCTATTCGAGAACTTGGAATCATCCAACCCATTACGGTACGAAAGCTTGATTTCAACAAGTTTCAATTGGTCTCCGGTGAACGCAGGTTTCGTGCATCTAAATTGATTGGCCTAAAAACCATTCCTTCCTACATTCGTATTGCCAATGACCAAGAGTCTTTGGAAATGGCCTTGGTAGAAAATATTCAACGCCAAGACCTTGACCCAATAGAAATTGCACTTTCATACCAACGCCTTATTGATGAGGTAAAGCTCACACAAGAAAAGCTTAGTGACCGTGTTGGTAAAAAAAGGTCCACAATTACCAACTATTTACGTCTGCTCAAGTTGCATCCCATAATCCAAACAGGAATGCGAGATGGTTTTGTGAGTATGGGCCATGGACGGGCGCTCATCAATATTGAGAAGAAAAAAGACCAAATCAATATTTACGAAAAAGTTGTCTCAGAAGGACTTTCAGTGCGGGAAACGGAACAGTTGGTCAAAACATATAAAGAATCAAAAAAAGGAGAGGATTCGAAAAATAAACAAAGTTTGACTAAAGAAATACCAAACTATGTTTCCAAGGGTATCGATGTTTTAAAAGCCCACCTTTCCGCCAAGGTAGATATCACCACTTCACAAAATGGTAAAGGCAAGATTGTAATTCCTTTTCATTCAAAAGAAGAATTTCAGCGTTTAAGAAAATTATTGACAGGTGAGTAAATCCCTTTTTTTTCTCTTTATTTCATTGTTTTTTTTGAACCTAAGCTTTTCTCAAGAAGACAAAAAGCAACCACGTCCCCAAGAAATCGATTCACTTACCCAAGATTTGGAGGGCAAGGGCATTACAATTGATGAAGTTTCATACGAGAAAAAAAGAATTAATCCACTTGCACCAAGCAAAGCAGCTTTTTATTCGGCAATTCTACCTGGTTTAGGACAGATTTATAATAAGCGCTATTGGAAGGCACCCATAGTCTGGGGAGCTATTGGAACTGGGATTTTCGTGTATTCCTTTAACAATACAGACTACAATAGAGCAAGGGATGCTTTTAAAAGAAGACAAGCCGGTTTTATAGACGACGAGTTTTATGATATAAACGGAGACGGAAGTGGCCCGGATATCTCTTTGGAAGCATTACAAGATGCGCAAGAAAGTACGCAGCGTGATAGGGATTTGTCGTTGCTAATAACAATAGCACTGTACGCCTTTAATATTATAGATGCCAATGTAGATGCTCATTTAAAACAATATAATGTTGATGAAAATCTATCTTTGGATTTTCAACCCTATATAGATTTAAATCCATTGACCAATACACCAAATTATGGAATGGCTCTGGTTGTAAAATTTTAGTTTATGAATATTGGATTGTTTGGTTACGGAAAAATGGGTAAAATGATTGAGCAAATTGCTCAGGACAGAGGGCATACCATTGTTGCCAAAATTGATGTGGGAGCAACGGATGTCCCTTACAAAACTATTGATGTAGCCATTGATTTTAGTACGCCGGATACTGCATTTAAAAACATTACGGATTGTTTTGAAAATGGGGTTCCGGTAATTTCAGGAACTACAGGATGGTTATCACATTACGATAAGGCCATCGAAATTTGCAACGCAAAAAAAGGTGCTTTTATATATGCTTCCAATTTCAGCCTGGGTGTGAACATATTCTTTGAGCTAAATTCCCATTTGGCAAAAATGATGTCCAATCTAAACCAATACAAGGTTTCAATGGAAGAAATACATCATACACAAAAGTTAGATGCTCCCAGTGGAACTGCAATCACACTGGCAGAAGGTATAATTGAGAATTCAACATATCAAAACTGGCAATTAAATGAGGCTGAAGAGAAAGAAATCCCAATCACATCCAAACGAGAAGGGATGGTTTCAGGTACACATACCATAGCATATCAAAGTGCAGTTGATGACATAGAAATCAAACATACCGCCCACAATAGAGAAGGCTTTGCTTTGGGTGCAGTTATTGCTGCCGAATGGATTCATGGCAAAACTGGGGTGTTTTCTATGAAAGATGTGTTAAACTTGAACTAAAACGTAACAAAAAACTAGATTGATAGTCTAAAAAACAAATTTCTAACATGAACGGTACACAGTGGATTATTTTTATCTTGATTGTACAGGTCATCCATTTTTTTGGAACTTGGAAACTCTATGTAAAAGCTGGAAGAAAAGCGTGGGAAGCGGCAATACCTATATATAACGGAATCGTATTGATGAAAATCATCAATCGTCCGTGGTGGTGGGTACTACTTTTGTTTATTCCCATTATCAATTTATTGATGTTCCCGGTGGTATGGGTAGAGACCATTAGAAGTTTTGGGAAAAATAAGTTTTTGGACACCTGGTTGGCTATTCTTACACTAGGCTTTTACATCTATTATATCAACTACGCCGAAGATGTAAAATATATTGAAGACCGAGATTTAAAACCCAGAACTGGACTTGGTGAATGGGTGAGTTCCATTGTTTTTGCTATTGTAGCTGCAACATTTGTGCATACGTACTTTATTCAGCCCTATGTTATTCCCACTCCTTCACTGGAGCGAACACTAAGAATTGGAGATTTTTTGTTTGTGAGCAAGTTTCATTATGGAGCTAGAATTCCCATGACCACTGTAGCAACTCCCATGGTTCATGATACTATTCCTGGAATTAAAACAAGATCTTATGTTGCAGATGTTAATCCAGAAACCTGGAAGACATCCTGGAAGAATAAGTTGCAACTTCCATACATGCGTTTTCCTGGGTTCAATACAATTAAAAAAAATGACATTGTTGTATTCAGTTGGCCCGCAGATACTGTTTATCGATTTTTTAAAGTTCAAAAGGGAATAAAAAAACCTATTGATAAAAAGTCCAATTACGTAAAGCGATGTGTTGGAACTCCAGGAGATTCTCTTTCTATTATTGATGGTGATGTCTATATAAATGGTGAAAAATTGATTCTCTCTGATCGTGCCAAACCCATGTTCGATTATACAATTTATTCCCAAAAAGGAGTTTCAAGCAAATTACTTGCTGAAGTCGATGCAGCAGACTATCTAAGAACATATATATCAGGAAATCTAAGTCAGGATCAATACAATGCGCTTGTACCTTATGCCTTAGGGGCCAACAGAAGACCAGATGGAAAGATTGAACTTGTAACACAGGAAAAAGGAATACCTACTGAGGCCATAAGACAGTTAAGACTTTCTTTAACAGAAGAAAAACCTAGGTCTAGAGTTGCAAATCTGACTGAGGAAATGGTTATAGAACTGCAAAAGAACCAAAGTATAGATTCAGTAGTTAAAACAATAGATCCTAAAGGAGTCTATGGAGGGGCGTATCCCCAAAAACCGAACCTTTATCCATGGAACATGGATAATTTTGGTTCAATTTACATTCCTGAAGAAGGTGCTACGGTTGAAATCAATTCCGAAACAATTCCATTGTATAAAAAAATAATCCGCGATTACGAGTACAATGATGTAAAGATTACTGGACAAAAAGTTCTAATAAATGGTCAAGAAGCTAGTTCCTACACCTTCAAACAGGATTACTATTGGATGATGGGAGATAACCGTGACCATTCAGAAGATAGTAGAACATGGGGTTACGTTCCAGCAAACCACATTGTTGGAAAACCGGTCTTTCTTTGGATGAGTTTTGATAATTTCAATGATGGACTTATGAACTGGAGACCCCGTTGGGAACGTATTTTCACCACGGTTGGAGGAAGTGGAGAACCAGTTTCCTATCGTTGGTACTTCTTGGCTGTAATTGTCGGATGGTTCGTTTTTGATTTTGTTAGAAAAAGAAGAAAAAAGAATTCTTGAACACCCTAATCCATCCCGTTTATGCTCCCAACATCATAACTTTTTCCGTTATAGCGCAGAAAAAGATTGTTTGGGAAGCCCATGATAATTTTCAAAAACAGACATACAGGAATAGATGCTATATCTGTACCGATCAAGGAAAGCATATGCTCAATATTCCCATAAAGCATATTGGCAAAAATGAAGGTCGGCAAAAATACGCGAACGTTAAAATAGATAATAGTTCGCATTGGCAAAAACAACACTGGCGTACTTTGGAAACGGCCTACAGGACATCTCCATATTTTGAGTTCTATGAAGACGATTTAAAGCATCTTTTTGAAGAACCTGAAACCCTGCTTTTTGATTTTAATTTGAAGACCATAAAAGTAATCGCTGATTGTCTTGGAATACAAGTCCATTCTGAAAAAACCGATTCTTTTCAACTAAAAACAACTAGTGGTACAGATGCCAGATTCTTGGCAGAAGCCAAAAAAGAGGTGCAAACCAATGCAATTGAATATTCACAGGTATTTGGAGAAAGGCATTCTTTTATTCCCAACCTCAGCATTCTGGATTTACTCTTCAATGAAGGTCCAAATACGACCACATATCTAAAGAATAAATCCTTGGATTTTTTACATGCTTAGGTTTACCATACACTACGGAATTCACTTAATCGTTCCCATTCTTATTGGTTTTGTTTTTTTTAAGGATAAAAGAATTAGGATAACGCTGATTTTATTGGCTGGAATGTTAATCGATGTGGATCATCTATGGGCCAATCCTATATTTGATCCAAATCGATGTAGCATCAATTTTCATCCATTACATAGCTTTTGGGCCATTTTAGTATATTGTGTTCTACCGTTTTTTAGACAGACACGAATCGTTGGTCTTGCATTGATAATTCACATTATTGCAGATTTGGTGGATTGTCTTTTAATCTGATTTAAGGCTTAATGTGGCCATCACAGGATAATGGTCTGATAATTTTTCGTCGAAGTTTTCATGGGAAATCACTTTAAACGATGGGTCGGAAAGAATATAATCTATCCTGAGAGGAAATCCCAGTAAGTTGTATGTTCTTCCAAAACCTTTTCCTTTTTCAAGAAATGAATCGTTTAAATTTCCTTTTATTGTTTGGTAAATATTGGAATACTGAGTATTATTAAAATCACCAACAACTATTTTTTTATGGTCGATTTCATCCATACTTTTCCGAATTAGTTTGGATTGCTCATACTGCTTAAGCATAACTCTTCTCGATCTGGCAAACAATTTGGAAGACCGTTCTTTATTAATGGTACTAATCTCTGGAATTATCCTGAAAGACTGAAGATGAATATTATATATCCTTACGGTATCTTTTTTCAACAAAATGTCCGCATATATGGCATTATTGGCACTTTCAGGGAAAGTCACGGAATCAATCTTTAAAATTGGATATTTTGAATAAATAGCTTGTATTACCTTTCCCGTATGTTTTCCATAAATAAAATCTACAAACTTGTACTTATATTGCCCTAAAGCTTCACTTCGCTTCATTGCAAAATGACACTCTTGAATACAAATAATATCCGGTTTTTTTTTCTCTACAAAATCCAGTATTAGGGTATCAACATTCTCAATATTCAATTGTCCATTAATATTAAAACTCCTTGCATTAAAAGACATTATTGAAAAAGTATCATTCTCAGTTTCTTCCGATGGTCCTGAAAACTGGTAAAATGGTCCAAGTATAATGTACCATAAAATCAATAACGCCATGGACAAAAGAAAATGAATCTTCTTCTTTAGTGACCAGTAAAAAACAAAACCAAGATTAACATATACCAAAAATGGAACTATTAAACTAATTGTGGACAAAGCCGGAATAGAGGTTACCGGAACATAGGGAACAACAAATGAAATAATTGTAACTAGGGCAAAAACCGTGTTTACAAAAAATATGACTTTACCTAAAAAAGAAAGGTTTTTCACGAATCAATCTTCTTTACCAGCTTTAAACAAAAAGTCCTTTTCAGCCTTGGATAAGCTCTCATATCCCGATTTGCTTATCTTATCCAGAATAGCATCTATTTTACGTTGATTGGCCTCCTTATCATAATCCGCGGTACTCCTTTTTTTTGGAGTATTCTTTTTATAAACTGTTTTTAGAGGAGCTTTCTTCTTTTTTGGTTTAAAAGGTTCAGCTATAGCATCTCGGAATTTTGTGAAACCCACACCAATATCATTTCCATTCAGCAATTGTCTTGCATAGATATATCCCAGCAAGGCACCGCCCAAATGGGCCAATCTTCCTCCAATATTTCCACCATAAGCAATCTGAATAAGGTCTACCAAAACAAAGAAAGCTCCAACATGCCATAATTTGACATTGAAGAAAATAATGCGAACATCTTGGTTTGGGATATAGGTGCAAATAAAAATCAAAACTGCGGTTACTCCTGCGGAAGCACCTATTAAAACTGAATTTGTTCCCAATAACGTTGGAAATATGTTATAACTGAGCAAGAATACAATTCCACCCAAAATTACGCCCAAAAAATAGACGTTTATAAATCGCTGTCCATTAAAAAGATTCATGAAAATTCGACCTGTAAAATAGAGCATGAGCATGTTCCAAAAAATATGACCAAAACCTGCATGAAAAAAAGAATAGGTGACCAAGGACCAAGGTTGCCCAAAAAATTCAATGAAATCCTTGGGTAGTTGAAACCAATCCACAACTGACTTTCCAAGAAGTGCCAACGCCAACCCATCAAGAATAAAAACCAGTACATTTACCACAATTAGCTTTTCCGCTATATTGAGCCTGGCAAAATTATATTGTAAATTTCCTCTTGCCATAGGGCTAATTCCATCTGTTTTGGTTAAACTGATTCTTTTTCCAATACCACATCATTATAAATCCAATCAATGCACCTCCAATATGGGCAAAATGTGCAACTCCTGTGTTTATATTACCGATTCCAAAAATCAAATCTCCAGCCAATAACAGCGGTACAAAATATTTTGCTTTTATAGGAACGGGTAAAAAAATCAACATCAATTTTGCTTCGGAATACATAAAGGCAAATGCAACCAAGATTCCATATATGGCTCCAGACGCACCAACAGCTGGGGTATTATATGCACTTAAAAAGTTATCTATTGTGCTTTTTGAAGCTATATTATACCACTCCGGACTATATTGTCCGTTTGAAATAATGTCCATTACTTGGTTTTCCGTCATTCCTGAATTCACCAATGCATTCAACCCTTCTGTAAAAAGATAATAGTTAACACCGGTGTGCAGCATGGCTGAACCAAGCCCTGCGGAAAAATAGAAGAAAAGAAATTTATTTCTACCCCAAACTCGTTCCAAAGGTGTTCCAAACGCCCACAGGGCATACATATTAAAGATAATATGCATGGGGCTTCCATGCATAAACATATGGGAAATCACCTGCCACCAAGCAAAATTATTGTTTTTGGGAAACCAAAGGGATAACCACTGGTACATTTGATCTCCATATAATAATGTGGCAAAAAACAGGATTACATTAATAATCAACAAGTGTTTTACCGCCTCGGTCAATCTTCCCATCTAACTAAATTTTTTTTCAATATCTCCTTCGGAAATAATGGTGTGTGTCAATTTTTGAAATGGACTCAAAGTAGGTTCCTTACATCCGAACAAATCATTTACCAAGGCCAATTGCGATTCTTGATTCAATAACTCACCTGTCTTAACTGCAAGATTCTTAGAAAGTGCTTTTGCCAGCATTTCTGCCTGCGATATTGAACTCCCTTCAAAGCCTTCTTTATAGTCAGCAATTAAATGATCCAATATCGTGCCAATCGCACTTTCGGAAACCATTAATGGAACACCTGTCACTTTTACAGTCTCTTGTTCCATAGCTTCAAAAGCAAATCCAATATTTATAAGGCTTTCATTAATCTCTTTTAAAATCGTCAACTCTTGTTTTGAAAACGAAAGCTCTAAAGGAAATAAAAGTTGTTGACTCACACCTTCTTTAACGGTGATCTCACCTAAGAATTTTTCAAAAAGTATGCGTTCATGAGCCCTATTTTGATGGATAACCAACATACCCGACTTAATAGTGCTTACAATATATTTTCTCCTAAGTTGAAATGTCGTTCCTGTTTGTCCGTTTTCCTCTGAATCGGAATAAAATGTTCCTTGTACCTCTCCTTCAGACTCAATTGCTATGCTACTGAAATCTTCGGTATTTACCGAATCCAAGCCATCATACAGCTTTTCCCAACCCTTTGCACTTTGTTTTTGATAGGTATGGGCAGCACTTGTTTTCTCTACTTCTTGAAACGGATTAAACGAAGCGTCTACGGTAACCTTAGGTAATACAGCCCCTTTTTCTTTATACGCATAGGGAGTGTTTAAATTGGGGTCATGTTCAAAATCCAATACGGGAGCTACATTAAACTGTCCCAAACTATGTTTTATGGTGGAACGGATTATAGCATACATGGTATTCTCGTCATCAAACTTTACCTCTGTCTTGGTCGGATGAATGTTAATATCGATTGATGAAGGGTCCACATCCAAATATAAAAAGTATCCAGGGCAGGTATCAGGCTTTATCAAACCTTCAAAAGCTGCTACAACCGCATGGTGTAGATATGGACTTTTTATAAATCTATTGTTGGCAAAGAAAAATTGCTCACCCCTACTCTTTTTTGCAAACTCTGGTTTACAAATGAATCCTGATACCTTTACTACCTCGGTCTCCTCATTAACGGGAACCAAACGATCCATCATCTTACTTCCAAAAACATGACTTATTCGTTGCCGATGTTTTGCCTTGGGAAGGTTAAAAATTTCTGACCCATTGTTATAAAAATGAAACTCAATGTTTGGATGTACCAGAGCTACACGATGAAACTCATCTGTAATATGGCGCAATTCTACTTGATTGGATTTCAAGAAATTTCTCCTCGCCGGAATATTAAAAAATAAATTCTTAACCGATATTGAGGTCCCCTTGGGTGTTGCTACTACTTCTTGAAACACAATTTTACTTCCCTCAATCTTAATATGGGTGCCTACTTCGAATGCATCTGACCTAGTCTGCATATCCACATGGGCTATTGCCGCAATTGAAGCCAGAGCCTCGCCACGAAATCCCTTTGTTTGAAGGTTGAACAGATCTTGGGCATTGGATATTTTGGAAGTTGCATGTCGCTCAAAAGACAATCGGGCATCGGTTTCACTCATTCCCAAGCCATTATCAACCACCTGAATCAACGCTTTGCCCCCATCTTTGATGATTAATTTTATTAGGGTGGCCCCGGCATCTATGGCATTCTCCAATAGTTCTTTTACTACCGAAGCTGGGCGTTGAACCACTTCCCCTGCTGCTATTTGGTTAGCGACATGGTCTGGCAAAAGTTTAATAATATCTGCCATTAGGGAGTCAGGAATATGGATAAATCAAAGTCAATGATGAAGAGGAACAGCAATATCAGAACGGCCACAATGATAAGAAACCTAATTTTCAGATTTCTATCACCTTCATTCTTTAAATCATCAACAGCTGATGAGAATTTATTCTTGAGGCCTCGTTGCGTATGCGCAGTACTTCGGTATTTATCGAGTTTATGTTCTATTTTAAAAGGAATATCATCACCCTTATAATAGCGTGGTGAATAATTGTAGGTTCTATTTTTTCTAAGTTTTAGAAAATTTCGCATTATATCCTTTTCCGTGTATTTCCAAAGGTACTTAAAATCAAAAAACAGGATTAGGATGTACTCCCAAAAAATGTTAACAGTTCCTTTTTGATTTTGAAACGTTGAAAAATGAATAAATCAGTTGGTTGGAATAGGATGGTTATTACCCGAGAGTAGCCATCTTTATAGCCGCAATAGCAGCTTCAGTCCCTTTATTGCCATGCTTTCCACCACTGCGATCAAGGGATTGCTGTAAATTATCATCCGTTAACACACAGAAAATAACAGGAACATCATAAGCAATGTTCAAATCTTTAATGCCTTGGGTAACCCCACTACATACATAATCAAAATGACTGGTCTCTCCCCGGATCACACTTCCTATGGCAATTACCGCATCAATTTTTTGGGTAGCAAGCATCTTTTTGCATCCAAAAGTCAATTCAAAGCTTCCAGGAACGTTCCATCGGATAATATTCTCGGCCAAAGCACCACAATCCATCAATGCATCAATGGCGCCATTATATAAGCCTTCTGTAATGGTATCATTCCATTCTGAAACAACAATCCCAAACCGAAGAGTTTTCGCATTTGGGATTGTTGACTTATCGTAAACCGATAAATTTTTATTTTCAGTAGCCATTATTTAGCTTTTAGCCAGACCAATAAGCACATCAATGCCATTGGCTTCTTGAGCAGAAGAAAATTCACTTTTAATTCTCTCAAAGAAACTTAATGCCTTTTCTTTCTGATTTAAATCCATGGCAACCACACCTGCTTTATATAAAAACCTTGGGGTAGTATATTCATTCGTATTATGTGCGATTGCTTTTTCGTAATAATCCAATGCATCCTCAGGTTGATTCAATTGTGCAAAAGCATCACCTATTCCTCCTTTGGCCATAGCTCCTAGTACAGCATCATCCGAAGAAAAATTCTCTAAATGGGTAATTGCTTTGTCATACTGCTGAATGTTCAAATAGGTCATTCCAGCAGAATACTGCGCTAAATTCGCAGCTTTGGTTCCTTTATATTCTTCGATAATATCCAAAAATCCATATTTACCTTCTGCCCCATTGAGTGCCAAAGTAAACAAAGAGTCCTTGGCCGTTTCATTTGTCAAAGCCTGATCAAAATACTGCTGTGGATAAAAAAGTTCATTGGCTGCTGATGCATCTTTTGGTTTTTGGATAAACTCATTGTATCCCAAATATCCAAGTACACCAATGGCAATAACCCCAATAGCCCCCAAAATATAGTTTTGGTTTTTTTGAACCCAAGCCTCAGTCTTGGATGCACCTTCATCCAAGGTGCTAAAAACCTCCGCTGTTGTGCTGTTGTGCTCATCCAATTGAGCTTCCTCAACCTTATTTTTTGGCTTAAAGCCCCGCTTCTTGTATGTTGCCATCCTTGATTTAATTAATCGGGCAAAAATAAAGTTTTTATCTAAAACCAAAAGGTAATTTATTCGTTATTTTTGGAATCTTTGATTTGTCTGAAAATCACTTAAAACACCTTGGCTCTTTAACTTTCTATGTTTTTAAAGCATTTATCTTTAGTTAATTACAAAAATTTTGACTCCAAAAAATTGGAATTCGACCCTGTCATCAACTGTTTGGTTGGTGATAATGGTGTTGGAAAAACCAATATTTTGGACGCTATTTACCACCTATCCTTTGGTAAAAGTTATTTTAATCCGGTTTCTACTCAGAATATAAAACATCAAACGGATTTTTTTGTGATTGAAGGAGAGTTTGAAAAAGATGAGCGCACCGAAAAAATACTCTGCAGTTTCAAACGCGGCATGAAAAAAGTCATTAAACGCAATGGTAAGGCGTATGAGAAATTTTCGGAACATATCGGCTTTTTACCTCTGGTAATAATTTCACCTTCCGATAGAGATTTGATTATTGAAGGCAGTGACACCCGTAGAAAGTTCATGGATGGCGTTATTTCGCAATCGGATAAAGCATATCTACAAACTTTGATCAAATACAATAAGGTTTTGGTGCAGCGAAACTCCTTGTTGAAATATTTTGTGGCCAACAACACCTTTGATTCCAACACATTAACTATTTACAATGAGCAATTACATACTTTAGGAACGGAAATACATAAAAAAAGAGTCTCTTTTATTACTTCGTTCACTCCAATATTCAAAGAACAATATGCCCATATTTCTGAGAAGGAAGAAGAGATTATGCTTTCCTATGAGAGTCAACTCTTGGATAAGGAATTAATACAATTATTGGAAGAAACCGTAGATAAGGATAGGGCTATACAATATACCAGCACAGGAATACACAAAGATGACCTCAATTTTACCATAGGTGGTCATCCCATTAAAAAATTTGGAAGCCAAGGACAACAAAAGTCCTTTTTAATTGCTTTAAAACTAGCCCAGTTCCATTTTATCAAGGAGCAGGCCAAGACAACACCCATATTGTTGTTGGATGATATTTTTGACAAATTGGATGAAAAACGGGTTTCACAAATTGTAGCCTTGGTGGACAATGACAACTTTGGGCAAATATTTATCAGTGACACCCATGCGGAACGCACCGAAAATGTAGTTAAAAATATTCGGCAGAGCTATAAAATCTTTACCTTGTAATATGAAGAAAATATTGCTTTTTTATGTGATTCTATTTTCTTTGGGATGCAAAAACACATCCATTTCAAAAGAAGACCTTTCACATTTAAATGGGTATTGGGAAATTTCAGAAGTTGAGTTTCCAGATGGCACAAAAAAGAAGTATTCGGTAAATCCAAGTGTCGATTTTATTCAAATTGAAGACATGAAAGGCTTTCGCAAAAAGGTACAACCCAAGTTTGATGGCAATTATACTACATCAAATGATACTGAATCTTTTAATGTTAGCTATGTAAATGAAATGGTCACCCTTCACTACAAAAATAATTTAAGTGCTTGGGAGGAAAAATTGGTGCAATTAGATTCTTCCTATTTTTCCGTTCTTAATGAAGAAGGAATAAAATACTCCTACAAAAGATTTCAACCCATTGTAATCCCTAAATAATGGCAAAAAGACAAAATTCCCATCTTCATTTAAGTGATGCTTTAGGCGAGTTTATTAAAGAGAATAAGCTTCAGAAAGGCATGGACAAGGTTGATGCCAAAGCCGCATGGGAGAAACTGATGGGAAATGGTGTAAACAATTATACGACCGCTGTTGAACTTAGAAATGAAACGCTATTTATATCCCTGTCCTCTTCTGTACTTAGGGAAGAATTGAGCCATGGAAAGTCCAAGATCATTGCGATGCTCAATGAAGAGCTTGGAAAAGAATTGGTGAAAAAGTTGGTTTTGAGATAAAAAAAGCCGCCCAAATTGAGCGGCTTCTATCTATAAAAATACCATTAGTTTAGTACACCTCCCTGCCTGCAAAATGGAAGGCACCTTCAATGGCAGCGTTCTCATCACTGTCTGAACCATGCACCGCATTCTCTGCAATATTGGATGCAAATAATTTACGAATGGTCCCTTCGGCAGCTTCTTCTGGATTGGTAGCACCAATAAGTGCACGGAAATCATCAACAGCATTGTCTTTTTCCAAAATAGCCGATACAATTGGGCCTCTGGTCATAAACTCCACCAATTCACCAAAGAAAGGGCGTTCATTATGGACAGCATAAAATGCTTCCGCATCCCTTTTGCTCAATTGTGTATATTTCATCGCCACAATTTTAAAGCCCGCTCCGGTAATTTTTTCCAGAATAGCACCGATGTGTCCGTTTTCAACAGCATCTGGCTTAATCATGGTAAACGTTCTATTTCCAGTCATTTTTTAAATTTTTGCGCAAACTTACGTTTTTTCGGGCAACGAGCAAGACTTAATAGGCTTGTTTTAATTGGTGATAAACAACACCATTTTCTCCCATTATCTTTAAAATGGCCTCTTTCTTCTCAAAATTGAGTGTGATGATTCCAAAACTGGGCACGGATATTACCTTCCCAACCCGAAACGGATTAGGCTCATTGGTAAATTCTGCATACGAATGTGTTAAGCCGCTGCTGGTAAAATCAATCAAAGGATAGTTCATTCCTTCCAGTTTTGTTTTTGAAAACTCTGAAATATGGCGATCTCCCGATAAAACCATAACTCCCTTTGCATCTGATTCCGCTATTAATTGATTCAACCTTTCCACCTCCCTTGGAAAATTGCCCCAACCTTCAAAACCATGTTCTTGGGACAGAAATTGAATACTGGAAAGAATAAGGTTAAAATCGGCATCAGAAGTTTGCAATTCATTTTCTAGCCATTCCCATTGAATTTTACCCAAAATAGTAGCATCCACTTTTAAATTGGTTTTATAGCGTCGGTGTGGGCTCTCATCTTCTTCGAGTTGACTTCTAAAATAACGCGTATCCAAAACCAAAACCTTTACTTTACCTTTTTTGGTTTCATAAATATGTGAAGCATACACACCCTCTTGATTTCTTCTTTCATCATGCTTTGGAACTTCCAAAAAATCCAATAACAATTGTTGGCTCCCTTTTTTCATTGAAAATTCCTCACCTCCATCATTCAAACCATAATCGTGATCATCCCAAGTACCAATTACTGGAACTTTAGATTTCAACAATTTGTACCCTTCTATATTGCTTTGCTCAGCATATATAGCTTTGAGCTTATCCATTTCATCTGTATCCGCATAAACAATGTCACCGCCCCAAATCCACACATCGGGTTCTTCCGCCAAAATATCGTCCCAAAAAGGATTTGGCAGGTATTGTTTGTTGCAGGAACCAAAAGAAACCACAAAAACATCTTCTGATTTCTCTTTACCATTTGAAGAATTCATGGCAATATCCTGTTTCGCCTTGCAGCAAAACAAGAAAATTGACAAGCCTAAGAAAAGAATGGGATACCGCATGAACACAAATTAAGAGTGAATCAAAAATAGGGAATCATGAGTTACCTCTATATTATATTATTGTATCTTTGCACGCATGAATTTAGAGGATATCACGACAGTTAAGTCGATTCTTTCCCAACCCCAAAAAATCGTAATCATACCGCACAAAAACCCTGATGGCGATGCTGTTGGCTCATGTTTAGGGTTATGTAGCTTTCTTAAAGAAAAAGGGCAGAAAGCCAATGTGGTAGCTCCTAATGATTACCCAAAGTTCCTCAAATGGATGCCAGAAAATGAATCCATCCTAAACTTTGAAAAAGAAAATTCACAGGCCAAAGCGTTACTTGAAGAGGCCACGGTTATATTCACACTTGACTTTAATGACTTGTCCCGAACAGGACAGTTGGAGGCAATACTAAAAGAAAAGCAGTGTGATTTTATTATGATAGACCATCATCAAAAACCGAGTGATTATGCAAGAGTTACCTATTCTGATGTAAGCATGAGCTCTACTTGCGAAATGGTGTACAACTTCATAGAATATTTGGGTGGGGTGGATAGTATAACCCAAAACATCGCCACCAATCTGTATACCGGGATAATGACAGATACGGGGTCATTCAAGTATCGGTCAACCTCAAGCAGAACCCACAGAGTGGTAGCCGACTTAATAGATCGTGGAGCGGATAACATGAAAATTCATGAGAATGTTTTCGACACCAATTCACCATCCCGTTTGCATCTAATGGGAGTTGCTCTGAGTAATATGGTGATTTTGGAAGAATACAATACAGCTTACATCACTTTGACACAGGAAGAATTGGATGCCAATGATTTCAAAAAAGGGGATACCGAAGGTTTTGTAAATTATGGATTGACTTTGGAAGGAATTATTTTTGCCGTAATCTTTATAGAAAATAAAGAGGAAGGAATTATAAAGATTTCATTTCGGTCCATTGGTGATTTTTCGGTAAATGAGTTTGCAAGGAACCATTTTCATGGAGGCGGACATGACAATGCGGCTGGAGGACGAAGTGAAGTAAGTATGGAAGATACAATTACACAATTCAATACTATTTTGAAGGAATATAAAAGTCAATTAAACCCATGAGAACCGTTTTCTTACTTTTTGTTGCATTCCTGCTGATAAATTGTGGTGGACCAGAACCACGAAAACCTGTAAAGGTAAAGTCGGGCAGTTTTTTCAAGGAATCTGTGGAACGGAATAAGGCCTTATTGGTGAAAGAAGAAGCACTGATCCAAGAATTAATAAAAAAGGATACGCTTCATACTTATTTGGCCAGTCCTTCAGGGTTTTGGTACTATTTTGAAACAAAAAATGATACCGCTACCTATCAGCCAAAAACAAACGACCAAATACTTTTTTCCTATAACGCACTTACTTTGGACAATGATACTATTTATTCAATGAAGGATATTGGTCCAACATCATACGTGGTGGATAAAGAGCAATTGTTTTCAGGCCTTCAAAATGCAGTAAAACTTCTTAAAATCAGTGAAAGGGCAACTTTCCTATTTCCATCTTTACAAGCGTATGGCTATCATGGTGACGGAAATAGTATTGGCCCTAGAACACCTTTAAAGTCAACCATAGAATTACACACAATAATTATAAATCAAGACAGTTTAAATCTAAAAACACCAATACAATGAAACAATCACTTGTTTTAATCACACTATTCTCAATGCTTTTCTTTGGATGCAAATCTAGCAAGTATACAGACTTGGGAGATGGTATTTTTGCTGACATACAGACAAGTCAAGGCGATATTATTGTTAAGTTGGAACATAATAAAACTCCAGTGACCGTTGCCAATTTTGTATCCTTAGCAGAAGGCAATAGCCCATTTGTAGCAGACAGCCTTAAAGGGAAAAAGTACTATGATGGTATTATTTTTCACAGAGTAATGAAGGATTTTATGATTCAAGGTGGTGATCCCACCGGAACGGGAAGAGGTAACCCGGGATATAAGTTCAAAGATGAGTTCCATGATTCACTGTCACATTCAAAAAAAGGCATTTTATCCATGGCAAATTCTGGTCCTAAGACCAATGGCAGTCAATTTTTCATTACACACAAAGAAACTCCTTGGCTTAATGGAAAACACTCTGTTTTTGGTGAAGTAGTAAATGGGATGGAAGTGGTTGACAGCATTGCTGGCGTTGAGGTGGTTGCACCAGCAAACAAGCCTAAAGTAGATGTGATCATGAACAAGGTGGAAATTGTCAGAAATGGCAAAGAGGCCAAAAAGTTTGATGCCGTCCAGATTATGACAGATTATTTTGCAGAGGAGGAAGCTGTTCAAGCGGCTTTCAAAAAAATGAAGGACGATCTCACAGCAGAATTCAATACACAAAAAGAAGAAGCCGAAGAAACAGATTCCGGACTAAGAATATATTCTTTGGTAAAAGGAGAAGGGCCACAACCGAAAATTGGACAAAAAGTATTGGTGAACTATGCCGGTTGGTTACCAAATGGAGAATTATTCGATAGCAATATTGAAGAAGTTGCCGCAAAGCACAACCAATTAAATCCTGGAAGAAGAGATCAAGGCGGATATATGCCCGTACCTATGGAGTATAGTCCAGAAGCGAGATTGTTCCCAGGTTTTAGGGAAGGGCTATTAACAATGAAAGTAGGAGATAAACTTAGACTTTTTCTACCTTCTCATTTAGGACTGGGTTCTCAAGGTAGGGGACCAATTCCTAACAATTCCGATTTAATTTTTGATTTGGAAGTCACAGGAATTCAGGAATAGGTATTTAAAAGAACAATAAAAAGCCACACTTGTAAGTGTGGCTTTTTTGTTTTAGCCAAAGCCGTGTTAATCCCAAAAATCCATGGTGACAATCCAAAAATTATGAATTAGATTAGAAATATTTAAAATACTTTAGCTTTTTGATGAGACAAAGAACTAAGACAGTTATTGTATTGGCCTTACCAATACAAATAATTCTTGTAAAATGGATTGGAGGCTACCCTGAGCTGGTTGAAAAATACTATAGCAATGGGATATATCCCGGTATCTCACAATTTTTGCGGACACTTTTTGGCTGGATTCCATTTTCAATAGGAGATCTTTTCTATTTGTCACTATGTATTTTGGCAGGAAGGTATTTATATAAACGTTGGAAAACCATTAGACAGAAACCAATGGTATTCCTCAAAAATATTGCCGTTGTCTTATCCATTACCTATTTTTTGTTTCACCTCCTTTGGGGAATGAATTATTACAGGCGACCCATTACTGAAAAACTGGGCATTGAAAAAGAATACACACTTAACGAACTGCAGGTTTTCACAAAATATTTGATTGAAAAATCCAATTATTATCAAACCAAAATAACAGGTGATAGTATTACTTCGGTAAAAGTTCCATATTCCAAAAAGGAAATCTTCCAAAAAACCAAACTGGGCTATACTTTATTAAAAGAAACCTATCCAGATTTTGAATACAAAAAACCAAGCCTAAAATCCTCTCTTTTTAGTCTCCCGTTAACCTATATGGGGTATGGTGGTTACTTAAACCCATTTTCCAATGAAGCTCAGGTAAACGGATTAATGCCACTTTTTCGATTACCTACGGTTAGTGGACATGAAGTAGGCCATCAACTGGGTTACTCGGCAGAAGATGCCACAAATTTTATAGGATTTTTGGTTACGGCAAAAAGCGATGATGACCATTTTAAGTATGCCGCTTACTCCCACTCACTAGCCTATTGTTTATCAGATCTGTCCAGAAAAGATAGTTTACAATTCAAAGAAAACCTACAAGACCTGAACCCCGGTGTCAGGAAAAATTTTGAAGAAGTTTCGAAGTTTTGGGAGCAATACGAGAATCCTTTGGAGCCTGTTTTTAAATCCATCTTCAATACCTTTCTAAAAGCAAACAATCAGGAAGAAGGGATCAAAAGTTATAATTCCGTGGTAGGCCTTTTAATTAGTTATCATACCAAAAACGGATTCTAGCATAAAGCTTGCCAAATACTGCAACTTCATTTACCTTTAGAGTGACTAATTCAATATGTAAACTCTATGAAAATGCGACTCTTTACGCTGACCGCATTCTTTGTCAGTGTTACTCTGTTTGGCCAAGATTATTTTCCTAAAAATGATGGGGTTAAAACAAAGAACAACAACTACATGGCATTTATCAATGCCAAAATATTTATTACGCCTACACAGGTTGTAGATAATGGAACACTTCTCATTCAAAATGGAAAAGTAGTCCAAGTAGGAAAAACGGTGACCATTCCTAAGAATACGGTAATCGAAGACTTAAAAGGAAAATCTATTTACCCTTCATTTATCGACGTCTTTTCAAATTTTGGGGTAAAACTTCCGGAAAAAGCAAAGACAAGCGGAAGGTCTGCCCAATACGAATCATCCCGTGAAGGATTTTATTGGAATGATCACATTATGCCAGAGAACAATGCTATTTCTAGTTTTAACTATGATAACAAGAAAGCAGCTGAACTTCGAAAAGCAGGGTTTGGAGTGGTAAATTCACACATCCACGATGGTATTGCAAGGGGAACTGGAGTTTTGGTCGCCCTGAATGATGCAGCTACCGAATCCAAACGAATATTGGAAGACAAGTCTGCCCAATACTTTTCATTCAAAAAGAGCATAGCCAAAGCGCAATCCTATCCCACTTCTTTGATGGGAGCAACGGCCTTAATGCGGCAATTGTACCATGATATGGATTGGTACAGTAAAAATAGCATTGACACAAAGGACCGCGCGCTAGATGCTTTACTTGAGAACAAGGGATTGATTCAAATTTTTGCTGCTGGAAATAATGGAAATGTAATGAGGGCCGATAAAATTGGCGACCAATTTGGAATTCAATATGCCATTCTAGCTGGGGGCGATGAATATGAAAATATTACAGATATTAAAGCGACCAATGCAAAATTGATTGTTCCGCTTAACTTTCCAAAGGCATACGACGTTTCCAACCCGTATGAAGCCCAATATGTAGCTTTAAAGGATATGCGTCATTGGAACTTGGCGCCTTCAAATCCTAAAGTATTGGAGGAGAATTCCATACAGTTTTCACTCACTTTGCACGATTTAAAATCTCCAGGAGACTTTAAGGCACAACTCATGAAAGCTATTGACCATGGATTATCAAAAACCAAAGCGCTTGAAGCGTTGACAACGGTACCTTCCTCAATTCTTGGGAAATCAAATAGTATAGGTTCCCTTCAACCTGGAAGACAGGCCAATTTTCTAATCACTTCTGGGGATATTTTTGAAAAAGGGACGACACTTTACGAGAATTGGGTACAGGGCTCAAAAAGTGTAGTTAATTCCAAAGATAAGATAGACATTAGGGGCGACTACAACCTTACTACCTCGGGTAACACCTATGAATTATCAATTACCGGAGATGCTGCCAAACCTAAAATAACGGTCAAAAAAGACACCTTAAAGCTTGATGCTAAGATTGATTATACGGACGATTGGCTTAACATCTCCTTTTCAACGGACAAAAAAGAGTCCAGCCGGTTTGTGGCTTTGATTGTTCCTGATTCAGAAGATATTGAGGGAACATTGACCGCTTCAAACGGTTCAGTATCATCCGTTAGGATCAAAAAAACAAAACCTTTCGAAGAAAAAGAAAAGAAGAAGAATGAAAAAGGAGGGGTAGATTTAGTTTCGGTGACGTATCCCAATGTTGGCTTTGGAAGTAAAGTCAAACCTAAGCCAGAAACCATTCTTTTTAAAAATGCTACGGTTTGGACCGGTGCAGCTGTAATGGAAACTACCGATGTGCTGGTTAAAAATGGTAAAATCACAAAGATTGGCAAAGGCTTCAATCAAGGAAATGCCAAAGTTGTTGATGCCACAGGGAAACATTTAACAGCTGGAATTATTGACGAACATTCGCATATTGCAGGGCTCTCTATCAACGAAGCGGGACATAATTCTTCTGCCGAAGTAAAAATGACTGATGTTGTTGATGCCAAGGATATTGACATTTACAGAAATCTAGCTGGTGGGGTAACAACAATCCAGTTGCTGCACGGTTCCGCAAATCCAATTGGAGGCCGCTCTGCCATTCTTCGCTTAAAATGGGGGGAAAGTGCAGATGGACTCATCTTTCAAAATATGCCCAAATTCATCAAGTTTGCCTTGGGTGAAAACGTAAAACAATCCAACTGGCAAAGCTTTTCCCGTTTTCCGCAGACACGAATGGGGGTAGAACAAGTCTTTACTGACTATTTCCAACGTGCCAAAGAGTACGATACCAAGAAGAAAAATGGACAACCCGTCCGATATGATGAAGAAATGGAGGTTTTAGCCGAGATTCTTAACGGTGAACGTTTTATAAGCTGTCATTCCTATGTGCAAAGTGAAATAAATATGTTGATGAAGGTTGCCGAGAAATTTAATTTTCGCGTAAGCACTTTTACCCATATTCTGGAAGGTTATAAAGTGGCCGATAAAATGGCAGAACACGGAGTCGGAGGTTCAACCTTTAGTGATTGGTGGGCATACAAGTACGAAGTGAACGATGCCATCCCGTACAATGCTGCAATAATGGCCAGCCAAGGTGTTACCGTTGCCATTAACAGTGATGATGCCGAAATGTCTAGAAGGTTGAATCAAGAAGCTGCTAAAACGGTCAAATATGGTGGTATGTCAGAAATTGAAGCATGGAAAACCGTTACTTTAAATCCTGCTAAATTATTGCATATTGATGATAGAGTTGGAAGTATCGAGATTGGTAAGGATGCAGATTTGGTATTATGGAATGAACATCCGCTCTCAGTTTATGCCAAGGCAGAAAAGACTTTGATTGAAGGTGCAATCTATTTCGATTTGGAAAAAGACAAAATGCTTCGAAAAGCTGTAAAAGAAGAGCGCAACCAACTCATTAATATGATGTTGAACGAAAAAGAAAACGGCGGCAAAATGCAAGGGCCGAAGCAAAACAAAAAACCTAAGTTTCACTGCGATAGCCTTTAAAAAATTATGACAATGAAAAATATATATTTATCGCTGGTATTTGGATTGACAATTATTTTTGGGCTTTCCGCACAACAAACTCCTGCTCCAGACCAAACAGAAGCAATTACCATAACCGGAGCTACGGCACATATTGGCAATGGAACTGTTGTTGAAAACTGTACGTTGGTTTTTGAAAATGGTAAAATATCTGCTATTGGTGGAACAGACACCCAAACTAAAGGTCAAATCATTGATGCCGCTGGCAAGCATGTATACCCAGGATTCATAGCCCCTGGTAAGTCACTGGGACTGATTGAGGTAAATGCAGTAAGGGCCAGTAATGACCAAGATGAAATTGGGGATATGATACCGCATATACGAAGCCTTATCGCCTACAATGCCGAATCCAAAGTGGTAGAGAGCATGCGACCCAACGGGATCTTGCTAGGTCAAATTACCCCAAAGGGCGGAAGAATATCAGGCACTTCATCCATTGTCCAATTTGATGCATGGAACTGGGAAGATGCAGCCGTAAAAGTTGACGATGGCATACACCTTAATTGGCCAACTACCTTTAGGAGAGGTAGATGGTGGATGGGAGAGCCGAGAGGTTTTCAGCCCAACAAGGAATATCAAAAACAAGTCACTAAAGTAAAAAGCTTCCTAAAAAATTCGGCTGCATACGGAAAGGCAAGTAACACTGAAAGGAATTTGGAGTTTGAAGCCATGCAAGGAATTTTTAGTGATGAAAAAAGTTTATATGTCTATGCCCAAGGTGAAAGGGAGATAATGGATGCTGTAAACACTGCAAAAGTATCGGGAATTCAAAAAATTGTTATTGTTGGTGGGTATCACGCCCATAAGGTTGTTGATTTTTTAAAGAAAAATGACATTCCGGTTCTGGTAAATTTCACGCACTCACTTCCTTCCTATGATGATGATGACTATGATTTCACCTTTAAATTGCCAAAATTGTTAATGGATGCAGGTCTTTTAGTGGGATTGCAAAATGCTTCTGCTTCCAATTTTCAAACCAGAAACCTTCCTTTTTATGCAGGTCAAGTTGTAGCACAAGGATTGGAAAAAGAAAAAGCACTGCAATTATTAACCGGAAATACGGCTAAAATTTTAGGTATTGAAGGGGATTATGGAACACTTGAAGTTGGTAAAAGTGCAACACTTTTTATTTCAGATGGTGATGCATTGGATATGCGAACCAATAAACTTTCAAGGGCTTTCATCGATGGTAGGGGTATTTCTTTGGAAACACATCAAACCAAACTTTGGAAACGTTACATGAATAAATATGAAGGAAAATAAAAAAGGGCGCTCCAATAGGAGCGCCCTTTTTTTTATTTAAAAGTTGCTCTTTAGTTCTTTTTTACTGTAACAAAAGTTCCATTTTCTGGTTTTGCATAAAAAGCATCAGGTTTAGGTGTTGTGCTTAGCACACAGTTTACAAATTGAACGGTATTTCTGGCATCCAAAATCTTGGCTCCTTCAAAATTATGCCATATAATCGATTTTGGAAGCACCAAGCCTTCAACAGTTTGCCAATCATTATAGCGAATCCATTTAATGGTATCTGATTTCTCACCTGTTCTATACGTCACCGTATATCCCAACCATGCCATTTGATGTGTTTTTGAATCGTAATGAATAAAATATTCATCCTTGGAAGAGGTTCCCACACCTGATTTATATGAAATTCGAATACCTGGATAGTTTTTCCCATCATAAACCACATCTTGCGTATGGGAATAGATTATACCTTCATCAGCCAAAACAAAGGGCATCGCATAAAAATAGAACATCAGGTTGTGGTAAAAACCCGCATCGCCCTTATATTTTTTATCTTCATCCAATAACCAAACTCCATTCCCATCAAAACCTAAAGAAAATTCTTTAAAATCTACCCTATCTTGCCTAGACCACAGATCTATTGTATGTGTCTCAGAGTTATCGCCCTTTGGCATTTCATAGATCAAAGTCCTCTTTGATTTCCATGCTTCCAATCCCCCATGAGCATCAAAAACTTTGTTTAAAGCTTTAGGGAACCTCTCAACCGATTGAATAATTTCGTCATCAACACGTTCTTGAATTTCTACTTTTTTTGTATCAGATTTGCATGCGCCAATCACAAGAGCAAAAAATAAGACAACCGTTTTCCTCATAATTATTAGTTTGCGACTTTGTCGGAATTACATTTATAAGATTACAAGAATATGTATTTTTGAATTGTGAAGGAAGCCAAACTCATTAGTAGTGTCCAAAATCCCCAGATAAAAAAGATACTGCTTTTAAAAGAAAAGTCCAGAGAGCGAAAGAAAACAGGGCTTTTTGTAGTGGAAGGAAGACGTGAAATTGAACTTGCACAAAAAGGGGGATATGAGATGGAAACTCTTATTTTCTGTTCAGAAATCTTGGTAGACCCCACGCACAAATCATTGTTACCTGATTTAAAGCATCAAGTAGTTCAAACATCCAAGCAGGTATATGAAAAAATAGCGTATCGGGAAACTACAGAAGGAGTTTTGGCTGTAATGAAGAGTAAGGAGCATGCTATTGAAAAAATTCAATTTAAAAATCAATCTCCTCTAATTTTGGTTGCAGAAGCACCAGAAAAACCAGGTAATGTTGGGGCTCTTCTACGTACAGCAGATGCTGCGGCAGTTGATGCTGTTTTAATTGCCAATCCTAAATCTGACCTATATAACCCAAATATTATCCGCTCCAGTATCGGCTGCGTTTTCACAACACAGATTGGACTGGGAACCTCAGAAGAAATTATAGCTTTTCTAAAAGAAAAAGAGGTGAATATTTTTTGTGCGGCACTTACTGCCTCCAAAAACTATACGTATAGCGATTTTACAGGTTCTACAGCCATTGTTGTGGGAACAGAATCCACAGGCTTATCCCCAAATTGGCTTAAAAACTCCGAACAAAACATAATTATTCCCATGCAGGGTGAAATAGATTCAATGAATGTTTCGGTATCAGCTGCAATACTTATATTTGAAGCGAGGCGGCAACGCGGATTATAGCCTATGGAAAAAACTACTCTCTTCTACATTATTATAATCATCTTAATAGTCCAGTATTTGGTACATCAATTATTGGAATATTTAAATGCCAAGCGATTTAAATCTACTGTTCCCAATGAATTGAGCGATGTCTTTGATGAGGAAGAATATCATAAATCCCAGGAGTACAAAAAAGCCAACTATCAATTTGGGCTATTTTCGGATGGTTTTTCACTGGTATTGACACTTTTTTTTCTGTTTTTAGGTGGATTTGAATGGGTGGACACCATAACCCGTTCAATTACAGAAGATACAATTCCTATGGCCTTGGTATTCTTTGGTATTATTCTATTTGGAAGCAATGTTTTGGGAACTCCATTTGCCTATTACCAAACTTTTGTGATCGAAGAAAAATATGGGTTCAACAAAACATCCAAAAAATTGTTTTTTCTAGATAAAATAAAAGGAGGATTACTCGCAGCTGTTTTAGGTGGAGGTATATTGGCACTCTTCATTTTGTTTTACGAGTGGGCAGGCCCAAATTTCTGGATTTACGCGTGGATTTTGATTGGAGTTGTGATTTTATTCATGAATTTGTTCTACAGCAGATTGATTGTGCCGTTATTCAACAAACAAACGCCATTGGATGATGGAAGTTTAAAAAACGCCATTGAAAACTATGCAAAGAAAGTAGGTTTTGAACTTAACAACATTTTTGTGATTGATGGTTCTAAAAGATCTACAAAAGCAAATGCATATTTCTCAGGCTTTGGAAAAGAAAAACGAATCACTTTGTTCGATACCCTTGTCAACGACCTTGACGAGGATGAAATCGTTGCGGTTTTAGCGCATGAGGTTGGTCATTATAAAAGAAAACATATCATTGTTAACCTTCTAGTATCCCTTGGGTTGACTGGATTTACGCTGTTTATTCTTTCGATTTTTATCAATAATCCAGAAATTTCTTTGGCCATTGGAGTAACCACACCAAGCTTTCATGCCGGGCTTATTGGTTTTGTTCTTTTGTATAGTCCCATATCTGAAATAACCGGACTTGCAATGAATTACCTATCCAGAAAATTCGAATTCCAAGCTGACAACTATGCAAGAAACACTTTTGCAGCTGAGCCTTTGGTAACCTCTCTAAAAAAATTATCCAAGAATAATCTAAGTAATTTAACTCCGCACCCTGCGTATGTTTTTGTGCATTATTCCCACCCTCCTCTAGTTGAGCGCATTAGAAACTTAAAGGCATAATTTTTGTTGGTTACCATTAAAGATTGTGGTAATTTTAATATAGTATGACGGAGGCTGCCATTGAAAAAGAAAACAAAGAGATAGCCAAGCAGTATAAAGAATTGCTTCGCATTAGCTATCAAAGCTTGACCAAAGAGGACAAGAAATTGATACGCTCTGCTTTTGATGTGGCAGTAGATGCCCATAAAGATCAACGTCGAAAATCTGGCGAAGCCTATATCTTTCACCCTATAGCAGTAGCAAAGATTGTTGCTTCTAAAATTGGGTTGGATGCTGTTTCCATTGCCTCTGCACTCCTCCATGATGTTGTTGAAGATACTCCTTATACACTTGGGGACATTGAGCGTTTGTTTGGTGAAAGTGTTGCGCGTATTGTTGATGGTCTTACCAAAATATCGCATCTTAAAAAAGATAAGGATATAAGCCAGCAAGCTGAGAATTTCAGAAAAATGCTGTTGACACTGCATGATGATGTGAGGGTTATCATTATCAAAATTGCAGATCGTTACCACAATATGCTCACCATGGATTCAATGCCAGAGCATAAACAGGTAAAAATAGCCTCTGAAACCCTCTACATTTATGCCCCTTTAGCGCATAGAATTGGCCTGTACAACATTAAAACCCACCTAGAGGACCTAAGTTTAAAATACACCGAACCCGAGGTCTATCAAGATATTAGAGCCAAAATTGAAGATACTGAGGAAGAACAACTGGCTTACATAGAGGATTTTTCCGATGTTATACGAAATTCGTTGGACAAAGAAGGTCTTAATTATACTGTTAGAGGAAGGATGAAATCCATTTTTTCCATCCGCAGAAAAATGAAGGCCCAAAATGTTGCTTTTGATGAAGTTTATGACAAGTTCGCGATTCGAATCATTTACAAATCGGATAAAAAGAACGAGAAATTTTTGGCATGGAAAATCTACTCCATTGTAACCGATCATTTTACTCCAAACCCTATACGTTTACGCGATTGGATTACCTCTCCAAAATCTACGGGCTACGAAGCACTTCATATCACCGTAATGGGTCCAAAAGGGAAATGGGTAGAAGTGCAGATACGAAGCGAACGTATGCATGAGATTGCAGAAAAAGGCTATGCTGCCCATTTTAAATATAAACACGGAGAGCAAAAAGAGCAAGGTATTGAAGAATGGCTAAATCGATTGCAGGAAGCACTTGAAACTTCCAATAGCAGTGCAGTTGATTTTGTTGAGGAATTTAAACTTAACCTGTATTCCAAGGAAATTTTTGTTTTTACTCCAAAAGGAGATTTAAAATCTTTGCCCAAGGGAGCTACTCCGTTGGATTTTGCGTTTCATATCCATACAGAAATAGGTATGAAGACCAGGGGAGCGAGAGTAAATGGGAAGTTGGTTCCATTGGGGTCCGAGCTACACAGTGGTGATCAAGTAGAGATTATTACCTCTGAAACTGCCAAACCAAACCAGAGTTGGCTGGATTATGCACAGACGGCAAGAGCACGGTCAAAAATTAAATCTTCCCTAGGTGAAGAGAAAAAAATCATTGCAGCAGATGGAAAAGAAATTCTTCGGAGAAAGTTAAAATCACAAAAAATTACACTTAATGAGGATACGGTCAATAAATTGGTCCTGTTCTTTAAGCTAAAGACCAGCCTCGATTTATTTTACCGCGTTGGGGTTGGCATTATAGACAATGAACGCTTAAAGGATTTTGCTTCCTCATATCACAATGCTTTCCTTAATTTCTTTAAAAACCGTATTCGAAGAAACCCCGCCCCAAAAGATGTAGACAAGGAAGAAATTACCACCAAATATGATATGCTTGTGTTTGGCAGGGAAGAAGAAAAGCTGGTATACAAACTTTCTCAATGCTGTAACCCCATTCCGGGAGATGATGTTTTTGGCTTTTTAAGTGTGAATGATGGTATTAAGGTGCACAAAAAAAATTGCCCAAATGCCATTTCCTTACAATCAAATTATGCTTATAGAATTATGTCTGCCAAGTGGATAGATTCTACCCAAGAGGAGTTTACGGTGGAAATTCTTATCACTGGCATTGATAATTTGGGGCTTGTGAATGATATCACCAATATTATCTCGGATAATATGCATGTGAACATGCGTAACCTTAATTTTAGTGCCGATGGAGGTACTTTTACGGGCAAAATATCCCTAGTTGTGAAAAATAATACTATCCTAAAAAAACTAATGAACAACTTGAAGCAGGTAGAGGGGATAGACAAAGTGACCAGAATTTAATTTTTAGCTGTACCTTTGTTGTTTAGCATAGGTTAGAAAGCTATGGGGAACAATAAAAATCAGGAAATTGTAAAAAATGTCTTTACGGCCTTTTTAGAGGAAAAAGGACATCGAAAAACACCTGAACGTTACGCCATTTTACAGGAAATTTATGAAAGTGATGACCATTTTGATGTAGAATCTCTCTACATTAAAATGAAGACCAAAAATTACAGGGTTAGTCGTGCAACCTTGTACAATACCATCGAGCTTTTATTGGACTGCAAACTGGTGCGTAAGCATCAATTTGGTAAAAATCAGGCGCAATACGAAAAATCTTATTTTGACCGCCAGCACGATCATGTTATTCTAACGGATACAGGAGAAGTGGTTGAGTTCTGCGATCCCCGTATTCAATCCATAAAAAAAACCATCGAGGAGGTTTTTGACATCAAAATCAGTAACCACTCACTTTATTTCTACGGAACCCGAAACAAAGAAGAAAACGTAACCGAATAACCAAAACATTTCATGGTAGATTTATTGCTTGGACTCCAATGGGGAGACGAAGGAAAGGGAAAAATTGTTGATGTACTTACAAAAGATTATGATATTATAGCTCGATTTCAAGGTGGTCCTAACGCAGGGCATACTTTGGAATTTGATGGTATAAAACATGTCTTACATACCATTCCATCGGGAATTTTTCATGAAAATGCCGTAAATATTGTGGGCAATGGCGTAGTAATAGACCCGGTTATTTTCAAAAAAGAATTGGACAATCTTGAAAAGTTTAATATTGATATCCTCTCCAAACTTTTCATTTCAAGAAAAGCTCATCTCATTCTACCCACCCATCGTTTGTTGGATGCGGCATCGGAAGCTGCTAAGGGAAAAGCCAAAATTGGTTCAACCTTAAAAGGAATTGGTCCAACTTATATGGACAAGACCGGTAGAAATGGTATGCGTGTAGGTGATTTGGAATTTAAAGACTGGAAGAAAAAATATAGAGCCCTTGCGGATAAGCATGAGGCCATGATCGGGTTTTATAATGTAGATATTGAATACGATTTAGCTGAGCTTGAAACGGAGTTTTTTGAAGCTGTTTCAACTTTGAAGCAATTAAAGTTTATTGATAGCGAGGAGTATATTTTTAAAGCGCAAGATCAGGGCAAAAAAATATTGGCGGAAGGAGCCCAAGGCTCATTATTGGATATTGACTTTGGCACCTACCCTTATGTAACTTCATCCAATACCACTGCGGCAGGTGCTTGTACAGGTCTCGGTGTGGCTCCCAACAAAATTGGTCGGGTATTGGGTATTTTTAAAGCTTACACTACTAGAGTTGGGAGTGGACCTTTCCCCACAGAGCTTTTTGACAAAGATGGTGAAACCATGGGTCGCGTAGGAAATGAATTTGGTGCCACTACAGGAAGACCAAGACGTTGTGGTTGGTTAGACTTGGTTGCACTAAAATATGCCGTTCAAATAAATGGTGTAACAGAGTTAATGATGATGAAGGGAGACGTTTTAAGTGGTTTTAAATATTTAAAAGTCTGTACCGCATATAATTATAATGGTGAAGAAATAAGTCATCTACCCTATAATATTGAAGCCAAAAATGTAACTCCAATCTATAAGGAAATGAAAGGGTGGGACAAAGACTTGACCAAATTGACCTCGGAGTCTGAATTCCCGGAGGAACTCAATGAATATATCGCATTTTTGGAAAAGGAATTAAACGTTCCCATAAAAATAGTCTCCGTAGGGCCAGATAGAACGCAAACCATACACCGCTAAGGCTTTCCATTTACTTTTACGAATTGTATATTTAAGGATACTATTCTTAAATCACTTTTTAAATATCAAGTGACAGATTAGTTATTTTAGTACTCCAAATATGAATACTAAAAACCTAAATAAATTAAACTTGTTCCTTTTATGTATGATTCCATTTATCAATGGAATTGCACAAATTAAAGATGGGGAGGGCAAAAAAAAACAGTCTCAATATATTTTTGATTCCGATAACCTGAAGCAAAATATAAATGATATTTCTTCCATTTACGGTATCATGGGAATGTACTATGAAGGAGTGGAAAGGGCAAAAACCTCTTTACTGGACAAGGTCTTTCATCCCGAATGGTTTATGAGGGATACCGATACTCCCAATGAAGCTACCTTAAATGTTGAAAACAAGCTGGAATTCATCCTCAGGGTCGATACTCATGGTCTATACCCAGAATATGCCAGCGATAGGACCTTCTCCAAGATTGAAATGGCAAATAACAATTTGGCATATGTTAAAATCAACAAAATGCCAAACAAGAATTCAACAGTTTTTTTTCTGTTCAAGGAAGAAAATGAGTGGGTTATAATGGACAAATTATGGGTAAACCCCCAGAAACCCATCACAACCATAAACCATTCCAAAATAAGTTCTATTATTGAAGGAGTTCTACGTGATTACTACACTGCTATTAGCATTGTTGATAAGGAAACGCTTCATGGTTTATTACATGAAAATTGGAATCTAAAACAGACTGATTCCCAACAAAATATCAAAACAATATCAAAGCAGAAGTTTATCAACCAACTTGAGGCAAATACTTATCAAAGTCCATTGTTCTCCATTGATTTTTATCATGAAAAACTTGTAGTGGCAAGGGCCGATCTCCAAAACGAATCAATCACCACCTTTATTACGCTTTTTAAAATTGATGGGAAGTGGAAGATTACAAGTGAACGAAAATCCATCAAATAATGGAATCTTTACAATTCCCAAACCTTTCTAAATGTACAAGCATACTTTAGTTAAATATCCTACTTTTGAACAAAATTCTAGAGATTGAAAAGAATTTCGTTTTTCATTTTGATATTCGCTTTTTTTATTGGTTACACACAAGAAAAAGAGCAAGAGTCTCAAAGTAAGCAGATAAACATAGTTTATGGGGCAAACTTCACAAAGGATGAAGCCCAATTTCCTGGAGCTTCCATTTTCAGTAAGGATGATGAGCGCCAAGTACAATTTGAACACCAAGGAGCAGATTTATGGTGCGACATTGCCATTTTTTATTCGCAAGAAAATCGACTAAAAGCAATTGGAAATGTCCGTCTTCAACAAGGAGACTCCATTGAAATGAATAGCGGTTATATGAGCTATAATGGAGATTCAAAGTTGGCAAAAGCTTGGAAAACAGTAGATCTTACAGATGGTCAGATGACCTTGACCACCGATACACTGTACTTTAATAGGGAAAAACAGGAATCATTCTACAATTCTGGAGGTAAAGTAGTGGACTCCGTAAACGTGCTTACAAGTAAAATAGGGACCTACTTCACTGAATTAAAAAAAGTACAGTTCAAAAACAAGGTTCATATAGATAACCCCGAATATATTATTGATTCTGAACAATTGGATTATTATCGTGTTTCAAAGAACGCGTATATGTATGGGCCTTCAACTATTACTGGAGAAGACTATAAAATATATTGCGAACGTGGTTTTTATGACACGAGAATTGAACAAGGCTACGGCATAAAAAACACCAAAATCAACTACGATAATAAAATTATTATAGGCGATAGTCTCTATTTTGACAAAGCATCAGAATTTGCTTCCGCCACTAACAACATAAGGATTACGGACACCATAAACAATGGTGTGATTAAAGCACACTATGCAGAGGTTTTTAAGGCCAAGGACTCCGTTTTTGCCACCAAAAGAGCAGTTTCCATAAGTTTGGTGGAACTAGATTCTTTATATATGCATGGTGACACACTTATGGTTACCGGTAAGCCAGAGGCCCGTATTCTCAGAGCTTTCAGAAATGCCAAGTTTTACAAAACTGATTTAAGCGGAAAATGTGATTCCATCCATTTTAACCAAAGTAGCGGGCTAACACAGATGATCACCGATCCTATACTTTGGAATGTGGACAATCAAATTACCGGAGATAGCATTCATCTAATTTCCGACATGAAAACAGAGAAAATGGATTCTCTAAAAGTATTGGAAAATGCCTTTATTATCTCATTGGATACCATTAGTAAAACTGGTTACAATCAGGCCAAAGGCAAGGATTTGTTTGGAAAATTCGAGGAGAATGAACTTAAGATCATCGACCTGGTCAAAAACACTGAGGTCATTTATTATATGTACAATGATGACCAGGAACTCATTGGAATCAACAAAACCATTTGTAGTAAAATCAGATTGCTAATGGCAAATAATGATATTGAGGACATCACTTTTTTTATAAATCCTGATGGAGATATTTTCCCGGACAAAGACCTTCCTAAAGAAAGCAGGAAGCTCAAAGGTTTTATTTGGCGGGGCGATGAACGCATTCTTACTAAAGAGGATATTTTTGATGAAGACGACAATAACATAGAATTGGTGAGAATCCGTGGAATTGACAATCCAATAGATATTGATGCACAGGAAGAAGAACGTAGAAAAAATGAAAATGACCCGGTTAATAAAACCGCTACTTCAAAAGCAATAAAACCTAAGAAAACTGCTGTCAAGAAAGCACAAAGTCGCTGATGCTAAAAGATGATTTTTTTACATATCAGGCCCAAACTACCCCACACCCTCTAGGCCTAGAAATTTCTCATGCCAAAGGCAGTTATATCTACGACAACAAGGGCAATGCACATTTAGATTTTGTGGCGGGAGTCTCTGCATGTAGTTTAGGACATTGTCATCCGCGAGTGATAAATGCTGTGAAAGATCAGATAGAAAAGTACATGCATGTAATGGTTTATGGCGAATATATTCAACAACCTGCCATTGAATTCACCAAGTTATTGGCTTCACTTCTGCCACAGAATCTAGAAACCACGTATTTGGTAAATTCAGGAACCGAAGCCATAGAAGGTGCTATAAAACTTGCCCGAAGATATACAGGACGTTCCCAACTTATATCAGCCCACAATGCATATCATGGAAACACCATGGGCAGTCTTAGTATTATGGGGTATGAAGAACGAAAAAGTGCGTTTAGACCTTTAATTCCAGACGTAAGTTTTATCAACTTTAATGATGAAACGGATTTGGAAAAAATAACGGAACAAACCGCTGCCGTAATATTGGAAACCATTCAAGGAGGGGCAGGATTTATTCAGCCCATTAATGGATATCTGGCAAAAGTTAGAAAGCGTTGTGATGCTGTTGGAGCATTGCTGATATTGGATGAAATTCAGCCTGGTTTTGGAAGGACCGGTAAGCTATTTGCGTTTGAACACTTTAATTGTGTTCCAGATATTCTTGTCATTGGAAAAGGTATGGCTTCTGGATTGCCGGTGGGTGCATTTGTAGCATCAAAAGCCATGATGAAAACCCTGCAAAATGAACCAAAGTTGGGTCATATCACCACATTTGGCGGAAATCCAGTTATTGCAGCTGCCAGCTTGGCAACCTTACAAGAACTTATTGAAAATCAAATAATTGAATCAACTTTGGTTAAAGAAAAGTTATTTCGCAAGCTTTTGGTACATCCTTTGATTAAAGAAATAAGAGGTAAAGGTTTAATGCTTGCCCTACTATTGAAGAGCAAGGAAATTGCGAACTATTTGGTACTAACGGCGGCGAAGGAAAAGCTTATCCTTTTTTGGTTGCTTTTTGAGCCGAAAGCAGTAAGAATCTCTCCACCATTGACCATTTCGGAGAAAGAAATTGCCAAAGGATGTAGCCAAATAATCAAAATTCTAGATAGCTATAAACCTCCCTCTGTTAACTAATTTGTTGATAACATACCAAAAAATGGGCATAAAGAGAGTCACAAAGGGCTAATTTTAAGTCCATAGTTAAACCAAAAACGTTCCTATGGCGTTAGATGCTAACGAATATCCTGAAAAATCCATCAGTAAATTTGAGTCTATGCTCAAAACAGACGATGTCTATTTTTTTGATGCGGAAGACTTTGAAGAAATCATTCACCACTATTTAAACAACGGAAAAATATCTTTAGGCAAAAAGGCCATTCAAATTGGCTTGGAACAACATCCCAACTCACTGGAATTAAAATTGTTGCGGGTAGAGGTTTTAGTTTTTGAAGATAAATACGAAGAGGCTGGAAAGATATTGGACAAACTTCAAAACATTGATGCAAACAACGAGGAAATCTATATTCAGCGTGCGAACATTCAATCCAAACAAGATAACCACCAGGAAGCAATAAACCTTCTTTTGGAAGCATTGCATTTGACTGATGACAGCTTCGATATTCATTCACTTTTAGGAATGGAATATCTTTTTATAGATGATTTTGAAAAGGCCAAACGTAGTTTCATGAGGTGTCTTGAATTTGATGAAACCGATTATTCATCGCTATACAATGTAGTGTACTGTTTTGAATTTTTAGAGGATTTTGATGGTGCAATTCATTATTTGAACGATTATCTACAGCGCAATCCTTATTGCGAAGTAGCTTGGCACCAATTGGGCAAATTGTACAACACCAAAGAACTGTATAAAGAAGCTATAACAGCATTTGACTTTGCCATTATTTCCGATGATTCCTTCATTGGGGCATATTTTGAGAAAGGAAAAGTACTTGAAAAACTGGGCAAGTACAATGAGGCCATAGAAAATTATGAAACTACAATATCCATTGAAGATCCAACATCGCATGCCTATTTGCGGATGGGGAAATGTCATGAAAAATTAGGGAATAACGATTTGGCAAAATATTATTATTACAACACTGTGCATGAGGACCCATTGTTAGACAAGGGTTGGCTGGCCATTACTGATTTTTATTACAAGCTTGAGAATTACGACAAAGCACTTTACTACGTAAACAAGGCCATTAATATTGATGGGGAAAATCCTTTATATTGGAAAAAAAGCGCTAAAATCTATTTTGCCCTAAACAATTTTGATGAGGCAGATTTTGCCTATAAACAAGCAGTTGATTTGGGTAATTACGAACTGGATACTTGGGAAAATTGGGCGGATACGCTCAGGAAATTGGGTGATTTTAGCTCTGCTGCGCATGTATTGATTCAAGGTATTGAGTTTTACCCAGAAAATGCAGCGCTTCTTTACAAATTGGCAGGGGTCTATCTAAAGAACGATAAGATTTTGAATGCCAAAGAAAAATTATCGGAAGCCATGCAACTTGATATTCAAAAATTACAAATATTTGAAGATGAGTTCCCAGAATTCAACAATATAAAATGGTTGAAAACCTTAGTTTGTGAAATTAAGAAAACCTCTACCTAATTAATTCCTCCACCTTTTTTTTAGCTATAAAATCAATGAAGGCACGCAAACTATTGGATTATGTGTTTATAACACTAAAGGGGATGGCCATGGGAGCCGCCGATGTGGTTCCAGGGGTTTCAGGGGGCACAATAGCATTTATTTCAGGGATTTATGAAGAACTCATAACCTCAATCAATACTATCAATTTTTCTCTTTTATCGACCCTAAGAAAAGAGGGCTTTAAGTCCTTTTGGAGCCAAATAAACGGTAATTTTCTGCTAGCACTTTTCCTGGGTATTTTTATTAGTGTCCTATCGCTTGCCAAATTTCTAAGTTGGCTGCTTGAAAATCATTCCATTCTTTTATGGTCCTTCTTTTTTGGGCTTGTATTAGCAAGTATATTTTTTGTGGGCAAGGAGATTACCAAATGGACAATAGGTACTGTAGTTATGTTTCTAATTGGTGCAGCAGTAGCTTATTTCATTACAGAACTTCCTCCAAATGAAAATGTGGAGAGCATCCCCTATCTTTTTCTTTCCGGTGCTTTGGCTGTATGCGCCATGATTTTACCGGGAATTTCAGGAGCCTTTATTTTAGTATTATTAGGTTCTTATAAAACCATTCTTGACGCAGTACATGAGAAAGACCTTAAAATTGTAATTACTGTAGCTTTGGGAGCCATTTTTGGTCTTTTAAGTTTTGCCAGGTTGTTGAAATGGATGTTTACCCACTATAAAAACTTAACGCTAGCACTTCTTACCGGTTTTATCCTTGGGTCATTAAATAAAATTTGGCCTTGGAAAAAAGTTTTGGAAACCAAGACTTTTGGTGATAAAACTATCGTAATTGATGATGCAAATATTTGGCCATCAGCCTTTGAAGGAGACAACCAACTAATATTTGCCGTAATCCTAGCTATAATCGGTTTTTCGCTTATTTTTATCTTGGAAAGATTAGCTTCCAAAAAATAAGTAAAAACTTTTGAATGCATCAGCCCAGAACGTTTATTGATAACTTCTTTTTGGTCATTAAAGGCCTTTGTATGGGAGCTGCAAACAAGGTGCCCGGTGTTTCAGGAGGCATTGTAGCTTTTGTTGGGGGTTTTTATGAAGAATTTATATACTCGCTTCAAAAAATCAATTCCAAAGCATTCAAATTATTGCTAAATGGTAGGTTCAGGAGTTTTTATCAATATACCAACATCAACTTTTTAATGCTTCTTATACTTGGAATGCTGATTAGTTATTTCAGTGTTTCAAGAGTCCTAGATTATTTTTTGGAGCAAAGGGAACTCTTTGTATGGGCTACTTTTTTTGGTATGATCCTGGGTTCTATCTATTACATTTTCAAAGATTTTAATCATTGGAACAAAAGGACCATCCCGGCGGGAATAATAGGCTTACTTATCGGTATTTCCATAAGTTTTTTAAGCCCGGCGAAAGAAAACGATAATTTGTTCTTTATTTTTTTCTGCGGAATCATTAGTGTATCTGGGATGACATTACCTGGGCTTTCCGGCTCCTTCATCCTTATCCTTTTGGGTAATTATGTTTTATTATTGGTTGATTCCGTGAATGCATTGTATGATACCTTCTCAGAGGTTTTTTCAGGAAATTATAGTTTTCTTGATAATCCAAAACGAATGGCAACCCTTAAAATACTAGCTGTTTTCACCTTGGGTTCAGCTACAGGATTGGTTACTTTTTCGCATCTATTGAGTTTTTTGCTCAAGCATTATAAAGCGATTTCAACAGCGGTAATTATTGGTTTTATCACAGGCTCACTTGGTGTTGTATGGCCATGGAAACGGACAATGTTCAAAGTAGATGAATTTGGATTTACATTGCTCGATAGCAATGGGGACAAAATTCCGCTTAATTATGAGCGGTACCTCCCAAATTTTGCGGATTCTGAAACATGGTGGGCTTTGTTTTTTGTAATAATAGGAATTTTGGTATTATTGATTTTGGATTGGTATGGAAAAAATAGAAAAGAAAGAAAACAGGTACGGCCTGCTAGGTAAGGAAATTTCATATTCTTTTTCCCAAGCCTATTTCACAAAAAAATTCGAAGATGCTGGAATGGTCAATCACAGTTATGAGAACTTTGATATTCCGACAATTTCACGATTTGAAGCCATAATCGCACAAAAAAATATTAAGGGAATCAATGTTACTATTCCCTATAAAGAGCAAGTAATTCCATATCTATCCCATTTGGACCCAAAAGCGGAAAAAATTGGTGCTGTAAATACGGTAAAGTTCACACAGAATGGCCTAAAAGGATACAATACAGATGCCTTTGGTTTTCAAAAATCCATGGAGCCTTTACTAAAACCTCATCATACCAAAGCTCTTATTCTTGGAACAGGGGGGGCATCAAAAGCTATCCGCTTTGTTTTGGGTGAATTGGGAATTGAACATACCTACGTTTCTAGGACCAAAAAGAAAAATCAGTTCACTTACGAAGAATTAAACCAGAAAATCATTGAGGAACATACACTCATAGTAAATTGTACTCCTTTGGGCACTTATCCTGATATTGATGAAAAACCGCCTATACCGTACTCCTATCTTGGAAAAAAACACTTTTTGTTTGATCTTATCTATAATCCAGAAATAACGTCGTTTTTGGCAGCTGGTAAGGAAAAAAATGCAACTATCTGTAATGGACTGAAAATGTTAGAGTTACAAGCAGAGAAGTCATGGGAAATTTGGAATTCCAGTGAAAAATAGCAAGTAGTAAACAGTTTTGACCAATACGCACAAAGCAATACTTAAACAAAAGAAGAATTGCTACTTTTGTTATTGGCCGATTTAGTTGCTAACTTGGCTATAATTATCATCAATCCAAAAAGGAAAAGAAACTACTCATGCAGGAAAATGAACAAAAACTTCAGGAAACTGAAGGTGGCACTGAGCATAACGTGGACACAACGAAAACACCATTGGAAGAAAGCCCCATTTCTGAACCCAATACGTCCGAGGCTGCTGTGCAAGAAAATATAGAGTCTCCCATTACAGCAACCGAAGATAATTCGGAGGAAAAAACTGGTGAAGACAGTCCAAAATCCGAGGAATCCGATAGGGTAATAGAAGAAATTGAAGAGTCCAATGCGGAAGATGCAGAAGATGTTGACAATCAAAAAAGGCATCATATCCCTATGTTGGACTATCATGCTATGTCGCTGGAAAACTTGGTGGGCGAACTACAACGTTTGGTCAAAAATGAAAAAGTCCAAGCAATAAGTAAGCATGTAAGCTCCATTAAATACGAATTTGATCAGAAGTTCCAAGAATTTTTAGAGCATAAAAAAGAGGAGTTTATTGCCTCTGGTGGAAATGAAATAGATTTTAGGTACAATTCAGTTTCGAAAAGACAATTTAATGAGGTTTTTTCTGAGTTTAGAGAAAAACGAGATCAGTATTATAAGCAACTGGAACAAAACCTTAAAAGTAATCTTCAAAAGCGATTGGAAATAATCGAGCAATTGAAGGGTCTTGTAAACGTTGATGAGGATATTAACACCACCTACAAAAATTTTAAGGAGTTACAAGAAAATTGGCGTAATGCGGGTCCTGTTCCCCGAAATAGCTATAATGATGTATGGCGAACATATCACCATCACATGGAAATCTTTTATGATTTTTTGCATCTTAACCGAGAACTTCGCGATTTAGATTTTAAACACAACCTTGAAGAAAAATTAAAATTGGTTGAGCGAGCTGAAGCATTGGCCAATGAACCAGACCTTGGAAAAGCCTTTCGCGAACTACAGACGCTTCATAAAATTTGGAAAGAGGATATTGGACCTGTTGCCAAAGAACAACGCGAAGAAGTTTGGGGACGGTTTAGTAATGCAACAAAGGCCATGCACCAACGTAGACAGGAGCACTACCAAGAGATGGAAAAGGTCTATGAAAAGAATCTAGAAAAAAAAGAAGAAGTTATAACCTCAATATTATCCATAGCCAATAATGTGACAAATAATCATAGGGCGCTCCAACAACAGATAAAAGAAGTGGAGGTTTTACGGGATACTTTTTTCAAGGCTGGGAAAGTACCACAAAAAGTGAATGAGCAAACTTGGAGTGCATTTAAGGATGCTGTTCGTACATTCAATAGAAATAAGAATTCCTTTTACAAAAATCAAAAAAAGGAACAACTAGAAAATCTGGAAAAGAAAAAAGCATTGCTTGAACTTGCCCTTGCCCTTAAAGATAGTGATGATCGAGAAATGGCTACTCCAGAAATGAAACGTATACAAAGTGAATGGAAAAAAATAGGCCATGTACCCAGAAGGTATTCAGATAAAATTTGGAATGAATTCAAAACTGCATGTAACCACTATTTTGACCAACTGCATGCAGAGAAAAACGAAGCTCAAAAGGGAGAATATGAGAATTTTGAAAAGAAAAATGCATGTTTGGAACGATTAAAATCATTTCAATTAACTGGTAATACGGAAAAAGATCTTGCAACTCTGAAAAAGTTTATGTCAGAATGGAAGACACTTGGTCGAATCCCCTACAACAAAAGGCACATCAATGGTAAGTTCAACAAAATTGTAGATGCGTTACTTAGAAAATTAGGGGTAAGCAGACAAGAATCCGAGCTCTTAAAGTATGGGGATAAAATGCAGGAATTGGCAAAATCCGATAGTGATATTGCCATTGGAAATGAACGCATTTTTATCCGCAGAAAAATAGATGAAAGTAAAGCTGAAATAAGACAGCTGGAAAACAATCTTCAATTTTTCTCACACGCTTCAGAAGATAATCCGGTAGTAAGGGAAGTTATAAAAAATATAGATAAGCATAAAGAATCTCTAGAAACTTGGCAAGCCAAGTTGAAAAAGTTGAATATTCTTAAAAACAACCTTAACAAAGAGGAAGAGGCCTCTGCAGAAGAAGAATAATTGAAATTGGCACAACTTCCTTCCTCATTCAGAATATAAATTGTTTTTAATTAGATTATCTAAAGAGAATAGAGAATTATAAAACCTCCTTTCTTCGAATATTTATGCGCATTGCACCGTCTATGGGCTCATCAGAAACCAAAAGTAAATAACCGCCACCTCCAGCTCCTGCCAACTTCCATGCAAGGGTCTTTTCTTTATACTTTGCAATTTCTGCATTAACCCTGTCATTAACCATAGCAGGGAACATTGTAGTTTGTGCATTAAAGGATTTTAAAAACCCTTTAGCGAATTTTTCCAAATCCTTCTTTTTAATAGCTTCCCATACCTCATCGGCAGCATTTGCAAGGGATTTTACATTTTCTTCATTAATATATGTTTCCTTTAAAAGATCAAGACCCGGTTCCCGTGGCCATAACATCACCATATAAATATGATCTTCGAGCCAAGAAAGTATTGATTCAGAATGAATGGATTCAAATTTAAGGGGCCAATATTCATTATCATAATAATGTCTAACCAGTCCAGGCATACATATACCAATTGAATCTTGTGCTCCAGAAATTAGTGTTGAGCCCGGTGTGTTTTCAAACTTAAAAAGTATTTCGGCCAGTTTTTCCGGTTTTTCCATTGGTAGATAATAAGGCCATATTTTTTTTGCCGCATTTCTGGTCGAAGTGGACATACCACATCGTTCATTGTATTCTATAATAGGTTCCAATGATAAAGTGATGGCCCAACCTGGGTTATATTTTGAAACATAGGGCTGATCTATCCATGTACCTGCCAAGTCTATCCTATAGGGTAAAGAACAGTTTCCGGCAGATCGTATTGCGGTTGTTGATCGCGGAGGAAGTCCTGCATCTGGAACCCGCTTTAGGTTTTTTAGTTCAATGTTTAAGGTATTGCACAACTCTTCCTTTGCAGGTGAGAAGCCATCTTCATTCACAACAAAATAATCTGGTTTAAGTTCTTTGAGGTCATCTTCAAAATCTAAAATTCCTGAACCCTTATTGACAAAAGCCTCTTTTACATATTTTATGGCATTTATCAAATAGAGTCTTTCCTGTTCTGAATTTATGGTTTGTCTACCTTTTAATTCTTCTATGGTAGAATCTGAACCTATTCCAACATACAGGTCACCATATGATGCCGCTTCTTTAAAAAAAGCCACATGACCGCTGTGTAACATATCAAAACAGCCAGATACAAATACCTTTTTATTCATTACCAATTTAATTTTGATGGAAGTTTAGTTTTCCTAAACAATTCTTATAAAACAATTGGAGGCAAAATATTTCATTAAAAAGAACCTAACAACTAATATCGTATAAAGACAAATTTCTTGGATTATGGGTCTATTAGACCCAAGTTTTGGATATAGAAAGATGAGAAGAGTTAGATATTTGAATTAAAAAGCATCAATACAACCCAAGTAAATAATTGATTAAATCTGTAGTGGTAACCAAACCCAATAATTTTCCATCATCTACAATGGGTAAAGCATGAAATTCTTTTTGCGCTAAAAACTGGGCCACCTCTTTTATTGTAGTATTGGATGGTACACTTATAACATCTCTTGCCATTACTTGTGAAATGGTGAACATATTGTATACCATGGTGTCCACGGTTTGTTCATGTTCATCCACAGCATCTGCAAAACTTATCCGTAAAAGGTCTGTATAACTCAACATACCGATAATTGTATTTCCATCAACTATGGGGATATGTCTTATGTTATGCTTTTTAAAAACCTCCTCGGCAGTTACTAAATCATCATTGACGGTTAGGGTAACCAAATCCTTGGTCATTATTTCAGAAACAGGTACTCGCTTTTTCATGTTTGATAGTTTTTAATCTATCAATGAAGTTAGCCCGTTCTCTTCTATAAAAGCATGATAATTATCAGTATACTATTTAGCAACATTCACCGATCTGGTCTCCCGAATTACGGTGACTTTCACCTGCCCTGGGTAGGTCATATCTGTTTGGATTTTCTGCGATATCTCAAAAGAGAGTTCAGCGGCTTTATCGTCACTCACTTTTTCACTTTCTACAATTACACGAAGTTCTCTACCAGCCTGTATTGCATATGCCTTTTGAACCCCATTGAATCCAAATGCAATATCCTCTAAGTCCTTTAAACGCTGTATATACGAATCCAACACCTGTCTTCTTGCACCTGGACGCGCACCACTAATGGCATCGCAAACCTGTACTATAGGGGAAATCAATGTGTTCATCTCAATCTCGTCGTGGTGGGCCCCAATAGCATTACAAACTTCCTTCTTTTCACCATATTTTTGCGCCCATTGCATTCCAAGAATGGCATGTGGTGTTTCAACTTCCACTTCAGAATTGGGTACTTTTCCAATATCGTGTAGCAAACCAGCACGTTTGGCAATCTTAGGATTTAATCCCAATTCAGCAGCCATAACACCGCAAAGTTTTGCAACTTCTCTTGAGTGTTGTAATAGATTTTGACCATAGGAAGAACGATATTTCATGCGACCAACAGCCTTTATCAGCTCTGGGTGCAAGCCATGGATTCCCAAATCAATAACAGTGCGCTTGCCAATCTCAACAATTTCTTCGTTGATTTGTTTTTCCGTCTTTTTAACGATCTCTTCGATACGGGCAGGATGAATTCTACCATCAGTAACCAAACGGTGCAAGGAAAGTCTGGCCACTTCTCTTCTAACGGAATCAAAACAAGAAAGAATTATTGCTTCTGGAGTGTCATCCACAATAATTTCAACTCCTGTAGCAGATTCCAAAGCACGAATATTTCGACCTTCACGACCTATGATTCGGCCTTTAACATCATCCGATTCTAAATTGAATACAGAAACACAATTCTCAACAGCTTCCTCTGTCCCTATTCGTTGAATGGTATTAATGACTATTTTACGGGCTTCTTGTTGGGCAGTCAGTTTGGTTTCTTCCAAAGTGCTTTGAAGATAGGCCATTGCATCTGTCTTTGCAGTTTCCTTTAGCGATTCCAACAATTGGCTTTTGGCATCTTCAGCAGAAAGGCCAGATATTACTTCTAATTGCTGAACCTGACTTTTATGTAATTTTTCAGTTTCCGAATATTTTTTGTCAAGAATTTCACTTTTATGGCTTACCTCCTTTATCTGCGATTGTAATTGTTCATTAAGCTTTTTATTCTTAGCAAGCTCATTGCTGATCTGGGATTCTTTATCTCTTGTACGCTTTTCCGCCTCGGCTATCTTCTTATCCTTATTTATGATTACTTTTTCATGTTCAGCTTTTAATTCCAAGAATCGCTCCTTGGCCTGAAATATTTTGTCTTTTTTTATGTTTTCTCCTTCTTTGTTTGCCTGTTTTATGATATCGGCAACTTCCTTTTTGGCATTGGAAATAGTTTTTGAAGCTTTGCCCTTCTCCATCATTTTGGCAATTACAAAACCTATTGCCAACCCAACAACAGCAGCTACAACAATTATAATAGTATTATCCATGTTGATTATGTTTGGTTAAAAAAAAAGCCCACATTAGCCGAAGTTTTGTACAAACTCCAAATTACAGGTTTAGGGCTAACAAGCTGCTCAAGAATCCCTATACAGGTAGGGCCCGCTTTTACAACTTAAACTCACCCTTTTCAAATATAATAGTGTTGAGTTTGTCAAAAAATAATTACCAATGTGGGCAGTAACGATATTTTATTTAAAAGAACTTATTCGCCAAGCTTAGAATGTACCAAATCATCTAGAGCTCTTAAACGCTCAAATGCTGCTTTGGTATTTTCCGATTGATCTAGTCCGCCTTGCTCAATTTTAGATGCAAATTGAAGGGCACACATAGCCAAAACATCTTGTTTATCCCGTACAGCATAGTTTTGCTCAAATTTTTTGGCCAAATTATCAATGTTTTTGGCCGCTTTACGTAAACCTTCCTCTTGTTTGGGGTCTATCGTCAATGGATATACCCTATCTGCAATGGAAAGCTTTATTTTGAGCTTCTCCTCCATATTTAGTTTACAACCTAATCCGCAAGTTTGGCAATGCAAACATCAAGTTCGCGAATCAATGTATTTATCTTAAGCTTAGCTTCTGTTTTACTTGTATTACTACCCAGCATCGTGTTTGCCATTTTTAGGGAATTGTATTTGTCTTCCCATTCTAAAACGACGTTCTGTTTAAGTTGGTTTTCCTCCTTTGCAAGGTTCAACTCCTCTTTTAATTTGGAATTGGCATGATGCAACAATTCTAACTTGTGCAAAAGCTTGCTTACCTTATTTTCCAAAGAATCAACAATCTCAACTAGTTCGCCCATATGCAAACAACAATGCGTATTACACAAAGTTAACCAACCTTGTTTAACCTCGCAATACTTTTAGGATTTATTCTCAAAGTGAACCTTACTGCTCTTTTAAAGCTTTGTAAAAAAGCCTTTCCAAATCAAAACATTGGTTATTTTCGTAAGTAATTATAAACCCAGATATGCGCTTTCACTTTTTTGGAGTCCTATTTTCACTATCATTATGTCTTACTTCACAAGAAAAATACCCACAGGATGCATTTCAATCCCCAATGGATATTCCATTAATTTTAGCGGGTACCTTTGGAGAATTACGTTCAAATCACTTTCATGCAGGAATAGATATCAAAACCCAACAAAGGCAAGGATTACCGGTATTTTCAATTGCTGATGGAACTATTACCCGAATAAAGATATCGCACTGGGGTTATGGCAAGGCGATTTATATAGCACATCCCAATGGTTATACCTCCGTGTATGCACATCTTAAAAAATTCAGTCCTGAAATTGAAGCTTATATAAAAAAAGTACAGTACCAAAAACAGTCCTATGAAGTACAGGTTTTTCCAGATTATGGGGAACTAAAGGTAGCTAAGGGTAGCGTCATTGCTTATTCAGGAAATACAGGTGGTTCTTCCGGGCCACATCTTCATTTTGAAATACGTAGCAGTGTTACCGAAAAGCCTACTAACCCCCTACTTTATGGCTATGACATACGAGATGCCACCAATCCGTCATTGGTTGGGCTTTTTGCTTATCCCCTATCTGATAATGCCGTCGTAAATCAAAGTGCAAAAAAGATACAGCTCAATTTTACCCAACAATCCGATGGTACATTTTTAGCGGATAAGGTCACTGCAATTGGAACCATTGGTTTTGGTTTTAATGGATTTGACCGCCAAGATATGGCCGCAAACAAAAATGGGGTCTATGCCGTAAAACAAATAGTAAACGGAAAAGTATTTTCGGAATATAACTTTGAAACGTTTTCCTTTGGAGAATCAAGGTATATAAATACATTAATCGATTATTCCCATTTTGGAAAGTTCAGGCAACGCATACAAAAATGTTTTAAAGAGCCTTTCAATCATTTAAGCATCTATAAAACCCTTTACAATAATGGTAAAATAGATATAAAAGAAGGGCTGTCTTATACTGTTGAGTTGAATATCTCTGATGTGGAAAACAATGTCACCAAACTTATTATTCCTGTGGATGGCAAGAAAGAAAATACGAAAATCAATAAATATGATGCGAAAACTGATGACTTTATCCTAGCGGACAAACCAAATAATTTTGATTTAGAAGCTGCCAAAGTCTATTTCCCTGCCAATACCTTCTATGAGGATTTTTATATTGATCTGAAAAAAGGCAAGGATACCGTTACAATTCATGACAATAGTGTGGCAGCACATCGAAACTTCACCATCAGTTTTGATGTTTCCAAATACTCAAAAGAAGACCAAAAACAACTTTTCATTGCACGGTTAAGCAAGAACAAAGAGCCTTTGCACTCCAAAACATATAAACGCGATGCCTCATTTACAACACGCACACGCACATTTGGAACCTATACTTTGGTGAGAGATAGTATTGGCCCTACCATAAAAGCAAAGAATTTTAAAGAAAAACAGTGGTTGAGCAATTACAGTTACTTAAGCCTGGAGATTTCTGATGACCTTAGTGGCATTGCTTCATACAGTGCAACCCTTAACGGGGAGTGGATTCTAATGGAGTATGAACCTAAAACAAGGACCATTACATATAATTTTGACGACAAGATTCTAAACAAGACGCAATGCAATCTAAAAGTCGTCGTTACAGATAATGTTGGCAATTCCAATGTTTTCGAGCGCACTTTTTTCAAAAAATAGTGTATTGACCTATTCAAAAGCCCTAATTGCGATATTTTTAATGCTTCCGTGCTTTCTGGCACAAGGTCAGACAGCAACTATTGCCGGAACGATACTTGATGAAAACAATGTCCCGATACCAAATGTAAACATTACTTCCAAAAATCAAGGGACTGCCTCCAATGCTACCGGATATTATATACTCCAACTAACCTCAGATACCAAAAACACCATAACTTTCTCACATTTGGGCCACAAGAAAGTTATACTGGAAAATTTGATTTTAAGCACAAATGAAACCTTTGAGTTTAATCCTGTGATGAAAATAGATGCTATTCAGGTGGCTGGAGTGGATGTGTCTCCAACAGGCAAAAAAAATGTGGCGGGAATTACCACTGTTGCTCCTGAAATTGTTCGTAAAATACCAAGCGCCAATGCCGGCGTTGAGAATATATTAAAGCTATTGCCCGGAGTTTCCTTCAACAATGAGCTAAGTACCCAATACAATGTTAGAGGGGGCAATTTTGATGAGAACTTGGTATATGTTAATGGGATTGAAGTATACCGTCCTTTTTTAGTGCGCTCTGCACAGCAAGAAGGACTTAGTTTTGTAAATAGCCATATGATAAGAGGTTTGGAATTTTCTTCCGGTGGATTTCAAGCCAAATATGGAGACAAACTCTCTTCCGTTTTGGACATTACCTATAAAAATCCAACAGATTTTGGATTACGATTGGAAGGAAGTCTTTTGGGAGCTGCCATTACATTGGAAACCGTATCAAAAAACAAGAAGTTTTCAAGTATTACGGGAGTGCGTTACAGAAACAATAGTCTGCTTGTAAACAGTCAACAAACTCAAACCAATCTTACCCCCAAATTCCTTGACGTTCAAAGCTATCTTACCTATCGGTTTTCCAAAAAATTCCATTTAAATTTTTTAGGAACCTATTCCATAAACGATTATGAAAACGAGCCGTTAACAAGACAAACTAATTTTGGGACTTTAAATGACCCAAGAGCCTTGCTTGTTTTTTATCAAGGAAGAGAGAACAGTAAATATGAAAACGTTCTAGGGGCGTTGAAAGCCGATTATGTTATAGATGATACTATTAAATTAGACATAACCTCTTCACTTTACCATACACAGGAGGAGGAATTCTCAGATATTATCGCTTTTTACGAATTAGGGGAGGTAGAAACCAATCTTGACAGTGATAATTTAGGAGAGGTTACTACATCTCGAGGAGTTGGTTCCCAGTTTAACCGAGCAAGAAATCAACTGGATGCACTTATTTTTAATTTTTCGCATCGTGGTAAATACAATAAGGACGGTAAATCTTTGGAATGGGGCCTGAAATTTTCCCATGAGGATATACGTGATCAACTTAGAGAATCGGAATTTATTGATTCAGCAGGATTCTTGATTCGCCCAGCGGAGCCTCCCGTAGTAAATAATCAACCAGAAGAACCCTTCACTGGGGACATCGTGGCTTTTGAAAGTGTGCAGGCCATAAATTTTGTAAAGACAAACAGATTCTCTGGGTTTGTTCAATATGGGCATCATACCAAACTGAAAAACCATGACATTTATTTTAATTTGGGCGTACGAGCACAACATTGGATATTAAGCGGTGAAGGCTTTGATAAAAATGCACAGACACTATTTAGTCCAAGAGCACAGTTTTCCATTAAACCCGACTGGGAAAAGGACATTCTGTTCCGATTTGCCCTGGGAAGTTACCAACAACCACCTTTTTACAGAGAATTGCGCGATCTTACTGGGAATATTAATCCAAACGTTGAAGCCCAAAAATCCATTCATTATGTTTTGGGAAGTGAATTCAGTTTTAATCTTTGGGATAGGCCCTTTACCCTAATCAGTGAAGCGTATTATAAAGATTTAAGTAATGTAAATCCATATACAATTGAAGATGTTAGGGTTAGATATGCTGCTCTAAACAATGCTGAGGCCTATGCCTACGGATTCGATTTTAGGCTTATAGGTACTTTTGTTCCTGGCGCGGAATCATGGGTTAGTGTTGGTTATCTTCAAACCAAGGAAAATATTGATGAGAGGGGATATATTTCCCGACCCACTGATCAGCGGTTTAAGCTCGGTGTCTTATTTCAAGATTATGTTCCCACCATACCAAATTTAAAACTATACCTTAACCTGGTTTACAATACTGGAGTTCCAGGAGGTTCGCCCAATAACGCGGATCCTTATGATTTTCAGAATAGATTAAGAGATTATAGAAGGGCGGATATGGGAATTTCCTATATTTTTGCGGACAATAGAAATCAATATCCTAAAGGACATTGGTTACACAGGTTTAAAGAGTTGAGTGCAGGTTTTGAGATTTTTAATATGTTCAACAACCAAAATTCCATTACCAATACATGGGTTCGGGACGTTGATACACAAGCACAATTTGCCGTACCCAATTTTTTGACAAGCCGTATTCTCAACATAAGATTTGGAATGCGATTTTAATTTATGTAGATGAAAAAAATTCTGGCTTTTATTGCATTTTTAGCTGTTACATTGGTTACCGCCCAAAAAAACATCTATGAAAATAGACGGTTTGATGAGCTTACCGAAGACCATCAACTATTGGCCATTGTGCCTTTTATTGCAAATTTGGATCTAAAAAGGAATGTAAATCAGGAAGAATTAAAAGGTTTGGCAAAAAAAGAAGGCTATGCCGTACAAAATGCCCTTGAAACTTATTTTTCAAAACGTAAAAAACGTAAAAAATTCAATGTAGAGTTTCAAAACATTAAAAATACAAACGCCATCCTCTCCCAAAATGATATCACCTATAACAATCTGGATATATACACTGTAAAGGAACTTTGTAAAGTTTTAAAGGTTGATGGTATAATCAGTGGGAACCTTAGTTTAAATATTTTACTTTCAAAAGGAGTCCCCACGGATTTTAACCTATTGGACTATTTTAGTGGAGATGCCAATTATGGAAGGATTGGGGTAAAGGTCAGTGACGGGAATTCCGGGAAACTTCTTTGGAAATATGAAAAAGCCATCACCAAAAAAACCGGAAAAAATACCACAGAGCTCATTGATAGAATGATGAAATTGGCTTCCCGTAAATTTCCATACGACAAAGAGAAGAAACAACGGAAAAATAAAAACTAGCTTTCGGCAAACTCCTTAAGGACTGCAATGGTATAGTCCAACTCCTCTTTAGTATTGTATTTGGAGAATGAAAAGCGCAAAGAGGGTTTTTCCAATTCCTCTTCGGGCAAAATCTGCGAAAGTACATGTGAGCCCAAGTTACTACCAGATTGGCATGCACTACCTTTGGAACAGGCTATTCCCTTCATATCCAAATGAAAAAGCAACATTAACCCTTTTTGCTTATCAAATGGTAAACGAACATTGACCAGCGTGTACGTGCTTTTATCCATATCCCCAGAAAAACCATTAAAAATCGCATCCGGGATTTCTTGCTGTACTTTTTCCAAAAAATAGCGTTTCAATTCCTTAACAAATTCGGTTTCTTTCTCCAAACCTTCATAAGCTTTCACAAAAGCTTCTTCCAATCCAACTATATTATGGAAAGGTTCTGTCCCCGCTCTAAAACCTCGTTCTTGGGCACCACCAAAAATCATGGGTTTCAAGCCTGAGTTTTTTCGAATAAATGCAAACCCTATACCTTTTGGACCATGGAATTTATGTGCTGCTGCAGTGAAAAAATCAATATCTATTTTTTGAACATCCCAAGGATAGTGACCTACCGACTGTACCGTATCTGAATGAAAGAGTGCGCCATTTTCTTTACATAATTCACCGATCTGGCCAATATCTATAATATTTCCTATTTCATTGTTCACATGCATCAAACTGACCAATTTCTTGGAATCATCCTCCCTCAAAAGTGTCTTTAGATGATTCAGGTCTGGATTACCGTTTTCATCCAAATCCACAAATTCAAGTGAAACGCCGTACTCCTTTTCCAATTCCTCCGCAGTATGCAGTACCGCATGGTGTTCAATCTTTGAGGTAATGATTGTCTTAATTGCTAAATCTCGAACTGCACATCGTAAAATCATATTATCAGCCTCCGTACCCCCAGAAGTAAAAATAATTTCAGATGGTTGCGCATTTAATGTTTTGGCAATGTTCTTCCTGGCTTTCTCAACAGCTGTCTTGGCCGATCTGCCGTAACTATGGGTTGATGATGGGTTACCGTAAAATTGACCCAAAGCTTCCTGCATTTTGGCTATAACCTCATCTCGTACCTGAGTAGTTGCCGCATTATCCAAATATACTTTTTGCATGATTTAGCTATCATTTTAGGAAGGTCAAAAATAGTTGAAATAAAGTTAATTTCTTTTAAAGTATTTCTAAGTGTTAGGCTAATGAACAGGAATTCCTTTAAATTTGGCGCATGAGAAAATTTTTCTTTTCAGCTTTGGTTTTAGTTACGTTTTTTTCCTGTGGAGATGGTGATTTACAGATTGAAACCATAGATTTTGATAGTATTTCAATTCAGTATTGTGATGACCCTGTTGCAAGTTCAAACAACATCTTGTTTAAAATCAATGGAGATGAAGCTTTAATATTGAATTTACAAAGCGGGGCTTTGAACAATGGTGTTGTGGGAGACACCATTACGACTGAAAGTGCGGTATCCAGTCAATCCACAATTACATACCGTATTTTTTCTGACGATGTAAGTTCCGATTATTTCTGCGATGATATTCCATTGGCCACTCCTACGGTAGTTGATGAAATTGAAGCTGAAGATGGGTCAGTGTTCATTGAAACTATCATAGATGCTGACACGACCAATTATGTTCACACAATAACTTTAAGTGGCATTTCATTTGTAACCACTTCAGGTGAACGTATTACCAATTTGACGATTGATGAGTTTGGAGAGGTAACAACAACTATTCCCAACTAAACATTCTGAAAAATATAAACCTCGGTAGCCCCAAGTCCATATTTTTGATAATCCGCATCATAAAATTTTAGATTATCATATTTTCTGAAAAGGTAATACAGCTCTTCTTTTAGGATACCTTCACCCACCCCATGAATGAAAACTACTTTTTGAATACGTTTCCTTATGGCAAAATCAAGTTGCCTTTTTGCCGTTTCCAATTGTAGGTTGAGCATATCAAAATTTTCAAGCCCTTTGGTTGACTTCACAAGTTGGTTGATATGCAAATCCACCTCCATCTTGGGAGCATTTCTTTCTTTAGGTTTTAAGGCTGATACAACGCTCTTTTTAGGAAGTTCCTTCTCTTTTTTAACCTTTGCAATTTCAAAATTTGAAACATTGAAGTCATCTTTTATTTTGACCAACTCTTTCGAAGCATACCGCATTGGAAAACCATCAATAGTCTCTAAAGTAATCATATCGCCATCCATAGATAGCACTTGCCCAGCTATGGCCTCATCCAGTACCTCTACCCTATCACCTATCTTAAAGTCAGCCATGCTGTGGTTTTCTTGTTAAAAATATTTTGAGAAGTTTAACATTAAGTGCAAAAATAATAGTATTTTTCTTCCCGTTAATTGCAATCATGCTTCAACAACCAATCCTAATTTTGCTCAATGCAAAAAACTATATGCTACCCTGCTTAAATAAGAGGTTGTTTGGTATTGATTGTCCTGGCTGTGGTTTACAACGCTCGGTACATTTACTTTTTCACGGAGAATTTTTAGCCGCGTTTAAAATGTATCCCGCTATTTATCCAATTCTTGCACTATTGATATTTCTAGTTTCCAACATTTTTATGAAACTTAAATACGGGCATCAGATAAAGTTATTTTTAATGTTGCTTACCGCAGGAACTATTATACTTAGCTATATTATAAAAATGAATAACCTATTTACTTAAAAACTTAATTATGGAACAACAAAAACTCCCAAACTCAACATTGATTCTGGTTTTTGGAATTATTTCAATTGTTACCTGTTGCTGTTATGGTATACTTGGATTAATTTTTGGAATCATTGCCTTGGTTTTAGCCAATAAAGCAACTAAAATTTATATGGAAAACCCTGAAATGTATGAAGACTTTAAAAATGTGAAAACAGGGAAAATACTTGCTATTATTGGTATTATATTAAATGTTCTTTTTCTTATTTACATTATATGGGCCATATCTTTCTTTGGATGGGAATCCTTACAAGATCCAGAAAAATTGCAAGAAATTTTAGAACAATATCAATAATTATATATTTAATCAACCACAATGGAAAATAATACGAACATGCCGCCAAAACCAGACAATTATTTGGTTTGGGCCATTTTAAGTACAATATTTTGCTGTATCGCCACAGGAATAGCAAGTATTATTTACGCTTCTAAAGTTAATGAAGCCTATGCCAGAGGCGAATATGAAGAAGCTCAAAAAGCATCAAAGAATGCAAAAATGTGGGCGCTTATAGGATTAGGTTTTGCTGCTGTGATATGGATAATCTATTTCGCCATATTTGGGTTTGCAATTGCAGGAGGTCTTGCCAACGCCGGAAGTTATTAATAGAACATTTTTACTTATAGTAATGGGAGTATTGTCTATTTTGGCAATACTCCTTTATTTTTCCTTTAACCCTGAAAGTGTTTTGTTGTTTCCAAAATGCCCATTCCATACCTATCTTGGTATTCACTGTTCGGGATGCGGGAGTCAAAGAGCCATTCATGATTTACTGCATTTACGGATTGGTGAAGCAATAAGTCATAACTTGCTCCTTCTGCCAGCTTTATTTGTTATTGTGCAACATCTTATAACAAAGCTTGGTATCTATAAGGCACAAAGTTTTCTTGATTATAGATATGCCCCATTAGTTATTTTGATAACAATACTTCTTTTTATGATATTACGGAATTTAAAAATATTCCCATTTGAGTATCTGGCACCTTAATTAGCCACCTCGCTTATGAATTTTAGTCTGTAGAGTCTTAAATCTTCATCTTCATAATCACCATCAAACTCTTCTATAGCTGAAGCTATAGAATCTGTATCGGCTTCCAAAAAGTATTCATGGATTTCTTCTTGTTGGTCCTCATCCAAGATTTCATCTATCCAATATCCAATATTGAGCTTTGTTCCACTAAAAACAATCTGCTCCATTTCTTTGATAAGCGCAGGTAATTCCAGTCCTTTTGCAGAGGCAATATCATCCAAAGGTAATTTGCGGTCAACATTTTGGATGATGTATAATTTTAGACCGGAATTTGCACCGGTACTTTTTACAACGAGGTCATCCGGTCTAATAATATCGTTTTCTTCAACATAGTTGGCAATAAGGTCTAAAAATGGTTTTCCATATTTTTTTGCCTTTCCCTCTCCTACCCCATGGATATTTAAAAGTTCTTCATTAGTAACGGGGTACTTCAAGGCCATATCATCCAAAGAAGGATCTTGAAATACAACAAAAGGAGGAACTTCCATCTTTTTCGCCTCTCTTTTTCTTAAATCACGCAACAATTTCAGCAAATTACTATCGGCCCCGCCGCCGCTAGACTTGGCCGCCGTAATTATGGCATCATTATTTTCTTCGCTATACACGTGATCCTTGGTCATTAGAAACGAACTTGGTCGTTCCAAGAAGTCCTTGCCACAATCCGTTAAATGCAAAATGCCATATTGCTCAATTTCTTTTTTAAGGAACCCAGCTACCAACACTTGTCTGATCAGTGCCATCCAATAGGCATCATCTCTTTCCGAACCTATTCCAAAGAAATCCTTTTCATCCGTTTTGTATGATGAAATCATGGCGTTTACCTTACCCACCAAAATTTTTACGGTCTCCTTGGTCTTAAACTTTTCATTGGTTCCCTTAACTACGCTAAGGAGCTTAAGTACCTCATCTTTGGCCTCTTCCTTTTTCTTGGGATTTCTGGCATTATCGTCCATATCCGCGCCATCACCCTTTTCTCCATCAAATTCTTCCCCAAAATAGTGAAGGATGAACTTTCTTCGAGACATAGAGGTTTCTGCATAAGCAACAATTTCTTGCAACAGCGCATTTCCAATTTCCTGTTCGGCCACAGGTTTTCCCGACATGAACTTTTCCAGTTTCTCAACATCCTTATAGGCATAAAATGCCAAACAATGTCCTTCTCCTCCATCTCTACCCGCTCGTCCGGTCTCTTGGTAGTAGCTTTCTATACTTTTTGGAATATCGTGGTGAATAACAAAACGTACATCAGGCTTGTCAATACCCATACCAAAGGCTATTGTCGCCACTACAACATCAACCTCCTCCATCAAAAACATATCTTGATATTTAGAGCGTGTTTTGGCATCAAAACCTGCATGGTAGGGTACCGCACTTACTCCATTCACCTGAAGAACCTGCGCCAATTCCTCTACCCTTTTTCTGCTAAGGCAGTAGATAATTCCAGACTTTCCCTGGTTCTGTTTTACAAAACGAATAATATCGGCATCCACATTTTGCGTCTTGGGGCGCACTTCGTAAAATAAATTTGGACGGTTAAATGAGGCTTTAAATACCTTGGCGTCCGTCATTCCCAAATTTTTGATAATATCTTCTTGAACCTTTGGTGTAGCGGTTGCCGTTAGACCAATAATTGGAATATTATCACCTAAACGATTGATGATGCTTTTGAGGTTTCGATATTCCGGCCTAAAGTCATGTCCCCATTCCGAGATGCAATGCGCCTCATCAACAGCAACAAAGGAAAGGGGAACCCCTCGTAAAAATTCTATATTCTCCTCTTTTGTCAAGGACTCGGGGGCCACGTATAATAACTTGGTGATCCCATTGGTAATATCTTCTTTAACCTGTTTTACATCTGTTTTCGTTAAGGAAGAATTTAATACATGGGCAATGCCATGCTGTTCTGATACCCCTCTTATAGCATCCACTTGATTTTTCATAAGGGCGATTAGAGGCGACACAACAATGGAAGTGCCCTCTTTCATGATAGCGGGAAGTTGATAACAAAGGGATTTTCCACCACCGGTTGGCATGATAACAAAGGTGTCTTTATTTTCAAGTATGTTTTGTATTACTTTTTCTTGTAGCCCCTTGAACTGGGAAAAACCAAAGTACTTTTTAAGTGAGGAGTGCAAATCGGTATTCATAAGACCCATTTCCGTATTATCGATTTAAATCAAAACAGCACAAATTTACGGCTGTTTAAATCTATATTTCGTGTTCTGTTCAATGGATAATGTATTCTGTCATCCATTAATGGTTAGTAAAAGATAGTTTGTTTAGTTTTGTAATCTTAAATATAAGATATTCTTTTAGAAAACAATTAGATAATCTGTTTATTACTTTGAGCGACATTCAGTCTATTTTATCCATTGCAAAAAGAACCCTTGAAACCGAGAGTAAGGCCATTCATAATTTGATAAGCTTACTGGACGAACAATTTGCACATGCCGTACAATACATTTTAGACTCCCAAGGACGGGTAGTGGTATCAGGAGTGGGCAAAAGTGCAATCGTGGCTTCAAAGATTGTGGCAACATTGAACTCCACAGGAACCCCGGCAACCTTTATGCATGCCGCGGATGCCATTCATGGTGATTTGGGTACCATTCAAAAAAATGACATTGTTGTCTGTATCTCCAAAAGTGGAAATACTCCAGAGATAAAGGCATTACTTCCTTTAATAAAAATTGGAAAAAATAAATTAATTGGTATTACCGGGAATATGGACTCCTTATTGGCCAAACAAGCAGATTTTGCTTTGAGTACTTATGTGGATAAAGAAGCCTGTCCAAATAATCTAGCCCCAACAACAAGTACTTCGGCACAAATGGCCATGGGCGACGCGCTAGCTATTAGTCTTTTGGAACTTAGAGGTTTTAGCAGTGCAGATTTTGCAAAGTATCACCCAGGGGGATCTTTGGGTAAAAAACTATATTTACGGGTTGCCGATATTGTAGTGAACAATCAAAAACCGCAAGTTAATATCGATTCAAGTGTAAAAGAAGTAATTGTGGAGATTTCAGAAAAAATGTTAGGTGTTACAGCTGTAATGGAAGACAAAAAAGTAGTTGGTATTGTAACAGATGGTGATATTAGGCGAATGCTCAGCATACATGATAACATAAGTGGTTTGACCGCAAAAGATATTATGACATCCAATCCCAAAACAATAGATGTAGATACGTTGGCTGTTAATGCGTTGGAACTATTGCAAGCCAAAGGCATTTCACAACTTCTTGCCTTTGACAAGGACACTTATGCTGGAGTTGTTCATATTCATAACCTTATAAACGAAGGAATTCTGTAATGGCAAAGAAGATAGAAGCTCCCGACGAAATGTCCTTTTTGGACCATTTGGAAGTACTACGGTGGCACCTTATCCGGTCAGTAGTAGCAGTTGTTTTAGTTGCTTGCGTGGCATTTATGATGAGAGAATTTATTTTTGACACAGTCCTTTTTGGACCAAAAAAAATGGATTTTCCAACCTATCGGTTCTTTTGTAAAATAGCCACCTTTTTTGGGATAACTTCTGAGTTTTGTGCTGATACATTACCATTCACCATTCAAAACAGAACTATGGCTGGCCAATTTTCGGCTCATATTTGGACCTCTATTTGGGCCGGTTTTATAGTTGGATTTCCATATGTACTTTGGGAAGTATGGCGATTTATCAGTCCAGGATTACATGAGAACGAGCGCAAACATTCCAGAGGTTTTATTTTAGTGGCATCCACACTATTTTTTATGGGAGTGTTATTTGGGTACTATGTTGTGGCACCATTATCCATTAATTTTTTGGGGACCTACCAAGTAAGCAAAGAAGTATTAAACGAAATTGATATTAGTTCTTTCATCGCAACTGTAAGGGCATCAGTCATCGCCTGTGGAATAATGTTCGAATTGCCAATTATCATATACTTTTTAACCAAGGTAGGTTTGGTTACTCCGGAAATACTAAAGAAATATAGAAAAATTGCTCTTGTAATTGTTCTCATATTATCTGCCGTGATTACTCCTCCAGATGTTGCAAGCCAAATTGTAGTTTCTGTTCCGGTATTGATTTTGTATCAAATAAGTATCTATATTTCTAAACTAGTCTTACGAAAAGAAGCTAAAAAAGAAAAAAGAAATGCCAAATAAAGTAGAAGAATTTAATTCTTATCGTTCCAGAATGAACGACAAGATATTGGCGGAAAACAACAAGTTGATCAAACGGATTTTCAACTTGGATACCAATGCCTATATGGCAGGAGCATTAGACGTCAAAACCAAAGAACTCCTAGGTTTGGTAGCTTCAGCGGTTCTTCGCTGTGATGATTGCGTAAAATACCACCTAGAAAGTTCCAAGAACGAAGGTGCGACAAAAGAAGAGGTTATGGAGACACTGGGCATAGCGACTTTAGTTGGAGGAACCATAGTTGTACCGCACCTACGAAGGGCCTTTGAATTTTGGGAAGAACTAGAAAATCTTGATGCATAAAAATTTCACAAAGTCCAATAGCTATTCCAGAATATGTTTAGTTTTGGCCCATTCGTATGAAGCTAAGAGCTGATAATATAATGAAGGCCTACCGAGGCCGAAAAGTTGTTAAGGGCATTTCTTTGGAAGTAAACCAAGGAGAAATTGTTGGGCTTTTAGGTCCAAATGGCGCCGGTAAGACCACATCTTTTTATATGATTGTAGGTCTTATCAAACCCAACGGTGGTAAAATATTTTTGGACGATATGGAGATTACCACATTCCCTATGTACAAAAGAGCTCAAAATGGTATCGGCTACCTAGCGCAAGAAGCTTCAGTTTTCCGTAAGTTAAGTATTGAAAAAAATATACTCAGCGTTCTACAGCTTACCAAATTGAGTAAGAAGGAACAGCATATGAAAATGGAATCCTTGATTGATGAGTTTGGCTTGGGCCATATTCGTAAAAACCGAGGAGATTTGTTATCAGGGGGGGAACGTAGGCGTACCGAAATTGCCCGTGCTTTGGCCACAGACCCAAAGTTTATCTTACTTGATGAGCCTTTTGCCGGGGTTGACCCTGTTGCTGTTGAAGATATCCAACGTATTGTGGCCCAACTAAAGGATAAAAATATAGGGATTCTCATTACGGATCACAACGTACAGGAGACCTTGGCGATTACAGAACGTTCTTACCTAATGTTTGAAGGAGGCATATTAAAAGCTGGTATCCCTGAAGACTTAGCGCAAGATGAAATGGTCAGGAAAGTATATCTAGGTCAGAATTTTGAGCTTCGAAAGAAAAAACTCGACTTTTAAGTATTACTTTACAGCAAAGGTCAAAGTTGCCCAGTTAGATTCGTAATCTACGCCATCCTCCTTACTTTTTACCATAAAAATAGTGGCAACATACCATTTCCCAGCTTGTGTTGGAACCATTTTCAATATTCCATTTTCATCTGTTCTTGTTGAGCTTTCATTTTCATGGGCGTCCTTTCCAGGTACAGAAGTGCTATAATGTACCGTTTGATTGGCCAAAGGCTTTCCATTAGCCAACAATTTAAAAGAAATACTTTCTCCCGTCTTTAACTCATAAGGGTTGTTTAGTGGAACAAATTCGATAGGGTATCCAAAGACTGTATCAAAATGATCAGTTTTTTTGTCGCCAACTTGAAAAAGCATTTTTACATGCTTGGAATACTTTTCCTTTGCTCCAGAACTATAGCTACCTTCTTCCTTCCTTTTCTTAATAACATCCTCTAGCCCTTCATGTTCCAAATAATCGTTAAAACTTTCTGCGGTCATTTCGATCATACGGGGTAAGGTAGAAACCCCTGCTGTGTAGGTGCCTTCGCCACCTGCAGCAAACTTTAAATAGGTGATATTGTCCTTATCATAATAATCGCTATCCAATACATGTTTTTCATACTTGGGACCTATAATTCTAGCATCCGAAATCCTATCTCTGGTAATCTCGTTTTCACTTTTATCAAAAGTTCCATTGAACAAATACAATTCACTGGATTGACCCGAATTTAAAAAATAGGCATCCGTTTTTAAGAATAGCTCGTGTGAAGAAAAAAGAGCAAAAACAGTCAAAAGAAATAAAAGAAAGGCAGTCTGTTTCATGTGTTGTATGTCATCTATAACACAAAAATACATCCCTAAACTTTAGAGAGGAACTAAAAAAATCACAAAATATCATTGTTTTTGGAAGCTTTCAGCAACAACGAACTGAACACGTAAAAAATTATTATAATCGGCACCGCCAAAAACTTTAAAGTAACCAACAATATCAAACTTCCTATCAGAAAAAGATATCGTACCGCGTTGTCCTTAAAGCTCCAATTTTTAAACTTTAAAGCAAAGAGCTCAATTCGGGAATTCAATAAAAAAGCACTTACCAAGGTCAACCCTATTAAAAACCATTCACTTAAAATAAGTGTATTGAGTACATCATTCGCATGGTACACTAAAATTAAGGGTAGGGATAGAATCAACAGTGCATTTGCTGGAGTTGGCAATCCAATAAAAGAAGAAACTTGATTTTCATCAACATTAAATTTGGCCAAACGATAAGCAGAGGCCAAGGTGATTGCAAACCCAAAAAAGGGAAGCACGGTCATTTCCGTTTCATGCCCAAAGAATCCAAGGTTCCATCCACCAGTCTCGGCCATTTGCAACAACTGAAACATTACAATACCCGGTACCAATCCACTGGTAATCATATCCGCCAAAGAATCCAATTGCACCCCAACTTCACTCTGAACGTTTAGCATTCTAGCCGCAAAGCCATCAAAAAAGTCAAAGAAAATTCCAATAAACACAAAAAGTGCAGCCCATTCCAAATAGTTTAAAACTGCAAACACGGCAGCTATACAACCACTAAACAAATTGAGCAAGGTTAAAAAATTAGGAATATACCGCTTCATTCAATTGGATTTTCGTAAAAATACTGTAAAAAATAAAGTCTTTGGAGCAGTCACGCCACTATGCCGTTTTTATTCTGATATTTGCTGGGATAAAATCAAAAATGAAACACTGGATTTTCTTTTTGGCAGCACTCTTTTTAGTTGAAAAAAATGCATTTGCTCAAATACCACAGCTTACCGATAATTCTCAGGTAAGCATGTTAACATGTGGCCCAGGCAATCAACTTGTCGATTCGTTCGGACATACCGCTTTTCGAGTTCAGGATACCGTTTTGGGCATTGATGTGGTTTACAATTATGGCACCTATGATTTTAACCGACCAAACTTCTATCTAAACTTCGTTAAAGGAAAAATGGTCTATTCACTTTCCAGAAGAAGCTTTGACCGGTTTTTATTTACCTATGAATTGGAAAAAAGATGGGTAAAAGAACAAATTTTAGATTTGACATTAGCTGAAAAAAACCAGCTATTGGTTTTTTTTGAGAATAATTTTTTGCCAGAAAACAGAGATTATCTGTACGACCCACTCTTAAATAACTGTTCCAGTATTACAGGCGATATTTTAAAACAACAATTTGGCGATGCTTTGGTTTTTGATGGTTCCTATTTGGAAAAGCAATACACTTTTAGGGAGCTGGTACGGCAAAATTTGAATCTAAATTCATGGTCCTCATTTGGGATTGATTTGGCTTTTGGCTCCCCAGTGGACAGAAAAGCAACCGTGCAAGAGCATATGTTTTTACCCCACTATGCCATGCGACAATTAAAGAACACCAGCAAAGATGGAAAACCATTATTGTTGAGAGAACGCATCGTCCTTGATTACAACGAGCATAAAATGACCGGTTTTTTTCCATCATCCCCACTATTTTGGTTTACTCTACTGTTCATATTCACATGTATCATAACCTATTTAGATTATAAGCATGGAGTTCGGAGTCGTTGGCTGGATTTTTCACTCTTCTTTGTTACCGGACTGATAGGCACTTTTTTACTGCTACTTTGGTTGGCCACGGACCATACATCAACACCAAAAAACTTTAATGTGCTATGGGCCCTTCCAGCAAATATCGTTGTCGCATTTGTATTCCAAAAACAGACACCCACATGGTTAATAAAATACCTATGGACAGCATTAGCCTTAATGGGCATCCTACTTTTAGTCTGGCTTTTTAAAATTCAAAGTTTTTCACCAATATTGATTCCATTACTTTTGACTCTGACGATTCGTTACGGTTATCTTTTAACGTTTGCTAAGCGCTAACGAAACACAGTAAAACATTTCAATGAATTTATTGACAGTAGAAAACATATCTAAATCTTATGGTGAATTGGTTCTCTTTTCCAATATCTCATTCGGCATAAATAAAGATCAGAAAATTGCATTGATTGCTAAAAATGGAAGTGGGAAGACCTCTATATTGAATATAATTTCCGGAAAGGACACTACAGAAACTGGACAAGTAACCTCCAGAAAGGGTATTAAAATTGCCTTTTTGGAGCAAGAACCCAATCTAAATCCAGATTTAACCATCGAAGAAACAATTTTTAGTACTGATAATGAGGTTTTGAAAATAATTACTGCTTACGAAAAGGCAGTTCAGAATCCAGATGAGGAAGAACAGTATCAGAAAGCTTTTGAAGCCATGGAAAGGCACAATGCCTGGGATTTTGAAACCCGATACAAGCAGATTCTTTTTAAACTGAATTTAGAAAAACTCGATGTAAAAGTAGGAACCTTATCAGGAGGGCAAAAAAAACGTTTGGCCTTGGCCAACGCTCTTCTGAACAAGCCAGACCTTTTAATTTTGGATGAGCCAACAAACCATTTGGACCTGGAAATGATAGAATGGTTGGAAGCCTATTTTACAAAGGAAAACATTACGCTGTTTATGGTTACGCACGATCGTTATTTTTTGGAACGGGTGTGTAATGAAATCATAGAACTGGACAACAATCAGTTATATAGTTATAAAGGAAATTACTCCTACTATCTTCGAGAAAAAGAAGCACGAATGGAACGGGAAGCCGTGGAGCAGCACAAATCCAAATTACTTTTCAAAAAAGAATTGGATTGGATGCGCAGACAACCCAAAGCCCGTACCACTAAATCAAAATCTCGAATTGATGATTTCAAGGAAATAAAACATAAAGCACATCAAAGAAGAATAGAACATCAGGTTCAGTTGGAGCTAAACATGGAACGTTTGGGAAGTAAAATCTTGGAACTTCACAACATATCCAAATCATTTGATGACAAAACAATTTTAGAAAAATTCGATTATAATTTCACCAAAGGTGAGAGGCTTGGAATAATTGGTCAAAACGGAACAGGAAAGTCTACATTCTTAAACATCATTACACAAAAAGAAACCGTTGATGGTGGAAAAGTAGTTGTGGGTGACACATTAAAATTTGGCTATTACACGCAAAAGGGAATACATTCAAAAGAAGGTCAAAAAGTTATTGATGTAATCCGGGAATTTGGAGACTACATCCCATTGAAAAAAGGCAGACAGATTTCAGCACAACAACTTTTGGAACGCTTCCTTTTTGATAGAAAAAAACAATACGATTTTGTTGAAAAACTGAGTGGCGGAGAACGAAAACGATTGTATTTGTGTACCGTGCTTATCCAAAACCCTAATTTTTTGATTTTGGATGAACCTACCAATGATTTGGATATTGTCACGCTAAATGTGTTGGAAAGCTTTTTACTGGATTTTCCAGGATGTTTGATCGTAGTCTCCCACGATCGCTATTTCATGGATAAAATTGTAGATCATTTGTTCATTTTTAGGGGTAATGGCATCATAGAAGACTTTCCTGGAAATTATTCTGATTACAGAGCTTATGAAAGTAGTAAAGTTATTGCTGATCGTGAAGCAAAAAGCAATAACACAGAAAAAGCCGAAAAAACCAATTGGAAGGAAAAGGGAAACTCTCAAAAATTGTCTTACTCAGAACAAAAAGAGCATAAGCAGTTAGAAAAGGAAATTCAAAAATTGGAAGAGAAAAAAGGGGTACTCCAAAACAAGTTTACTGACCCTAACCTGAGCGTTGAAGAAATAACGCAATTGTCTATTGGTCTCAAAGAAATTTCAAACTCCATCGAGACCAAAACAGAGCGTTGGTTTGAGCTTTCCGCTATTTTGGAAGGGTAGTATGTTTTGTGTGTTATTCTCATATCTGAAATTCCTTTTAAAATCTACCAATGAGCACGGTGTCCACTCCCCTTTTGTTTTCAATTATGTTACCAAATGCCTATACTTAAAACAAAAAAGGGACAACATAAAATCAATCAACATACTCCTAAAAAGCATTGCTTACTTTAACCATAAAAACATTGAGCTTTATGGAAAACAAGACCTAAAAAAGCCCTTACAAATTCATTTCCCAAATATGGTTATCGGAGCAAACATGATTGATGTAGTTTATGCCGACGAATTGGAAATTGATATGTTGAAGCGGTTATTTTCCGAGGAAAAACTCCACAATAACAGTATGATTTTCATCAACTCAATCCATCAAACTCCAGAAAAACAAGAGCTTTGGAGAAACCTTATTGAATTACCACTAATCACAGTTAGCATTGATATGTTCCATTGTGGAGTTCTTTTTATCAGAAAGGAACAAGTAAAAGAACATTTCATCATCCGAATTTAAAAAGGTAATTTTAGATGTCCAAAACACTTTTCTAATGAGTAATACTATTTATTACGTTTTAGGGGGATTAGCCATTATTTACCTTGTTATTCTTTTCAACAACAGAAGAGGGTCAAGAAATAGAAAGTCGCGCAAATTCATGGATGGTAAACGTAGACACGAAGAATGAAAATTTATACAAAAACTGGTGACAAGGCCACAACAGCTCTTTTCACAGGTACTAGGGTTCCGAAGCACCATATCAGAATTGAAAGCTATGGAACAATAGACGAGTTAAATTCGTTTTTAGGATTGCTCAGAGACCAAAAAATGGATTCCAATTCCAAAAATACGTTGGCCCTTATCCAAAATAAACTTTTTACTGTAGGTGCAATTTTGGCCACCGAGCCTAAAAAAGAAAATCGTTTAAAAATTCCAAAAATAAGCGGGGATGATATTGAGCTGTTGGAGAAGGAAATTGACAAAATGAACGAAGAGCTTCCGGAAATGACCCATTTTATTCTCCCTGGAGGACACACAACCGTGTCATACTGTCATATTGCCAGAACAGTCTGCAGAAGAGCGGAGCGTATGATCTCATACTTACATGAGAATGAGCCAGTACCAGACACATTACTTTCCTATATAAATAGACTTTCGGATTACCTTTTCGTATTGGCACGGAAGTTGTCAAAAGATTTGCAAGCAGAAGAAGTCAAATGGATTCCTGAAAAATTGGACTAATAAATCCCTATTTTCCGCGTTACAGATTAAGAAGTTGAAAATAATTTTTAAATAATGTCAATTTTGCTTGGCAAATTCAGTTTAAAAATTATTTTTGCAAAAAATTTAAAATCAAACCGTTACTATGTACTGGACATTAGAATTAGCCTCATATTTAAGTGATGCGCCTTGGCCAGCCACCAAAGACGAATTAATAGATTATGCCATCCGTACTGGAGCCCCATTGGAAGTTGTAGAAAACTTACAATCCATGGAAGAGGAAGGTGGCGAAATTTACGAGTCCATCGAGGAAATATGGCCCGACTATCCCACCGAAGAAGATTACCTCTGGAATGAGGACGAGTATTAATTTTAGAAAAACAAACACTACTAAAAAGTCTCATTTGAGGCTTTTTTTTATGTAATTTTGGCAGCCTAGCAAAAGGTTTCTACCCTCCTCAGGACAATGGAACAGCTTTTGCAATCCAAAAGAAAAATTATTCATGAGCTTTATTAATTCGGTACTAAAGGTTTTCGTTGGAGATAAGTCAGAGAAAGACGTTAAATCACTTCAACCTTTGGTCAAAGAAATAAGATCCTTTGAAGAACAACTTGAAGGATTGTCCCACGACGAACTAAGACAGAAAACAATTTCCTTTAAATCCCAGATACAAGAAGATTGTAAAGAGATAAATGATAAAATCGATGCTTTAAAGGAAGAAGTTCAGAATTCAACAGATATAGATCGTAATGAAGAAATCTATACTGAAATTGACAAGCTCAACGAAGAGTCCTACAAAATCTCAGAAAGCACACTAAATACCATCCTTCCGGAAGCTTTTGCTGTAGTTAAGGAGACGGCAAAGCGTTTTGCTGCCAATGAAACCCTTACCGTAACGGCTTCAGAATTTGATAGGTCCCTTTCAGGTACCAAGGATTATGTTACCCTTGAAGGAGATAATGCCATTTGGAAGAATTCATGGGATGCTGCTGGAAAACAAGTAACCTGGGACATGGTGCATTATGATGTTCAGCTTATTGGCGGGGTTGCTCTACATCAAGGGAAAATTGCGGAAATGCAAACAGGGGAAGGAAAAACATTGGTCGCCACGCTCCCACTCTATTTAAATGCGCTTCCGGGCAAAGGTTCACACTTAGTGACCGTAAACGATTATCTAGCAAAAAGGGATAGTGCTTGGATGGCTCCTATTTTTGAATTTCATGGTCTATCGGTTGATTGTATAGACAAACACCAGCCAAATTCCGAAGGTAGAAGAGCTGCATATAATTCTGATATTACTTACGGTACCAACAATGAGTTTGGCTTTGATTATTTAAGGGATAATATGGCGCATACTCCGAATGATTTGGTGCAACCACCGCATCATTACGCTATTGTGGATGAGGTAGATTCCGTATTGATAGATGATGCCCGTACCCCATTAATCATTTCCGGACCGGTTCCTGAAGGAGATAGGCACGAGTTCAATGAATTGAAGCCAAAAGTTGGCGATATCGTTCAGAAGCAGCGTCAATATTTAACCGGGGTTTTGGCAGAAGCCAAAAGATTGATAAAAGAAGGAGATACTAAAGAAGGAGGGTTTCAACTGTTAAGGGTTCATCGAGGTTTGCCAAAAAACAAGGCCCTAATCAAGTTTTTAAGTGAAGAAGGTGTAAAACAGTTGCTGCAAAAAACGGAAAACTTCTACATGCAGGACAACAACCGTGAAATGCCCAAGGTCGATGCCGAACTATTGTTTACTATTGATGAAAAAAACAATCAAATTGAATTAACGGACAAAGGGGTTGATTACATTTCTGGAGATCAGGACAAAGACTTTTTTGTAATGCCCGACATTGGAGGAGAAATTGCAAAAATTGAAAATCAAAACCTAGAAATTGAAAAGGAAGCCGAACTCAAGGAAGGTCTTTTCAAAGAATTTGCAGTTAAAAGTGAGCGAATCCATACCATGAGCCAACTCCTAAAAGCCTATACGCTTTTTGAAAAGGATGTGGAGTATGTTGTAATGGAAAACAAGGTGATGATTGTGGATGAGCAAACTGGACGAATCATGGATGGAAGGCGATACTCAGATGGGTTGCACCAAGCCATAGAGGCCAAAGAAAATGTGAAGATTGAGGCAATGACCCAAACCTTCGCCACCATTACGCTCCAGAACTATTTTAGAATGTACAACAAGCTGGCAGGCATGACCGGTACAGCGGTTACAGAAGCTGGGGAGTTCTGGGAAATCTACAAGTTGGATGTTATGGAAATACCCACCAACAGACCTATTGCTCGTGATGATAGACATGATCTAATTTACAAGACCAAACGAGAAAAATACAATGCCATTATAGACGAGGTCACCCAACTTTCACAGGCGGGAAGACCGGTATTAATTGGTACTACTTCGGTAGAAATATCGGAACTGCTTTCCAAACTGTTAAGCGTTCGGAAGGTTCCCCATAATGTACTTAATGCGAAGCTTCATAAAAAAGAGGCGGATATTGTTGCAGAAGCCGGTAATGCGGGAATAGTTACCATTGCTACCAACATGGCAGGTCGTGGAACCGATATTAAATTAAGTACACAAGTAAAAGATGCTGGTGGATTGGCCATTGTGGGTACGGAGCGGCATGATTCCAGACGTGTGGACAGGCAGTTACGAGGTCGTTCAGGGCGTCAGGGAGATCCAGGAAGTTCTCAATTCTATGTTTCTTTGGAAGATAACCTAATGCGTCTCTTTGGCTCTGACCGTGTGGCAAAAATGATGGACAGAATGGGCTTGGAAGAAGGTGAAGTAATTCAGCACTCCATGATGACCAAATCTATTGAACGTGCCCAGAAAAAGGTAGAAGAAAACAACTTTGGCATTCGTAAGCGCTTGTTGGAATACGATGACGTAATGAACGCCCAACGCGAGGTTGTTTATAAAAGAAGACGACACGCATTACAAGGAGAACGTCTCAAAGTAGATATTGCCAACATGATCTACGATACTTCCGAAGTTATTGCCGATACCAACAAAGCCGCGGATGATTTTAAAAACTTTGAATTTGAATTGATCAAATATTTTTCAATCACCTCTCCAGTAACTGAAGAGGAATTCAAAAAGTTGAGCTTTCAGGATATTGCCCTTAGTGTTTACAACGCTGCTTATGATTTCTATCAGCAAAAAATGGAAAGAAGTGCTACAATAGCCTTTCAAGTAATCAAAAAAGTTTACGAAGATAAATCCAACAAATTTGAACGCATTGTAGTGCCGTTTACTGATGGTATTAAATCTTTAAATGTGGTCACTAACCTTGAGGGAGCGTATTCCAGTGAAGGAAAACAGTTGATAACAGATTTTGAGAAGAATATTTCCCTGGCCATAATAGATGATTCATGGAAAACGCATTTGCGTAAAATGGACGAATTGAAGCAATCCGTTCAATTGGCCGTTCATGAGCAAAAAGACCCTCTTTTAATATATAAGTTTGAGGCTTTTGAACTTTTTAAAGAAATGATCGATAAGGTGAACAAAGAGATTATTTCCTTTTTGTTCAAAGGAGAATTACCTTCAGAAAATACAAATCAGATTCAAGAGGCCGGCAATGTCCGCAGACCAAAAGAAAATCTGCAAACTTCCAAAGAAGAAATACCCAATAGTGATGAACTGGCAGCTCAAAACAGAGCGGCAGGACAAACACAAGGGGGAAGACCTCCAGTTACCGAAACCATTGTTAGGGAAAAACCAAAAATTGGAAGAAATGACCGGGTCACAATAAAAAATGTAATGTCCGGTGAAAGCAAGACTGTTAAATACAAACAAGCTGAACCTCTTATCATTAAGGGAGAATGGGTGCTTATTGAAGACTAACATAAACCCTTCAAAAGATACAAAGCGACAGTCATTTTTGGCTGTCGTTTTTGTTTATATAAAAAACATATTTAGATTTACAGCTTAAACACCCCCATAAAAGCTACTTTTACTACAATTCATCAATCCTAATAAAGTAGTAAAGCAGAATTAACCAAGCGCAGCGCATATGAAAATTCCTGTCAAGGATAAATATCGTTTACGAGATAAGACTGATTTGGTACTGAAGGTTAACTATAGTTCTGCGCTGTTTACTATTCTATTTGGAGCAATATGTTTGTTCTTTTTAGACATTAAAGACGTCATTCCTTTTACGTTTTTTGGGTTTGCAGTTTTAAATATGCTCAATACATTTCTGTATAACCTGCATAAAAACATACTGTTAACCTATAATGCAACCTCTGTTCTGTCCATGATTGGGGCAATTATAGTCACGCTTTATAGTGGAGAGATCCAGAGTCCTTTTATCTTCGTCTTGGCTATTGTGGTATTTGCTGGTTATGTGACCACCAAAATTTACGGACATTTTTATTTGATCATAAACCTAGTCGTTCTCACAGTCCTATTTCTATATAGTTTAGGTGATTTTAGAATTTCAGAAAATGTAGTTCCTGAAGAATCTAGGAACTGGTTTGCTTTTTTGAGTGCAATTTTCGCAGTGTATTTACTGGGAGGTGTCTTTGGGAAAAATTTACTGAAAGCACACAACAAATTATACAGGTCTAGAAATGAAATACAAGATCGAATAGAGGAAAAAGAGACCCTGTTAAAAGAAGTGCACCACAGAGTAAAGAACAATTTGCAGACAGTTTCAAGCCTATTGAGTTTACAATCCAGGGCAGTTGCCGACGAAAAAATCAGTAATATTATAAAGAGCAGCCAAAACAGAGTGGTTTCAATGGCAATGGTACACGAAATGTTGTACAAGCGTGATGACTATTTGTCCAAGATTGAACTAAAACCCTATGTTAAGGAACTCTGCGAATACTTGGTACGTTCCGTTAAAGGAAATACAGAGGATGTAAAAGTCAAGTTTGATATTGAAGAAAATAAACTCAGCATAGACACTGTAATTCCGCTTGGCTTGATTATCAATGAAACCATTACCAATGCACTCAAGTATGGAATTACACAGGAAAATGGTGGCGAAATCATGATTTCACTTAAAAATTTGCACGATAATCGTTATGAGCTATACTTGGGCGACAATGGAATAGGGTACTCACATAATTTTGATCCAAAAAATTCAAACTCATTAGGTTTAAAACTCATTTACAATCTTACAAGACAACTACGAGGAACCATTGCAAGAGACATGGCAAAAAAGGGAACTTATTATCGAATTGAATTTGAAGAAATAGTAGAGGATTTTAATTCTGTCGTGTAAAGGTTTTCTTATCTTTAGAACGACTAACTTAATTCTTATTTCGATGTTGAAAAAACTACTGCTTGCAGTACTTTTTATAAGTACTTCTATTTCAGCTCAAGACTATTTCTTTAAAAAATTTCATCCTTTTAATTCAGAAATTCCTTCTCCAGAACAATTTTTGGGTTATGAAATTGGGGAAAGACACACACGACATGATCTAATCGTTAGCTATTTTATGGAACTTGCTAAAGTTTCGGATAGAGCAACTATTCAAGAATATGGGAAAACGCATGAAGGAAGAAAACTTGTAATTCTTACAATAACTACTCCCCAAAATTTAGAAAATCTGAGTCAGCTAAAAACGCAGCACCTTCAATTCACGGATCCCTCAAAAAATCCAAATAATTTTGATGAGGTACCGGTCTTTATAAATTTGGGCTATAATGTTCACGGTAATGAGCCTTCTAGTTCAGAAGCTGCCTTATTGACGGCTTATACCTTAGCTGCTTCCAATAATCCAGAAATCCTGAATTACCTGAAAAATTCTGTCATTTTTATTGATCCTACTATAAATCCCGATGGACGTGACCGCCACACGCAATGGGCAAACATGTATCAAGGCAATCCACTGGTTGCAGACCCCCAAGATGCAGAGCACAATGAATATTGGCCGCAGGGAAGAACCAATCATTATTGGTTTGATTTAAACAGGGATTGGTTATTGGGAATTCATCCAGAAAGTAGAGGTAAATTGACTTGGTATCACGAATGGTACCCCAATGTGGTTACCGATTTTCATGAAATGGGTACCCAAAGCAGCTATTTCTTTGAGCCAATGAAAGATAATGGCTCCTTGAACCCCATAATGCCAAAGGAAAACTATGTGGATTTAAACAATCTTTTTGGAGACTATTTCTCCAAGGCCTTAGACAGTATTGGTTCATTTTATTTTACCAAAGAGGTGTTCGATGGTACATATCCCGGGTACGGTTCCTCCTACCCTGATCTACAAGGTGGATTGGGGCTGCTTTTTGAACAAGCAAGCTCCAGAGGGCACAAGCAAACCACAAAATTTGGTGAAATCACTTTTCCCTTCACCATTAGAAATCAATATACCTCTAGTATTACAACCATAAAAGCTGCCGTTGAAAATAAAGCGATTCTAAGAAAGTATCAGCAAAATTTCTTTAAAAGCGGACTAGACAATGCATTAAAAAGCAAAATAAAAGGGTATTCCTTCAAAGACGATCATGACCCAAATAGAGTAAAAGCATTTGTAGACAAACTATTGTTGCATAAAATAGATGTCTACAAATCAGGTAATGGTTACGTTGTTCCAACAAGGCAAACCCAATATCGTATGGTTCAAACTATGTTTGAAACCTATGAAAAATACAGGGATAGCGTTTATTATGATGCTTCCGCCTGGTCCGTTGCCAATTTTTACAATATGAAGTACAAGCCTGTAACCTCTTTGAATCTTGGTGAAAGAGTTACTTCGGTGGATGATTTGGTAAAACCAACACCAGTTCAAAAATCCCAATATGCCTATATTATCGATTATGACGATTATAACGCCGTTGCGCTGTTAAATCAATTGCAAACTGATGGACTGGTTGTCTCCTCATCTTTTAAACCTTTTACAGTGAAAACGACTAATGGCAACAAAGCATTTAACTATGGTGCATTGGTAGTTCCTGTAAGTCTTCAAGAAAAAAATGCAGACGCTGTATTTAGCATTGTTCAACAGGCCCAAAACACATATAAGGTTCCAGTATTTACCGTTAATTCTGGGTACAGTTTAAAAGGAATCGATTTAGGAAGCCGTAGTGTTTCTCCAATTACCAAACCAAAAGCAGCTATGATTATTGGTAACGGTGTTCGATCCTATGAGGCTGGAGAGGTATGGCATCTTTTGGACACAAGGATACACATGCCCATCACCAAGATACCGGTTCGAAATTTTGGTAGGGCCAGTCTGGACAAATACAATACTTTGGTCATGGTTTCCGGTAGGTATAATTTTTCTGAAAAACAGATTGATAAAATCAAAAATTGGGTAAGCAAGGGCAATACTTTAATCACCATAGGTAGTGCTTCTAAATGGGCAATTGATAAAAAACTGGTAAAGGAAAAACTTACCGAGCAGGAAAAAGACTCAACCAAGGCTATAATTCGAAAGCCCTATGTGGATGCTCCGGAGCATTTGGGAAAAGAAAGTGTTGGTGGTGCTATTTTTAGAGTGGATTTGGACATTACCCATCCTTTGGCTTTTGGTTATCATGATGCTTCGATACCCGTTTATAAAAATAATTCTATTTGGCTGGCTCCCAGTAAAAATGAATATGCTACCGTAGCAAAATATTCTAAAGACCCACATATTGATGGATTTATAACCAAGAAAAATATGGAGGAAAACCTCAAACCCTCAGCTTCACTCATTGTTAGCGAGTTAGGCAATGGCACAGTTGTTCTCTTTGCAGACAACCCAAACTTTAGGGGATCTTGGTACGGGACAAATAGACTATTCCTAAACGCTATTTTCTTAGGAGATAAAATCACGATTCCTGAATAAGTTGCGAATTGAAAACGCAATTTGTTCTCTTCTTCTTACTTTTCATTGTAATTGAAGAAAGACTACTCTAAAATGGTAAAGGGAGTATTGTAGGTTTACTTCTAATTATTACTTGTGGTTTGAAGGGGCCTTTGCAAGGCGTAAGGACAAAAGTATAGCTGCAGAAACAAAAATTAGACTACAAAATAAGGCAATGGAGGTTATGATAGTATACATTTTCTAATGATTTGAGGATTGGATTGTAAAAATATGGTAGTGTGTTCAATGATAATTTTAAAATCGGCTTACTGCATTTCTTATCGATTAAATGTATAAATCATTTAATCCTTTTTCGATGACTCAGATGAGTCTTTTTTTTTTCGGAATGAAAAAATGATAGATGCAACAACAAAAGCCACGCTTAAGAATAGAGTGAACGGTATTGCTATTTCCAATATCATGACCATGATTATGCTAACTTAGATTTGTTTCTTTTAGTTCTAAAAGAAAGTGCTTTTTTAATTCTAGAGTTTTTGAACATATATAATCTAGCAACCTCAGTCTCTTTTTGAGCTTCTTCTTGAATTTCAACATTCAATTCAATTCCAACCGTTGAAGTTTCAACTTTTATTTCCTTAGAAGTGTCTTGGGCCATAGCTAGAGTTCCGAAGAAAATTATTGCGGTAATGGTTAAAATTGCTTTCATGATTTGGGTTTTTATTACATAGTAAATGTACCCTCACATGCTATCTAGCCTGGATTTAACTCGCTTAACTTCCTTTTTTTTTCGGTGTGGGAACCTTTTTCAGCTAAAGTGTATTTTATCCTCGATAAACGTTTTAAACGCCCAAAACACTCTACCGATTCCTTGTGTATTTCATCGATGTTTTAAAATGGCAGTTTCAATAAAAGGTTCGGATTTGGGCAATTTTTTTGATAAAAATCGAGGTCTTCTCCAGAACATACCCCTGGATAATCTCCGTCGGACCCTTCCAAATCAGATATAATTTGAAAATGAAGATGCGGAGCATAGTTAACATTTATATCTGGAGTACCTAAAGTTGCAAGTACCTGCCCTGTTTTAAATGTATCACCGACAAGTAAGCCTTCAATAGACTCCAATGAGAGATGTCCATAAAGTGTATAAAATCTAACTTCTTGCAATTCATGCTCTAAAATTATGGTTGGCCCATAATTTCCAATATCATCATTATTTTTAAAACAAACGACTTTTCCATCAAGTGGAGCAATGACTTCTGTACCTGCTTTGCACCAGAAATCCATTCCTAAATGAATATTGCGCGCACCAGTAGCTATAAATCGCTCAGATTTGGTATATAAAGACCTATGTTCCAAATATCCTCCAAAAGCAACCATGGCATTATGCCTAGAGAGAACCTCATCTATATATTCTTGGCAAGATTGCGGCACTGTAACATCAAAACGTTCTAAATCCTTGTTAGATGATGATAAATCAATAAGACAGTATTTAGATAAAGGTATTTGTGAATCGAGGATAGCTATTGAACCTGTGGTGTAGTCCTTAAGTGCTACTTCAAGAATATTCATTGTAGATGAGTCATTGGGTTAACAATTTTTAACAGCAACACAAGTAATACTTCTTATATTGGTGCTACTAAGCAAAAAAACGCCATGAAGATAGCAAGAATTCCATTTTTGATTTTTGTTTTATTGACATCTTCCAGTTGTCAATCAAAAAACACGAAAGCAAAACCAGTACTCGCTCAAGAAGTTGAGGTTGAGCAACCGACATTTACTCCAGAGGAACTACAAAAATATGAAACCGCTTACTTTGCTAGTGGTTGTTTTTGGTGTGTAGAGGCCATTTTTGAAAGCGTAAAAGGCGTTAAGGAGGTTTATTCGGGTTATTCTGGAGGAATTGAGAAAAATCCAACGTATGAGCAAGTTGCCTACGGCCGCACCAGACATGCTGAAGCCGTGGAAGTATTTTATGATCCTGAATTAATCTCTTTCACCAAATTGGTCCAGGTCTTTTTTGGCTCGCACGATCCAACTTCCTTAAACAGACAAGGTCCAGATAAAGGGGCTCAATATAGGTCCATTGCATTTTATAAAAATGAAGCACAAAAGAAAGTTATCATGGATTATGTTTCCCTACTGGAATCCAAGAACGTCTATAACAGCCCAATCGTTACCCAGATAAAAGAATTTGATATTTTTTACAAGGCCGAAGATTATCACCAGGATTATGAAAAGAGAAATCCAAATAACTCCTACGTTAGAAATGTTTCGATTCCTAGATTGAACCGGTTTAAGGAAAATTTTAAATCGTATTTAAAGGAAGAAACCCACTAAGTTGTATAGGGAAAAGCAGAGAACTGTGTATGATGGGGAATGTTGCTTTTTAGCTTTGTAGAGTTTTGCAGGGAAAGTATAGGCATAGAAAAGTTTGGAAACTAAATAGTTAATCTTATTGTTTTAGCACAACTTCGCTATATTTTGAGTTGATATTGATAGATTTATCTGTACTCTTATTAATATGGTACCCTTTTCGAACAGTAATGGGGTAATTTTTAGAAGATTCCAATGAAATCATAGTGGGACATATAAAATCTGAGGTGTTCTCATTTACATAAATAGAAAAAGGAACTGAAGGAATTTTACATTGGACTTCTCCATTTTCAACTGTTATATCAATATTGGAAAAACTATCTGAAACTGAATTTATTTGTAATGAACCCAAATTGTTGGTTACATAAAGTTTATCAACCAACCTATCAATAATTATATTGGATGAGATTCCATTAAGTTTCAACTCGCCAACCTCCTCCAAACTAACGCTTTCTGAATAATCTGTCTTCAACCTCCCATAATTCCATTTTTGAACCACTACGGGTGAGTAGGAGGCCCTGATATTGGTTCTATCACCATCAATGGTTGAAGCATGCAAGCTTGCGTAGGACAAGCTTGCATTAATATTCTTGGTGTTTTCAGCCAACTTTACCTCACCGTGCTTAACATTCATCTTCAATTTTACGGATTTTGGCATTTTTATCTTTATGCTCTTTTTAACCTTGTACTTTTTGTTTTCTCCATCAAAAGAAAAATAAAATGTGTTGGTATCGTCATCACTCTGGATTCTAATCATCCCATCTGATCTAAGGAGGTGCCTAACTTCATTACGTTGCTTCCTTAACGAATCACGCTGGTCTATTAACTTCTCCCTTTTTGCAAGGGCTTCTTCACGTAATTTGTTTCGCTCTTCTAAAAGCTCCTCTCTTTCCACTCTCCTTTCCTCTAAAAGCTCCTCGCGTTCTGCTCTACGTTCTTCCAATAACTTGTTCCGCTCTTGTGCCATTCGTTTCACTTCTTCCCCCCATTCCTCAAAACGATCTTGATACTCTTCATCAAAGTTTTGGTCAAAATCCTTTTTCCATTTTTTCATGTATTCGTCCCCATCCTTTTTATAGGCATCATAATCAAATTGAATATGCGGCACAGGTGGCATAGGAGGTAAGTCAGGCATTACAATTATTTCTGACAGCTCAGGAATTCTTAAATCTTCAAAAAGAGGCTCTACAAAGGATACATCAGGAATAACAAACTGCAGATCGTCAAAATTGTAATTGTAGGCTCTGCTAAAACTTCTGCCACGCGTACTTACTTCAATTTCCTTACTATTCCCAACAATCTTTACCATATCTTCCTTAAAGTAAGATTTGGCCTCCTCATTGGTAGCTCCTTCCAGCTCTACTATCGCTGTAATCTCTACTTGATCTTTGTTCCAAGTTTCAAACTCAATGTCTGCATGACTAGTGTCAATATTTAAGACAGCGTCTTTGCTTACATTGAACGTTTCCTTGTACGTTTTTGATTTCTCTTGCCCATAGCAGGCAATACCCGCTATGGCAAAAAGAAAAACATTAAATAATATTTGATGATTCCTGTTCATTTTTTGATGATTTTAATTGATTCAACTTTGACTTTAACTTTTGCAATAATTGTAATCGTAATTGCAAATTTTTGATAAGTGCCTCTATGGTTTGATCATTTGGGCCAAATTCATTCAAATCCTTATTCAACCTCCCGTATTCCTTATCAAGCTCCCCTAGCCTTTCCATATAGCCATCTATCACCCCCTTATTGTCACCGGTAAACTCCAAATCTGAAAGTTCCAAGCTAATATTGGTAACATAATAACTTTCAATTTTTTTAAGGTCTGGAGAAAGATCTCCCAACGAAATAGTATTTATCTGTTGCTTTGAAGTTTCATTTTCTACAACCTTTGGGTTTGAGTCCACATCTACCCCATCAGAAACTGAAAAGAAATAGATTCCCAAACCGAGAATTACCATTATTGAGGCAGCAATCCTCAACCAGATAAAAGAACCTGATTTCTTTTTTACTGGTATTTCCTCCTCCAATTTGGACAGAAAACGAGCCTCATGACCTTCTTTCATGGGGTACTTATTCTCTTTTCGTTCTTTGGCGAACAATTCTCTAAGATCCTGTGCCATAATCAATATCTTTAAGTTCTTCCTTTAACTGTGTTTTTCCACGCAACAGTCTTGTTCTTGAGGCCGTTTCTGAAATTCCCAATATTTGCGAAATCTCACTATGGTCATATCCCTCCATCAGAAATAATTGAATTACATATCGGTATTTTTCCGCCAATTTTTCAATGGCATCTTTCACCTTTTTTATGGAAATGCCATCTTCAATTGTCCAATCATCATCATCCGTCACATGCATGTAAGCTTCGTTCAACTCAACCATTTTTTGGTGCTTCGACTTTAAAAAATCAATACTTCCATTCACAACTATCCGCTTTAACCATGCCCCAAATGTTACTTCTCCCTTAAACTGGTCCATGCGCTGAAAAGCCTTTATAAAAGACTCCTGAAGTACATCTTCGGCATCATCTTGGTTCTTCAAAAACCGCATGGCAACAGCGAACATACCATCACAATATTGCTGATAGAGCCGCAATTGGGCCTTACGGTCATTGGCCTTGCATTGTTTTACCAATTCAATTTCGAACATGGTCAGTACTAGTGTTTGGTATTTTAGTTGTTCATTTAAAAGACGAAGAAAAAAAGACGGCGTTGCAAAATAGTTTTCTTTTATATGATTTTTAACAAAAAACCATTCCAAAGCCCCTGAAATAGCCTTTAAAAGCAAATAATTCATAAAAGATACATAAAGACCAACAGTTTAAAACTTTATACCTTTATAAGGAATTATATGAATTTTAAATTTGGCGACCGAAAAGAGCACACCTAACAGTACTGTTTCTAAAATAAAACAATCTCGAAAAAAGGAAATTTCCGTCAGGAATCTTGCCGATGGTATTTTTAAAGGGGATAAGGCTGTTTTGGCAAAAGCCATTACACTTGTTGAGAGTTCCAAGCAGGAACATTTTGAAAAAGCCAATTCAGTAATTGAAGAATGCCTTTCCAAACCCAACGAAAGTATTAGAATTGGGATTACAGGGGTTCCTGGGGTGGGCAAAAGTACTTTTATAGAGGTTCTGGGAAAGACTCTCACCAGTCTTAACAAAAAAGTCGCTGTTCTAGCTGTTGACCCTACAAGTTCCCTAAGCAAAGGCAGTATTCTTGGCGATAAAACAAGAATGGAAACCCTTGCCAAGGATCCCAACGCCTTTATAAGACCTTCACCTTCCGGAGAATCTTTGGGTGGCGTTGCCCGAAAAACCCGAGAAAGCATTATTCTTTGCGAAGCAGCCGGATATGATGTAATACTCGTGGAAACCGTTGGTGTGGGCCAAAGCGAAACTGTGGTGCACAGCATGGTGGATTTCTTTCTTCTTTTAAAACTTTCCGGTGCCGGTGATGAACTACAGGGTATAAAAAGGGGCATCGTGGAAATGGCGGATGCTATTGCCATCAACAAAGCAGATGGCAGCAATTTGAAAAAGGCCAAATTGGCAAAAGCAGAATTTTCAAGGGCATTGCATTTATATCCACCAAAAGAAAATGGATGGATTCCCAAGGTACTAAGCTGTTCAGCTACAGAAAACACCGGGATTAGAGAAATACTGGAGATGATTCAGGAATTTGTAAAGGTGACCCGGGAAAATGGGCATTTTGAACTAAACAGAAAAAATCAAAACAAAAATTGGTTTGTTCAAACCGTAGATGAACAACTAAAGCTCTTTTTCCATCAGAAAAAAGCATATAAACGTATCCAACAGAAAATGCTCAAGGCAATCGAAGAAAATAAAATCTCTCCCTTTTATGCAGCCCAAGTGTTGCTAGATGATTTAACCAAGGAACTTAAATAAAAGCAGTAAATTTGCCCGCATATAAACCAATACATGAGCACTGTTACAGACTCCCTCCTTTCAATAGTTGTCCCCCTTTACAATGAGCAGGACAATGTGGTTTTATTGACTCAAAAAATACATGAAAGTCTTGAAGGTTATAAGTATCAAATAATCTATATCGATGATTTTTCTACCGATAAGACTCGCAAGGTTGTTAAGGAAATGGATGATACCAAAGTCCATCTTATTGAGCTGAAAAAGAACTACGGACAGAGTTTGGCACTGGCTGCGGGAATTGATTATGCTGAAGGAGAATATATCATTACCATGGATGGCGATTTACAAAATGACCCATCTGATATACCACAAATGCTCGAATATGCTATTGACGAAGATTATGATCTAATAACAGGGATCCGTCAAAAAAGAAAGGACTCCCTTGTAAAAAAAATACCTTCAAAAATTGCCAATTTTTTGGTTCGAAGGGTTACAAAGTTGAACATAAAGGACAATGGCTGCGCTTTAAAAATATTCACAAAAGACATAGCCAAAGGATTGAACCTTTATGGTGAAATGCATCGTTTTATAACACTTTTAGCCCATTTGGAAGGCGCACAAATAAAACAGGTTCCCGTAAAGCACCATGCAAGACATGCGGGAGTTTCCAAATACGGACTAGAACGTGTTTTTAAGGTAGTGGCAGACATGATGTTGCTGCTCTTTATTCGTAAATATTTTCAAAGACCAATTCATCTCTTTGGAATTTTGGGCGTTCTTTTAATTATTCTAGGGATTTTTATCAATATTTATTTGCTGATCGTAAAACTTGGATTTGGTCAGGACATTGGTAGCAGACCCTTATTGATTTTTGGGATGATGTTTATTCTAGGTGGCATTCAATTATTCACTATTGGAATAGTGATGGAATTATTGATTAGAACGTATTATGAATCTCAGCAAAAAAGACCGTATCGCGTCAAAAAAATTACAATAGGTGACGGAAAGGCTGCGTAAAAGGCTCATTACTGGGTTAAAAATCATTGTTAGTGCAGCATTGATTTATTTTATTTTCACCAAGATAAACCTACAAGACGTAGTCCAAACATTAAAACAAAGCAATCCATTCTATCTGTTTTTAGGAATTCTACTTGTTGTTCTTTCCAAAGTTTTGGCGGCCTTTAGACTTAATCTTTATTTTCATATAATACATGTCAAGCTTTCACAGGTAAGCAATCTAAAACTATATCTTCTTGGTATGTTCTATAATCTCTTTTTGCCGGGAGGGATAGGTGGAGATGCTTACAAAGGCTATGTTATTCAAAAGCAATTCAAATCAGGAACTAAAAAAGTGGTCTCTGTATTATTACTGGACCGTTTGAGCGGAATGTTGTTGATTTTTATTTTCGCCTGTGTTTGTGCATTTTTTGTTGAGAACGCGTTTTTACAGGATTTTACTTGGCTCGTTGCTCTGGGGATCCCTGCAAGCATAATCACATTTTGGTTCCTTCATAAAAAATTCTTTCCCTATACCTTGCCTATTTTTTGGAAATCCATTGGGTATTCATCGCTTGTGCAGCTTTCACAGCTCATTTGCATTCTTTGCATATTAAAGTCACTTTCTATCCCATGGAACACTTTTGAATATCTTTTTGTCTTTTTGATATCTTCTATAGTATCCGTAATTCCCCTTACCATTGGGGGGATTGGAAGCAGGGAAGTGACATTTTTGTACGGGGCCAAATGGCTGGCTTTGGATGCTAGCACCTCCATCAGCATTAGTTTTGTATTTTTTCTGATTACAGCATTAATATCGCTGTTTGGAATACTGTATCACTTTAAAAAACCAAGATTGGAATCAGTGTCTTAATCTAAATGCACCAAATGCATCTTATTCACTATTTTCTCACGGGTGTGAGGGTTGAGGAATTTGATTTGCAGCCTTGTTATACGAAATTGGTCAACAGTTATCTGGTCATGCCAATGAAATCCCATATTTTGAAGATTTTTAAGCTCATCGTTTGTGGCATAAATCCAAATATCGTTTTTGTCATTTAAGTCTGAGATAGAAATAATTTGGACAGGTTTTTTGTTATAAAAGTCAAGTCCCCAGGTATATCTCTCCGAGAGTTTATAAATTTTATCTGTCGGAATATTATCTTCAGCAACTTTTTCCGCCATTGTAGATCCTGCTTGATACTTCAACAGAGCCGGGTAAAAATGTGCGTTCATAACACCATTGAGCAATAAGGAACTATATACAGATAGGGTAATGATTCTCATATAATATTCCTCGCGTTTCAAACAGAAATACGTTATCACCCCAAGAAGAATCAATAATAATACATAACAATGGATATACTCAAACTTGAAGACATGAAAACAAACCAGTAAAGTGAAGATGAATACCAAACTAAGAATAAAGTACTGTATCCCCAAAACTCCCTTAATGACCTTATGCTTATCATGCTTTCGCAAACTATATAAATACGATGCGGTTAAAATGGAGTAAAGCGGTATTAGAATATTTATATAATGTGGTAGTTTAAATTGGGCGAAACTAATCAGGAAAAATAGAATAGTGATTCCGCCTAAGGTTAAAAACTCAAATTGGGGCCTGTATTCAAATCGCATTTTCCAAAAAGTCTTTATTCTTAGCCAATAAGCAATTAATGCCAAGACTGTCCAGGGTAGAAAAACCCATAAAAAAGTATGGAAAAAGAAAAAGAAGTCGCTACTATTTTTTCCTATGCCATCACCACTCATTCTTTCAAAGCTTTGCTCCCATAAAATGAAAAATATTCCACTACGATTTCCTTTCCCCCTGATTATTTTCTCCGGATGAAGGTCAAATTGTAGATAATACGCATAGAGCATTGGCGTAATGGTAATTCCAAAAACAATGAATGCAATCAAAACCTTCCAATTGAATAAAGATTTCCATTTTCGGGTATATGCCAAATGACAGAGTATTGAAATTCCTATCACCACCAAAGCTATTTGTCCTTTGGTAGAAAAAGCAATTCCAGCTCCAAAGGCCCCCAAGAGAACATTGTAGAGCTTATTCTTTTCAATATATAAAGCCAACTGCCAAATGGAAAAAATCGTAAAACCTGTTAAAACAGCGTCTGTTCGAACATCAATGTTGGACAACACAATGGTTTGGGCCGTCATAAAAATAAGCGCAGAAAACTTTCCTACGTCCTTGTTATACAATAACCTACCTAACCCAAAACAACTATAGGCCCCCAATAATGTTGATAAAATACCTGGAATTCTGTAAGCCCAATCATGGATGCCAAAAATTTTGAAGGAAAGTGCTGCAAGCCAATAATGCATATGGGGCTTGTCTAAATATTCTTCGGTTCCTTTAATAAGGGTAAAAAAATCATTCTCTTGAACCATTCGCATGGCCATTACGGCAAATTGCGCAGAATCGTTCTCAAAAAGCGTCACGAACATGCCGGCTATATAAACCAGAACAATAAGGGAAAGTAAAAACCAATATCTGGCCTGTGATATCATGTTCCAAATTTTTGGAATGCAAATATAGATAACTTGGCAAATAGCCACCCAAAAATTGTGCCTATTACAATTCCAGTTAAAACATCCAAAGGAAAATGAACTCCAATATAAATTCTACTGTAGGCCACAAGTACTGCCCAAATCAATAAAAATGAAGTGATATATTTTATTTTTGAACCTAACAAAACAGAAAAAAATAAAGCCAATGCCATTGCATTTGATGCATGTGCGGAAAAATAACCAAATTTTCCACCGCAGGATTTTTTGACCAATCTAACTACCATATTTATATCTGTATCATGGCATGGTCTTAGTCGTTGAACCCCATATTTGAAAAAATTGGCCAACTGATCCGTGGCAGTAATCAAAAGTGCCACAAAAATGAGCATAATAATTGTTTTTTTAACCCCATACTGTTTGAATGTGAAAAAGAGCAGGAGTGCATATAAAGGAATTGAGCTGAATTTATTGGTAATAAATAGCCAAAAACCATCCCAGGTTGTTGTTCCCAAGCTATTAAGGAACAAAAATATCTCTTTATCCTGTTGTATAAGCTCTTCAAGCATTAGTCTGCATCATATCTAGATACTTCTCTATCGTAAAAGGCAGTGGCTGCTTCTATTAAACTTTCGGCCTCATCGGTAAGGTCTGCTTCGTCCTCCTTGGAAAATTCTTCAAGCCATTCCACTTCGTCATTTTCAAGATTGATGATAAAACGAGGGTATTCTGTATGAACAATAAAAATTGAGTTTGGAAAATCAGTATTATCTCCTAAAATAAATTTTGGTAATTCCATGGTATTTAATTGCATTCCAAAGGTTGGAATTTAGTTTAACTTTTAATCAATTTTTTTGTCAAATAGTTGAATCGAATATACAACATTACCGCTGATGCCGTAAGCCCCAGCAATAGCCCCATCCAAATACCCGAACTTTTGAATTCTGTATAGAGTCCAAAATAATAACTAATTGGAAAGCCAATCAACCAATACGCAATAAACGTGATCAATGTTGGTATCTTAACATCTTGAAGTCCGCGTAAAGCACCTAATACCACTACTTGTATTCCATCAGAAATTTGAAAAAATGCAGCGATTAAAAGTAGCTTAGCGGCAATAAAAATCACCTCGGTATTATCCATTTGATTTATTACATCATCCACATCCAAATAAATAGTGGGCAACCAATGTCTTCCCAAAAGAAAGATTGCGGCAAAAACGATTTCCAACAACAGGGTGAGAAAAAAGATGGATTTTGCAATTCTTCTTAATTCGCTAAAGTTTTGCAAACCCTTCTGATTGCCAACTCTTACCATGGCAGCTACGCTCAGTCCCATTCCTACCATAAAGGTCATACTGCTTAAATTCAACGCAATCTGATTGGCAGCTTGTGCATTCTTGCCCAATACCCCACTCAACCAAATCGCCGCCGTAAATATGGCTACCTCAAAAAACATCTGTAATGCGGATGGAAAACCCAAACTGATAATTTTCCTTATTACTTTTTTCTCAATTAGCCTAAAATTAAAGCCGGTTATATATACCTTAAACTTTTCCTTTCGCTTTAACAGGAACCAAATGTATCCTACCATAATGAATCTGGAAACCAGTGTTCCAATAGCGGCACCCACAATTCCAAGTTTTGGAAATCCAAACGAACCAAAAATCAATAAATAGTTAATCGTAATGTTCACCACGTTTGCCAAAATAGTGGCATACATAGGGTATTTGGTTTGGGAAAGGCCTTCAGAAAACTGTTTAAATGCCTGAAAAATAATAAGGGGAACCAGGGAGAAAGCCACCAACTCCAAATACGGAATGGCCAATTCCACCACCTCGGGAGGTTGTTTCATCAAATACATAATTGGCTTACAGAGCAGTATTATCCCAAAAAGTGAGAGCCCCAATAGCGTACATAATACCAATCCATGTTTTAAAGCGCTTTTACCATTTGCAGTATTTCCAGCACCATCTGCTTCAGCTACCAATGGGGTTATTGCCGTTGAAAAACCAATACCTAAGGACATTGCGATAAAAACAAAACTGTTGCCCAAAGAAACCGCAGCCAACTCAGCAGTTCCCAACTGTCCAACCATAATATTATCTGCAAAGGCCACAAAAGTATGCCCCAACATTCCCAAAATTACCGGATAGGAAAGCCTTAAATTATATTTGAATTCTTTGGTGTACCTGCTGAACAAAGCTGAAATTTAAGAAGCGTAAAGATAGTTGGAATGGAAAGATTTAGGGGTTGTTTTTTGGCTTCTTTTTAAAAGGCAGTGAATCATTGTAAACCCTAATCCGTAACCTATAGATATCTATTTACCCTTGAATCTTAACTTAAATTTCCCGAACTTCTCTTATCAGTCGCTAAAGACAATTAAAACAGTCTTTAGTTAACGTTACCATCAATTAAAAAAATAACGCTAAAACTATACATGGTCTTTTGTTATATCTGGGTATAGTAGCATAGTAATATCAATGCTTAATTAATGGTATACAACATTAGATTTGACTAAATAGTCTTATGGTAAATCTATGATTTGTCTTGATTTATAAATCCGTACGCCTGAATTACAAATACAATCCAATCTTCATAATATTATCACGAATTTTCGCTAATAATATAAACAAAATGTGCACTTATCATTCTCTCTTAAAAAATAGACTTATTATTATCCTAGCGCTAACTTCTTTTTATGGAATGGCTCAAAAGCCCTTACACTCTTTGGACAAACAAATAGAAAACATATTTGAGGAGTGGGATAAACCAGGCAAACCAGGAGCATCAGTCGGAATAATTCAAAATGGTAAAATGGTCTATCTGAATAGATTTGGAAATGCCGATCTTGAAAATCCAACTCCTGTTACCAAGGATACAAAGTTTAAATTGATGGCGCTCCGCAATCAAATTGTTGCTTTTGCCGTATTGCTTCTTGAATCTGAAGGTAAGCTATCTATGAATGATGACATTCGGAAATATCTCCCCGAAATGCACGAATTTGAAAAGCCTATAAGAATTCACCATTTACTTACCCATACAAGCGGTCTACCAGATTTCATAATGCTTCAACGACTTACTGGCATGCAAAAGAAAGCTCAAAAAACAAGAGAACAAACACTCAAAATGCTTTATAACCTTACTAATAAAATTTTTAAGTCTGGTGATAAAGCTGACTATACGGATGCCGGAATTTTGTTAGCATCTGAAATTGTTGCAAAAATCGCCCAAACTCCATTTAAAGATTTTGTAACCTCCCGAATATTTAAACCTCTGGGCATGACGAATACTGTTTTTGGAGATATAGATGACACTATCATTCAAAACCGTGCCCAAATATATTCTAGAAATGGTGACACTTATAAAAATGAGAGCTTAAATTTCTATACCATTATTGATTTTGCCATATACTCAAATGGAGAAGATATGGCACGCTGGATGTTAAATTTCAGCAAACCGAAAATAGGAAATAGAACGCTTATAAATAAAATGTTCAAACAAACTAAACTAAACAATGGTCAAACTGTAGACATTGTGCCAGGTCAATACATGAGCAACTATAAAGGCCTTCAAAAGTTTCAGCAACATGGAAGGGTCTATGGAAATACAACCTATATCGCTCATTTTCCTGAACAGGATTTTGGAATAGTGGTATTGGGGAATGCATACGACTTCCGGGCAAAAGAAGCTGCATTGAAAATAGCCGATTTATTCTTGGAAAAAGAATTTAAACAAGCACCAATCACTAAAATAAATATAGAAAAAAAGAAAAGGGAAATTATAAAGTTGACCGATTCTAAACTAAAAAAATTCTGTGGTTATTATTGGAACGATGCTAGTTCCTATTCCAGAAAAATATACTTAAAAGATGGAAAATTATTCTATTTCCGTTCCGATGGAAATGAAAGTGAGCTTGCCCCAATCGGCAAAAACACTTTTGTTCTTACAGAAGACCCTGAAAGATATACCATAACATTTGAAAATCAATCTGGTAAAGAAGTAATGCTTTTTGCTGTTGGAGATGAGTATGAATATAGAAATGAAAAATATGCTCCTGTCGTCTACGATAGCAAACAATTATTGGAGTTTACGGGTTTGTTTTTGTGCAAAAACCTCAAAGCGGTATATAGGGTTGAAATGCAAAACGGAAAATTAATCGCTTCTACCAACAATAATAACGAAATTATTATTACCCCTTATAAAACAGATGCATTTACAAGTAAAATCAGTTACTTTAGCAATCTTGAATATAAAAGAAATGATAATGGTTCAATAATTGGTTTTATCGTTAAAACATCAAATGTTGGAAGTCAATTTTTTGAAAAAATTGATTAACACATTTAGATTTCCCCAGAAAACAGCTTATAAGTAATAACAACCAAATATGAACATTGATATTATCGGAGCAAGAATTGGAGGGTTAACTACTATTATTGTACTTGAGCAAATAACTGGTGGTAACAATGTGTATAATTCATTGCATTTTTGCCTCTTCCCAAAAAACATCCATTTCTGATAAGGTCATGTCTTTCAGGGGTTTTCCCACTTCCTTCGACTTCTTCTCTAAATACTGAAACCGTTTTATAAATTTCTTGTTGGTTCTTTCTAGAGCATTCTCAGGGTTGATATCCAAAAAACGGGCGTAGTTGATCATGGAAAAAAGCACATCGCCAAATTCAGATTCCAACCGATCTGGATTTCCTTGTTCCAATTCTTCCTGAAACTCGGACAATTCCTCTTTTACCTTTTCAAAAACCTGTTCGGGTTCTTCCCAATCAAATCCCACTCCTGCCACTTTTTCCTGAATCCTATTGGCCTTTACAAGGGCAGGCAAACTATTGGGAACGCCTTCCAAAACACTTTTTTTTCCTTCTCTTAGTTTGATGTTTTCCCAATTCTGTTTAACCTGTTCTTCATTATCAACCTTTACATCACCATAAATATGAGGGTGTCTATTGATAAGTTTTTCGCAAATTTCGTTGGCGACATCGGCAATATCAAAATCCTTGGTTTCTGAGCCTATTTTAGCATAGAACACAATATGCAACAACAAGTCTCCCAACTCCTTTTTAACTTCCACCAAATCATTCTCCAAAATGGCATCGCCCAATTCGTACGTTTCTTCAATGGTTAAATGGCGAAGTGATTGCATGGTCTGTTTTTTATCCCAAGGACACCCATTTCGCAACTCATCCATAATGGTCAAAAGTCGGTCAAAAGCCTTAAGCTGTTCCGGTCTTGAATTCATGCATCAAATTTTATCTAAAAGTACAAAGACCCATTAGTAAGGCATTATAGAATTTTAGGTAATTTTAGAAGACTATCAACCATTTTTCAACAGCATTCAAAACAATGAAACACTTTATGAAATATCTTTTGATAATTTCACTTTACTTTGCACCCATCAATAAAAATATTATGGCCCAGGAAAAAACCCTTGAGCAGAAAGTAGATGCATTGTTAGAGTCAATGACCCTTGAAGAAAAAGTAGGCCAAATGAACCAATATAACGGTTTTTGGGATGTGACCGGCCCTGCACCCGAAGGTGGTAATGCTGAAATTAAATACGAACATCTTAAAAAAGGGCTTGTTGGGTCCATGTTAAACGTGGTTGGTGCCGAAGAGGTAAGAAAACTTCAAAAACTGGTGGTTGAAGAAACTCGGTTAGGCATACCCTTATTATTCGGTTACGATGTTATCCACGGATATAAGACTTTAAGCCCCATTCCTCTCGCAGAAGCTGCCAGTTGGGATATGGAAGCCATTAAAAATTCGGCCCGAATTGCTGCCAATGAAGCATCTGCCGTTGGACTTAATTGGACTTTTGCACCTATGGTTGACATTTCAAGGGATGCGCGTTGGGGAAGGGTTATGGAAGGTGGCGGCGAGGATACATTTCTTGGTTCTCAAATTGCAAAAGCACGCGTAAAAGGCTTTCAAGGAGAAGATCTGTCCAAACCAAATACCATTGCCGCATGCTCCAAACATTTTGCAGCTTACGGGTTTGCAGAAGCGGGTCGTGACTACAACACAGTAGATATAGGAACCTCGACTTTGTACAATGTGGTGTTACCCCCTTTTAAAGCTACGGTCGATGTTGGTGTAAAAACCTTTATGAACGGGTTCAATATCCTGAATGGAGTTCCTGTAACTGGGGATAAAATACTGCAACGTGACATTTTGAAAGGAAAATGGGGTTTTGACGGTTTTGTACTTTCTGATTGGGCTTCCATTGGAGAAATGGTCCCTCATGGATTTGCCAAAGGCCTAAAACATGCTGCTGAATTGGGCGTCAAAGCCGGCTCGGATGTTGATATGGAATCTAGTGCATACGTGATGCATTTGGCCGAAAATGTAAGGGAAGGAAAAGTGAACGAAAGTTTACTGGATGATGCTGTCCGTCGCATTTTAAAAGTGAAATTTGAATTGGGACTGTTTGATGACCCCTACCGATATTGTAATGAAAAAAGAGAGGAAGAGCAATTGTACCATGAAGACCATAAAGCCGGTGTATTGGATATGGCAGTGAAGTCCATTGTACTCCTAAAAAACACAAATAGCATACTCCCACTAAAAAAAGACCAACAAAAAATAGCGGTAATTGGTGAACTCGCCAATGATAACAACAGTCCGCTTGGAAGTTGGAGATTGGGTTCAGATAATCATACCGCGGTTTCCTTTTTGGAAGGTTTAAAAAGTTACTCAGAAAACTACTCATATGTCCCAGGACCAAAGGTATTTAATGGAAATCCTAATTTCCTGAATGAAGTAGAAGTCAACACAACTGATACTTCAGGAATTGATGAAGCCGTAGCCCTAGCCAAAAACTCAGATGTTGTTCTAATGGTTTTGGGAGAACATGGTTTCCAGAGTGGTGAAGGACGCAGTAGAACGCAATTAGATTTACCTGGATTACAACTTGACCTATTGAAAGCCGTATATGAAGTCAATAAAAATATTGTATTGATTCTCATGAATGGCCGTCCACTTGCCATTAATTGGGAGGCTGAACATATTCCTGCAATTTTGGAAACATGGCAATTGGGTTCGCAAACGGGAAATGCAATTGCAAAAGTGCTGTTCGGGGATTATAATCCAAGCGGAAAACTACCCATGACTTTTCCTAGAAGTGTGGGTCAAGTTCCAATTTATTACAATCATTTTAGCACGGGAAGGCCCAATCCTGAATCAACCGTATTCTGGTCACATTACAGTGATGAAAAAAATGAACCTCTTTTTCCCTTTGGTTATGGATTGAGTTATACCTCATTCAATTATTCCTACCTACAAATCGATTCCTCCGATCAAGATAGTATTAAAGTTTCCGCAACCATTACAAATACTGGTGAATTAGCTGGTGAAGAAGTGGTTCAACTTTATATTCAGGACAAAGTAGCAAGCGTTGTAAGACCTGTGAAAGAGTTAAAAGGATTTAAGAAAATATATTTGGAAAAGGGTGCTTCCCAAAAAGTGGAATTCAATTTAACTGAAATGGAACTAGGTTTTTACAATCATAATTACGAGTTTACATGTGAGCCTGGGGAATTTGCAGTTATGATTGGCACCAATTCCCAAAGTGGCCTTTCCGGAAGTTTTGTGAAAAATTAAAATTACTGCTTATGAGATATCTATTGTTTCTTTTTTTTCTAACCGGGTTAGCATTGAATGCTCAAAATGTACACCCTTTCGCCAGCGAGGTTGAAGAAATACAAAAAAGGATGGATTCTATATGGGTTCCTTCAGAAGAAACTATAGTTTTTACAGGAAGTTCCAGCATTCGCATGTGGAATGACCTTCAAGAGCGGTTTCTCGATATTCAAATTGCCAATACAGGTTTTGGTGGCTCACAAGCAAAGGATTTAGAACTTTACCAAGATGAATTGATTCTCAACTATAATCCAAAAAAAGTCTTTATCTACGAAGGTGATAATGATATCAATGCCAAACAAAGACCTAAAGCAATTCTGGGGACATTCGAAAGGATTTTAGATAATCTGCATCAGAAAAATCCAGATTTGGAAATTGTGCTGATTTCGGCAAAACCCAGTATTTCTAGATGGCATTTAAGAGGTAAATACAAACGTTTTAATAAGAAATTGAACAAACTGGCCGCTGAAAGAACAAAAGTATCTTATACCGATGTTTGGAATATAATGCTCAATAAAAGGAAGTTAAAAAAAGAACTTTTTATTGAAGATGGCCTTCATATGAACAAGAAAGGTTACGATCTTTGGTATAGCGTATTGAAAGATAGCGTAAATACAAAATAAATTATGAAACAATCTGTAAAAGTGCTTACTCTTTTTTTTGCTATAATTTCAGTGGCTTCTTGCCAATGGACAAAAAAAGAACTGGTTTTTCCAAAAACCAACCTTTCTGAAGCCCCATTGATTCCAAAGCCCTTAAAAACAATAGCTACACATAGTGCTTTTGGATTAGCCGAAAACACAATTATTTATACCTCACAGGTTGACCCGAAATTTGAACAAGTAGGTCATTTTTTAGCCGAAAAGATAAAATCAAAAACTGGATTAGGGATTTCCGTCAATGCATCTAATGGTAAAAATTCTACAGAACGGTTTATTTACATCAATAAATCTGACAGTGTTGAGTTAAAAACTTCGGAATCTTATCAACTTTATATAAAAAAGGATTCCATTTTTTTAAACGCAAAAACTGCAGCCGGTGCATTCAGGGGAATACAGACCTTGCGTCAGCTTATTCCTGAAAAAAGCAATGATACCATTACTGATTATCCTTTATGGCTCATTCCGACAGGGAAAATATTCGACGAGCCCAAATTTGAGTATCGTGGTACAATGCTAGACGTATCCCGACATTTTTTTAGTGTTGACGAGGTCAAAAAATACTTGGACATTATTGCTTATTATAAATTCAATGTACTTCACTTGCACCTCTCAGATGATCAAGGATGGCGTATTGAGATAAAATCATGGCCTAAACTAACTGAAGTTGGTGGCAAAACCGAAGTAGGTGGTGGAGTTGGAGGTTATTACACTCAAGAAGATTTTAAGGAATTGGTAGCATATGCTGCAGAAAGACATATCACCATTGTTCCAGAAATAGACATGCCCGGTCATACAAACGCAGCATCGGTAAGTTATCCTTTTCTAAATGGCAACGGTAAAGTTGTAAAACCATACACGGGTACCAGAGTTGGTTTCAGCACTTTTGATGCCCAAAAGGATCCTGTTTATGCTTTTTTGGATGATGTTATCCGGGAAATTGCTTCAATATCTCCAGGTCCCTATTTTCATATTGGTGGTGATGAAAGTCATGTAACCAAAAAGAAGGATTATATCCATTTTGTTGAAAAAGTTGAAAAAATCGTTCAAAAACACGGCAAACAAATGGTGGGTTGGGATGAAATTGTAGCGGCAAAAATTAGCCCTACCAGCATTGCACAGCATTGGCACACTACGAAAAATGCATTAAAGGGATCAGCTAACGGCAACAAAATAATCCTCTCTCCAGCTAAAAAAGCGTATTTGGATATGAAATACGATTCACTATCCAAGCATGGACTAAACTGGTCGGGGTGCATTCCTGTTGATGTTGCCTATAATTGGAATCCGGAAACTTATGTTCAAGGTTTGCCAAAGGAGACTATTTTAGGGATTGAAGCTCCACTTTGGTCAGAAACCATTTCAAATAGCGCGGAACTGGAATATTTGGCATTTCCTCGTGCCATAGGATATGCTGAATTAGGTTGGTCAACATCAGAAAACTGTGATTGGGAAGATTATAGGAATCGTTTGGCCAAACAAGTGCCATTCCTAAATCGAATGAACATCAATTATTATCCTTCTGAATTGATTGATTGGGAATAAGGTTTATTCTTCCTCAGCGGGGGCGGAAGCTGCGTCTTCGTCATCAGATTCGGAAAAATCAGTGATTTTGTTGTCCAATAAGATGTTATACCATTGTATAATTTTCTTTATGTCACTGGCATACACCCTATCTTCATCGTAATTGGGTAAAACTTCAAAAAAATATTCTTCCAGCTGAATTTTTTCAGCCTTATGGCTAATGGCCGTTTTTTTTCCACCTTCTTTATCTTTCATTTTTTGAAAGACCTCTCTTAGCGGTACTTCTTCTTCTAGGGTATAAATCGCTATTTCGGACAATACGCTTACATTGCTACGCATTCCCACAGTAACGCGCTTTCCATCCAACAATGATTCACCCACAAAACCACTCCTTGTTTGGGTCAATAATCTAAAAAGTCCTGGTTTACCACCAATTGATAAAATCTTGTCCAGTGCCATTTGTTTTATTTTTATGCGCGCAAAAATATACTTTTATCCCAAACGCAGTTTTTTTTAACGTCCTTTTTTGATATTGGGAAATCTCATTTTATAATCCACACTGATTTTTCCCTTGGAAATCTTATCCAATCTACTCTTTAAAAGCCTTTTTTTAAGCGATGATAGTTTATCGGTAAATAGAATTCCTTCAATATGATCGTATTCGTGTTGAATTACCCTTGCCAAAAGTCCATCATACGTTTCGGTATGTTCTTTAAAATTTTCATCGAAATAGGAAATGGTAATTGTAGGTTTTCTTTTTACATCTTCCCTTATATCTGGAATACTCAAACAACCCTCATTAAAATCCCATTCATTACCACTCTCCTCTTCAATCTTTGCATTGATAAAGACTTTCTTGAACCCGTTTAAAGCTTCTTGATCTTCTTTACTTAGTTCTTCATCATCAGAAAAAGGGGTTGTGTCCACTAAAAACAAACGGATGGGAAGGCCTATCTGTGGTGCCGCTAAACCAACACCATGGGCATTGTACATGGTCTCCCACATATTGATGATCAATTCATCCAGTTTGGGATAATCTGTAGAAATATCTTTGGCTACTTTCCGCAAAACAGGTTCTCCGTAGGCAACAATGGGTAAAATCATAACTTTAAACTCTATTTAGATATGCTTGCAAAATTAGCGTGGCGCTTATTTCATCTACCAATGCCTTATTTTGTCTTTTTTTCTTTTTCATACCACTATCCAACATCGACTGAAATGCCATTTTGGAAGTAAATCTTTCGTCTTGGCGCTCCACCTGAACCGTTGGAAACTTAGTGGTCAGTTTTTTTAGAAAGGATTGTATCAATTCTTCGGATTCCGATGGAGTGTTGTCCATTTGTTTGGGAAGCCCCACTACAAACTTTTCCACGGTTTCTTTTTCAAGATACTCCGAAAGAAAAGTCATCAAATCATTTGTCCCAACGGTTGTTAACCCAGAAGCTATCAACTGAAGCTCATCAGTAACCGCTATTCCAGTTCTTACTTTTCCAAAATCCAAAGCCAAAATTCTCGCCAAGTCTAAATTTTTGGCAAAAATAAACCTAAAAATGTTATGCCATTAAAATATAGGGCAATATTCTAATTAGCCGATTATCTTTGTCAAAATTTCAAAAAAAATGACACAGCTTAAAGCACTTATAGAAAAGGCTTGGGATAATAGAGAATTGTTAAAGGAAGAGGAAACCCAAAATGCAATTAGGGAAGTAATCAACTTGATAGATTTAGGAAAGTTACGATGTGCAGAGCCTACGGAAGGTGGATGGCAAATAAATGAATGGGTCAAAAAAGGTGTAGTACTTTATTTTCCAATTCAAAAGATGGAGGTGTTGGAAGCTGGCATTTTTGAATATCATGATAAAATTCCATTAAAAAGAGGGTATAAGGAAAAGGGAGTTCGTGTGGTTCCCCATGCAGTGGCTAGACATGGAGCCTATATTTCCAAAGGAACCATTTTAATGCCCAGTTATGTAAATATCGGTGCTTATGTGGATGAAGGAACTATGGTGGATACATGGGCTACCGTGGGTAGTTGTGCACAAATAGGAAAAAATGTCCATCTAAGTGGTGGTGTTGGTATTGGTGGCGTTCTGGAACCGTTGCAGGCTGCTCCTGTAATTATTGAGGATAATGCCTTTATTGGTTCTAGATGTATTGTTGTAGAAGGTGTGCGTGTTGAAAAAGAGGCAGTTTTGGGAGCAAATGTAGTTTTGACCGCTTCTACCAAGATTATTGATGTAACCGGGAACGAACCTGTTGAGTTAAAAGGAAGGGTTCCTGCGAGATCAGTAGTTATTCCAGGCAGTTATACCAAAAAATTTGCAGCTGGAGAATTTCAAGTACCTTGTGCTTTAATAATTGGAAAAAGAAAAGAAAGTACCGACAAGAAAACCTCATTGAACACTGCCCTTAGAGAACATGATGTTGCAGTATAATTATCTCGTGTGAAGAAATTTTTGGTGATTCAACAAAAGATGATTGGGGATGTACTGACCAGTACCATCCTTTGTGAACATCTTAAAATCCATTTTCCTGAATCACAGGTGCATTTTGTAATCAATGAAAACACCCAAGCCGTTGTAAAAGGTAATCCACATATTGACGAAGTGGTTCTTTTTAAAGATCGATATAAGAAAAGTAAATTGGACTTCTATGGATTTCTTAAATCAATTAAAAAGGAAAACTACGATGTTGTCATAGATGTGTACTGCAAGTTTGAAAGTAATCTCATTAGCTATTTCTCCAAGGCAGCTATTAAGATTTCCTATAAAAAATGGTATTCAAAATTTATTTACACCCATTTATTTACGTATTCAAACAACCCAGACACCAAATTGGGTTTTGCCATTGAAAATAGACTTTTGTTGTTATCTCCGTTAATCCAAGAATTAGATGAAAAGGATTTGGCCCCAAAAATCTATCTTTCTGATTCGGAAATAACGCAAGCTGAAAAATTACTCAAGGAAAGTAAAGTTGATACCACGAAACCTGTTCTAATGATTGGGGTTATGGGTAGTGATTCCAGCAAAAGCTATCCTCTGGAATATTTGAGTCAAGTAATTGATTTCATTTCCAAAGATCTTGATGTCACATTTTTATTCAACTATATGCCCAGTCAAAAAGGTAAGGTAGAAGAATTGATTTCGTTGTGTTCCCAAAAGTCTAGAGATGCTATAAGGGAAGATATTTTTTGTCCCTCTTTGCGTTCTTTTTTAGGCTTATTAGGGCAATGCGATGGTTATGTGGGAAATGAAGGAGGGTCCAGCAACATGTCTAAGGCACTTGGAATACCCAATTTCTCCATTTTTTCTCCTTGGATATCAAAAAAAGCTTGGCTTACCTTCAATGATGACAAGTCCAACCAAGCTGTGCATTTATCTGATTTTAATCCTGAGATTTTAACTATTTCTAAAAAGGAACGAAAAAAAAATGCGCTGGAATTCTATAAGTCCTTGAAGCCACAGCTTTTTGAGGAACAATTAAGAAGTTTCGTTGAGGATGAGATTTTCACGAACAAGTAACACCTGATAAGATTCGATCAGTATTTTCCATCCCCGCTCTAACATATATGCAATGACCAACTTTCCCTTACCTCCATTAGGCAGATCGCAATCGTCTATAAGAACAATTGTAGTATCATGTAATTGTCCTTCTATTCTTTTGAACTCTTCCAAATGGTGCTTTTGACTTTTTTTCTGAACTTCTACATCGCTGCTATAATCGTAGCTATCCAGATATAATAAATCTACTTTTTCATTAAAATTTTCAAGAAATGCAAGAGAATCTGACTGATGTATTTGTACAAATTTTTCTAATCCTTGTCGATCAACTTCTTCCTGTGCATTTTTTACAGATTCCTCACTGATATCAACGGAATGCATGAAAGCCCCATTTTCTTTGGTCCATTTGCCAAAAACTATAGTGGCCGCACCATTACTTTTGGCTCCCCTAAGTCCCTCGCGTGAAGTTCCAGTCTCAACAATAATCTTTGCCCCAAACCTTTTCATTAACTCCATTGTTTTAAGAAAAGTGTCCCGTCTTTTTCTAAAATCATGTTTGAAGGGCATAAATGGATATAGGGATTTGTGCTTTATGAACTTTCCAATAAAAAAACCTACAATACCAATAAGGAGGGTAATTCCGATAATTTTCATGTATGGGGTTATGATTTTTTTCAAATATAAAGCAACCTTTTATCTTTTCGCTATCTGAGAAGTACGAAACAACCTAAATTCTGAAAAACGAAAGGGAAAATCTGAAAAGTTGACAAATCTTCTTTTGTAGGAAAATTTGACCTCCAAAACAATTTTCTCCTCGCTTTTTTGTTATAGTTTTATAGTTACAAACTCGCATACCAATAAATATGTCTGAATTGCACACCCCAAGGCAAAAAATATCGGCATTGATTATAACCTACAATGAAATGGGTTATATTGAAAAATGTATTGACTCAGTTTCATTTGCAGATGAAATAATTGTGGTTGATTCCTTCAGTACTGATGGCACTTACGAATATTTGCAAAAGCGCGACAAGGTCAATGTAATTCAAAACCCCTTTGAGAACTTTACCGCCCAGAAATCATTTGCCCTTAGACAAGCTTCTAATGATTGGATACTTTTTTTGGATGCAGATGAGGTTGTAAACACCAAACTTCAGGAGGAAATTGTTGAAACCGTAAACAATCCGAAGGCATGCGAAGCTTACTGGTTTTATCGCAAATTTATGTTTCAAAATACTAAACTAAATTTTAGTGGTTGGCAGACAGACAAAAATCATAGATTGTTTAGAAAAAGTAAGGCTAGATTTACGGACAAAAAGATTGTACATGAAACTCTGGAAGTTGATGGAAATTCTTGCATCCTAAAAGAAAAACTCACCCATTTTTGTTATAAAAATTACGAAGATTATAAAGGAAAGATGCTCCATTATGGAAGGTTAAAAGCAAAAGAAGCTTTTTATAAAGAGAAACATTTCAACTATCTCTTTATGATTGTAAAACCTTTTTGGAAATTTTTCAATCACTATATACTAAGGTTAGGGTTCTTAGATGGTAAAAAAGGAATAATTATCTGCTATCTAAATGCCTTAGGAGTTTTAGAAAGATACCGGGAGCTTAAACGTCTTGAAAAGAAAAATCAGCTTACGTATTACTTGGTTATGCCATAGTAGCTCCACACCGATCTGCTTTTTTTTGTATCCTTGCGTATTGCCAAATTTTTAGAGATGGACTCTGGTGTTTTATACCCTCTTTTATGATCCAGATGCACACAAACGGCACTATATCTTAATTGTTTGGACTTGAGTCCAAAATTAAACAGACGCTCTCCCAATTCACGATCCTGTCCTCCATACTGCATTCGCTCATCAAAACCATTCACGTTTACAATGTCACGTTTCCAACCCGAAGAGTTGTGCCCATTCCAACTGGCATTGGTTGGGGTAAATGCATTTAAAAACTTTGAGATAATACCACTGGCCGTAAGCTTATTGTTTTTAAAAGTTTTTGGAATTCCTTTTTCTTTTAACCAATTAATATTGAAACAATTTTGTTCTTCGATATCCTCTTTGGTTATCATTTGGGAAATATTCATAGGAAGCATGTAATACCCACCAGAAATAAAGTATCCTTCTTCTTTATTGATATAGTGTACTTCTACGAAATCTTCACGTGGAATACAATCTCCATCCGTCATTATAATATAGTCAGCTCTGCAGGCTTCCACAGCCTTATTCAATATCCTTGACTTCTGAAAACCATCATCCTCCTGCCAAACATGGATTATCTTGTAAAAAACCTCTTTAGAAATAGTCTTTAGTAGTTCTTTGGTCTTGGGACCCGAACCATCATCTGCAATTACTACTTCAAAATCCTTGAAAATCTGACAATTAAATCCCCAAAGCACTTTTTTAAGCCATTCTTCAGAGTTGTACGTGCTTACAATTACTGAAATCTTCGGTTGCTCAACCTGTGATGCTTTCATAAAGGCAAAAATATAAAAGTCTTAAGGTTTATCTCTACTGCTGACTGGTTTTTGACTCCCATTGTCAGAAAGACCAGATTTTTTCTTATTAAAATAACTATATCCACAATAGGCCCAAGTATTCACTAGCAAAGTATAATAATTTATTTAGTAAGCTTAAAAAAACCAAAAGTATAAGATCAAAAGGAGGTACTATCAACTAGGTTCCAAAGAAAAAGAACAATTACCTGTTCTTGTGGCTTTAAACCAGAATGGCTGTTAAAAATATTGACATATCTATTATCACTATAAACTACAACTCAACTGGGTATACCATCCGATGCATAGAGAGCATACTACAGAATACTACCAAAACATTAAACTATGAAGTTTTAGTGGTCGATAATGCTTCAGAGCTTAAAGACCTTCAAACTCTCGAACAGGGTATCAAAAGTTTAAATAATTCAAGAATAAAACTATTAAAAAGTAGAATTAATACAGGGTTTGGAGGGGGCAACATGTTTGGAGTACAGCACGCCCAGGGCAGATATTATGTCTTTTTGAATAATGACACCTTGTTAATTGATGATCCAATTCATAGATGTTACGAATTTATGGAACGTAGTACTCACGTGGCCATTAGTGGTCCACAAATTTACGATGAAAACCATAAAACCACTATTAGCTTCGATTATTTCACATCATTCGCTAGGGAAGTCTTTGGTCGCGAGTTAGTTTCATTTTTATGGAAAAAACCGAAAAGAAGATTTGATTACAAAGAACCCATTGAGATAGATTACGTAAATGGAAGTTTTATGTTCACAAGAGCGGAAGATTTCAATAGTGTTGGCGGATTTGACACCAATATTTTTCTATATTTTGAAGAAAGTGATCTTTGTCACAGGTTAAAAAAAATCGGAAAGCCAACCTATTTCCTGCCCTCAGCTTCTTACCTACATTTTCAAGATAGGAGTGTTAGGAAAAATACAACCTCTATTGCTAAAAAAATAGAATTAAAAACCTCAATGTTTTATGTTATTCGTAAAAACTATGGTTACTTCCATTATCAGGTGCTCCGCATGGTTTTTATATTTAGGTATGGTTGTACTTCATTGGTAAAACCAAAATACTTTGCTTTATTTAAGCATATTTTAATTGGTTTGCCCATTGGAAAATCCCTAAAGCACCAACAAGCAATTAAAAATTGAAAACGCCATATCTTTTGTTTAAGGTTTTAGTTGTATAGTGCCAATTTACTACTGTTTTTGTATTATTGACTAACCTCATTAACAGGCACTAGTTGTTATAAATGTCCTTTTCTTCTAAATTCATCTGGGCAAAAATAACAGAGTCTACAATTTAAAAGATAACTTTGTAAATAGGGTAATTCTTTCCTATATACTTTATGAAAAATGCCGTTCTTATTGAATTAAACTCTTATCATGACGAGTGTCTTTATTCCCAGATCAGATTTCTAAAAGATTCCAACTACACGGTAACGCTAATAATAAATTCCCAAATTTTTGAAAGAGCAGAAGAATATTTACATCTTGCCAAACATGTTATAATTTACGATCACAGGTCAGTAAAAAATTTCTTAAACAAAATCGTCTGGACCCTAAAACAATATTTGTATATAATAAAGAATGGGGCAGATATTGCAATTTTTAATACCGCAAGTTCAAGGCTAGAGGTAATTCTTTTGAGTACCCTACTAAAGCGAAAAGTCAAACTCTTTGGTATTCTTCATAATCTTAAAAAGGTCAATCATAGTTTGTCCCAAAAATTGATCAATAAAGCAATTAAAAAATATTTTGTCCTCAATGATTTTTTAGAAAATTCGGTATTGATAGAAGATAAATCCATTGAACTACAAAGTTTTTATCCTATTTTATTTCCAAAATACAATACAGTTAACCTCCTAAAGCCAAGAGATGAAATTTGGATTAGCATCCCCGGAAAGCTAGATTTTAATAGAAGGGATTATGATTTAATAGTGGAAGCGCTTCTTATGATGAATTCGAGGGAAAATCTAAAATTCGTGATTTTAGGAAATACCAACTCGGAAAATTTACGGAATAGTGTTTTTTTAAAGCAACTAAAAGTTAACAACATTCATGAGAATTTTATATTGTTCGATTACTTTATAGAAAATTCCCTCTTCCATGAATATATTGCTAAATCGGACTATATTTTGCTCCCATTAAAATCAGTTGGTGACAATTATGCAAAATATAAAATAATGGGAAGTTATAATTTAGCTTTTGCGTATAAGAAAAGTTTGATTTGCCCCAAAGGCCTTGAACATATAGACGATATTCATGAACACTCCACCTTTTATGAAAACGGAATCGAATTGTCTAAAATTCTGAACAATATCATTGATGATAGAGAAATTTATAAAACGAAATACGATTCTAAAAAATGGGAGTTCAAGGAACAACAAAATAAGTATATTGGATTTATAGAAAGTAAATAGCGCCAGGAATGACCCAAGAAATCAATAACTGCATAGAAGAGCTAAAAAAAGGCAATCTGATCTTATACCCTACGGATACTGTATGGGGAATAGGTTGTGATGCAACCAACCCAGATGCAGTAAAAAAAGTCTATGACCTAAAACGGAGAGAAGACACCAAAGCACTCATTTGCCTTGTAGCAAACCAAGCCATGCTAGAAAGACATGTGGAACAGGTGCCCGAGGTTGCTTATGATATCATGGATTTGGCAGAAAAACCAACAACAATTGTTTTTGATCAACCCAAAGGCATTGCCAAAAACCTTATCGAAGAGGACAACACACTCGCTATTAGAGTTGCATCGGATAAGTTCTGCCAATACTTGATCAATAAATTTGGAAAACCCATCGTGTCTACCTCTGCCAATATATCTGGAGAAACAACACCAAAACAATTCAAAGAGATCAGTCAAGAAATTTTAAAAGGAGTGGACTATGTGGTAAATTTGCCAGAAGAGAACAAAAACCCTTCACCTTCATCCATTATAAAGCTTAGCTACGATGGACAGGTAAAGGTTATTAGGGAATAAAATGACGCAGGAATTCCATAAAAAGGCAATACAGCATCCTATTTTTAAGCTTATTGGTGATACTTCAAAAGAATTGGGTGTTGAATCCTATGTCATAGGTGGATTTGTTCGTGATTATTTTTTAAAAAGGGGTACACCAAAAGATATTGATGTTGTAGCCATTGGGAGTGGAATTGAGCTCGCCAAAAAAGTCGCCTCAAAACTAAAAGGAAAACCGCAAGTGTCAATCTTTAAGAATTTTGGCACAGCAATGATCAAACACCAAGATCTGGAGTTGGAATTCGTGGGTGCAAGAAAGGAGAGTTATCATCGTGACAGCAGAAAACCTGTTGTTGAGGATGGTTCCTTGGAAGATGATCAAAATAGGAGGGATTTTACCATCAACGCAATGGCCCTAGCATTGAACCCAGAAAATTTCGGACTCCTTTTAGACCCCTTTGATGGATTGGATGATCTCGACAAAAAGCGTATAAAAACTCCATTGGAACCAAACATCACTTATTCCGATGATCCCCTTCGCATGATGCGTGCAATTCGTTTCGCAACCCAACTGGATTTTACCATTGAACCTAAATCCTTGACTGCCATTGCCGAAAACAAGGAACGGATCAAAATCATTTCCAAAGAACGTATTGTTGATGAGTTACATAAGATATTGCTAAGCAAAAAACCATCCATTGGTTTTAAGTTGATGCATCAAACCGGACTATTACCCCTAATTCTTCCAGAATTACATGCCTTGCAGGGAATAGAGGAAATTGAAGGGCAGCGACACAAAGATAATTTTTGGCATACACTGGAAGTGGTAGATAACATTTCGGAAAATACAGATGACGTTTGGCTTAGGTGGGCGGCCTTGCTCCATGATATTGGAAAAGCCCCAACCAAACGCTTCCATAAAAAAATAGGATGGACATTCCATGCGCACGAGTTTGTAGGATCCAAAATGGTCTTTAAACTCTTCAAAAGATTACGCATGCCATTGAACGATAAAATGAAGTTTGTCCAGAAAATGGTCTTGATGAGTTCCAGACCCATTATTCTCTCGGAAGATCATGTAACGGATTCTGCAGTGAGGCGTTTGGTTTTTGATGCCGGGGAAAATGTAGATGATTTAATGACGTTGTGCGAAGCGGACATTACCACCAAAAACCCAAAAAAGCAGAAAAAATATAAGAATAACTTTCAAATTGTCCGGCAAAAAATAAAAGAGGTAGAGGAGCGGGATCATATCCGGAATTTTCAACCCCCAGTTTCAGGAGAGGAAATCATGAAGGCCTTCAATCTAAGACCGTCAAAAGAAATAGGCATTATAAAAGAGGCCATAAAAGAAGCCATATTGGAAGGTGAAATTCCCAATGAACATGATGAAGCCTATCAATTTATGTTGGAAAAAGGAAAAAAAATGAACCTGAAACCTGAAAGTAACAAGTAATGAAAAATAGCAAATATGTCATTTATTGGTTACTTACTGGCTGTGCCCTTATTTTTATTATGGTACTGGTTGGCGGAATAACGCGACTGACCCATTCTGGACTCTCCATGTCCGATTATAAACTCATAAAAGGAACACTGCCCCCAATGAACGAACAAGAGTGGCATGATGCCTTTGAACTTTACAAACAATATCCGGAATATCAAAAACTCAATATCCATTTTGGGTTGGAAGATTTTAAAAGTATTTATTTCTGGGAATGGTTGCATCGGGTTATAGGAAGGTTTATCGGAATCGTTTTTATTATTCCTTTTCTATTCTTTTTGTTAAAAAAGAAACTGGATAAATCCACCATAAAAAAATGCCTCATTCTCCTGATAATGGGAGGGTTTCAAGGGTTTTTAGGTTGGTATATGGTAAAAAGTGGCTTGGTGGACCGACCAGATGTATCGCATTACAGGTTGGCAGCACACCTAACCACTGCCTTTTTGACCTTTGCTTATAGTCTTTGGGTGGCGTTGGACTTAATTTATCCATCAAAAAAGGAAGTTAATGCTGGCATCCGAAATATTATTCGTGTTGGGCTTTTCATTCTTATGATCCAGATTATTTGGGGTGCCTTTGTAGCTGGTCTGGATGCCGGATTTATCCACAATCACTGGCCTTTGATGAATGAAGGCAAGATAATCCATGAAACCGTCTATATAGAGCAACAGCCGTTTCTAAAAAACTTTTATGAAGGCAAAAGTGGAGTGCAATTCATACATCGATATCTTGCCTATATTGTTGTGGGCGTGGTACTTTTTATTTGGTACAGAACTCGAAAGCTAGTGTTGACTCCATTGCAGGATAAAGGAATTAAACTCCTTCTAATATTGGTGTCCTTACAATTTTTATTGGGTGTCCTTACAATAATCTACGCTGTACCTCTTTGGTTGGGGGTTACACACCAAATTGGAGCATTTTTTCTACTTGCCGCAATGACTTTTACTTTGCACAGGTTCACGAAATAAAACACTATTTATTGTAACTTTGCTCCCACTCTAAAAAAAATTGGATGATATATAAAATCAGGATAATACTTGATGCTGAGGAGGATATCTTTAGAGATATTGAAATTGAAGATAGCTGTACTTTAGAAGATTTTCATAATGCAATTACCCAAGCATTCGGTTTTGAAGGTGGAGAAATGGCTTCTTTCTACACATGTGATGAAGAATGGAACCAAGATGAGGAAATTGCCCTTTTTGATATGAGTGAAACGGGTTCCAATGTTAGGTTGATGAATGAAACCATCCTTGACGATATCATAACCGAAAAAAATCCAAAAATGATTTATGTCTACGACTTTTTCAGTATGTGGACGTTTTTTGTTGAGTTGGCGGATATTGTTCCCGAAGAAGACGGTATTACCTATCCAAATTTATTGTTCAGTTTTGGTGAATTACCCGATTCCCCACCTGAAAAAAAGTTTGAATCCAAACCATCCATCGATATTGATGACTCTTTTGACAATTATAACGATTTAGACTTTGATGAAAATTGGAACTGATAAAAAAGTTCAACCTCAAATCTTAAGTCAAAACCCAAGTATACTTAAAACGTGAACTTCAACATTTATACTTAAACCCTTTACTGAAAACTAAAAATGCTAAATCTATATCCTGCCCAAATTGAAAGTGTTTCTCTTCATCGAGTTGGTAATAAAAGTAAAAATGAGTCCATTTTTCTATCAGCAGAACCATTTTCATTGAATGATGAAATGTCTGGATTGTTAAAGGAATATTTTTTCAAGCCTTTCAGGGAAAAAGAAGAGAATTACTTTAAGTTTTCCAATGAGGTGGACGTTGAGTTCAATGAAGTTTATAAAGCGGTTACAGAACTTTTTGAAGACCCTTCAAAATCACATCAGATTTCAAAAAAAATTACAACGCACCTTTTTGAACAATCCAATCATCCGCATATAAAAAGCGGAGAAGTATATATTGTTCATTTTTCTGATATGGTCATCAACAACCAAAAAACGGAAGCTATAGGTATTTTTAAAAGTGAGTTGAAACACGACTTTCTTCAATTTAAGGAGAAAGATCAAAATCTTGAAATTTTAATACGACAGGGCATCAATATCAATAAATTGGATAAAGGCTGTATTGTTTTTAATGTTGATAAAGAAGAAGGTTATAAGGTTTTATCTGTAGACAGCAATCGCTACGATGCTAAGTATTGGTTGGAGAATTTTTTAGGATTAGCACCACTTACGGATGAGAATTTCTACACTAAAAACTATTTGAAATTCTGTCAGAATTTTGCCAAGGATGTGGTTCTTCCTGCGGAAGATAAGCAACAAGAGGTCATGTTCATGAACCGGGCCGTTAATCATTTTGCCAAAAATGATGCCTTTGAGGAAAGTTCCTTTTTAAACGAGGTCATGGAAAATCCAGAACTCATTCCAGAATTTAAGCATTATAAGGTAGAAAAAGGACCCAAGTTCAGTATTGAGGATGTTTCCAATTTTGACATTGCCAATAAAGCGGTTTCCGATGCTCGGAAAAAAATCAAAAACGTCATCAATCTAGATACCAACATCCAAATAAAAATGGATTTTATCAACCCAGAATCCGCAGAAAAATTTGTTGAAAAAGGCTGGGACGAAGAAAAACAGATGTACTATTACCTGGTGTATTTTAATAAGGAGCAGAAGAGTTAAGATTGGTTGTTGTCTAGAATCTGCTTTAAGCTGACATCTTCGTAATTGCGTTTTACAAAATCCAAAGCCAGAGCTAAAACCTGGCCCATAGTGGTACATTTCTTAAAATTCAGGTCTTTGGTGAGGTCGTATATCTGGTGCTTTAACTGATCAATATTTTCGTCTAAAGAAATTGTATCCGTTTTACCAATTCCCACTAACCTTTTTATTCGGTTGCCCGAACTCAGTATCCGTTTAGCTACTATGGATCGTTCTTCTATCTTATATTGATCTACCGAATATTTCTGCAATTTGGTACGAACCAATTCCACCATTTGAAAGTTTTCCTTGAAAAATTGGGGACGGTATACCTTTAATTTGCCTTCAAAACATTGCTGGTCAAAATCTATGGCTCTTATTTTATAGACCACATGATCAAAATCGTGGGTTGGTACAATCACATAATTATATGATCGCATGTCTCCCAACAAACGTATCATACATCGCTCATTGAATTTCACGAACTCTTTTGCCAATTGGGATTTTTCGGCCTCTGTACATTTCGGCAAAACATCATTTATAAAAACATCTCCAGGAATTCCCGCAATATGTTCCTCAATTAAGGTATCACCAAAAACCAAAAAGTTAAGATTATAGGGTGAGAGCATATGCTCCAACTCCAAACCATAAACTCTTGAGGCATCGGTTTTCTTTACATAAAAATAGGTGTAGTTGTCATTCAAAATATTTCGCACTTTGATACGAAATGGTTTTGAGTTTCCAAAGGTGCAATAATCAACGGCATCAACATTTAAATATTCCAAAATGCGATCACCCCCATCAGAATGTAAAATGGAATAGACTTTTTTAAGGCTTAAATCAATTTCCTCACGATCAAATTCGGAATAAAATACCCTTACCCAAAGCGTATCAGCCCCTTCAGAATCATACACAACCACCGAACCAGAGAACCTCAGCAAATCGTCATAAAAAATTGGGATTTCAATTTTTCTATTATATCTATGAAGGTATCCATCCAACTTTTTGTTGATGGGATAGGCCGGTTTTTTCTTTGACATTAATTTTTCCTCGGACATTCTTTCGCTATTTTGTAACAAAATCCATTATACCTCGTCAAGTTACTATAAACAAATCAAAAAACGATTCCGACTTTGGAGACAATACTATCCGTAAGTAATCTTACCAAAAAATTTGGTTACCTCACCGCAGTAAAAGATTTATCATTTACTATAGAAAAAGGAAATGTCTATGGTATTTTGGGGCCAAATGGCAGTGGTAAATCTACTACTTTAGGCATTATTTTAAATGTGGTCAATAGAACTTCAGGTGAGTTTAGTTGGTTCAACGGAAATACTTCCACACATGAAGCCTTGAAAAAGGTAGGCGCCATTATAGAACGCCCCAACTTTTATCCCTACATGACCGCTATACAAAACTTGAAACTGGTCTGTAAAATAAAAGAAGTCCCTGAAACCAAAATCCAAGAAAAATTGGAGCTTGTTGGTCTTTGGGAGCGAAAAGACAGTAAGTTCAGAACCTACTCCTTGGGAATGAAGCAACGCTTGGCCATTGCTTCCGCCCTGCTCAATGACCCAGAAATCCTTATTCTTGACGAGCCCACTAACGGGTTGGATCCTCAGGGAATTCATCAAATTAGAGAGATCATTAAAAAAATAGCTGGTCAGGGCACAACAATTTTATTGGCATCCCACTTACTGGACGAGGTTGAAAAAGTATGTTCCCATGTTGTAATCCTTCGAAAAGGTGAAAAACTCTACTCCGGTCCGGTTGATAGCATGTTGGCAAGTCACGGCTTTTTTGAATTGCGTACCGCCGATATGGAGAAACTGCAGGCACTTTTGGAAAAGAATGCCAGTTTTGGAAAAATCATTAAGGAGAATGGCACTTTAACTGCTTTCTTAAAAGAGGAAATGAATGCCGAAGAGCTGAACAAAATGCTGTTTGACAAGGGCATGGTACTCTCACATCTTGTAAAACGCAAAGAAAGTTTGGAAGAACAATTTTTAACCTTGACCAAAAACAACTAATCAAAAAACGAATGGTACGTTTATTACATATAGAATTCATAAAACTTTGGAACAATAGGGCAAGTAAAATATTGATTACCTCCTATTTTCTTTTATTGACATCTATTGCACTTATAGCAGCAATAAAATTTGACATAGGCCCAGTAAAATTCCATTTGGCGGACCAAGGAATTTTCAATTTCCCTTACATCTGGCATTTTAACACCTATGTAACCGCTTTTTTTAAGTTGTTTTTGGCAATTGTGATTGTTTCCATGATGGCGAACGAATACAGTAATAAAACAATCAAACAAAATTTAATAGATGGACTGTCCAAGAAAGAATTTATTCTTTCAAAGTTTCTTACGGTGATATCCTTTTCCTTCATTTCTACCGTATTTGTTTTTATAGTTTCACTGATTTTGGGACTTATTTATTCTGATTACAACGAGTTTTCGATCATTTTTTCTGACTTGGAATTCTTGTTGGCATTCTTTGTTAAACTGGTTGGTTTCTTTTCATTTTGCCTTTTTCTAGGAATTTTTGTGAAGCGATCTGCGTTTGCTTTAGGCTTTTTGATCCTATGGGTAATTCTTGAACAATTGGTTTTTGGATTGTTGGGATGGAAGGTTATGAGCTGGCCAAACGCAAAACTTGTTAAAGACTTCTTTCCATTGGAATCCATGATGAATTTGATAAAGGAGCCTGTCACACGGCTTTCTGCTGTTCAGAATATAGGAGAGCAAATTGGAGAAAAAATGCAATTTGATTACGCAGTGTATTGGTACGAGTTTTTAATTGTCATCTTTTGGACTGGTGTTTTCATCTATTTATCCTATGCGCTATTGAAAAAGCGTGATTTATAGTATATTGTAGCGTTTGACAAACATCAAATGCTAAGAACACTACTTACTGTTTTTGTATTTTTAATTGTATTTCTTGGATATAGCCAAGGAGAGTCAACCTATTGGTATTTTGGAAATGGGGCTGGCTTGCGCTTTAATGAAGATGGAAGTACCACAGCACTTACAGATGGAAAATTGAATACTCTTGAAGGCTGTGCATCCATATCCGATCAGGAAGGGAATTTGTTATTATATACCGATGGACGTACAGTATATAATGCCAATCACGATGTTATTGCCAATGGTACTGGGCTTTATGGGGATTCTTCAAGTACACAATCTGCCTTGATTGTCCCAAAACCCGAAGATCCCAGCATTCAATATATTTTCACAGTAGATACTTCAACCAATGAGAGTGATAGTAATTTTGGGTTTAACTACTCAGAAGTAGATCTCGAATCCAATGGAGGTCAAGGTTATGTACGTAGAAAGAATATCAATCTTTTGGATTTCAGTTCCGAAAAAATTACTGCCGTACTCAAGGATTGCTCAAATAGGTCAGTATGGGTGGTTACCTTGGCGCCAGCTGGAGACGATGACTTTAACTTTAATACCTTTTACGCCTATGAGGTAGGACCAAATGGCATAAACAGCACACCGGTAATCAGTAGCTTTCCAGAACTTCAAATTACTGATTCTAGAGGATATCTTAAATTTTCACCAGATGGTACTAAGGTTGCATGTGCAAATTCCATGAGTGGTCTTTACTTGCTTGATTTTGATGTGGCTACCGGAACCACATCCAATCCCGTTCAAATCAATATCCCAGGAAGTAACCGATTTCCCTATGGCGTTGAGTTTTCACAGAACCAACAATTTTTATATGTAAATGCCTCAAATAATGCCTCAGGAGAAATAGATGACCCCTACAACTCTTCACTATTTCAATTGGATTTGACAACCTTCCAAGTTGTTGAACTAGATAGAAGGGAAACATTTAGATCTGCCCTTCAATTGGGCTACAATGGTAAAATCTATAGAACCATAGCCGAGGAGTACCTTACAGGAACAAAATTTCTTGGAGTTATCCACAACCCAAATGAGGGAGGTACCGCTGCCAACTATCAACACAATGCCATTTCTCTGGAAGGAAAAATTGGGAATCAAGGACTTCCTCCATTTATTCAATCTTTTTTCTTTAAAGCAGGGCTTTTTAGAAATGAAGATGGAACTCAGGAAAGCTCGGCATCTATTTGTGAAACCGAAGAGCTAAGATTAGGAGTGGATTTTTCATCGGGGGCAGCCTACATTTGGAAAAAGAATGGAGTTTTACTGCCAAATACCTCTCATGAGCTTGTAATACCCTCCGCAAGACTTACCGATTCAGGCGAGTATTCCTTAGAGATTATTCCAGCTGACCCCAAAGAATGTGTAATAAACGGGGAAGCCATAATCGAAATAATTCCTATTCCTATACCCAATCCGGTCAATTTAGTACAATGTGATGTAGACATGGTCAATTCAACCGACGGATTGACTGCAATTAACTTAGAGCAGATAAGTACAAATAGTGGATTCACCTATACTTTTTATGAAAGTATTTCTGATTTAACAAACGACCTTCCAATCTCCGACCCAGTTAGATATCAAAATATAAACCCATTTTCCCAAACGGTTTATTATCGTGTAATGAACGAAAGAAACTGTGGAGATTCATCTGAAATCAATCTGAGCGTTGTTTCTACTGCAATCGGTAGTAGTACCCCAAAAACGTTTTACGGATGTGATGATAATCCAGAAGACGACATTCTAGAGGGAACTTTTGATTTAGACCAAATCAGACAGGCATTCCCCGGTTTGGAAGTAAGTTTTTACGAAACACGGGAAGATGCAGGTTTGAAACTAAATGCACTGCCAGCAAACTATGGGTCCCAGCCAGAAACCATTTTTGCTAGACTAGAAAACAATAATGAATGCCAAAATGTGGAAGAAATTGAATTGATCTTAAACCCTTCTCCTTCGTTTACATTCCCAGAAGAGTTTAACTGGTGCACCAATGGAGAACCATTGCATTTAAATGCTCCATTGGGTTATGATCTATATAACTGGTATTACAAAGATGGTTCTGATTTGGTATCATTAGAAAGTGGTTCCTCGATAGCAGTTGAGCAAGCTGGGGATTTTGTTTTGGAAATAGGGTATTCCTATGTCCAGAATAACCAAACTACAAATTGTTTCACCACAAAGGAGTTTACCATTTTCCCCTCCAGTCCTGCTATCTTTGTATCAATTGATATTACTGACTTTTCAGAAAATAATACTGTAATGGTCATTGTAGAGGGTGATGGCGATTATGAATATTCATTGGACGGTTTAGTTTATCAAGATGATCCATTATTTGAAGATGTCATTGCCGGTTTTAGGACAGTTTATGTAAATGATAAAAATGGTTGTGGCGTTAGTGAAAAACAGATTTCTATATTAGGTTATCCCAAATTTTTTACTCCCAACGGTGATAATGAACATGATACTTGGCAATTGCTAGGAGCAGATGATCAGGTACAGGCCATGAGCCTAATATCTATATACGACCGTTTTGGAACATTAATTACCCAAATTAGTCCAAAAAGTGACGGTTGGGACGGATGTAATAGTTCAGGAGGAGAACTTCCATCATCCAGTTATTGGTTTAAGGCCAGTTTAGAAGACGGTAGGGTCTTTAAAGGTTATTTTGCCCTAAAGCGCTAGATTTTTTTCCCAAGTCTCCATTTTGCTTTGTAATTTTAAGCAATGAAATTCGAAATCGTATCAGAATTCAAACCGACAGGAGATCAACCCCAGGCCATAAAACAGTTGGTAGATGGTATTAAGGAAAAAGAAACACATCAGACCCTACTTGGTGTAACAGGTTCTGGAAAAACATTCACCGTTGCCAATGTTATTGAAACTGTACAGCGACCTACATTGGTGCTGGCACACAACAAAACACTTGCAGCCCAACTCTATTCTGAGTTTAAGCAGTTTTTTCCAAAAAACGCCATTGAATATTTTGTTTCCTACTATGATTATTATCAACCAGAAGCCTACATTCCAACAAGCGGTTTATACATCGAAAAAGATTTGTCTATCAATGAAGATATTGAAAAACTAAGATTAAGTGCCACTTCTTCATTGCTATCAGGCCGTAGAGATGTTCTTGTTGTGGCATCAGTATCTTGTTTATACGGTATCGGAAACCCTGTGGAATTTCAAAAGAATGTAATCTCCATTCATAAAGATCAGGTTATAGCTAGAACAAAATTCTTGAAACAATTGGTGCAAAGTCTTTATTCTAGGACAACTGCTGATTTTAGAAATGGTAATTTCAGGGTTAAGGGAGATGTGGTGGACGTATTTCCAAGTTATGCCGACCATGCCTATAGAATCCACTTTTTTGGAGATGAGATTGAAGAAATTGAAGCCCTAGACCCATTCAACAATAAAGTGATTGAAATATATGAGTCATTAAATATTTATCCGGCAAACATGTTCGTGACCTCTCCGGATATCCTCCAAAATGCCATTCATCAGATTCAAGATGATTTGGTAAAACAAATAGATTATTTTAAAGAAATTGGTAGGCCACTTGAGGCAAAGCGTTTGGAGGAGCGTACCAATTTCGACCTGGAAATGATACGGGAACTGGGTTATTGTTCTGGAATTGAAAACTATTCCAGATACTTGGATGGTAGAGAGCCCGGAACCAGACCATTCTGTCTGTTGGATTATTTTCCGGAGGATTACTTAATGATTATTGATGAAAGCCATGTCACTATTCCTCAAGTTCATGCCATGTATGGAGGCGACCGTTCTAGAAAGGAAAATTTGGTTGAATATGGATTTCGTTTGCCGGCGGCAATGGATAATAGACCTCTGAAGTTTGAGGAGTTTGAAGTATTGCAAAACCAAGCTATCCATGTAAGTGCCACTCCCGCCGACTATGAACTGCAGCTAAGCCAGGGAGTTTATGTAGAACAGGTAATTAGACCAACGGGGTTATTAGATCCTATTATTGAGGTTCGCCCAAGCCAGAACCAAATAGATGATTTGGTGGAAGAAATTCAACAAAGAGTAGAAGCTGATGAACGAACTTTGGTGACCACATTAACCAAACGAATGGCTGAGGAACTGGCAAAATATTTGACTCGAATAGATGTTCGGTGCCGTTACATTCACAGTGATGTGGATACGCTTGAACGTGTTGAAATCATGCAAGATTTGAGGAAAGGTATTTTTGATGTACTTATTGGTGTAAACCTTTTAAGAGAAGGGTTGGATTTACCAGAAGTTTCACTTGTGGCAATATTGGACGCTGATAAAGAGGGATTTTTACGTAGTAACAGGTCATTGACCCAGACCGTGGGTAGGGCCGCCCGTAACCTAAACGGAAAGGCCATTATGTATGCTGATAACATTACCGAAAGTATGCAGAAAACCATTGATGAAACCAATTATCGTAGGGAAAAACAAATAGCATATAATAAAAAACATAATATGGTACCCAAAGCTTTGAACAAAGGCCTTGATAGTGCTTTGGCAAAAAATTCCGTCTCTACATACCATTTTCAAAAAGAAGAATTGCGTGCCGCGGAGCCGGATTTAGAATATCTTACCCAGAATCAAAAAGAAAAAATGATCCGGGATAAACGGAAAGCAATGGAAAAAGCTGCCAAAGAATTAAACTTTATGGAAGCTGCGAAATTGAGAGATGAAATAAAGGTATTGCAGAATCAGGATTAAAGAAAAAAAGCGCGCTTCTAGATATAAACTCTAAAAACGCGCTCCCACCAACTAACCAACCATCATGAAACACTTAACTTGGTGTTCTTTTGATAATTTATGCTTTGTAGCTACTACCCTATCGAAATTAATCGCTTTGGTTTTGGCAATGCCTCATCTTTTTTGGGTAAGGTTAATTTTAAAATTCCATTTTCATATGAAGCGTCTATTTTGGTACCATCTACCGTTTCCGGTAAAGTGAAGGCTCGATTAAATGACCTAAACGAAAATTCCTTTCTGGTGTAATTGTCCTTTGTTTCCTTGTTTTCAGAAGTAATTTCACTGGATATGGTCAAAATATCATTATCCACTTCCACTTTAAAATCATCTTTTTTAAGACCAGGAACGGCTAATTCCAATTCAAAACCTTCTGTATTGTCTTTGATGTTTACTGCCGGAAAGTTGGTGTTCCAATTTTCAGTCCCGCCAAACCAATCCGGTCTTAAAAGATCATTCATTAAGGATGGGAAAAACACATTATTTCTTTTTACTATACTCATGGTGATTCATTTTATATTAAACATTAAAATCAATTACCAATAGTCAAATCATGTACCAATGCATTTATAATGCCATTTTGGCATTATTTGAACCTAAAAACATGTCAAAATGACTTAATTATAATGTGCTTTGAAAATATTGATCAATATATCTGGAGGAACAACCTTATTTGGATATTCATGCATTACACTAAAGACCTGCTCAATTCCAGAAGGTGGAAGTCCCATTGCAAGCCCAATATTTCGAAGGGTGAGCATTTCTTTTTCATGTTGTTCTTGATCTATATTCATTAGAAGCAACAATCTATGGAATTGTACAATCCGCTCTGCCTGCGACTTAAGGAAAGTTTTTGAAGGTTTTTCGTTCAATAGAAATTCAAAAGTGGTCTTATCCACGCCTAAGCTTGAAGCTACGCCAACCAAGAATTGATACTCTGAGTCCTTTAAAGATTGGTCAACCCGTGCGAATGCGATCATCTCAGAAAGAATACTAAGCTTTTCTTTATAGGTATCCATATAGTCAGTTTTGAACAAATTCCTTCATAATAACTCCAAAACCGCTAGTTTTATTACATGAAAAACCCTGAATAATTTCAGGGTTTTCCTAGCTAATTCAAATAATTCCAGCCAATTAAGCTGTAATCCGTACAGAAAGTGTAAATATTTTGCCTTCGCTCATATCTTCTAAATCCACTTTCCTATAGTTCAAACTACCTTTTACAAAATGGTCCAGAGAATCGTCTTCAGTATCAACTGAAAGCACAACCAACTCTCTTTCTTTGTTTATTGTAAAACGTACTTCGGCAATTAAATCTTTCTCCGCTACCTCAAAGGAGTTATCCTTAAGCATTTTTTTAATCTGGGTAACGAGATTTTTTGTTGGGTTGACTGTGTTGATATCGTTTGCAAAAATACTTCCGGATGCAAGTAGCAAAATTGCCACTAATGTGATACTAACTTTTTTCATGATGATTTCGTTTTTTGATTTATAATTGATGTGATGATATATAAAAGACTTTAAATTATTAGGAATGTTACAATAAAATAAGTTTTTAACATATTTTTAATGAATATTCATCTTAAAAACCTGATAAAATGCCAACAAAACCATAAAAAGCTTATTCAACAAATTTTTGAATTTGACAATAAAGAATTTAAAGTGTAGTGTGCTAGTTTGGAGAATTCGTTAAAAAAAGTACAGTACTGTTAGAAATGAGACAAACTAAAAAGCGAGTATTCTCATGAGCAAAACAAAAAATCTAGGATAATAAAAAAGGGGCAACATCAAATTAACGTTGCCCCTTTTTCTTCGTAAACCAGAAAGTTTAAGCCAATACTTCTTTCACTTTATCAGCGGCTTCCTGAAACTGAACTGCTGAATGCACAGCCAATCCAGAATTATCTATAATCTCTTTGGCCAACTCAGCATTGGTACCTTGTAGTCTTACAATAATTGGAACTTTGATGGCATCTCCCATGTTTTTATAGGCGTCCACAACACCTTGGGCAACTCTATCACAACGAACAATACCTCCAAAAATATTTATAAGAATAGCCTTTACATTTGGATCTTTTAAAATGATGCGAAACGCTTCCTCTACTCTTTTAGCATCTGCGGTACCACCAACGTCCAAGAAGTTAGCTGGTTCTCCGCCAGCCATTTTTATCAAATCCATAGTGGCCATTGCCAATCCTGCGCCATTTACCATACAGCCAACGTTACCATCCAAATCGACATAATTCAAGCCTACCTCTCGAGCTTCAACTTCAATGGGGTTTTCCTCACGTAAATCGCGCATTTCCGCATAGGCTTTTCTTCTGTATAATGCATTGTCATCGATAGATACCTTGGCATCCACTGCCATTATCTTATCATCTGATGTTTTTAAAACTGGATTAATTTCAAACATACTTGAATCGCTTTCAACATATGCTTTGTATAATGATGACACAAACTTTGTCATTTCTTTGAAAGCTGTACCTGACAGTCCGAGATTAAAAGCAATCTTTCGGGCTTGAAAAGGCATTAATCCGGTTGCAGGGTCAATCTCTTCAGTAAAAATTAGATGTGGCGTCTTTTCTGCCACTTCTTCAATATCCATTCCTCCTTCGGTAGAATACATGATCATGTTTCTTCCAGAACCTCTATTTAAAAGTACGGACATGTAAAACTCATTCGTCTCACTGTCGCCTGGATAATAAACATCTTCTGCAACAAGTACTTGATGTACTTTTTTACCTTCGGCCGAAGTTTGAGGTGTAATCAAGTTCATTCCGATAATACTTCCCGCCAATTCCTCAACTTCCTTTAGATTTTTGGCCAATTTTACACCGCCGCCCTTGCCTCTACCTCCTGCATGAACCTGCGCTTTGATTACATGCCATCCCGTACCTGTTTCTTGGGTAAGGTGTTTGGCAGCATCTACTGCTTCCTTTGCATTGTGTGCAACAATTCCACGTTGGATTCTAACTCCAAAACTGGCTAAAATTTCTTTTCCTTGATATTCGTGAAGATTCATCTATGAACTGACTTTTATTTGGTGACAAAAATAGAAAACGAAAGGTAATTACCCTAACTATCCTTAGACTTTAAAATCTTCAAAATCCAAAGGATCAAAATTTTTAAAGTGTCCATTCATTTCTATAGTATTTTTGGTTCTATTCACTTCACTTAAAACTAATGCAGTTGTCTCTAAGTGCTTTTTGATATACAACAACCTATCAGTCTCATTTGGAATTTGCAGAAGTTCATACTCCTGCTCAAAGGATAATCCCATTTTATGTGCAAGGGAATAACTATTAAACTGTTTTGGAGAAGTTTTGGTAAAAGGCACGTGCATTAGGTCATATAACTTTTCTACACCCTCCAAAACTTCTTTGCGTAGGGCATCGTCTGCATCATTCTCACTATCCAAAAACTCCACATCGCCACCCGCATAAAGCTTTCCCTTCATTCGATTTTCAAAAGACAGTACCTTAAATACCTGTCTTGCAACTCCAACAACATCCATTTCACCGTTCTCATAGGTTGTAACAACCTCAACCAACTGAACTTCTGTCCCATATACAAGTGTATTATTTATAAACACCGGAATTCCAAAGGTCATAGCCTCCTTTCTACAGTCATTTATTAATTGTTTGTAGCGGTCTTCAAAAATATGTAGAGGTACTGTTTCACCTGGAAAAAAAACCGATTGCAATGGGAATAGAGGTAATATCATCATTGGAATTTGTGTTAAATGTACAATCTGAGTTTCAAAACAGCAAGTTGGAAAATCAAGTTTGTTATTTTTATAACAATTTGTTGTATTTGTATTTTTATCAAATAATATCTTGTACATCTTAATAGCAAGGTTTAGATTTGCCAAAAGACTAATATCAAATGAACTCCCAGAATTTACTAAATATTGCCAAAAAGTTTGGTGCACCGGTATACGTGTATGACGCCGAAAAAATTACGTCACAATTTAACCGTTTGACAAAAGCCTTTAAAGGAGTGGGTAGCCTTAGACTAAACTATGCCACAAAAGCACTTTCCAATATTTCCATTTTACGTTTGATGAACAATTTGGGGAGTGGTTTGGATACGGTATCTGTTCAAGAGGTTAAACTTGGGCTGATGGCCGGTTTTAAACCTGAATCCATTATTTATACACCAAATGGGGTATCGTTGGAGGAAATTGAAGAAGCTTCAGCTCTAGGGGTTCAGATTAATATTGACAATTTATCAATATTGGAACAGTTTGGGAGCAAACATCCCGATGTACCTGTTTGTATCAGAATTAATCCACATGTAATGGCTGGAGGCAACTCCAATATTTCAGTTGGTCATATTGATTCAAAGTTCGGAATCAGCATTCATCAAATTCCACATTTGTTGCGCATTGTTGATCTAACCCAAATGAACATCAATGGGATTCACATGCATACGGGAAGTGATATCCTGGATATTGATGTCTTCCTTTATGCTTCGGAAATTTTATTTGAGACTGCAAAAAACTTCAAGAATTTAGAGTTTATTGATTTTGGAAGTGGATTTAAAGTACCATACAAAGCAGGTGATATAGAAACCAATGTGGAAGAACTGGGCAAAAAACTAACGAAAAGATTCAATGAGTTCTGTAATGAATATGGTAGGGAATTAACCTTGGCCTTTGAGCCCGGAAAATTCTTGGTAAGTGAAGCGGGTCATTTTCTTGCTAAGGTAAATGTGGTGAAACAAACTACTTCTACTGTTTTTGCAAGTGTCGATTCAGGATTTAATCATTTAATACGTCCAATGCTTTATGGATCATCCCATGAAATCAGCAATATTTCCAATCCAAATGGAAAAGAACGCTACTATTCCGTGGTAGGTTATATCTGTGAAACCGATACTTTTGGTAGTAACCGAAGAATCAATGAAATCTCAGAGGGTGATATTTTAAGCTTTAAGAATGCAGGTGCATATTGTTTTACCATGGCCAGTAACTATAACTCAAGATACCGTCCTGCAGAAGTTCTTTGGTATAAAGGGAAAGCGCATTTAATTCGAGAACGAGAGACTTTTGATGATATACTTCGAAATCAAGTAGATGCAAAAGAATTGTTTGAACCCCCTAAAAAAGTAGTTGCCAAATAGTATGGGGGTAATTACTATTCTGATATCGATAGTTTTAATTTTTTTGGCCGTACTTCATTTTTACTGGGCGGCATTTGGCATTAAAGACCCTTCAAAAATAATTCCCACAAGAATCAATGAAAAAAGAGTAATGGCTCCAGGAAAGTTTGGGGCCATAATCGTTGGTATTATTCTGCTCTTTTTTGCCTTTATCTTTATAAACAAGATTCTGATGTATATAGATTCTGATTGGACGGGATACGTGGCTAAAGGTATTGGCATTTTATTTATAGTTCGTGCCTTTGGGGATTTTAAATATGTTGGCTTTTTCAAATCTGCCAAGAATAGCAAGTTTTCGGTTTTAGATACACGCTATTACTCCCCATTGTGTCTACTTTTGGGAGCACTTATTTTAATTTTGGAGTTTTGAACTAAATACTAATTTGGCACAATTTTCGTTAGTTTTGTAATAGTCTATAGACTAAACCCTCAAAATTTAAGGAACAATGCGCGCAGCTTTCACCTATATAACTCAACTAAGCTTATTTCTTTTTCTTTTAATTGGATCTCAAACACAGGCCCAAAGCGTACAATGGCTAAGTTGGGATGAAGCAGTGCAGTTGTCCCAAAATGATTCACAGCCTAAGAAAATGTTCATAGATGTGTACACAGATTGGTGCGGTTGGTGCAAGAAAATGGATAAGGACACATTTCAAAACCCTGAAGTTGCAGCTTATATGCAGGATAATTTCTATATGGTAAAAATGGATGGAGAAGGCAAGGAGCCTATTGATTTTCAAGGCAAAACCTTCAATTTTGTACCTTCAGGAAGAAGAGGTTACCATGAGTTTGCCGCTGCCCTAATGCAGGGTAAAATGAGTTATCCCACGGTCATTTTTTTAGATGAAGACCTAAAGATGCTATCTCCTGTTCCCGGTTATCAAAAAGTGGAACCTTTCCTGCAAATTGCCCGTTATTTTGGTGATAATATTTACAAAGACCAAGATTGGCAAAGTTATGCTGGGATGTAAAGAAACTTAGTTTAAACTTCCTATTTTTTAATTCTTTTAGACTGTCATCACTTTGCTTCCACACGTAGCACTCCCCTCATGATAGTATGATGTCCTGGAAAAGTGCATACATATTGATAAATTCCCGGTTCACTTGGTGCAATAAAGTAAATCGTTTCCGCATCTGATGGAGCTACCATATTGGTGTGCGCTATAATTTCATCTGATTTAGGGATAAAACTCAACTCTGCTCCATCCAATCCTAGTTTTAATGCTGCTTCTCCTACCTCATCTGCTTTTCCTGGATTGACGAAAAGAAAGTTATGAGGCATATCATCACTATTGTTGAAGGTAAGTTTCACCTTGCTTCCCACCACAACTTTCAACTCTTTTTTGTCAAATTGAAGCCCGGGCAGTGTCCCTAATTGAATTTCAGTGTCAATCTGCCCACCCCAACTTTCTGGTAATTCCGTTATTCTACGGTTTGATGCAGTGACCCCAGCTTCATTGGAATTGCTCGTTGAAACAATATTCGTATCCCCTTCTGGCACTTCATTCAACGTATAATATCCATAGTCATTCAATAAAGGTTTTCCCTTAACATTTCTAACCCCTGTAGCCTTGATCTCATAAATAAACCCTTTTCGGAACTTATCCAGTTTAAGTGTCGCGCTCAATCCATCCTCAGACACTTCTATAGCTTTTATGGTTCTATTTTCTTTTTGTACCACAGGGCTACCATAGCGATGATGGTACCGATACGTAAAATCCGTAATTTGATAGGATGTTATAGCTTGGGCTGAAGATTTATTTATTGGTTGCGTAAATTCCAATCGAAACCCATCAGGCTCAACCATTATTTTTTTGATTTCAAATGGTATTTTTCCAGACCATGAAAATCGTTCCAATGCAAAAGGTTCTTTTCCAGTTGACCTCCATCCTCTATTGGTCTGCCCTACATAGACAGCATCCTTTTCTGGGGCATATTGCATACGTAACACTCCTGAGGAAAATCCATCAATAAACGGGAAACATACCCCTTGGTACACACCATTTACTTTCTCTTGAAAAACCCGCATGATCTTACTATGTCCTTGGTCACCAACCATCAATTGACCACTAAATGGTCCCATTTTGTCACTGAATACCGCTATATCCGAAGTAGAAATTCCCATCAATGTATGTGGAAACCAAACTGAAGGTGGTTTTACCGCTTCTATCTCTTCCTGATACTCATACAATGTCAGTTCTTTGGTATCATCAATGTCTTCAAACTTGACACTAATCGGTGAGTCTTCTTCTTGTGACCATCTTAAACCTTCTGGGCTACCTGCAAAATCACCCAACTCCAAATGGGTCATTCGTCCAGAACCCACCCAATCGCCTTGATTTTCAGTATAAAAAATATCACCTTCTTTATTGAGTCCAAATCCAGCAGGAGACCTAAGTCCAGTTGCATATGGTATTACTTCTCCATCCGGAGTGACCTTAAGCATCCATCCACTCCATTTTGATTTACTGACTCCCTTTCCTTCCCAACCAAGATTGAGGGTTACAATCATATCCCCATTATCCATTAATACCGGACCGTAGGAATACTCATGGTAATTGCCATACAGTTCCCAAACAACAATGGTTTCATAGGAATCTGCCTTGTCATCACCGTTCGTATCTGTTAATTTGGTGAGTTCACCTCGCTGGTTACTATAAAAAGAACCATCATTAAAAGCCAGACCTAAAGGTTCATGAAGCCCATGTGCAAAACGCACATATTCAGGCTTATCCTGAGTTGGGTCATCAATCAGCCACAATTCCCCTCTACGGGTAATTACCCCTAGCCTTCCCTTATCATCGAAAGCCATGCCCCCAATTTCCAAAGAAATTTCATCAGGAATATTTATTTTTTCGATGGGATAGTATTGGGAACTATTTTCTTGAGCAAATGTTCCTAAGCTGGTAAGGCTCAAAATAAGGACAAAAACCAAGCTAAGTTTTATGTTTTTCATTCTTCCTTGCTTATTAAGTTTTACTATTACCATAGTATGGAATATTTAGTTTTCGTTCCTTCTTCCAATATATACATCAATTCTTGTCTTCCATCAATCTCTCTTATAAAGGGTTGGTTTGTTCCTTCATTTTTCAAGTAATAATCTCCATCGATGCTATAATAGTTTTTATTTACTTTTTGAATGTAGTTTCCAATACCAACACGACTGTAAAACGAATTCTTGCCTTTTACCTCCAAGGTTCTCACGAGATGTGCACCATCTGCAGATGGGGAATAGCTATCTAGAACCAAGGACTCGTCGAATTTGAATTTAAAAATTGGACAATCCTCTTCATTTAAGTTATACCCTTTAGGTTTAAGTTTGGCATCGATTGCACTGGGATAGGGTTCTTTTTTTGTGGACAGTTCCGCAACAATCATATTTTCAGGCAGTATCATTGACATATTCTGTGGTTCAAGCACTTGTTCTATACCACGCCCCTCCCACATTTCGGTAACATCGGCAAAACCACCTTTCCAAGCCTTTAATAATGCTCCCGACTTTAGGTCATAGGAATAATGGACTCCTTTTGGGTTTCCGACAGAAATGACGTGTGTACGCTTTTCTGTGCCATAGTATATAAAGCTCCGAATCATTTCCGGAGATTCTTCCGCATTTACCAACAATGGCTCTTTCTTGTTATTTGTTGGGTATGGTGATTTACCTTGTAATGTCTGAAGTTCCTGTTCTGGACCTTCATATTGCAATTGCATCCCTTTGCCCGAATTATTGTTGAAATAGTCAATTTGTAATTTATGAGCACCTTCAGATAAATTAACCAGTCCCCGTTTTGATTCAAAACGATGACTCCCACCATTATCTACGATTAATTCTCCATCAATATAGAGCTTAGATCCATCATCAGAATACTGGTGGAAAAGATAATCCCCTGCCTTAGGAACGTTCAAGTCTGATGTAAACTGGAAGGCCACGCCATTTCGCCGTTTGGATAGTTTATCTACATCCATTACATCTATAGTGCCTGATTCGATTACTTGTATTGAATCAAAATTGGGCATTTGTTTTATAGGTGTCTCCACTTCGTAATAGTTGTATTTTACGTTTGAAGTGGTCAAGGTTTCTGAACCATACAACTTGTATTTAATATTTCGGAAAGCCACAGGACCATGATCACCCTGAATCATTAAGGGGGCCTTTGTAACCTCAGAATTATCCTTTGCTGCAGATGACCTGGTTGGTCCTGTAACTTCTACATTTTCATGGATTGTCACACCGTTGTGCACCACCTTTTCAAATCGTGCATTCTCAATTTTAGTTCCATTGGCGTCAAAACGTGGCGCCCTAAATTTTATAAAATAATGCTGCCATAAACCAGGTGCTTTGGTTACATTTTCGAAAGGAGGATGACCTTCATATCCTTTTTCACCTTCAGGTCGTGATTCATCCCATCGCTGATATATACTTCCACAATCTTGAGAGCTCAAATCTTCAACTTGCCAGCTATCCAATAACTGTATTTCATAGCGACTTTGAAAATAGATTCCGGAATTGGATCCTTTTGGTATCATAAACTCAATATCCAACTCCATATCTCCATGTTCAAAAACAGAAAACAAATTCAAGTTTTCTTCTTCATTGGTATTGACAAGCACGCCCGTTCCTTCTTCAACTTGTAAATCATGCTTTTTGGTAAAATCTGATAATGACTTTCCAACAATCTTCCAATTGGGACCATCAGTTCTAAAAGCATTTAAACTCTCTAAATCCAACTTCGAGTATGGAAGCGAAGTGATGACTTCGGTTTCTTCCTCGATAACTTCAGGTACAGTCTTTTTGCAGCTTATGATTATAAGGCCAAAAAAAACAATACTGAAAATTATATTTTTCATAATATCTTAAAACTTAAAATGTAATACTCTAAATATAGTGCCCCAAATTGATTTGACGACTTATTCTTTTTTTGATATAATTTACCATGAACCTGCCAAGTTGCTTCAAAGTAGCTACAAGCAATTGCAAGTGCTTGATTATCAAATTAAAATAAAAAAATATGATTGAAAATATTTGAATTTAACAGCAAAGAAAACGTTTTCGTAATCTCTTTGCATTTCTTACCAAAATCCATCAGCCTTATATCTTAACCCGACTTTAAGGTAAATTGGTAACAAACTTATCTGCTATAATTGGGTGACTCTTTGGTAATGGTAACATCGTGCGGGTGACTTTCATTGATTCCACTGGCAGTAATTTTAACGAAACGGCCGGTCTCCTTTAAAGTTTCAATATCCTTGGCGCCACAATAACCCATTCCAGCTCGCAATCCACCAATAAATTGGTGAACACTTTCAAACAAATCTCCTTTATAAGGTACACGTCCTACAATACCTTCCGGAACCAGTTTTTTAATATCGTCTTCCACATCCTGAAAATATCGGTCTTTGCTACCTTCTTTCATGGCTTCAACAGAACCCATTCCACGGTAGGATTTAAACTTTCGTCCTTCGTAAATAATGGTTTCTCCTGGAGATTCTTTGGTTCCTGCTAATAGTGAACCCAACATTACTGTGTCTGCCCCTGCCGCAATTGCTTTTGGGATATCACCGGTATACCGGATTCCACCATCTGCAATTACAGGTACACCACTACCCTTAATGGCAGCAGCGACTTCCAAGACCGCTGAAAATTGAGGGAATCCTACACCTGCTACAACACGTGTAGTACAAATAGAACCAGGGCCAATTCCTACCTTAACAGCATCCGCTCCTGCTTCCACTAAATATTTAGCAGCTTCACCGGTTGCTATATTTCCTACGATTACTTCTAGTTGGGGAAAGGTCTTTTTTATCTTTTTCAGTACATCCACAACTCCTTTGGTATGACCATGTGCAGTATCAATAACTATAGCATCCACTCCAGCATTGACCAAGGCTTCTGCCCTATCTTCCGCATCTGGTGTAACCCCTATTGCAGCGGCAACCCGTAACCGACCATATTGATCTTTGTTTGCAATTGGTTTTTGCGTCAATTTGGTAATATCCCTAAATGTTATAAGTCCTACCAATACATTGTTGTCATTTACAACCGGTAGTTTCTCAATCTTATAGTTTTGTAAAATTACTTCGGCTTCCTCCAACGAGGTGCCTTCACCAACGGTTACCAAATTCTCTGATGTCATAACCTCCGCTATGGGTCTATCATCATTCTTTTCAAATCGTAAATCTCGATTGGTAACAATTCCAATAAGCTTTTTGTTGCCATCAACAATAGGGATTCCACCTATGCTATGTTCCTTCATATTGGCCTTAGCATCACGAACAAAAGAATCTAAGGGAAGAGTGACAGGGTCCATGATCATTCCACTTTCAGCCCGCTTCACCTTTCTCACCTTAATGGCCTGATGTTCTATAGTCATGTTTTTGTGCAAAACTCCTATACCTCCTTCTTGGGCCATTGCGATGGCCATCTGAGATTCGGTTACCGTGTCCATCGCCGCTGAAACAATGGGAACATTGATAACAATGTTTCTAGTAAATTTTGCTTGAATGTTGACTTCTCTTGGTAGTACTTCTGAATATCCCGGCACAAGTAAAACGTCATCATACGTTAAACCTTCGCCGACAATTTTTTTTAGGTGGGCTTCCATTGCAATTACGGATTAATTGCGTGCAAATATACCATATTTTAATTCAAAATATATTTCTCTTGGGTTTGGGTTGAATTTAATATTATTTTTATTTAGACTTATTATAAATAAATATATCTTTACTATAAAATTGCATCTTATGTGTCACTCCCTTGAAGTTTTGAACCAAACCAAAAATGGCTTATTTACTTTTTGTAACCACAGTAAACTTTTTCAATTGGTTTTCAATAATCTATGTTTTGAGTTTTATGAATGGGAATTGGAAAATTTTAAAAAATATCTTTCCACATTGGATATAACGTATTGGGAGAAGAATATTTTACCTACTATAAATCAACGCAAAATACCCATTTCTGTTGGGAACAAATATTTTGTTATCCTTGTAAACAAAAACGAAATTGCTGAAATTAAAACGCTATTAGCCACTGGCATAACGAAAGTTAGATTGTTAAAACACAAAGACATCAACTATCAATTTATAGAGAACTAGTTGCGCTATGTTTGCAGAAATGAAAGGGTTTGGAAAGTGGATGAATTCAACACTAGTTTTTTTAAGCTTGAACTTTTCTAGGATAAAGACACTGTTTAACCACTAACATTGCAGAAAATGTAAAGGTCAAAGTCATAAGAATACCCGAAAAGACAATTACATACTTAAACCATGTAATACCCTTCCACATTAAATAAATTCCTCCAAAGGTTAGCAGTACGGAAATAAAAGGCTCAATGGTCAAGAAGAGCTTCCATTCTTTTGGAAACTTCGTTAGCCATACCAAACCTCCTAAAAGAAAAAAGATCAATGACATGGAAAGAATATGGGTATGCACTATCGTAAGCATTTCCCTGTCTCCCTTTTTAAACTTCATCACATTTGCATATTCATCTGCTTCATTGCCCAAATAATTTTCTTCAACCCCATCAGGTGTAGTGGCCTCTGTTTGTCTTACAAACGACAATCCCGTAAAAAATCCTATTGAAAGAACAACTACGAATACTGCTATAAAGAATTTGATTTCCTTGGGAAATGTTTGCAAAATACCGTCGTAATCCATAGTTGTCTATATTAATTGGAAGAAGTGCACTTCCTAGTCAAATTTTGATTTGCAGTGTAGTGTAAAAAGTTCTTGGTTCTGCTGGTATAATTCCTGGTCCCGGATAACCAGTTGCCCTTCTTGTGAAATAGGTATTGTCCAATAAATTATTGATTCCGGCTTCTAGTTTTAGTTTCTTAAAGGTATAGGAAAGGGACAAGTCCATGATGTCATAAGAAGGAATTGCGCCCTCAATTCCCCTTTGGTTATCGGTAACATCTTGTGGAGCATTGGTAGCATCAGTGAATTGCTCAGACAAATAGGTATATTGTAGACTACCCAAAAAATTACCATACCCAAAACTAAGTCCAGTCTTAAGATTGACCTTTGGAATAAATTCAACCTTGTTTCCATCTACATTGTTCTCATCAGAAGACAGATATTCGGAATTGGTCAATGCCAGATTGACAAAATAATTTAGTCTTAACTTGTCCTTTTCAGCAAAAAACAATTCTTTTAGACTAATGTCGGCAAAGCTTTCAAGACCATACATGAAGGCCGTTCCAATATTCCCTCTAAAGCGCACTATTCTTCCAGTTTCCACTAAGTCCCCAGCAGCGTTTACACGTGTTTCATTGCGCAGCACTTCTCCTAACCGATCATCATAATACAATCCAAAGGCACTAACATCATAATTTAACACTTCCCCCGACCTACCACGAATACCTATATCAGTCGTAAAACCATTCTCATCCGATATATTTTCATCCACTTGGAAAGATGGATTGACAACACGAATATCATTGAAGGTTACGGAGCGGTAGTTTTGCGAAAAATTGGCATATATCTCCATACTTGAAGACAATTTATAGGAAGCCCCTAGCCCAAAAAGGAAAAAGTTTCGTTCAAAGGTCCTATTATCTGGAATCTCTTCATTTAGCAATGGGTTTCCAGCTAAATCCAGCACAATATTCCTAAAAGTACCCTCACTCTGGGTTTTAATATATTCAAATCGAAAACCAGGGGTCAGAGAAAACTTGTTTGACAGATTAAAGATATTTTCGCCAAATAAGGCCACATTCAAATTGGGAAAAACAAATTGGGACTGTCGTTCATAATTTGGAAATTCATCCGCTGCAAACTCAAAATCAGGGGTTTCCAAATTGTTACCAGGGCCTTGTCTTTGCTTATTTTCCGATTGATAATATTTTGTACCCAACAATAGGACTGCGTCTTTTTCATTGATTTGATAGCGCGTTAACAATCTGCCTTCAGCACCCCAATTCTGAAAATTATCTTGAAGTAGCTCCCTAGGTTCATTAGGATCGTCCGCTTGGGAAACGCGATTGGTCCTAAATCCCAAGGCATTTCTTGTAGCATCAAGGGTAAATAGATTCAAGCTAAAATCGGTCTTAGCAGAAAATTGATGCTCCAGGCGTAAGGAAAACAATTTCCAGTCCACATTGAACCAGTTTCGATCCCGATTACTAAAGGTAGGGTCTTCCAAAAACTGGGCATCCGTTAAACCACCGGGTTGTTTTGTTAGATAATTGAACAAGGTGACCTCGAAGTTCAATTTGGTCTTCTCGGTTATTTGATACCCGAAATTTCCGAAAAAGTTACGGCTATTGTAATTACTATTACATCTAAAACAACTTCCCTCCTTGTAATTAAAATAGCTGTAATAGCTTAATTTTCCTGTAGTTCCACTCAAACTATTAAAACTGGTAAAGGTCCCATATGAGGCTAATGTTTGCCGCGAAATCAATTCTATCTTTTTGTTGGGATTGGGTTTTTTAAATTTAAAATTTATCAATCCGCCAAATTGGGGACCATATTGCAGTGATGCTGCCCCTCTAATTACTTGAATTTCACTTAGCGCCTCTGCTGGAGGAGTATAATAACTTTCCGGATAACCTAGTGGGTCTGCACTAATGTCGTATCCATTTTGGCGAATGTTAAAATTAGCCGACCTATTTGGATCCAATCCCCTGCCGCCAATGTTCAATTGAATCCCTGCATTACAATCCTCATAAATATTCAGACCAACGACCTGACCATACACCTGTCGTGGGTTATTCGCGGCTAAATTTGCCGTTAAAAGATCAACCGCAATCACTTCATTTTTTTTTCCGGCATAAATTGCCGTTCCCTCTACTTTTTTTAATTTCTGAAGCGCAAATACTTTTTCACGTTCCTTGGTGAGTACCACTTCAGAAAGTTGCTCCCCAAGAGGTAAGAGCTGAACGTCAATATTTGTACTTCCATTGATTTCAATTTTTTGCTCATTTACCTGATAGCCAAAGGCAAAGACTACTACAGAGTATGTTCCCGTAGGAACATTGGAAAAATAAAAGTTACCACTATCCGAAGTGGTTTCCAACAAAAGAAGTTCATTGATATATACTTCGGCCTGTGCAACATTGGTACCTTCATTATCAATGATCGTTCCCGTAAAATTATGTTGCCCAAATACCGAAGTGCAAAGCAGCAACAAAAAAATGAGGTTTTTATATTCCCTTGATTTCATCTTTAAATGGTACTATCCAAGTTTTATGTTTAAATGACTCCCTATATTGGGTTAAATCTACATCAGGGTCGATAAAAGTTTCGCTCAACCTACCATTCAGTGTCACATAGCAATCTACATACACTCCCAAATTTTTGTGGCCTTCCCTTTCAAAATGTTCCTTTAAATAATGTGCGTATTCCAAAATGAAATCAGGTTGAAAAGACATCTGTTTTTCTTGAAATGGGGTTAAAAAGTCTTTATTGTCAACATAGAACCATACGTTTGTTTTCTTGTCCACAATCTTAAACTGAGCATATCCCGCTTTCTCCATTAACATAACCCGCCACGAAAACCGATATCCTTCCTCGGTCCAAAACAGCTCTCCTGGATACAGTATATATCGCCATGGGAACAACAACTGCAACGCAAAAAACAGCATAATGACTACATACTTGAGGTTTAGAGTGAAATTCTTTTTTTGGGTTAAAACCTTTCCATTGTCAAAAAAATCCTTGCTGATTTTCAAATACTTTGAAATAAAACCTAAAATCTTGTGGTGCAACCGAGCATCGAAAAAGATAAGTGCGGATATAATCATGATATAGGGGAACATTCCTATAGGAAACAAAACCCGGGTCAATAGATGAAAAACAACGACCAGAAAAAATGCAAAATACCTAGTCCTGGAATAAAGCAAAAGAAAAGGTATGGCAAGATCATATATAGCACCTGACCAACTGAATGCGTAATGCACCCATTCCTCTGCTAGAAAATTTCCAATAAGCGGTATACTAAATTTGGAGGGAAGCCAGATTTTTAGCGGCATAGCCTCAATTAACCAATCTGAGTTCAGTTTGGCGATACCTGCATAAAAGTATACCAATCCAAGCAAGAGTTTAATACTATCCGCGGTCCACTTAGGAATCTGGGCAAATGCTTTTTGAGGATTGTTTTTGGAATCTATGGAAAAGTATGAATTTGCAGGCAGGAAAATTAGGAGAAACGACAGTATACTAATAAAATAATAGTGGTTTAAATAAGTGGTCTTGTCCATTAATTCGATATAGGTAAAGGATAGGAAGAAAACAACAATAGACAATCGGTATTTGAAGCCAAGTGCCACACCCACTGCTGCAATTGCACAAACAAAAAACAACACATAAGTGAAATAACCCAGAGGTCTTACCCATTCGAAACCATAATATGTAAAGTGAAAACTGGGTGTAATATAGAGGGTTTCAATCCATCCATTGGCCCAAAACCTGATAATGCTTCCAAGCATCATTAGACCAAAAAAAATACGAAAGACCGCTAAAGGAGCGGCCTCAATATTCTTCTCAAGATATGTTTTAAAACCATTGACCATTAGTCTCCATCAGCATCCACAAAATCTATATTGATGCTCATTGCGGAAACCATATCCACTTTGAACAGGGGAACCACTTTTTGGACCTCGTCATAAGCCAAGAACATATTTACAGGAGGATCTGCCGCTTCTATTTCCGTTTTAAAATCATTTAAGGACGAAACGATATCCCGTGCCTCATCCATTTGATCGTTGATCAACTTAGCAAGATCAGCCCCATCCTTTAGTGTATTTAGGGCCTCAAGATATGATTCCAAACTTTCTCCAGTTGTTGCGGAACCGTAGTGTTTTCCGTTAAAAAAATCTTGAACAGCATCCAAACCTTCTAAAAACATGGATTTGCTCAATTCGGATTTATATAATACTTCAAGGGTATTGACCTCTGTTGTTCCAGAAAACACACCAATGGGTATTCCTATTTTTCCTGCCCTGAGGAATTTCTCATAGTAAAAAATGAAATCGTTTACGAAACGATCCGTCGTTGCCGTAGCTGAAGAGCCGTTATTATCTACAAAAGTGTTTCTATAAGAACCTTCCCATTGTCCAACCACATCATTGGTAAGGGAAACCATATCGGCCAACAATTCAGAAATATAATCCTGCATACTTGCAGAATTTACACTATTGGTCAAAAGTTCCACCAAAGTTACGTCGTCATCCTCAAGACCATTCAATATATAATCCAAAGCCGGAAACCCTTTAGCATCCCTATTTGAGGGCAACGAAAGGTCAAAGACCCCAGTGGCCAGATATGCATCGATTAAATCAGTGTCAGCGGGATAGGTGTTTATATTCAGGCGGTACCCAATAGACTCAGCCGGTCCAATTTCAAACATGGAAACATGTTGCCATGCCCGATATGCGCTTTCCCATGAGGTCCTAAAAGCTTCCAAATTTATAACACTTTGGTCAGCGACAAAAGCTTCATAAGTTGATTCTAAATCAGACAATTCAGACTGAAAAGCTTTATACGAAGGTATTATAATATTATCCGCCCAATTGGCCAACATAGCTCCCCGATCAAACGTTACTGGAACCTCATCATCACCTCCTCCGCCATCATCCGAAGAAGACCCATCTGAGGAACAGGCCCAAATGAACAGGACAAATGCAGCGATGGAAAGAAGATACCACGTTTTTTTCATGCAATTATTTTTATTTATTCCAAATTAATGATCGCCAAAGATAGCAAAAGAGGCAGGGTTGAACCAAATACCCGCCTCTTTTTATTTCATCCTTAAAAAGTTAAATGAAAATACTTCATTTTAGCTTCCAGCCTCTTCGACAGTAAAACTGAATCGGTCAGCAATCGATGTTGAGATTGCATCCAAGGTGGTAGGGGTCACGTCCCAAAGTCCATTGTCCCCATCATCCAATAAATCGATTAGAAAAGCATCTACTTCAGCTTTCGTAAAATACGGCGCATCGGAATTTGGCTGACGAGTGAATTGTAAGCTGTAAATAAAGCCATAACCTTCTGATAGGTCATGGAAACCACCACCATAGTCGGGGGTTGTTTGATCCAATGCATTTTTACCTTGCTGCAAATAATACACGGCTCTAATACCGATTATTTCTGAAATTAATTCCCTAAGTACTTCTGCCTGTTCGTTTCTTACATCATATTCTTTGGCCACAATTGCAGCACGGCCCAATTTTAGTGCTTCAAAGATATCATCAGTAATACCGGCAAAATCGGTATCGCCCTCAACGCGTCCAATGTATTTGTTCAAGAAATTGTCATCCTCCCCAATAGTAGGTCTAGGATCGGTCAAATCTGCAGCGGTACCAAAGGCATAGCCATAGGCTTCATCCCAGTCATGCTCCATATCCGTGTAATTCTTGTCCGTCACCAAAGTTTCGGAATCATTAGCAGCAGTAAAAGGGTCCAAAACTGAGGAACTGATATAATTATTCAACATTTGGTCCACCATCAAGGCCCCAATCAATGACTTGTTGAATACCTGGTTCATTTCAAGTCCCTTATCCGTAATGTATCTTACAGAGGTGCCATCGGCAATCTGACCGGCAGCTCCCGCCATAGCGGCTACATTCCAGTTTGGATAAACCTCATCTACTTGAGCCTGTATCCAACTTTCAAAATCAGCACGAATCAAAACCTGATCTGTGGCATTATTGGAAAAGAAATCAAAGGAGGCGGCAGTTTTGCCAAGAATATTCTTGTCTGATGCATTTAGGTCAGCATCTGAAAAATCACTTTCTCCTTCAACATGTGCAAACATAGCCGTCAATTCTTCTAAGGTTGTAGTTTCATCCTGAAATTTGGCTATGATTTCTTCTGCCATTAAAATACGAGTAGTCTGACCACTAAAGCTTACTGAAGTTTCTCCTTCCCTTTCAAAAACATATGTAGCAGGGTTGTCTATTCCTATTGGGTCAACATCATCAGAGTCATCACTGGAACAGGAAACAATTAAGCCTGCGGACATACTTAATATGAAAAATCTTTTTAGTAACATTTTTTAAGTTTATTTAGATTAAATGTAAATAGTAAGGCAAATATATCCGTTGTTAATTTTTTTAACAAATTTATTTAGATTAAATTTAAATAAGTTTTGAAATTTAACATTCGGAAGACTTTTAGTGGAAATAAGAAAGTTCTAATGGTATCTGGAAAAGAGCTCGGTAGCCTTGTTAAATGCCGCCTCAAAAACCATCCAATTGACTCCTGTATCCGTTTTTTCTGCAGTAAAATAGGACAGCATTTTTTCAGTTGGCATATTCCCGGTAAGCTCATCTTTTGCCATTGGGCAACCTCCAAAGCCTTGTACAGCACCATCAAAACGACGGCAGCCCGCTTTATATGCAGCATCTACTTTTTCATGCCATTTGGCAGGGGTTGTATGCAAATGTGCCCCAAATTCAATGCTGGGATATTTGGGGATTAAATTTGAAAATAAATAATCAATGACCTCTGGTGTAGAACTTCCAATAGTATCGGAAAGGGATAGAATTCGAACCCCCATTTCTGCCAATCTTTCTGTCCATTCACCTACAATCTCCACATTCCAAGGGTCTCCATAAGGATTTCCAAAACCCATGGAAATGTAGGTGACCACTTCTTTATTCTCGGCACCTGCAATTTCCAAGATACCTTTAAGAGTATCAACAGATTGGGTTATGGTCTTATGGGTATTCCTCATTTGAAAGTTTTCTGAAATAGAAAAAGGATACCCTAAATAGTCAATAGCAGCGTGCTTGGATGCATCAGTTGCCCCCCTAACATTAGCTACAATTGCCAAAAGCTTGCTTTTGGTTTTGGATAAATCCAATTGAGCCAAAACATCTGCAGTGTCAACCATTTGGGGAATGGCTTTTGGAGAAACAAAACTCCCAAAGTCGATAGTATCAAAGCCACACCCCAAAAGTGATTGGATATATTTCACTTTCTCGGCCGTTGGAATATAGGTTTTAATACCCTGCATGGCATCTCTTGGGCATTCTATGAGTTTTATTCTTGACATTGCGCCCATAAAATTACCACTATTTATCTGATAGAAGGAGATACAATGCTATCCCGAGAAAAACAAAAATCTGGAGCCACTTCAAGTACACGCCCGTTCTTGGATTTTTTCTAAGAAAATTAGAAATGGCACCGGCCAAAATAGCAATAAGTCCAAAAATAATTAGTGCAGTCAGCATAAAAAGTAATCCCAGTATATAAAACTGAGAAACGATATTCATTTCATCGCTAAACAAAAACCCTGGAAAAAAAGCCAAAAAGAAAATAGTTACCTTAGGATTCAATACATTCATAAGGAATCCTTTCCAGAACAATTTGGATGATACTTTTTTTGGACTTTTTCCTTTGTCCAATTGAATTGAAGCTTCACTTTTATAAACCATAAAAGCCAGATATAAAAGATAAGCAGCTCCAAACAATTTGATCCCAAAGAAAATAGTATCACTTCTCTTTATAACTTCCGAAACACCAAAAGCCAGTAAGGTCGTATGAACCAAACAACCGCTTACCAAGCCTGCTACCGTTATCAGGCCTGCTTTAACACCATTGGTCATACTCTGCGTCAACACAAAGATATTGTCGGGGCCTGGAAATATCGCCAAAACTGAAGAGCCTAAAATGAAAGCAGTTAGAATTTCATAGTTCATTCCATAAATTTGGTTGAAAATGAAAATTACAAAATAATATATCTTCTATCTACCAGATTAAAGGTAGCTTGTTTGGATAACCCACCATCTAAAGTCATAATTCGTATCGATAACCAAAATAAACCTATATTTAACCTTGGCGGTTACTCTATTTTACCTAGTCATGGCTCGAAAAATTGTTCAGTTTTGTATTCTATTCCAAAGTATATTTTGTTTAGGACAGCAAATTATGGTAGACCAAAATTACACTGTTGAGGAACTTGTCAAGGACATCCTGGTAGATAGTGGTTGTGCGCAAACCTTTAATTTTCAATCATCCACCGGAACAATCGAAGGCATTAACGGAATTGGTTATTTCAATTCCAACGGCAGTAATTTTAGCTATGGGGAAGGTATAGTTATCTCTTCAGGTAACGTTTTAGATGCTGTGGGGCCAAACAATTTTACTGGAAGTTCAGGGTCCGAAACCTGGTTAGGAGATAGTGATTTGGCAAACATCACTGGCACTAGTAATCTTTTCAACGCTTCCTATATAAGTTTTGATTTTATATCATTAACAAACCGCATAAGTTTTAATTTTCTTTTTGCCTCGGAAGAATACCAAGATGATTTTCAATGCACGTTTTCGGATGTTTTTGCTTTTATTCTAACAGATTCAAATGGAAACTCCACTAACCTTGCCCTTGTTCCTGGCACCGAGGACCTTGTTTCTGCTACAACAATAAGACCAGGGGTGTCGGGAATATGTGAAGCACAAAATATAGGGTTTTATGGCCGTTCCAACAATGATGATTCAGCTATCTCTATGGCCGGAATGACCAGAAGTATGGTTGCAGCCTCAGAAGTTACACCTGGAGAGGTTTATAGTATTAAACTGGTTATAGCTGATAATTTGGACTCCGCATTGGATTCAGCAGTCTTTCTGGAAGGTAGTAGCTTTTCTACTGATGTTGGACTTGGGGAAGATAGAACCGTCCAAAATGGACAACCATTGTGCATCGGTGAAACTTATGAATTGGATGCCACTTCCACAGGTGCCCTGTCCTATCAATGGTATAGAAACAACCAGAGACTTCCCCAGTTTGATGATACACCGGTTATAAATATTTCACAAGATGGAACTTATGACGTTATTGTTGATTTTTCATCAACCTGCTCCTTTTCTGGAATGATTGAAATTGAATATGTTCCTGCACCCCATGTGGAAAATACGCCTTTAGATCTCACTACCTGTGATTTTGATAACGATGGGGAGGAAGCCATCGACTTAACTCAAAATAGTCCACTTATTCTAGGCAATCAAGACGCTGGAATCTATCAGGTCAATTACTACAGGTATAATAGGGATGCTGAAAATTTTGAAAATGAAATTGAAAGACCCAATAGATATTTCCCTTCACAAACCCAAGAGACAATTTATGCTCGTATTTCATCTGGAAACAGCTGTTATGAAATTGCATCCTTTATAGTAAACCTTAGACAAATATCTTTTGAGGCATCTTTGGAAGAAGAGTATATGATTTGTGTTGATGAAGAAGGGTTTCCCATAGGCGACCTACCAGTCTTAGATACTGGTTTATCAACTATAGATTATTCTTTTACTTGGTATTACAATTCCTATGATTCTGAAGGCCAAATACAGAATGAGAACGATAGCACCCACTCAGCAATGTCACCGGGCCTATATTTGGTGGAAATTACCAACTTGCAGTATGGATGTTCCAACTTACTCCTAACCTCAGTTTCAGCAATTCCTCCCCCCACACTTTTTGAGATTGATATTTTAAGTGACCTCTTTTCTGATGTACATACTGTTTCCATTAGAACGGAAAACAATGATTCTTACATGTTCGCAATTGACAATGGTACATTTGTGGAAAATCCCATTTTTGAAAATTTAGTCGGTGGAAAACATACGGCCCATATTCAGAATATTTATGGATGTGAAATTTACTCCCAAGATTTGTTTTTTGTGGATTACCCACGTTTTTTCACTCCCAATGGTGACGGAATCAACGACACATGGAAAATAGATGGCTTAACAGAGATACAGAATCCAGAAATCACCATTTACGATAGATTTGGAGTCATTCAACAGCAATTTCAAGGCGAAGTTGAATGGGATGGTACCCGAAATGGAAATCAGGTTTTAGCTTCCGACTACTGGTTTAAAATTTCTTATGAAAATACTGAAGGAGTTCCAAAGGAATATAAAAGCCATTTCACACTAAAAAGATAATTAGTGTTAACCTCGTTCCAAAATAGCTCTGTTAATTTTCTTGATAAGTGCTGGGCCTTCATAGACAAAACCAGTATACAATTGAATAAGGTCAGCGCCTGCATCCAATTTTTCCAAAGCGTCTTCCGGGGAATGAATCCCCCCTACTCCAATTATAGGAAACGCCTTATTGCTTTTTTCTGATAAAAATCGAATTACCTCCGTGCTTCGCTTTGCAAGAGGTTTTCCGCTTAACCCTCCTTTTTCCTCGGTCAATATTAGATGTGAACTTAGATTTTTTCTAGAAATAGTGGTATTGGTGGCAATAATTCCCTCAATCGCGGTATCAGCCATAATGGCAACAATATCCAATAATTGGTCATCACTTAAATCAGGTGCAATTTTTAGTAAAATCGGTTTTTCTTTAGATTTGTATTTCTGTGCCAATTTTCCGTTCTGCCTTTTAAGTTTTTTCAATAGATTGGTCAACGGTTTTTTATCCTGAAGTTCGCGAAGCCCCGGAGTATTGGGAGAACTTACATTGACTACAAAATAGTCCACATGTTCAAAAAGTGCTTCAAAACAGATCAAATAATCTTTTATGGCATCTTCATTGGCTGTTACTTTGTTCTTTCCAATGTTACCACCAATAATCACACGGTGTTCTTTTTTCAGCTGTTCCACAGCTTCAAAAACTCCCTTGTTGTTAAAACCCATTCGATTGATAATTCCCTGGTCTCCAACTAACCTGAATAGTCTTTTCTTTGGGTTTCCCTCTTGAGGTTTTGGTGTAAGCGTTCCAATCTCTACAAATCCGAATCCAAAGTCGGAAAACTCATTATAAAGCTTTGCATCCTTATCAAAGCCTGCTGCAAGTCCAACTGGGTTTCTAAATTTTAGGCCAAAGATTTCTTTTTCCAATTTGGGGTCATCTAAGACAAATAATTTTCTGAACAATCTATTCAACCCTAACTTAGAAAGTATCCGTATAGATGCAAAAGAAAAGTGATGTGCAGTTTCAGCGTCAAGCAAAAAGAGTATTGGACGAATTAGGAACTTGTACATTCAGAAAATTTTAAACAAAAATATAAACTCTTAAATGAGAATTTAACTATTGGACTATTTTTCGTCAAATGACCTATTTATATGTATGGGCTGCATTGAAATCCCACTACATAGTTCCATATAAAGATTGTATTGCCGGTTATTAAAAATGGATAGCAATTTGGTATCCAATATTTTCAGGTTTTGCCTCATACTGTCCAAAAGGATTCGGTACTTATAGGACATGACCATTAAATCTTCCGGAGGACTTTGCTCATGCTTTTTCAAAAGATATTTTGCCTGATCTTTCAAGATTCCGTTTCTGATTTTAAGTTCTGCCACTCCAATTCATCATTTTTTCCTTTTGGGTATCATCCAGTTGGAAAATCTCCATAATATTTTCATCATTTTGACCTCCTATGCCCAAAAGACACTCTTGACCATGGCCAAAAACACAAAACAGGTAAACTATAAAACAGATTAATTGTTTCAATTTGGTTGATTTTCAGAACGTGGAAGATACCTTTTCGCAACCTTTTTTTATTAAAATCACGATTGAATAAACGTTATTTTTGATGAAAAGCACTTTATGGAAAAATTACTACCCCGATTTCTAGAATATGTTGCTATCGACACCCAAAGTGACCCGTATTCCAAAACCACGCCCAGCACAAAAAACCAATGGGACCTTGCAAAAAAAATAGTTTTGGAACTCCATCAAATTGGCATGCAGGAAGTTTCTATAGATGAGCATGCCTATATCATGGCAATCTTACCCAGTAATATTGATAAAAAAGTGCCGACCATCGGTTTTATTTCCCACATGGATACTTCGCCAGATTTTACCGGAAAGAATGTCAAACCACAGGTAATAAAGGATTATGATGGTAAAGATATTGTGCTCAATAAAAGAAAAAAAGTTGTGTTGTCTCCAGATTATTTTGAGGATTTGTTACAATATAAAGGACAAACAATAATTACCACGGACGCACAACATTGTTGGGCGCTGACGACAAAGCTGGTATCGCTGAGATTATTACAGCTATGGAGTACTTGGTAAATAACCCGGAGATTAAACATGGTGATATTAGGATTGCATTTACACCTGATGAGGAAATAGGTGAAGGCGCACATAAATTTGATGTCAAAAAATTTGGTGCCCAATGGGCCTACACCATGGATGGAAGCCAGATTGGGGAATTGGAATTTGAAAACTTTAATGCGGCAAGTGCGAAAATAACAATAGAAGGTAAAAGTGTTCACCCAGGCTATGCCAAAGACAAGATGATTAACGCAATTGGCATTGCCAATGAGTTTCTAAGTTTTCTTCCTGTTACGGAAATACCTGAAAAAACCACCGGAATGGAAGGTTTTTTCCATGTTCACCATATAAAAGGCGAAATTGAAAAAGCAGAAATCGAACTTATTATTCGAGATCATGATAAAGAGCATTTTGAAGCCCGAAAGGAATTATTACAGGATATTTCAGATAAGCTTCAAAAGAAATACGGCGACTTTATTCAACTTGAAATCAAAGATCAATATAAAAACATGCGGGAAAAGATTGAACCCGTGTTCCATATTGTAGAAATTGCACAGGAAGCTATGGAATCCCCTGGGTATTGAACCTATTATTAAACCCATTCGAGGTGGAACGGATGGATCCCAGCTAAGTTTTATGGGATTGCCGTGCCCCAATATTTTTGCAGGAGGGCATAATTTTCATGGAAAATATGAATATGTTCCTCTGGAGAGCATGGAAAAAGCTGTTATGGTCATTGTTAAAATCTGTGAGCTTACGGCAATTCAAATTAAGTGAGATGGAAAAATCAGAAAAAACTGGATAGCTATTTTCAGGAAGAACATCATTTTAGGCAAGGAATCTGCATTCTGCGAGAATTAGCTTCACAAACAAAAAGTGTGGAAGACTATAAATGGAATATACCTGTTTATACCGTAGGAGGCAAAAATGTATTTGGTATTTGTAAGTTTAAAAATCATTTTGGTGTTTGGTTCTTTAATGGCGTTTTTCTTAAAGATCCACAAAAAGTGTTGCGCAATGCTCAGGAGGGTAAAACCAAAGCAATGCGCCATTGGTATTTTTCATCTGAAAAAGATATTGATAAAGCATCTGTTCTAACTTATATGGTTGAAGCTATTGAAAACCAAGAAAATGGTATGGAAATGGTTGCTGCCAAAAACACAAAAAACCATTAAACCACCTACATTGCTCCAAACCAAATTAATAGAAAGTGATGCTCTTAAAGCTTCTTTTGATGCACTCTCTCCCTACAAGCAAAAAGGAATATTGTGAATACATTAATGAGGCCAAACAAGAAAAAACAAAAATCAAAAGGCTGGAAAAAATTATTCCAATGATTGAAAAAGGCATAGGACTCAATGATGCCTATAGATAAAAAAGCACCTAATGTTAGGTGCTTTTTTATTTGAAACATTTGTACTATTATTTTTTTTACCGGAGCTGATAATTTTTTTGCTCATTTCCATTGAAATGGCCGGAGCGATCAAACTTTAACTTACCTGCCATGGTCTCAATAACGCAAGACGAATCTTTGTCATTCAAACTCCATAATCTTTCCATGAAGTCCACTTTTGGTTATGATTCGGTCTCCTTTTTTAAGTTCAGAGGTAAATTTTTTCTCATCCTTCTGACGTTTAATCTGTGGGCGAATCATAAAAAAATACGCAACCACAAAAATCAATATCAGCGGTAAAAACTGTCCAATATTTTCCATTTAATTTAATGCTAGTTTAACAGGCCCTGCAGTTTGTGCAGCATCTTTAGGGTTAACAAAAGCCTTGATTCTTAAAAGCTCAGTGCCTTTTTCCGTGTTGGCCGTAACGGTAACCGTTTTTGTAACTTGATTTTGGCCAGAACCCATTAAAACTTAACCAATAATTCACCAGTTGCTCCTGGTGCAATAGGCGTATTTTTTGGATATTCAGGGATTGTACAGCCACAGCTACTTTTAGCATCCGTGATTATCAAAGGTGCATTTCCGGTATTGGTAAAGGTAAACACGGTCTCTTGGGGAGTACCCTGTGCTATTGTTCCAAAATCGTGCTCTGATTTATCAAAACTCATAACAGGAAGTTGCTTTTGTGCCTCATCTCTGTCCGTGGCACTTTCCACATTGTCAGCAACTATCTTACTTGCAGCTTTATCCTTGCAGGAAACACTTACAAGGGTAACAGCCATAATCAAACTTAAAACTGTTGTTATTTTTTTCATACTAAAAAATTGTTTTTTCAAAATTAATCAAATAATGTTTATTGCAAACCTCTTCCTATCTTTTGTAATTTTCCGTCGGATTTATACTCCTTTGCCAACTTGTCCAAAACCCCGTTAATAAATATGCTGCTTTTTGGGGTTGAATATTCCTTGGCAATTTCCAAATATTCGTTTAGGGTAACTTTTTCGGGAATGGATGGGAAGTTGAGCAATTCACATATCGCCATTTTTAAAATAATGGAATCAATCTCCGCAATTCGGTCATTGTCCCAGTTTGGGGTTTTACCTTCAATCTCCTTTTCCCACTTGGCATCGTTCAATAGGGTTTTTGTGAGCAAGTCATTGGCATAGACCATATCTTGTTGATCCTTGAGTAGGTTTGGCAAAAAGAAACCTTCATTTGTAGAGCTTGTGGCCTTACGCATTCGTTTTACTAAATAGGTATTCACAATTGGAATATCATCTACCCAAGTTAACTTATCATCTTCAAAATATTCATAGATTTTTTCGTTGGGCGCTATAATGCTCTTAAAAAGTTGAATAATAAATTCTTTGTCATTTTCATAACCGCTTTTTCCATTGGTCATGTATTCCTTGTAAATATCGCTTGCAACAATTTTCCTTATAGATAATCTTTA